>NZ_BAUA01000204.1 GCF_000710915.1 Nocardia brasiliensis IFM 10847
CCCGGCCGTGCGGAACGGCTCACCGAGTTCTCGGTGATAGTGCTCGGTGAGGGCCTGGCGCGCGTCGGCCAGCGCCGGATCGGGGAGCGGTTCGTGTTCTTCGTAGAACTTGAGCAAGCGGGGGACGTCGACGACGCGGTCGTACATCGGCCGGCGTTCGGCCTTCCACGGCACGTCGTCGACCAGCCGCTCGAACAGTGCGTCGGCGCCGGACAGCCAGCCGGGCAGCACGTCCACCCAGGCGCCGTGGTCCAAAGTCGTGCGGCGCGCATGCCGCAGCGACCCGAATTCGGTGTCACCGAACCCGTCGAGCAGTGATCCCTGCAACGGTGTCGACATGCTGCCGACAGTACCGCCGATCGAACATATGTGCTAGCGGTTTCTTGTCGCCGTCATGAAAAGGGACGAGCACGTCGTTGGGATCAGTCCTTCGCAGGGTCCGCTCCGGCCTGTTTGGATACCGAATCGCCCGGTTCGAGCGAATTCCACAACGAGCGATTCACCCGCACCTCGAGGGTGCTGCCGTCGCCGAGCCGCACAACCAGGCGGCGGTAGAGATTGGACCCGTCCAGCAGTCCGCGTGACTTCTCGACAACGGTCCCTTGCCATTCTTGCTGTGCCATTTGTCCGGCTCCTCGTTTCGAGTGCGCACCTTTGCCGCGCCATTCGCGGGGCGATCTCAGTGTTGTGCAGGACGCAGGTCCGGGGCATCGCCTCAGCGGTGTATGTCGGGGGATACCAGAGATGTAGGCAGGGACATCCCCGATGCGGACGGGGCCGACCTCGCCGGTGGCGAAGCTGTGGTTGCGCCCATCCGGAAGTGTCGCGGCGTCGAATACGCGATATCACTCCCCGAATTGTGGTGCGGCCGTAAGCGCTGTGCCGAAATGCTCGTCGATGAAGGAGCCGGGATGTCCCCTGCAGGTCGCCCACTTTCCGTCGTGCCGTTCGCCGTCGCCACGGCGCTGACCGGGATGCTGCTGGCCGCGGCGGCGGTGGCCGAAGCCGGAACCGTCGAACCGGACAAGGTTTTCAAACCCGCCGCGCGCTTATGCGTTCATCAATTACGCGACGCCGGTTGGCGCACAGACCTATTCGTGCGTTGTGTGAAGAACGAGATCGATCAGCGGATCGAGGACGGCAAAGAGAACGGCCGGTTCAAGCGGGACGTGGACCGTGCTCGGGCGTGCGTCGACGCGGTCGGCGGGGGTGTCGCCGAAGTGAGCGAACGAGACGTAACGGACAAGCTGGTGCGGTGCCTGTTCGACGCCGCCGCCGGATAGTGTCGCCGGGGTGATGTTGTTGCGCCCCAGCGGATCAGCGGGCGCTGCTCGTCGCGAAATGTTCGACCAGCAATCGGCTCGTCGGTTCCGGCGCCTCCTCGGGGATCCAGTGTGAGACGCCGGACAGGACCTCGAGGCGGAAAGGGCCGTCCGCGTAGCGCGCACACAGTTTGTTCCCGGTGTCGAGGACAGCGGTGTCCCCGTCGCTCCAGATCTGCAGCACGGGTGCGGTGACATGCCCGCGCAGCATCCGCGGCGAGCCGAAAGGCATGCCGCGATACCAGTTCAGGCCGCCGCGGGCGATTGTCCGGTCCCGCACGCGCGCGCTGTCGCGGGCGGCGACCTCGGCGGATTGTCCTGTCCGCCGGAGCAATTGGGGAAACAAGCCCGAACGCAGCAGCAGTTCGGGGAGTAGCGGCAGCTGGAAAAGGTACATGTACCAGGACGCCAGCCCCTGCTTGCTGGTCACCATCGCGCGGGCGAACGCGCCGGGATGCGGTACGGACAGCGCCGACAGCGAGAGCAGGCGATCCTGCATCGTGATCCCCGCCGCCCAAGCGGCCACGGCGCCCCAGTCGTGGCCGACCACGTGCGTGGGCCGCCCGATCTGCTCGATCATCGCCTCGACGTCGGCGGCCAGTTCGTCCATCCGGTACGCCCGGCGGCCGCGGGGCGCCGCGGTCGGGCTGGCGCCACGCTGATCCGGCGCGAAGGTTCGGTAACCGGCCTTGTTCAGCAGTTCCGCCACCGGCGTCCAGCTGCGCGAATCCTGCGGCCAGCCGTGCAGCAGCAGCACCGGTTCGCCGGTGAGCGGTCCGGTGTCACGCACCGGGAACACCAGCCCGGCGCGCTGGAAAGTGGTGATCCGGTTGGACTCGTCGGCAGAGATATCGGTCGCCATTGACCCTCCCGTGGTTCGCGGCTTCCTATGTAGCGTGTCACACCACTCCGTTTAACGCTACTGTCGGTTACGCATATATCTCCCGAGGAAACGGGCATATCGGATCGACCGCGTGGCACCGCTCACAACCGGTCCGTGGCACCGCTCACACCGCCTATACCAGGTGAAAGCCGCGTCGCGGCCGCTGTTACGCTGCTTGCCGTAAGACATCCTTTAACGGACCGTCCCGTGAGGCGGGGAAGGAGGTCGGCATGGCTGTGCCCGAAGATCGGGCCGCCGAGTCCGGCGCTGCCGAGACATCGCAGCGACACACCCCGGAATGGGTGGGGGCAGGACGGGAGCTGTTGTCGGCTTCCGATGTCAGTCGGACCATCGCGCGGATCGCGCATCAGATCATCGAGAAGACCGCGCTGGACGCGGGCGCCACCGACGCCCCGCGCGTGGTGCTGATCGGCATTCCTACCCGCGGCACCTCACTGGCCGCGCGGCTCACGGACAAGATCCAGGAATTCTCCGGCGTCCGGCCCGCGCTCGGCTCGCTCGACATCACCCTCTACCGCGACGACCTGCGCACCCGGCCGCACCGGCCGCTGGAGCGCACCTCGGTGCCCGAGGGCGGGATCGAGGACGCGCTGGTCGTGCTCGTCGACGACGTGCTGTTCTCCGGTCGCACCGTGCGCTCCGCCCTCGACGGACTGCGCGACCTCGGCCGTCCCCGCGCCGTGCAACTCGCGGTGCTCATCGACCGCGGCCACCGCGAACTCCCGATTCGCGCCGACTACGTCGGCAAGAACGTGCCCACCTCCCGCGCCGAGGACATCTCGGTCCTGCTCACCGAACACGACGGGCGGGACGGGGTTTATCTGCGGCAGGAGACTGAGTCGTGAGCGAGCGCAGCGAGGGAACCATCGACACAGCGGCCGAATGGCTTACGGCGGAACCGAGCGTCAGCGAGGTGGAGTCGTGAGGCACCTTTTGACGGTCACTGATCTGGATCGGGCCGGCGCGACGGCCCTGCTCGACGAGGCCGAACGTTTCGAGCAGGCGCTGCTCGGCCGTGAGGTGCACAAGCTGCCGACCCTGCGCGGTCGCACCGTGATGACGGTGTTCTACGAGAACTCCACGCGCACGCGGGTGTCGTTCGAGGTGGCGGGTAAGTGGATGAGCGCCGACGTGATCAACGTCAGCGCCAGCAGTTCGTCGGTGTCCAAGGGCGAGTCGCTGCGCGACACCGCGCTCACCTTGCACGCGGCGGGCGCGGACGCGCTGATCGTCCGGCATCCGGCTTCCGGTGCGGCACACCAGATCGCGCGCTGGATGGATGCCTGGGCCGTGCAGTCCGGCCGCACGTCGGGTCCGGCGATCATCAACGCGGGCGACGGCACGCACCAGCATCCGACGCAGGCGCTGCTGGACGCGCTCACGCTGCGCCAGCGGCTCGGCGATATCGAGGGCAAGCGGGTCGTCATCGTCGGCGACATCCTGCACAGCCGGGTTGCGCGCTCGAATGTCTTCCTGCTCGACACCCTTGGCGCCGAGGTGGTGCTGGTCGCGCCGCGCACGCTGCTGCCGGTGGGCGCGGACAGCTGGCCCGCTCGGGTCGCGCACTCGCTCGACGCCGAATTGCCCGGCGCGGACGCGGTGCTCATGCTGCGGGTGCAGGCGGAGCGGATGAACGGCGGGTTCTTCCCGTCAGCCCGCGAGTACTCGATCAACTACGGCTTGTCCGAGCGCCGGATGGCGCTGCTGGACGAGCACGCGGTGGTGCTGCATCCGGGCCCGATGTTGCGCGGCATGGAAATCGCGTCGCCGGTGGCGGATTCGCCGAAGTCCGCGATCCTGCAGCAGGTGACCAACGGAGTGCACATGCGGATGGCCGTCCTGTTCCGGCTGATGGTCGGCACCCAGGAGGCGATCGCGTGAGGACGAACAGCGAAGGCGTCATGAGTGAATTGCTGATCAGGGGAGCGCGGGTATACGGCGAGGGTGAGCCGGTGGACGTGCTGGTGCGCGACGGCGTGATCGCCGCGATCGGCACGGACGTGGCCGCAAGTGCGGATGCCGAGATCATCGACGCGGCGGGCCAGATCCTGCTCCCCGGTTTCGTCGACTTGCACACGCATCTGCGCGAACCCGGCCGCGAGGATACCGAGACGATCGAATCCGGTTCCGCCGCAGCCGCATTGGGCGGTTACACCGCGGTGTTCGCGATGGCCAACACCAACCCGGTCGCCGACTCGGTGGTGGTCACCGATCACGTGTGGCGGCGCGGGCAGGAGGTCGGCCTGGTCGACGTGTACCCGGTGGGTGCGGTCACGGTCGGGCTCGAAGGGAAGCAGCTCGCCGAAATGGGCACCATGGCAGCGGGTGTCGGCGCGGTGCGGATGTTCTCCGACGACGGGCACTGTGTCTACGATCCGCTGCTCATGCGGCGCGCGCTGGAGTACGCGAACACGCTCGGCGTACTGATCGCCCAGCATGCGGAGGAACCGCGGCTCACCGTCGGCGCGATCGCGCACGAGGGCCCGACCGCGGCCCGGCTCGGTCTGGCCGGCTGGCCGCGGGCGGCCGAGGAGTCGATCGTGGCGCGCGACGCGCTGCTCGCCCGCGATGCCGGTGCGCGCGTGCACATCTGCCACGCTTCCACCGCGGGCACCGTCGAGCTGGTGAAATGGGCCAAGGCGCAAGGGATCTCGATCACCGCCGAGGTCACCCCGCACCATTTGCTGCTGGACGACTCACGCCTGGAAACCTACGACGCGGTCAACAAGGTCAACCCGCCGCTGCGCGAGGCGTCCGACGCCGCCGCGCTGCGTCAGGCCCTGGCCGACGGCGTGATCGACTGCGTCGCCACCGATCACGCCCCGCACGCCGAACAGGACAAGTGCTGCGAGTTCGCTGCCGCCCGCCCCGGCATGCTCGGCTTGGAGACCGCGCTGTCGATCATCGTGCAGACCATGGTGCGGCCCGGCCTGCTGGACTGGCGCGGCGTGGCCCGCGTGATGAGTGAGCGGCCCGCCGCGATCGTCGGTCTCGACGAGCACGGCAGGCCGATCGAGGTCGGCGAGCCCGCGAACCTGACGCTGATCGACCCGGACGCCACCTGGACGGTGCGCGCGAAGGAACTCGCGTCCATCTCGAACAACACCCCGTTCGAGGACATGACGTTTCCGGCCCGAGTGACAACGACGTTGCTCAGGGGACGAGTAACCGCCCGCGAGGGCAAAGCGGCACCGCAGGGCACAGGAGGTCCGTAAGTGGAAAGAACGCTGTGGGTGATCGGCCTGCTCGCGCTGTTCGCTTTGTGCGTCTGGTTGATGTATCGAGGCTGGCAGAACCGGGCGGCGCGGCAGACGGACCGGATCGGCGAACTGCCCACCGTGCCCGCCGATCTCGGCGCGCAGGTGCTGGAGCCGACCACCGGCCTCTACCTCGGCAGCACGATCGCGCCGAGCTGGCAGGACCGGATCACGGTGGGCGACCTGGGTTTCCGCGCCACCGCGGAGCTGACCCGGTTCGAACGGGGGATTCTGCTCGAGCGCGACGGCGCGACGGTGATCTGGATTCCGCAGGAGTCCATCACCGCGGTGCGCACCGAGCGCGGGCACGCGGGGAAAGTAATGACACAGGATGGTGTGCTGGTAATTCGCTGGCAGCTGCCCACCGGGACCGAGATCGATACCGGTTTCCGGGGTGACGACAAGTCGGTGTACCCGGCTTGGACGCGGGGCCTGCCGAGCGAACAGACCAGCACGACGACGGGAGACGACGAGGGATGACACAGCAAGCAGCTGCTCTGGTGCTGGAGGACGGCCGGGTGTTCCGCGGCGCGGCCTACGGCGCCGTGGGCGAGACGCTCGGCGAGGCGGTGTTCTGCACCGCGATGACCGGCTACCAGGAGACCCTCACCGACCCCAGCTATCACCGTCAGATCGTGGTCGCCGCGGCGCCGCAGATCGGCAACACCGGCTGGAACGACGAGGACGACGAGTCCGGCAAGATCTGGGTCGCCGGCTACGTGGTGCGTGATCCCGCGCGGCGCGCGTCCAACTGGCGCGCCACCACCACGCTGCCCGAGGCGATGCAGCGCCAGGACATCGTCGGCATCGCCGGGGTCGACACCCGCGCGCTGGTGCGGCACCTGCGCACCCGCGGCTCGATGAAGGCGGGCATCTTCTCCGGTCCCGCGCTCGCGGACACCGACGAGCTGCTGGCCCGGGTCACCGGTCAGCCGTCGATGCTCGGCGCCGACCTGGCCGAGGAGGTGAGCACCGACGCGATGTACACCATCGAGCCGACCGGCGACCGGCGCTTCACCGTGGTCGCGGTCGACCTCGGGATCAAGACCAACACCCCGCGCATGTTCGCCGAGCGCGGCATGCGGGTGCACGTGGTGCCGTCGAACGCGCCGCTCGAGCAGATCCTCGACCTGAACCCGGACGGGGTGTTCCTGTCCAACGGTCCCGGCGACCCGGCCACCCAGGACGGCGCGGTCGCGCTGACCAAGGGCGTGCTGGAGCGCGGGCTGCCGCTGTTCGGCATCTGCTTCGGCAACCAGATCCTGGGCCGGGCGCTGGGCCGCGACACCTACAAGATGAAGTTCGGCCACCGCGGCATCAACATCCCGGTCGTCGAGCACGAGACCGGGCGCATCTCGATCACCGCGCAGAACCACGGGTTCGCGCTGGAGGGCGAGCAGGGCGAACAGTTCGACACCCCGTTCGGCAAGGCCGAGGTGAGCCATGTCTGCGCCAACGACGGCACCGTCGAGGGCGTCCGGCTGGTCGACGGCCGCGCGTTCTCGGTGCAGTACCACCCGGAGGCCGCCGCGGGTCCGCACGACGCCGCGTACCTCTTCGACCGGTTCGCCGGTCTCATGGCAGGCGGCCCGGCCGCGCAGCGGAAGGGAATCTGATGCCACGTCGTACCGACCTCGAACACATCCTGGTCATCGGCTCCGGCCCGATCGTCATCGGCCAGGCCTGCGAATTCGACTACTCCGGCACGCAGGCCTGCCGGGTGCTGCGGGCCGAGGGCCTGCGCGTCTCGCTGGTGAACTCCAACCCGGCGACCATCATGACCGACCCCGAGTTCGCCGACTCCACCTACGTGGAGCCGATCACCGCGGAGTTCGTCGAGAAGGTCATCGCCAAGGAGCGCCCGGACGCCATCCTGGCCACCCTGGGCGGACAGACCGCGCTGAACACCGCGGTCGCGCTGCACGAGAACGGGGTGCTGGAGAAGTACAACGTCGAGCTGATCGGCGCCGATTTCGAGGCCATCCAGCGCGGTGAGGACCGGCAGAAGTTCAAGGACATCGTCGCCGAGGTCGGCGGCGAAAGCGCCCGCTCGCGCGTCTGTTTCACGATGGACGAGGTCCGTGAAACGGTCGGCGAACTCGGCTTCCCGGTGGTCGTGCGGCCCTCGTTCACCATGGGCGGGCTCGGCTCGGGCATGGCCTACAACCACGACGACCTCGACCGGATCGCCGGCGGCGGCCTGGCCGCCTCGCCCACCGCGAACGTGCTCATCGAGGAATCCATCCTGGGCTGGAAGGAATACGAGCTCGAGCTGATGCGCGACGGCCGCGACAACGTCGTGGTGGTCTGCTCGATCGAGAACGTGGACCCGATGGGCGTGCACACCGGCGACTCGATGACCGTCGCCCCGGCCATGACGCTCACCGACCGCGAGTACCAGAAGCTGCGTGACCTCGGCATCGCGATCCTGCGCGAGGTCGGCGTGGACACCGGCGGCTGCAACATCCAGTTCGCGGTGAACCCCGCCGACGGCCGCCTGATCGTCATCGAGATGAACCCGCGCGTCTCGCGTTCGTCCGCGTTGGCTTCCAAGGCAACGGGTTTCCCGATCGCCAAGATCGCCGCCAAGCTGGCCATCGGCTACACCCTGGACGAGATCGTCAACGACATCACCAAGGAGACGCCGGCCTGTTTCGAGCCGACGCTGGACTACGTGGTGGTCAAGGCGCCGCGGTTCGCGTTCGAGAAGTTCCCCGGCGCCGACCCGACGCTGACCACCACGATGAAGTCGGTCGGCGAGGCGATGTCGCTGGGCCGCAACTTCACCGAGGCGCTCGGCAAGGTGCTGCGCTCGCTGGAGACCAAGGCCGCGGGCTTCTGGACCCAGGCCGACGGCAAGTGGACCGACGTGGAAGCGATCCTGGAAGACCTGCGCACCCCGACCGAGGGCCGCATCTATCAGGTCGAGCGTGCGCTGCGCCTGGGTGCGAGCATCGAAACCGTCGCCGCCGCATCGGGTATCGACCCCTGGTTCGTCGCCGAGATCGCCGGCCTGGTCGAGCTGCGTACCGAGATCATCGACGCGCCGGTGCTGGACGAGCCGCTGCTGCGGCGGGCCAAGCACTACGGCCTGTCCGACGGTCAGCTGGCCGCGCTGCGCCCGGAACTGGCCGGGGAGACGGGCGTTCGCGCGCTGCGGCACCGGCTCGGGGTGCGTCCCGTGTTCAAGACGGTCGACACCTGCGCCGCCGAATTCGAGGCCAAGACCCCGTACCACTACTCGGCCTACGAGCTCGATCCCGCCGCCGAGTCCGAGGTCGCGCCGCAGCGCGAGCGGGACAAGGTGATCATCCTGGGTTCCGGCCCGAACCGGATCGGCCAGGGCATCGAGTTCGACTACTCGTGTGTCCATGCGGCGCAGACCCTTTCGCAGGCCGGCTACGAGACCGTGATGGTCAACTGCAACCCGGAAACCGTCTCCACCGACTACGACACCGCCGACCGGCTCTACTTCGAGCCGCTCACCTTCGAGGACGTGCTCGAGGTGTACCACGCCGAAAGCGAGTCCGGGCGGGTCACCGGTGTGATCGTGCAGCTCGGCGGGCAGACCCCGCTGGGCCTCGCGCAGCGGCTCACCGAGGCGGGCGTGCCGGTGGTCGGCACCAGCGCCGCCGCCATCGACCTGGCCGAGGACCGTGGCGAATTCGGCGATGTGCTCGTCGCGGCGGGACTGCCCGCGCCGAAGTACGGCACCGCGACCACCTTCGCGCAGGCCAAGAAGATCGCCGCGAGCATCGGTTATCCGGTGCTGGTCCGGCCGTCCTACGTGCTCGGCGGGCGCGGCATGGAGATCGTCTACGACGAGCAGTCCCTGGAGGGCTACATCTCCCGGGCCACCGAGCTCAGCCCCGAACATCCGGTGCTGGTGGACCGTTTCCTGGAGGACGCGATCGAGATCGACGTCGACGCGCTGTGCGACGGCGAGGAGGTCTACCTCGGCGGCGTGATGGAGCACATCGAGGAGGCCGGTATCCACTCCGGTGACTCGGCGTGCGCGCTGCCGCCGATCACCCTGGGCCGCAGCGATATCGAGGCGGTGCGCCGTTCGACCGTGGCGCTGGCCAAGGGCATCGGGGTCAAGGGCCTGCTCAACGTGCAGTACGCGCTCAAGGACGACGTGCTCTACGTGCTCGAGGCGAATCCGCGTGCCAGCCGGACGGTTCCGTTCGTGTCCAAGGCCACCGCGGTGCCGCTGGCCAAGGCGGCCGCGCGGATCATGCTCGGCGCCACCATCGCCCAGCTGCGCAAGGAAGGCATGCTGCCGGGTGAAGGCGACGGCGGGCACGTCCCGCTGGACGCGCCGGTGGCCGTGAAGGAGGCCGTGCTGCCGTTCCACCGGTTCCGCAAGGCCGATGGCACCGGCGTGGATTCGCTGCTCTCGCCGGAGATGAAGTCCACCGGCGAGGTGATGGGCATCGACGCCGATTTCGGCACGGCCTTCGCCAAGAGCCAGACCGCCGCCTACGGGTCGCTGCCCACCGAGGGCACGGTGTTCGTCTCGATCGCCAACCGGGACAAGCGTGCCATGGTGTTCCCGGTGAAGCGCCTGCACGACCTGGGATTCCGCATCCTGGCCACCGAGGGCACCGCGGAGATGCTGCGCCGCAACGGCATTCCGTGCGAGCGGGTGCGCAAGCACTCCGAACCCGAGACGGCGTCCGGCGAGTCGGGCGCACCGCAGCCCACGATCGTCGAGCAGATCCGCGACGGCGAGATCGACATGGTGTTCAACACCCCCTACGGCAACTCCGGTCCGCGCGTGGACGGCTACGAGATCCGCAGTGCCGCGGTGGGGGTCAACATCCCGTGCATCACCACCGTGCAGGGTGCGGCGGCCGCGGTGCAGGGCATCGAGGCCAGCATCAACGGCGGGATCGGGGTGCGGTCGCTGCAGGAACTGCACTCGGTGCTGCGTGGCTGATCGCGACGGCGGACGCGCCGCAGGACACGGAAGGAGGCCGGCGCGATGAAGACCTTCGGTGACCGATTGCAGCACGCCATGGCGCATTTCGGGCCGGTGTGCGTCGGCATCGACCCGCATCCGGGACTCCTGGCGTCCTGGGGGCTGAGCGTGGACGCGGACGGACTGGAGCAGTTCGCGGAGATCTGCGTCGAGGCCTTCGACGGCCGGGTCGCGATGGTCAAGCCGCAGGTGGCGTTCTTCGAAACCTACGGCTCGGCCGGAATCGCGGTGCTGGAGCGCACCATCGAGGTGTTGCGGGCCTCCGGCACGCTGGTGCTCGCCGACGCCAAGCGCGGCGACATCGGCTCGACCATGGACGCGTACGCGCAGGCCTGGCTGGGTGCGGGCCCGTTGGGTTCGGATGCGGTGACGGTGTCGCCGTACCTCGGATTCGGTTCGCTGGCACCGGCTCTGGACCTGGCCGCGGCGGCGCATCGCGGGGTGTTCGTGCTGGCCGCCACCTCGAACCCCGAAGGGGCGCAGGTGCAACGGGTCGACACGGGGGCGGGCCGCACGGTCGCGCAACTGATGGTCGACGAGGCCGCCGCGCGCAACGCGGGTGCGGGCTTCGGCTCGGTCGGCGTCGTGATCGGCGCGACCCTGACCGACGCCCCGGACCTGTCGGCGCTGAACGGACCGATCCTGATGCCGGGTGTCGGCGCCCAGGGCGGCGGGCCGGAAACCATCCGTGAGCTGGTCCCCGAGGCCATGTTCCGGGCGGCGGTGCCCGCGGTGTCGCGCGAGGTGCTGCGCGACGGACCGGACGTGCCCGCGCTACGGGCGGGGCTGGCCCGATTCCAGGAAGCGTTCGCGTTTCTCCAGAAATAAATGAAACGAACTCCGAGACCGGCGCACCAGCGCCGGTCTCGGTGCTTTTTGCGGCCGGAGCGCGCTGCTCGGGTGCGGTCATGTGCACGCGTGCATGCGGCCCGTAGCGGGGCCTGTACGCCCCGCCAGGCGGATTTTGCCCAGGATCGGTCTATCCGGCCCGATCAAGCCTTCAACCGCGCAGAATGGCGTCAGCGTGCGGTGCGGGGCTTGGTCCGGCGCACGGCCGCGGCGGCGCCCAACCGGTCATTTGACCGGACTGTGGCGCGCGACACGCTGAAAGGCAGCACGACACGCGGAAAATTCCGAGAAAGTTCCTGGTCGGACTCGTCCGGGTTTGCCAGCGTCGCATGTCACGTCACCGCAACCTGCTGGCTAACGTGTGTCGGATGTGAAAACTCCCTGCTGAAGGGGCATTTCGCGATTTCGGCGGTACGATCTGCGCAGCGGTAGAGGGCCCGTGCGATGCGCCTCGCTCTCGCGTCTACGGCATCCGGAATCATGCGCTGACCTGGGGGGTGGGTTCGCAATCTGCGGATGCCGTGGGTACGGTCGCTGAGACTGCCGGGTTACCGGCAGGAGTTGATGCAATGAACGATGAGACGGAGGAACCGTGGCCCTTCCCCAGCTGACTGACGAGCAGCGCGCCGCTGCTTTGGAGAAGGCGGCTGCCGCTCGCCGCGCTCGGGCGGAGCTCAAGGAGCGCCTGAAGCGAGGCGGCACCAACCTGAAGCAGGTCCTCACCGATGCCGAGTCCGATGAGATTCTCGGCAAGATGAAGGTGTCGGCGCTGCTCGAGGCCCTGCCGAAGGTGGGCAAGGTCAAGGCGGCGGAAATCATGAGTGAACTGGAGATCGCCCCCACCCGGCGGCTGCGCGGACTGGGCGATCGGCAGCGCAAGGCGCTGCTGGCCCGGTTCGACTTCGACGCCTGATAACGAGGGTGGTCGAACACACGCGGAAGGGTCGGCTGGTTGTACTGGTCGGCCCCTCGGCCGTTGGCAAGTCCACCGTGGTCCGCTGCGTCCGCGAGCGACTGCCGCACCTGATCTTCAGTGTGTCGGCAACGACCCGGGCTCCGCGGCCCGGGGAGGTCGACGGTCTCGACTATCGGTTCGTGTCCCGGGAAGAGTTCGACGCCATGATCGAGGCGGGCGAACTGCTCGAGTGGGCGGATATTCACGGTGGCTTGCAGCGTTCGGGCACCCCGGCAGCGCCGGTACGGGCCGCTCTCGCGGACGGTCTACCGGTGTTGGTCGAAGTGGACCTCGAGGGCGCGCGCTCGGTACGCAAAGCGATACCGGAGGCGACCCTGGCGTTTCTCGCGCCGCCGAGCTGGGACGAGCTGGTCTCCCGGCTCACCTCACGCGGCACCGAATCGCCCGAGGTGATCGCCCGCAGGTTGGAAACCGCCAGGACCGAACTGGCGGCCTGTGACGAGTTCGACATCGTCATAGTGAACGACGAGGTGACCAGCGCCTGTGAGCAGTTGGTATCGTTGTTCGTTAGCACAAATTCGAGTTCGTGACCCCGACCGGCTGCGGCCGGTCCGGCACGCTCGGGTTCACCAGCCCGGCCGGGCCCAGCCCGGCCACCACCTCCAACGCGCAGGAGCCCTCCTAGTGAGCAGTACGGACCTCAAGACCGTTCCCGCATACGACACCCCGATCGGCCTCACCAACCCCCCGATCGATGAGCTGCTGGAGCGCACTTCGTCCAAGTACGCCCTGGTCATCTACGCGGCCAAGCGGGCCCGCCAGATCAACGACTACTACAACCAGCTCGGCGACGGCATCCTCGAATACGTCGGCCCGCTGGTCGAGCCCGGCCTGCAGGAGAAGCCGCTCTCGGTTGCCATGCGCGAGATCCACTCCGACCTGCTCGAGCACTCCGAAGGCGAGTAGGCCCGAGTGTGCGCGTCGTCCGATGGACGCCGCGGTACCGAATTCCCCGCGGCGCGGGGATGAACCAGCAGCCGGAGGCACAGTGAGCACCCTACGGATCGTCGTCGGCGTCGGCGGCGGTATCGCCGCCTACAAAGCCTGCTCGCTGGTCCGGCGGTTCACCGAGACCGGACACCGGGTTCGGGTGATCCCCACCGAGTCGGCGTTGCAGTTCGTCGGCAAGGCCACCTTCGAGGCGTTGTCCGGGAACCCGGTGCACACCGATGTGTTCACCGACGTGCCCGAGGTGCCGCATGTCCGGCTGGGCCAGGAGGCGGACCTCGTGGTCATCGCCCCGGCGACCGCCGACCTGATGGCACGCGCGGCCCAGGGCCGCGCCGACGACCTGCTCACCGCGACGCTGCTGACGGCCCGATGTCCGATCGTGTTCGCGCCCGCGATGCACACCGAGATGTGGGAGCATCCGGCGACCGTCGCCAATGTCGCGACGCTGCGCGCCCACGGTGCGATCGTCATGGAGCCCGCGTCGGGTCGGCTCACCGGCACCGACACCGGACCGGGACGGCTGCCCGAGCCCGAGGAGATCTTCGGACTGGCCACCTTGCTGCTGGAACGTGCCGACGCCATCCCGCGTGACCTCGAGGGTCGCCGCGTGGTGATCACCGCGGGCGGCACCAGGGAACCGCTGGATCCGGTGCGCTTCCTCGGCAACCGCAGTTCGGGCAAGCAGGGCTACGCCCTCGCCCGGGTCGCGGCACAGCGCGGCGCGCACGTCACGCTGATCGCGGGCAACACGATCGAGATGGCCGCACCCGCGGCCGTCGACCTGGTGCACATCACCACCGCCGAGCAGTTGAAGACCGCGGTGGACAAGCACGCGGTCGGCGCCGACGCGGTGATCATGGCGGCGGCGGTGGCCGATTTCCGGCCCACCGACGTGGCCGCGGCCAAGATCAAGAAGGGCGCGGGCGAACCCGACGTCATCGCCTTGACCAAGACCACCGATATCCTCGCCGGCCTGGTGCAGGCCCGGCGGGACGGACAGCTGCCCGGCACCGCGATCGTCGGATTCGCCGCCGAGACCGGTGACGAACACGGCGACGTGCTCACCTACGCGCGGGCCAAGCTGGCCCGCAAGGGGTGCGATCTGCTGGTGGTCAACGCGGTCGGCGAAGGCAAGGCGTTCGAGGTCGACACCAACAACGGCTGGCTGCTCGGTGCGGACGGTACCGAACAGTCGCTCGATCACGGGTCGAAAGCGCTGCTCGCCAGCCGTGTGCTCGACGCGCTCGGCCCGCTGTTGCGCTGAAACTCATTGCGCGACTGGGATAATGCCCCAGGAACTATCATCAACCGAGTGACGTCAGGGTGAACGATCGATCCCGCTGCGGGAGAGTCAGGTCTCTCCGAGTCCAGCGCGTCAGTGGTTTGCCATAGTCTGAAACGAAGGGTTTGCGCGGCGACGGCATCGCGTTACTGTCGCAAATCGTACGAATGACCCGTGAGGGAGAGGGAAGAACTGTGCGCACGTCCGGCAGCCGGCTATTCACCAGTGAGTCCGTGACCGAAGGTCACCCGGACAAGATCTGTGACGCCATCAGCGATTCCATTCTCGACGCGTTACTGACCGAGGACCCGCGCAGCCGGGTCGCGGTGGAAACCCTCGTGACGACCGGCCAGGTCCACGTCGCGGGTGAGGTCACCACCTCCGCATATGCCGACATTCCCCGCATCGTCCGGGAAAAGGTTCTCGAAATCGGATACGACTCCTCGGCAAAGGGATTCGATGGCAATTCCTGCGGCGTCAATATCGCGATCGGCGCGCAATCGCCGGATATCGCGCAGGGTGTGGACACTTCGCACGAGGCGCGGGTCGGCGGCTCCGATGACGAGATCGAGAAGCAGGGCGCGGGCGACCAGGGCCTGATGTTCGGCTACGCGACCAGCGACACCCCCGAACTCATGCCGCTGCCCATCGCGCTCGCGCATCGCCTGTCGCGCAAGCTGACCGAGGTGCGCAAGTCCGGCGTGCTGCCCTACCTGCGGCCCGACGGCAAGACCCAGGTCACCATCGAATACGACGGCGATCGTCCGGTCCGGCTGGACACGGTGGTCATCTCCACCCAGCACGCCGCCGATATCGACCTGGACAACCTGCTCGCGCCCGACATCCGGGAAAAGGTCGTCGACGCGGTGCTGGCCGACCTCGAACTACCCAGCCTGGACACCTCCGAGATCCGCCTGCTGGTCAACCCGACCGGCAAGTTCGTGCTCGGCGGCCCGATGGGCGACGCGGGCCTGACCGGCCGCAAGATCATCGTCGACACCTACGGCGGCATGGCCCGCCACGGCGGCGGCGCGTTCTCCGGCAAGGACCCGTCGAAGGTGGACCGCTCTGCCGCGTACGCCATGCGCTGGGTCGCCAAGAACGTCGTGGCGGCCGGCCTGTCCGAGCGCGTCGAGGTCCAGGTGGCCTACGCCATCGGCAAGTCCGCGCCCGTCGGCCTGTTCGTGGAAACCTTCGGCACCGAAAAGGTCGACCCGGAGCGCATCGCCACCGCGATCAAAGAGGTCTTCGACCTGCGCCCCGGCGCCATCATCCGCGACCTGGACCTGCTGCGCCCGATCTACGCCCCGACCGCCGCGTACGGCCACTTCGGCCGCACCGACGTCGACCTGCCCTGGGAGCACACCGACCGCGCCGACAAGCTGCGCGCAGCCGTCGGCCTGTAGATGGAGACGTCGGTCCGGGCGTCGTTCCGCCTCCCGCGGTTGGACTTCGCGCGGACCGACCCTTCCTTCCGCCGGGCTGGTTCGCGGGTGCCGCGCGCGCAGGTCGCCGCACCCGTTGTGCGTTCACGCCCGGTTTCTGCGTTCCCGCACCCGCTGTGGCGTGGTGGAGCGGGTGCACGAGCGCAGAACGGATGCGGAGTGGTGGCGTCGCCGCGCGTGGCCCGGGTTGTGCGTTCCCGCGCGGGTTCCGTGTTCGCGCACCGGCTGTGGCGTGGTGGAGTGGGTGCGGGAGCGCAGAACGGGTGCGGGAATCTCGGTGTGCGTCGAGGGTCTGACGCGTCGTCGAGTGGTGGCCTCCGGCGGTCGGCGGCAGGCTGTCAGTGGTCCTCTAGCCGTCACGTGATGTCAAGGGGGGCTATCCCCGGGTGGGTGTTTCGAGGGCCCTCGGGCCGTCCATTGCGGCCGGGTTCGGGGGCCGGTTTTCGCTACCGGCCGAGCGGTGACGACTCGCCGACGGATCGCGCAGCGGCCATGGTCAAGGCAGGTCGGCCCGGTCTGGGCGGGGGTTGCCGATGCGTTGCGAAAAGCCGTGTGCCGCTACTGAGCAGGGCGCAATGCGACCTGTCGATGACGGGGATTTTTGGCATGCCACGGTCGGCGGCTGAGCCGACCAGACCTGCGTGAGCGAGCCGACGGCGGATGCCCCTGCCTCGCAAGGGGTTCTGCCGGTGGGGACTGCGAGCATGGAGTACCCGATTGCCCGGGTGCTCCCCTTGCTGTCGCCCGCGCACCTGGACCGCGACTTCGATTACCTGGTCCCTCCCGAGCTGGACGAACTCGCGCAACCGGGTGTGCGCGTGCGCGTCCGCTTCGCCGGACGATTGGTCGACGGCTACCTTCTGGAGCGCCGCGCGCGCAGCGACCACGGCGGCAAATTGGTGAAACTCGAACGCGTCGTCTCCGCCGAACGCGTCCTGACCCCCGAAATCCGCCAACTGACCACCGCCGTAGCCGCCCGCTACGCCGGCACCCGCGCCGATGTCCTCCGCCTCGCCATCCCACCCCGCCACGCCCGCACCGAAACCGGTGGCAAAAAGAAATCCGCGACCGCACAAGAACTTTCCGCGAACGACGAGGGCAGCACGTCCGACGATCCCGGTCGCGAGGAACAGGAGGAAGACGTCCCCGGGGACGACTCCGCTCACAACCTCAGCTCGACCGATGAGCGAGACGGTGCCGCGCCTTCTCCACGGCGCATCTCCGTCGCGTCGCCTCGCGAGTCCACGCAGGGCGTCTCCACCGCCGCACTGCCGCTGTCCGCGTCCGGCTCATCTGTCGGCCCGGAACCCGACTCGCGACAACCGGATTCGACATCGTCGTCCCAAGTCGACGCAGCGTCGCCCGGTGCGTCGAACCATGCTGCCGAACAGTCGGATTCCACTGATGAGGTGCGGACGGATGCGGATGATTCTTCGCCTCGATCGCCGGGGGAGGCAGCCGAGACCGGGTCGTTGACCGGTGTCCCTTCGGTCGCGATCGGAGACAGCGTCGGCGTTGTGGTGCAAGGGGATTCGACCGCCGAGGAATCGCCGGGTGTGCAGGTTCCCGATGCTTGGCATCGGTATGTGCACGGTCCGGCGTTTGTTACGGCGCTGGCGCAGGGGAAGGGGCCGCGGGCGGCTTGGCAGGCGCTGCCGGGGGAGGATTGGCCGCGTCGGCTCGCGGAGTTGGCGGCGACGGTGGCGAGTGCGGGACGCAGTGCGATTCTGATGGTGCCGGATCAGCGGGATCTCGACCGGGTGCTGGCGGAATGTGAACGGCTGCTGGGGGATTCGGCGGTCGGTTTGTCGGCGGGGTTGGGTCCGGCCGCACGGTATCGGCGCTGGCTTTCGGTGTTGCGCGGGACGGCGCGGGTAGTCGTCGGGACTCGCAGCGCGGTTTTCGCGCCCGCCGACAATCTCGGGCTCATCGCGATCTGGGACGACGGCGACGACACCTACGCCGAGCCACGCGCACCGTATCCGCATGCGCGCGAAGTGGCCATGCTGCGCTCGCACGAGACGGGGGCGGCGTTCGTCGCGGCGGGTTTCGCACGAACGGCGGAGATCCAGGCGGTCGTGGAAACCGGGTGGGCGCACGATCTGGTGGCAGACCGGGCGGTGGTGCGCAAAGCTTCCCCGCGCATCAGCGTGCCCGGCGATTCCGATGCCGCACTGGAACGGGACCCGGTCGCGCGGGCGGTCCGTATCCCCGCGGTCGCTTTCGCCGCCGCCCGATCCGCGCTGAAGGAGGGCGCGGGCGTGCTGGTGCAGGTGCCGCGTCGCGGCTACGTCCCGGCGCTGGCCTGTGCGAAATGCCGGACCCCGGCGCGGTGCCGTCATTGCAACGGTCCGCTCGCGCTGCCGGACGGCCGGGCGGGGCAACGACATGCGCCTGAGCCCGCGCACAGTCCGAGCTGTCGCTGGTGCGGTATCACGGAGGCGGCGTTCCGCTGTCAGGCCTGTGGTTCGCGGGCGCTGCGCGCGGTGGTGATCGGCGCGATCCGGACGGCCGAGGAACTCGGCCGGGCCTTCCCTGGTGTTCCGATCCGCGGTTCGAGCGGCGGCGCAATGCTCGACACCGTGGAGCCCGGCCCGCAGGTGGTGGTCGCCACGGTCGGCGCGGAACCGGTGCTGCCCGGTGGTTATGGGGTGGCGCTGCTGCTGGACAGCTGGGCCCTGCTCGGCCGTGCCGATCTGCGCGCGGCCGAGGACGCGTTGCGTCGCTGGATGACCGCGGCGACGCTGGTGCGTTCGCACGGTCAGGTGTTCGTCGTCGCGGAGCCCTCGATTCCCACGGTGCAGACGCTGCTGCGCTGGGATCCGGTCGGCCATGCCCGGGCTGAGCTGGCCAGTCGCGCCGAGGTCGGTTTCCCGCCCGCGGTGCGCATGGCGGCGATCGACGGCACCTCCGATTCGATCGCCGAATTGCTCTCCACCGCAACCCTTCCCGACGATGTCGTCGTGCTGGGTCCGGTCCCGCTGCCACCCGCGGCCCGCAAGCCTTTCTCCTCCGGCGATTCCCCGGCCGAGGTGGAACGGATCCTCTTGCGGGTGGACCGCAGATCCGGCGCCGCGCTCGCCCGTGCCCTCACCGCCGCCCAAGCGGTCCGCAGTACGCACCGCTCCGATGCGCCGCTGCGCGTCCAGATCGATCCGGTCGATATCGGCTGAGGCGTCCACGGCCGTCGGCACGTTCTTTCGCGCCTGCGCACCGCGTTGTCGCCGCAAAGGACTCTCACGTCCGGCCGACACCTGCCCACCAAACTCGCGAAACCGGCTGGTCCACCCCTCGGCGCGTTGGTCCCGCGCGCGGATCGCCCGTGCTTAACTCTCCACGTGCCGACGACTCCGCTCCGCCGCATCCTCGCGACCGTGTGCCTTGCGTTCGCCACCCTCGCCACGTCCGTCGCCTGCGGGAAGTCCGATTCCGCTCCGGCCAGGACCACCCTCGACCTCGCGGTGAGCGCGGGCCAGACACTGGGCGTGCAGCCAACGCGCGTCTCGCTCACCTGTGAACCGGCCGGTGGCGATCACTCGAATCCCGATGGCGCGTGCGCCGCGCTGATCGGCGCGGGCGGCGATTTCGACAAGCTGGCCGGCGATCCCGGCACGATGTGCGCGCAGGTCTACGATCCGGTCACCGCGACGGCGACCGGCACCTGGCAGGGCAAAGCGGTGAAGTGGGAGAAGCAGTTCAGCAACAGTTGCGAACTGCGCGCCAAGACCACCCCCGTGTTCTAGGGCGAGCGCAGCGTCTCGATCTCACGCTCGACGGCGGCCAGCAGCTCGACCGGGCAGCCCCAATAGTCGTAGATGCCTCCCCGTTCCCGGTTGCTCCCGCACACCACGAACACCCCGGTGCCCAGCGCTCGTTTGAGGTGACCCGCGAGCCAGCCCACGAACCCGCTGTTGTCCATGCCGGTGGGGAAGTGGAACGAGAACAGGCCGAACTTTTCCACGTCGGGCCCGTCGGCCTCCGCGAACGGGACGAGCGCGCTCCAACTCTCGGCGTCGCGGACCACGGCCAGCGTGCGGGCGGACAGCTGCGGCGGTTCGGCCAGCGGGCTCTCCCGAAAACACCACACACCCGGCTGCACCTCGAGCTCCGCGGACGCGAGTACGCGCCGAAGGCGTTGGGCGGTTTGGTCTTCGGTCTCGATGCTGATGTCCACCACGGGGCCACGGTAACAACCCCAGCCTCGATAATTATTTAACTGGTCGATCAGTTAATGATACGATCGCCGCATGGCACGCACCGTGGATCCCGATCGAGTCGCCGAGCGACGCCGCGCCATCACGGCCGCGGCCGCCGAGCTGTTCGGCTCGCACGGCTACGAGAACACCACCGCCACGCAGATCGCGCGGGTCGCGGGGATGAGTTCGGGCAGCGTCTTCTACTACTTCAAGGACAAGGCCGCAGTCTTCCGCTCGATCTTCGAGGCCTCGATTCCCGAACACGCCGAAGTCATTGCGCGCCACATCGATCGGACCGACTGCGTGGCGGCTGTCCTGGACATCGTGGAAGCGCTGGCCGCCGAGGCGCTCGACCCGGTGGCGCCGGGACTGATGGTCGAGTTGCTGCGGCGCATCGATCAGGACGAGGAGCTGACTCGGGTGGTGCTGGAGGACGCGCGGCTCAGCGCCGAAGCGCTCACCACGCTGCTGGAGCGCGGGGTGCGCGCGGGGCAGCTGGACGCCGGTTTCCCGCCCGCGCAGACCGCGCGCTGGATTCTCGCGATCGTCGACGCGGCCTTTCTCGACGCCGATCCCGCGCACCCGCACGATCCGCGCCCGCTGGTGCGCGCGACCGTGTCCCGGCTGCTGCGACCGACCGTGACGGATCAACCATGACCACTGCCTCCGCACCCACTGTCCTGCGCTTTTCCGTCCTGTGGGCCTGGGCGTTCTCGATCGGCGGGTTGCTGCTCGGCGTCGGGCTCGGGTTCGTCGTCCGCCCGATCGGGCGCTGGGTGATCGATACCTTCGATGCGACGCCGGGCCCGCTGCGCATCGCGATGACCGTGCCGCCGGTGTGGCTGGTACCGGTCACCTCCGTCGTCGGCGTGGTCGCCGGGATCGTGCTGTTCGAGGTGGCCCGCCACGAGGCGCTCGCGCTGACCGTCGCCGACGACCACGTCGAGCTCTCGCAGAACGGCCGGGCACGGCACGTGCCGCGCAAGAGCGTCGCCGCGGTGTTCCGCGAAGGCGCGGACCTGGTGCTCACCGACCGGTCGCGCCGCCCGCTGGCCCGGTTCGGCGCAAAGGACCTGTCCCGCAACGATATCGAGCAGGCGTTCCGGGACCACGGCTATCCCTGGCTCGACCAGGACGATCCGTTCGCCGCGGACTTCCTGCGCTGGGTCGACGGCCGCCCGGAGTCCGGCCCCGCCGTCGACGCCGTGCTGCGCGCGCGGCGGCGGGCGCTGGCCGACGAAAAGCCGCTCGCGGTCGAAGAACTCGACGAGGAACTGCTCGCCCTCGGCGTCGATGTCCGAGACCGTCAGGGCGAGCAGCACATTCGCTTCTTCGATCAGGTGTGAAAGCCGAGGGTCAGGCGAACGCCGCGCGATTGCGCTGTGCCCACTGCGCATAGCTCGCCGGCTTGCGGCCGAGCACGCGCTGCACATCGGCGCTGAGTTCGAGTTCCGCGGCGGTCGGCGTGCCGAGGATCGCCAGTGTGTGCTCGACCACCGGCTCCGGCATGAACCGCGCCATGGCGGTAAACGCCTGCGCCCGAGTCAATTCCACGAAACGCACCGGTGCGTCGAGTGCCGCCCCGATGGCCGCCGCCTGGTCCCGCGGCGTGCTCAGCGCGGGGCCGGTCAGCGTGTAGGTCTGCCCGGCGTGTCCGTCTTCGCGGAGCGCGGCGGCTGCCACCGCGGCGATATCGGCCGGGTCGATCGACGGCAGGCCGACGGCGCCGAAGGGCGCGGCGACCGTGCGGTCCGCGCGCACGGATTCGGCCCACGCGTAGGTGTTGGCGTAGAAGCCCGCGGGTCGCAGGATGGTCCACTCCAGGTCGGACCGTCGAATGGCGTCCTCGAACGCGGCCAACCGCGCATAGCCCGCGGCGCCGGGCCGGGTCGCCACGCCCTGCGACGAAACGAACACCACCCGCCGGACCCCGCCCGCCGCGGCGACCGCGAGCACTTGCTCGGGCGCCGGACCGTCGACCAGTTGCTCGCCGGTGATGAGCAGGAACAGCGCGTCGGCGCCCGCGACGGCGGGGGCGAGGCTGCCGGGATCGGCGAGGTCGGCGCGCATCGACCGCACGCTGCTGGGCCATTCGCTCGGCCGGTTGCCCCGCGATACCGCCGTGACGCTCGCGCCGGCGTCGGCCAGCGTCTGTACGAGGTGTGTGCCGATGTTTCCGGTTGCTCCGGTGACCACGATCATGCTGTCGAATCCTTCTTAGTTAGTTGACTGACTAAATCGAACATAGTCGCGCCTGCCCAGTCTGTCTATAGTGAGTTGGGTGACTAACTCAGTGGCCGGGGAGCGGCCGAAAGGCGGCAAGCGGGAACGGCTCGGCGCGGCAGCGGCCCGGGTGTTCCACGAGCAAGGGGTGGAGAAGACGACCATCGCCGATATCGCGCACGCTGCCGACGTGCCGGTCGGCAACGTCTACTACTACTTCAAGACCAAGGATCAACTGGTCCGCGCCGCGATCGGTGCGCACGACCACACCTTGACCGAGCTGATCGCCCTGCTCGAGCAGTTGCCCGCGCCGCAGGATCGGCTCAAAGCGCTGATTCGTGGGTGGGTCGATCAGCGGGAGACCGCCGCGCGGATCGGGTGCCCGTCGGGGACGCTCGCGACCGAACTGGACAAGCGGGCCGACGGTCTGGACCGCGAGCTCGCCGAGGTCATGCGGCGGTTGGTCGACTGGGTCGAGGGGCAGTTCGCCGCGATGGGTCGCGCCGACGCGGCCGAGCTGGCCGTCGCGCTGATCGCGGCTTATCAAGGAATCTCATTGCTCACCAACACGTTTCGCGATCCAGCGTTGATGGCGAGGGAGGGGGATCGACTGGCGCGTTGGATCGACTCGCTCGTGAGCTGAGTCGCCTTGTTCGCCAAAGGCTCTTGC
The DNA here is from genome assembly GCF_000710915.1 of Nocardia brasiliensis IFM 10847. Taxonomy (GTDB): domain Bacteria; phylum Actinomycetota; class Actinomycetes; order Mycobacteriales; family Mycobacteriaceae; genus Nocardia; species Nocardia brasiliensis_A. Next base: position 23,060 of record NZ_BAUA01000204.1, read on the forward strand.
GTTCGATGCATTGCCGATATATCGTCGATACTATGAAACGAACACGAGAGCCCGAGGAGGCTTACATGGAGAACCAAGGACATCGAGATTTCGGACGGCGCGGCCCCTGGTCGCGACCGGGCGGCGAGGACTTCGACCCCCGCCAGCGGTTCCGTCGCGGCAGGCACGGGCATGGGCACGGACCCGAGTTCGGTCCGGGCTTCGGCCCGGGATTCGGACCCGGCTTCGGCCCGGGATTCGGTCGCGGGCGTGGCCGCGGTGGCCGGGGCAGGCGCGGTGACGTGCGTGCCGCGGTGCTGCTGCTGCTCACCGAGCGGCCGATGCACGGCTACGAGCTCATCCAGCAGATCCGCGAGCGCAGCGACGACGTCTGGCGCCCGAGCCCGGGGTCGATCTACCCCGCGCTGGCCCAGCTGGAAGACGAGGGACTCGTCCTCATCGATAAGATCGCCGGTCGCAAGACCGCGCAGCTGACCGAGGCGGGCACCGCGTACGTCACCGAGCACAAGGACGAGCTGGGCGACCCGTGGGCGGATGTCAAGGAAGACGTCGGCGCGCAGGCGATCGATCTGCGCGGTCTCGTCGGCCAGGTGATGGGTGCGGTCGCACAGGTGGCGGCTGTGGGCACACCCGAACAAGCGGCGCGGGCGGCGGACCTGCTCACCGAGACCCGCAAATCGCTCTACCGGATCCTCGCCGAAGACGAGACCCCCGAAAAGTAACGGGGTGTGAAACACCGCGCCGGAGTGCACATTTGAACCGAATCCGGTAGATCATTGTGAAATGCAACAGTCTAGGGGTTCGTGGGGTTGGGGAAAGTCACTCTTGTGCAGGGCCGGGGTGGCCGTCGCGCTGGCCGGAGCCGTAGTTCTCGGCTCCGGGTCGGCGCAGGCCGCGCCCCTCGGTTACCTGCCGCCCGAGGTGCCTTCCGAACCCGGCCCGTCGCAGACCGATCATCTGGCCGCGGCGTGGTACAAGAAAGCACATCCGAACGCGGTGCCGATCGGCACCAACAATTTCGACTGCAAGCCGACCGCCGGACGTCCGCGCCCGGTGGTCCTTGCGCACGGCACCGACTCCAGCGCCTACTCGGACTGGTCCGGGATCGCACCGCAACTCACCGCGGCCGGGTTCTGTGTCTTCGCGCTCAACTACGGCGGTAAGCCGGGCGCCGAGACCTACGGCACCGAAGACGTGGTGCTCAGCTCCTATCAGATCGGCGCTTTCGTCGATCAGGTGCTGGCCGCGACCGGTGCCGAAAAGGTGGACCTGGTCGGCTTCTCGCAAGGCGCGACCGTGACGCGGTACTACATCAACAAGCTCGGGGGAGCGGCCAAAGTCGGGCAGTGGGTCGGGCTCGCGTCGCCGAGCTACGGCGGCGTGATGTACGGACTGGTGCCGATCGTGCAGGCGGTGCCCGGCGGAATGGCGGCCTTCGCCCGGGTGACCTCGCTGGCCGCGGTGCAGCAGGCGCAGGGCTCGACGATCATGGTCGAGTTGAACGCGGGCGGCGACACCGTGCCCGGTCCGCGCTACACCACGATCGGCAGCCGGGTCGACGAGATGATCCAGCCGTTCAGCAATATCGCGCTGCGCGGTGCGAACGCGACGAACATCGTGCTGCAGGATCGCTGCTCGACGAACCTGACCGGACACTTCCACATGGTCTACGACCCGTTCGTGCAGCAACTGCTGCTGACCGTGCTCGACCCGAGCGCGCCCGAGCCGGTCTGCCGGCCGGTCGCGCTCGGCACCGGGATCCCCGAGGTGATCGTCGCCGGGCACTCCTGAGGCTCGCTCGCGGCGGGCGGCCGGGCGGAGGAACCGTCACCCCGCCCGACCGCACTCGAGTTCTACCAGCTTCCGCCTGGTGAATCGGGGACATTCGGTCGTCTCACTAGAATGAGACGACCGTGTTCGTCCGCTTCCGGGAGTTTGCCGTGACCATTCAGCCTGTTCGCCTGTTCGGCGATCCCATTCTGCGCGCCCGCGCGGCGGAGGTCACCGCATTCGACCGGGAACTGCAGCAGCTGGTGACCGACCTGACCGACACCATGCACGACGACGGTGGCGTCGGAATGGCGGCACCGCAGATCGGAGTGGGGTTGCGTGTGTTCGTGTACGACACTCATGACGCGGCGGGGCATCTGGTGAACCCGCAGTGGGAAGTCATCGGCGACGAAGAGCAGGTCGGGCCGGAAGGCTGCCTGTCCATCCCCGGGGTGCGCCACGACACCCGGCGGGCGCTGCGGGTACGCGCCAGCGGCGTCGACCTGCATGGCGCGCCAGTCGAATTCACCGCCGAAGGGCTGCTGGCGCGGTGTGTGCAGCACGAGACCGATCATCTCGACGGCGTGCTGTTCATCGATCGGCTCGACCCGGCCGACCGCAAGGACGCGATGCGGACCATTCGCGAATCCGATTGGTTCAGTGCGGGTGTCACCGCCCGGCCGTCGCGGTCGGTGAGCGGAGCGGGCCAGGCCGGTCCGTTCGGACGGGGCCGCTGATGCGCATCGTCTTCGCGGGCACGCCGGAACCGGCCGTGCCGTCGCTGCGTCGCTTCCTCGCATCCAGCCGGCACGACGTGATCGCCGTGGTAACCCGGCCCGACGCCGTCGCGGGGCGCGGGCGCAAGGTGACCCGCTCGCCGGTCGGCCTGCTCGCCGACGAGCACGGCATACCGGTGCTGACCCCGCGGCGGCCGTCCGAACCCGAATTCATCGAGCAGCTCACCGAATTGGCGCCGGACTGCTGTCCGGTCGTGGCCTACGGCGCGTTGCTGCCGCAGCGGGTGCTCGACATCCCGCGCTTCGGCTGGATCAACCTGCACTTCTCGCTGCTGCCCGCCTGGCGCGGGGCGGCGCCGGTGCAGGCCGCGATCAATGCGGGCGACGAGATCACCGGCGCGTCCACCTTCCAGATCGAAGCCGGCCTCGACACCGGACCGGTGTTCGGCACCGTCACCGAGAAGATCGACGTCACCGACACCGCGGGCGTGCTGCTGGACCGGCTCGCCGAAAGCGGCGCCCGGCTGCTGGAAGCCACCCTGGACGGCGTGGAAGACGGGACGCTGCACTCGGTTCCGCAACCCGCCGAGGGCATCTCGCACGCCGCCAAGGTGACCGCCGAGGCCGCGCACATCCGCTGGGACCTGCCCGCCCTCGCCATCGGCCGCCGCATCCGCGCGGTCACCCCGGCGCCCGGCGCCTGGACCGAAATCGGCGGTGCCCGACTGAAGCTCGGCCCCGTCGAACTCGTCGAAGAACAGCTGCCGCCGCGCACCATCGAGGTCCGCAAAGCGGGTGTCTTCGTCGGCACCGCGACCACCGCGGTCCGCCTCGACCAAGTTCAGCCCCAAGGCAAACGCATGATGGCGGCCCTCGACTGGGCCCGCGGCGCCCGCCTGCAACCCGGCGCGGAGTTCGAGTGAGGATCCTCGATCGGACGCAGGGGTGGGGCGGGTCCGGCGGCGTGGCCACGTCGCAGCATCCAGACCAGGTTCGCGGCGTCGCGCCGCGACCGCGACCAGAGCGGTGGAATATGACAGCACGGCGCAGTATCTCGGTACCCGGCCGGACTGTCGGCAGCGGTTCCCGGCTCGGCGGAGCGGTCGCGTGACGCCGGCGGAGGGTAAGGGCGGCAACGAGTCTCGCGGTTCGCAGCCGGGCGGTTCGAGAGGCGGGCGGGGGCACACCGAGTCCGGTGCGGCCTCGGGACGCGAGGGAGCCCGCGGTCGCGGCGATGCCGGTCGACCCGTCAACCGCTCGGCGGCGCGGAACGACGAGCGTACCGGCGCGGCTCGGTCCGGGTCGAAACAGTCTGCGTCACAGGCGAAGTGGAAGCGTGCCGATAGCTCGGCGAGCGCACGGCCCGACCGAAATGGCACGGCCGGGACGGAGCGTCGTTCGCGGGATGGAGATCAACCGAACGGCGGCGCGAAAGGTAATGCGCGCGTGGGTGGTCGGTCGGCTGGTTCGGCGCAGGTCGCCGGCGGCGCCGATGCGAGTCGCGGTCGGCCTGCAGGCGGTCGTGAAGGAAGTGCTTCGCGCTCTGGTGGGTGCAGCCGGTCCGACGAACAAGGTGGCTTCGGACGCGGGAGCAGGCCCGAACGCACCGGTGCGTTCAGTCGAAGTGCCGGCCGGTCCGGCGAATTGAATGCTTCGCGCTCGGGCGGGGCGAACGATGGTGCGCGCGCGGGTCGGTCCGGTGAGGTGGGCGACGGTGCGGGTGCTTCGCGGTCCGGTGGGGCGGGGAATGGTGGTGCGCGCGGGGAGCGGTTCGGCGGGGCGGGCGACGGCGGTGGAGCGAGTGCTTCGCGGTCCGGCGGTCGTGCCGGTGGGGCGGGGAATGGTGGTGCGCGCGTGGGCAATCGAGCCGGTGGGGCGGCGCAGGGGGGTAAGCGAGGGTCCGGCGGCAAGGGGGAGGGGGCGGCGAAACGGGGTGGGAAGGATCGGCTCCCGGAGGGGGTGGACGCGGCTCGGCTTGTCGCGCGGGACGTGTTGCGGGCGGTGCGGGAGCGGGACGCTTATGCGAATCTTGTGCTGCCGGGCCTGCTTCGGGACCGGAAGGTGACGGGGCGGGACGCGGCGCTGGCGACCGAACTCGCCTACGGTGCGTGCCGGTCGCAGGGCCTGCTGGACGCGGTGATCGAGGCCGGTGCGGGACGCCCGATCGCCGAGATCGACGGTCCGCTGCTGGATGTGTTGCGGCTGGGCGTCTATCAACTGTTGCGGACCCGGATCGGCGCGCACGCCGCCGTGGACACCTCGGTGGCGCTCGCGCGTACCGAAGCCGGCGCGGGTAAGGCCGGATTCGTGAACGCGGTACTGCGACGTGCGGGGGAGAAGACCGCCGACGAGTGGGTGGAAACCCTGGCGCCGCGAGATCCCGTGGGCCACTTGGCTTTCGAATTCGCACACCCGGTGTGGATCGCGCAGGCCTTCGCGGACGCGCTCGGCGCGCGAGCGGGCGAACTGCGCGACGCACTGGCCGCCGACGACGCGCGCCCGGCCGTCCATCTGGTCGCCCGGCCCGGCGATATCACCGCCGAGGAATTGGCGCTGGTGACCGGCGGCGAGGAAGGGCGCTGGTCACCGTACGCGGTCTACCTCGACGGCGGCGATCCCGGCAAGCTCGAGCCCGTTCGCGACGGCATGGCCGCCGTCCAGGACGAGGGTAGTCAGCTGGTCGCGTTGGCGCTGACCAGGGCACCGCTCGACGGACCGGACGGCGGCCGCTGGCTCGACCTCTGTGCCGGTCCCGGTGGAAAGGCCGCGCTGCTCGGTGCGCTCGCCGGCATCGACGGGTTCCACGTCGACGCGGTGGAGCCCGCCGAGCATCGCGCCGAACTCGTCCGCAAGGCGGTGCACGGCCTGCCCGTCGACGTGCACGTCACCGACGGCCGCAGCAGCGGACTGACACCGGGCTACGACCGCATCCTGGTCGACGCCCCGTGCACCGGTCTCGGCGCACTGCGCCGCCGTCCGGAGGCTCGCTGGCGCCGCACCCCTGCCGACGTCGCCGAACTGGTCCAGCTCCAGCGCGAATTGCTCACCGCCGCATGGGAACTCCTGCGCCCCGGCGGCGTCCTGCTGTACTCGACCTGCTCGCCCCATCTCCCCGAGACGGTGGCGGTCGTCGCCGACGCGGTCCGCCGCACCGGCGCCGAACAACTCGACACCCGTGACCTTCTCCCCGGCGTCTCCGACGTAGGCGAAGGTCCCACCGCACAACTGTGGCCGCACCGTCATGGCACCGACGCCATGTTCATGGCCGCCCTCCGCAAACCCACCGACCCCTGATCTCTGCGGGTGGTACCCCAGGGACTGGTCATGTATGGACCGTCGCGCGCGGACCCGCCGTAGGCGGACTGGTCCATATGGACCAGTCGCGTTGGCCTGCCGTATGCGGACGTCCGTCCATGGACCGGCGCATGCGGATCGGCCGCGCGGCCAGTGCGCGGCTGGGAACGCGAAGTCCGCGGCGGGCCGCGCAGACTTCCCGAGTGCTGACCTCGTGCGTCGCGGGCTCCGCCGCTGCCGGGATGCGGGGCAGGTTCGCCAGATCGGTCGCGACCGACCCGTGGGAGTGGTTGCGCCGCATGGCCATCGGTGTCTCGGCCGGGGCTCGGCGGCGGAACTCGACCCCTACGGTGGGCGCGCCGGACTGCGCCGCGGTCGCTCACCTGCTGCGGGTTCCATTCGTCCAATAGTGGTGGTGCAGGGGTGGGGCATACTCGAGGTATGGCTCTGACCTGGGAAGATGTGGTGGCGGTGGCGACCGAGCTGCCCGGTGTCCAGGAATCGACGTGGTGGCGCAGCCCGGCGTTGAAGGTCGGCGGGAAAGGGTTCGGCAGGTTGCGGGTGGAGGCGGAGGGCGGGTTGGTGCTCGCCTGTGATCTCGCCGAGAAGGAGGCGCTGCTCGCGTCGGGCGATCCGGCGTTCTTCACCACACCGCACTACGACGGCCACCCCTACATCCTGATCGACCTCGAACACATCGATCGGGACCACCTGCGCGAACTGCTGGACGACGCATGGTGGCGTACCGCCCCACCGAAGCTCCGCAAACAACGCCAACCGGAATGAACTACTCCCGGCTGGTCTGTTCCCGCAGCCGGGCAAGGGTTTTCGCGAGGATGCGGGAGACGTGCATCTGCGAGATCCCCATCTGCTGCGCGATCTGCGTCTGCGTCATCGACTCGAAGAACCGCATGGTGAGAATCCGGCGTTCCCGTTCGGGCAGCCCGGCCAGCAGTGGACGGATCGCGACGTACTCTTCGACCCGGTCGAACTGGGTTTCTTCCTCGCCGAGGGTGTCGAGCAGCGAAGCGTCGGTGTCGCGGCCGAGGGTGGCCGCGTCGATGGAACTCGGCTGGTAGGCGTTGCCCGCGATGACGGCCTGGGTCACCTCGTCCGGGTCCACGTCGAGTTCGGCCGCGATCTCCTTCGCCGTCGGTGAGCGACCGAGCCGCTGCGACAGCGCGTCGATCGCGGCGCCGATGCGCAGGTGAGTTTCCTTGACCCGCCGCGGGACTCGCATCGCCCAGGTGTTGTCCCGGAAGTAGCGGCGCACCTCGCCCATGATGGTCGGCACCGCGAAGGACAGGAAATTGGAGCCGCGTTCGATATCGAAGCGGTCCACCGCGTGCACCAACCCGACCCGTGCCACCTGGGTGAGATCGTCGAACGGTTCACCGCGCCCGCTGAATTTGCGCGCGATGTGATCGGCGAGCGGAATGCACCGGCTGATCAGCTCGGCGCGGATCGCCGCATGCCGTGCGGTGCCCGCCGTGCTCGCGCCCAACTGCTGGAACAGCAAGCCGACATCGTCGTAACCCGCCACGGTGCTTGCGGTTTCGAGGGTTTCGCTGTCCTCGGCGGCGTCTTCCTCGCTGATCTTTTCGGCCTCGGCGGCGGTGGTTTCGGAATCGTCGGTGGCGGTTTCGGCGTCATCTCGTTCCGAGTCGAACACGGTGTCCTCGTCCGCCACTACGCTTTCCCCCGGACCCGACGGAACTCGACCGTCGTCGGATATCCGGATACTGCGGAGTCGAATGAATCCTGAGTGGCCTGGACCTCATCGGTCAGGGTGCGCAGCACATGCCAGCCGAAACTGCGTTGATCGGGTAGGCCCTCCTTGTCGGCGATGCCGCTCACCTTGACCAGCAATTCGGTCTCGCCGACGGTGAAACGGCAGTGCAGGCTCGTCCCCGGACCCGCGACCGCGATGAGGGTGGAGCAGACCTCGTCGACCGCGAGCCGGATATCGGCCACCTCGTCCAATGTGAAATCGCTTAGTAGGACCAGAGTTTCGGCGAGCCCACGAACGATGGGCAGCTGCGTGACCGATGCGGCCACCCGAATCTCCACCGGGGTGCTGTAGAGCCCCTGTTCCGCCGAAATGTTGATCACCCTATGCAGGCTACCCACTCCCGCGCTGGGCAACCCCCAGTACCGATAGACTGCGGCGTTGTGTCCACCCCGACTTACGCGCGCCCGGCCGTCCCGATGATCGCCCCGTCCATCCTGTCCGCCGATTTCGCGCATCTCGCGGATGAGGCCCGAGCCGTCGAGGGCGCCGACTGGCTGCACGTCGACGTGATGGACGCGCACTTCGTCCCGAACCTGACCCTGGGCCTACCGGTGGTGGAAAGCCTGTTGAAGGCCACCGACATCCCGCTCGACTGCCACTTGATGATCGAGGACCCGGGCCGCTGGGCGCCCCCGTACGCCGAGGCGGGCGCCTACAACGTGACCTTCCACGCCGAAGCGACCGATGACCCCATCGCGGTGGCCCGGGACATCCGTGCGGCCGGCGCCAAGGCCGGGCTCTCGGTGAAGCCGAACACGCCGATCGAGCCGTACCTGGAGATTCTGCGCGAGTTCGACACACTGCTGGTGATGAGCGTGGAGCCCGGTTTCGGCGGCCAATCGTTCATCGCCGACGTCCTCGACAAGGCGCGCACCGTCCGCCGCCTGGTCGACGCCGGCGAGCTGCGCCTGCTGGTCGAAATCGATGGCGGCATCAACGCCAACACCATCGAAGCGGCGGCGGAAGCGGGCATCGACTGCTTCGTCGCCGGGTCCGCGGTCTACAACACCGCCGACCCCGCAGCCACCGTCCAGGCCCTCCGCAAACAGGCTGCCGCCCACCGCTGAGCAGACTGTCGCTGGCTGAACGGGCTGTCGCGGGGTGAACGGGCTGTCGCGGGGTGAACGGGCTGTCGCGGGGTGAACGGGCTGTCGTGCGCTGAGCGGGCTGTCGCGGGCTGAACGGACTGTCGTGCGTCGATCGAGCTGCCGCGGGCTGAACGGGCTGGGCGGGCTGTCGCGGGCTGAGCGGGCTGTCGCATACCGCTGGAGCCAGCTGCTGCCTTCCGTTGTCCCGGCTGCCGGTGACTGCCGGAGCGGGGAGCCCGCCTATTGCTGGGACCGGGTGCGGCTTCCCTCCGGGATCGGTGCGGCGCACCGCTGTCACACGCTGCTGCCACCTGAAAGGGGCGCCGTCCGCGGAACACCTGGACAGTTGATCACCAGGTAATCCTGGCGGCGCCCTCTCGGCCGGTGCCGCCACCATTACCTGGTGATCGCCTGCCCCACCTCTCGTGGGTCCTGGCGACCTCAGGTTCAGCCTCTCGAACGTGCGAGGCGCCTGCCTGAGCTTGCGTCAGCCGTCCGGAACTTGTGTCAGCCGTGCTGAACTTGCGTCGGGCCGCGCCCAGTTTTCATCGCGCCGTCTCTGGACTCCCGTCGGGCCGTCTTGTACTGCGGTCGGGCCGCCTTGTACTCCCGTCGGGCCGTCCTGAACCCCCGTCGGGCCGTCCTGAGCTCACACGTGGGCGTCCCGAAGTCGTATCGCGCCGTCCGGAACTCGCGTCCAACCCTCAGAGGGCGTTGTTCTTTCGCGTGCCCATCTCGCGGGTCGCTTCGATCACCGCGGTGAGGGGTGGGCGGGTGGTGGCTGGTTCGGGTGGGCGGATCCAGGTGCGGTAGCCGGTGCGTTCGTCGTCGGGGGACGGCAGGACGACCTGGCTGCCGGTGCACGCGACGGTCGCGTACATCCGGAACAGTTCGGCGGAGACCGCCGCGGAAAGGGTGTCGGGGCGGTGTGGGCCGGTGAGGAAGGTCCAGCGCTTGGCGCGCGGATGATCGACGACCGGTCCGGCGATGTCGGCCTGTTCGAGCCGCTGCTGCACCCGCGCGCCGAGATCGGCGGGCATGGTGATGGCACCGTAGTGGGTGCCTATGTGCAGGAGAATGCGGCGCGAGGTGGGATCGATCGATGCGGGGAGGTGGAATTCGCGGCGATACTGCACGCAGCGAACCTCCAGCGTCGAGTCGAGAAATGTGGTCACGCCGCGCCCCCAACTGTGTCGAACTTGATTGGACCCACTGTGGTTTCTGACTTCCTCGAGTGGTGGACATCCCTGGGTCGAACTTCCTGAGGGGCCTGACCGGCGTCCCCAGGTCGAACCGTTCCGCGCTGAACTGGTCGGATTTGAAGTTGAACGGTAGGAATCAGCTACATAACAATATTGCGTCTATTTCGATCACGGCGCAAGGAAACGTTAAAAGTGTGTTGCCTGCGGGTATGAACCCGAATGGGCGCCGAACGGGTAGCTGGATCGCCTTCTTGCGGTATCAAAAATGCGTTCGCGAATTAGCGTCGGGAAGAAGAATGCGACTTTTCCGTACGCATGAACGAAATTACCCGACAATTCGTTATCAAACCCCTGGTCGACTGCGACTTGTCCGGCAGTCGGTCTGGTTCTCTCGGCGGTTGCCGGGAACGGGTTCGAGTCGCTCGGCGCTGAGCGCGAGCCGTACGGTCCGCGGGCGAACCGTCGTCGACCGGCGAACTAAGCTGAGACAACCGGCAGCGACCGACGGGAATTCCTGCCGCGGCCGGGCTGTTCCGCAACCGGGGACCACAACGCGACAGGGAGTCAGGGCATGTTCACAGGCATCGTCGAGGAGCTGGGCGAGATCGTCGCCACCGAGCGGTTGGCCGACGCCGCGCGGCTGACCATCCGAGGCGAGCTGGTGACCTCCGATGCCGGGCACGGTGATTCGATCGCCGTCAACGGCGTGTGCCTGACCGTGGTGGAGGTGGTCGGCGGCGACTCGTTCACCGTCGACGTGATGCAGGAGACGCTGAACCGGTCGAGCATCGGCAAGCTGGACACCGGATCGAAGGTCAACCTGGAACGCGCCGCCGCGCTGAACAGCAGGCTCGGCGGGCACCTGGTGCAGGGGCACGTCGACGGCACCGGCACCGTGCTCTCGCGCACGCCCTCGGACAACTGGGATGTCGTGCGGATCTCGCTGCCCGACTCGATCGCCCGCTACGTGGTGCAGAAGGGCTCGATCACCGTAGACGGCATCTCGCTCACCGTCTCCGGTCTCGGCGTCGCCGACGAGCCGGCCGACACCGACAGCAAGGACTGGTTCGAGGTCTCGCTGATCCCCACCACCCTTGCCCTGACGAATCTGGGCTTTGCCACCGTCGGCACGACGGTCAATCTGGAGGTGGATGTGATCGCCAAGTATGTGGAGCGGTTGCAACAGCGAGGCTGAACGCGAAAACAACAGTGCGGCCGCGCACCGATCCGGACGCACCGTAGACGACCGCCACGCGCGAGGCAGGCGAAGGCGCAGCGCCGCAGGCGCTGCGAGTCGGACACAGTAGTGTGGGGGCGGACCTAATTCGAGATGGAGCACAACAGACGTGACCAGGTTCGACACCATCGAGCGCGCAGTCGCCGACATCGCCGCCGGTAAGGCGGTCGTCGTCGTCGACGACGAGGACCGCGAGAACGAGGGCGACCTCATCTTCGCGGCGGAGAAGGCCACCCCGGAGTTGGTGGCCTTCATGATTCGCTACACCTCCGGTTACATCTGTGTGCCGTTGACGGGTGACGACTGCGACCGGCTCGGGCTGCCGCCGATGTACGCGATGAACCAGGACAAGCACGGCACCGCATACACGGTGGCGGTCGATGCCCGGGAGGGCATCACCACCGGTATCTCGGGCGCCGACCGCGCGCACACCATGCGTCTGCTCGCCGCCGCCGACACCAAGGCCGATGACTTCACCCGCCCGGGGCACGTGGTGCCGCTGCGCGCGAAAGACGGTGGCGTGCTGCGCCGCCCCGGTCACACCGAGGCCGCGGTCGACCTGTCCCGGATGGCCGGACTGCGGCCCGCGGGCGTGATCTGCGAGATCGTCAGCCAGAAGGATGAGGGCCACATGGCCCGCACCGAGGAGCTGCGGGTCTTCGCCGACGAGCACAACCTCGCGCTGATCTCCATCGCCGACATGATCGCCTGGCGACGTAAGCACGAAAAGCACGTGGTGCGGGTCGCCGAAGCGCGCATCCCGACCGCGCACGGCGAGTTCATGGCCGTCGGGTACCAGAGCATCTACGACGAGGTGGAGCACGTCGCGCTGGTACGCGGCGATCTCGCCGACGGCGACGACGTGCTGGTCCGGGTGCACTCCGAATGCCTGACCGGCGACGTGTTCGGCTCGCTGCGCTGCGACTGCGGTCCGCAGCTGGACGCCGCGCTGGAGATGGTGGCCCAAGAAGGTCGCGGGGTGGTGCTGTACATGCGCGGTCACGAAGGTCGCGGCATCGGGCTGATGCACAAGCTGCAGGCCTACCAGTTGCAGGACTCCGGTCACGACACCGTCGACGCGAACCTGGAACTCGGGCTGCCCGCCGACGCCCGTGACTACGGCACGGGCGCGCAGATCCTGGTGGACCTGGGGATTCGCTCCATGCGACTACTCACCAACAACCCGGCCAAACGCGTCGGGTTGGACGGATACGGCCTGCGGATCACCGAGCGCGTGCCGATGCCGTTGCGCGCCAACGCCGAAAACCTGCACTACCTGCGAACCAAACGAGACCGCATGGGCCACGACCTGATCGGGCTGGACGACATCGATCTGGGCGAAACCGCCCGCTGACCCACGGAAAGGCCACTATCGATGAGCGGTACCGGCGTACCGACTTTCGCGCTCGCGGATGCCAAGGATCTCAAGCTGGGCATCGTCGCGTCGCGCTGGCACACCACGATCTGCGACACCCTGGTGGCGAATGCCGAACAGGTCGCCAAAGAAGCCGGCGTGGTGCACGTGACGGTGGTGCGATGCGCGGGCGCGATGGAGCTGCCGGTGGTGGCGCAGGAGCTGGCCCGCACGCATGACGCGGTGGTCGCGCTCGGCGTCGTGATCCGGGGCGGGACACCGCATTTCGAGTACGTGTGCGATGCGGTGACAGCCGGGCTCACCCGGGTGTCGCTGGACGCGGGCACTCCCGTCGCGAACGGTGTGCTCACCACCAACAACGAAGAACAGGCGCTCGACCGCGCCGGGCTCCCCGGTTCCGCCGAGAACAAGGGCGAACAAGCGTGCGCCGCGGCCCTCGACGCCGCCCTCACCCTGCGCGCCCTGCGCCAGTCGGCATAATGCGCTCGGTGCGCTCGGTGCGCTCGGTGCGCTCGGTGCGCTCGGTGCGACGGGATCGCGTTAGCTGTCGTCGACCTGGGTCGTCGAGGCGGGGGCGGCGTGATTCGATGTCCTCCACGGCGATTCGCTCGTCCTTTGTCGGCCGTGAGCGGTCGGCTCTAGTGCAGGAGAGTAGGTAGCGATGCCGGTGGTGCGCATTTTCCGGAGGAACGCCGAAGCGGCGCAAGCCGATTCGCCCGAGTGGGACTTCGAGGTGCGACCGCGGCGTGCGGTGCGTACCGCGTGGATCGTCGCCACCCTGATCGCGGCCGCTTTCCTCGTCGGCGGCATCTGGCTGCGCTCCGGCTCGACCGGCGTGAACTTCCGGGTGGCCGACCAGATCGCCATGATCGGTATCGGCCTGCTCATCGCCGGCGGAGTCCTCATGCTCACCAGGCCCCGCGTCCGCGTCGGCCCCCGCGGCGTCACCGTTCGAAATGTGCTGGGCGACAACGAATTCCCCTGGGACACTGTCCGTGGCGTCGCGTTCCCCGACCGCAAATCCTGGGCTCGCCTCGAACTTGTCAACGACGACTACGTCCCCCTCCTCGCCATCCGCTCCAACGACAAAGCCCATGCCGCCACCGCCATGGACAAACTCCGCGAACTAGGCGCAAAGTACACCGCCGAAAAATAGCCCGCGCCGCGCCGGCCCGTTGTCTGGCTCCCGAAGTGCGACTTGCCCAATGGGCTGTTCCTGCCGCGGGCGGCGGGCCGGCCGGCCTGGACCACGCGACAGATTGGGGGGTCACAGAGGTTCCATACGGTTCACAGGGGTTGTAGCTGCTGTGAACCGTATGGAAGGTCTGTGGGGCGGAGCCTCGCAGCCTCGTCAAAGGAACAGCCGAGAGCGGCACCGACTGCCAGGTGGCCACGCTGGGATGGGGAACATCCACTTGACACGGCGTGGGGTTAGATAGCCTCACGCTATGGAGTTGGGTGCGGTTGTGCTGGCCGCGGCGTACGCCGACGATCCGCTGATGACGTACTTCTGGCCGAATGCGGAGCGGCGGGGTAAGGCGTTGCCGTTGTTCTGGGAGGCGCGTATCGCGGCGCGGGCGGAGACCGGCATGGTCGATCTCGCGCTCGATGAGGATCGCAACGTCGTGAGTGTTGCGCTGTGGGAGCCCGTCGGGGTCATCTCGCCGATTGCCAAGCATTTCACGCTGGTTCGGGCATTGTGGAGCAGTCTGCCGCGTGCGCTCGCGGTTTCGCATCGGATGGAAGCGGCCCGGCCCGCGACCCCGCACCTCTACCTGGCCGCGGTCGGCACCCGGCCGGACGCGCAACGCAAAGGTTTCGCCAGCTCGCTGCTGGAACAGCGGTTGGCGACCTCGACCGAACCTTGCTTCCTGATTGCGAACGCCAAGACCACCATGCCCTTCTATGACCGCTTCGGCTTCCACCCCGAGCCCGAACTCCCCCTCGACCACGGCCCCGTCCTGTACCCCATGCGCCTGACGCGCTGAACCGGCGAAATCCGCACCACTTCCAGGGATTCGCACCCCCTTGCGGGCCGCCAGAGATGCCTGGATCACCTTGCGACCAGTGCTCCCTGTGGGTGCGGCAGACCATGCGATTCCGACGCGACGACGACGGTGCACAGCCGGAGTGTCCGCCGCCCGGCTTGCACAAGTGGCAGGGCACGCACGGTTTCTGAGGGGTGGCTGTCGTTGCTCGTCGTCCGGCAGTGCGGGGCGCGCACCGCTTCGGGGGATCGGCCCGGCGCCCGGTAGTGCAGGCGCAAAGCATGCGCAGCTTCTGAGGAGCCGCCGCTGTTGGCCTGGCGTCCGGCGGGCGCAGGCGCGGGGCGCTGCCGTTGTTCGCTCGTTGTCCGGCGGTGCGGGTGCAGGCACGCACGGTTTCTGAGGGGTGGCCGCCGTTCGCTCGTCGCCCGGCGGGTGCAGGGCGCGCACAGCTTTCGAGGAGCGATCGCTCGTTGCCCGGCGCTCAGCGGTGTTGCTGAGCGCAACTCACGGCGGACCGCCTCGGGGGTGCCCGCGTCACCCTGCGGCTAGGGCCCCGGGTGGGCGTGGCAACTCGTCCCTGGCCTCAGCGGTTGTCGCCGAGTACAGCTCCCTCGCGGCGGGGGTCGGCGCCGCCGACCCAGGCGGTGCCGTCGCGGGTCAGGGCGCTGAGGCCGCTGGATTGGGGGGCGACGGAGATCTGGTGGCCTAGTTCGCGCAGGCGCAGGACGAGGGCGTCGTGGTCGCCGTTGTCGGCGGTGTTGATGCTCGGGTGTTCGCCGCCGACGCCGGTGGCGGGGGAGTTGCCGGCGCCGAAGGACAGGGCGGAGACGGCCTGTTGCGGGTCGAGGCCCCAATCGAGCATGCCGACAAGGGTTTTCACGACGAACTGGATGATCACCGAGCCGCCGGGGGAGCCCGCGACATGGGTGAGGTTGCCGCGGGCGCCGTCGGGCGCCTTGTCGAAGACCAGGGTGGGGCTCATCGAGCTGCGCGGACGCTTGTTGGGCTGGAGGCGGTTGGCGACCGGTGCGCCGTCGGCGCCCAGCGGGTCCGCCGAGAAGTCGGTGAGCTGATTGTTCAGCACGAATCCGTCGACGAGGTGGAAGGAGCCGAATTCGGACTCCACCGTGGTGGTCATGGCGGCCGCATTGCCGTACTGGTCGACCACGGAGATATGGCTGGTGCCGTGTTCCGGCGGTTGCGGGCCGACGCCGAGCGAGACGGGCCCGAAATCGCCGGGTTGTGCGGTGCCCATGCTGCGGTTGCGGTCGATCAGGGCGGAGCGCTGCTTCAGGTAGTCCTTGTTGAGCAGGGTTTGCAGCGAATTGCCGGGCAACGGAACGAAATCGGTGTCCGCGACGTACTTGTTGCGGTCGGCGTAGGCGAGCCGCTCGGCTTCGGCGATGAGGTGCACCGCTTCGGCCTTCGGCTTGCCGCCGTTGCGGGCGGTGTCGGAGCCCGCGGCGAGGTTGTCCGGGGGCAGGGCGGCGAGGTCGAAGTTCTCCAGGATGCCGAGGGTGGCGGCGACAGTGCTGCCGCCGGACGACGGGTTCGGCATGCCGCAGATCTGATGGTTGCGGTAGTCGGTGCACAGGGCCGTGCGCTTCTTCGCCTGATACCCGGCCAGGTCGGCGGTGGTGATCAGGCTGGGCGTGCGGCCGCCAGTGGTCGAGGCTGCCGCGGCGACGATGTCCTGCGCGATGGCGCCGGTATAGAAGGCCTGCGCGCCTTCGGACGCGATGGCGCCCAGCGTCTTGGCCATCGCCGGGTTGGTGAGCAGCGTGTCGGCCGGCTTGGGTGTGCCGTCGGGATTGAGGAAGTACGCCTTCGCGGCCTCGTCCAGGGCGAGGTTCTTGGCCTGTTCGGCGACCTGCGCGGCGAGCCTGGGGCTGATCGAGAAGCCGCGATCCGCGAGTCCGATTGCCGGATCGAACAATTCGCGCCAGCCGGTTTTGCCGTGCTCGCGATGCACCATCTCCAGCATCCGGAGCACGCCCGGCACGCCGATGGACCGGCCGCTGGCGCGTGTGTTCGGTTTGGGTTCGGTGCGGTCGGTGTCGCTGACCCAGCGCAGGTAGTTCTCGGTGGCGGCGGCGGGCGCGACCTCGCGGCCGTCGTAGGCCTCCACGGACTTGCTCGCCGCGTCGTAGTACATCAGGAACGCGCCGCCGCCGATGCCGGACGACTGGGGTTCCACCAGGCCGAGCATGGTCTGCGCGGTGATCAGCGCGTCCGCGGCGGTGCCGCCGTCGCGCAGGACCTCGCACGCGGCCTTGCTGGCCAGGGTGTTCGCGGTCGCCACGGCGAAGGTCTTGGTGCGCGCGGCCACCATCCCGGATCGGTAGCCGGTGGACAGCTCCGGATTGGTGCTGATGTCCTTGCTGCCCGTCGGCCCGGTCGGCGACGCCGCGACCAGCGTCCCGTTCGGCGTCGTCGCGCAGACGTCGGCGGCCTTGTCCGTGTCATCGGACGAACAAGCGGTGGCCATTCCGGCGACGAGCAGTGTTGCCGCCACCACGCTGGTCCAGGTTCCTCGCGTGCGACTCATGCAGGGACTCTAACCGTCGGCACCGACACCTCGGGAGCGTTTGATCACCCGGACGCAACGGACCTGCGCGGCGTCGCGGTGCCCGCGGCCTGCGACGGCCGGAGCCCGCACCAACCCGTCGGTAGGCTGTTTTCGTGACTCTCGAGGCGGTGCTGTTCGACTATTCCGGGACCTTGTTTCGACTGGAGGAGAAGCAATCATGGGGTGATGATCTGGTCGCTGCCGACGGCCGGGCCTTCGATGTCCACGAGAAGACCGAGATCCTGCGCCGGATGACCGCGCCGGTGCACCAGATCGTCGAGTTCGACGCGGCAGGCCAGTACGCCTGGGACAACCGCGACCTCGACCCGGAGCTGCACCGGAAGGCCTACCTGGAGGTGCTCCGCAAGTCGGGTGTGCCGTTCGACGACCAGGCCACCAAGCTCTACGACCGGATGATCGACCCGTTGGAGTGGACGCCGTACCCGGACGTCGAGGAGGTGCTGACTTCCCTTGCCGCCCAAGGTATCCAGGTGGCGGTGGTGAGCAATATCGCGTTCGATATCCGTCCGGCGTTCACCGCCCGCGGCTGGGACCGCTACATCGACGCCTTCGCCCTCTCCTTCGAGATCGGCGCCATCAAGCCGCAACCCCGGATCTTCGCCGCCACCCTCGACAAACTCGGCGTCGACCCGACGGCCGCTCTGATGGTCGGCGACAGCACCGAGGCCGACGGCGGCGCTACTGCCATCGGTTGTCGCTTCGCGCTGGTCGAGCCGACTCCCACCGGTGAACGCCGCTCCGGTCTGCTCGACGCGGTCGCACAGCACGGTGTCGCCCGTCGGCAATGACTCCCGCCGCGGCAGTCGCACCACCGTGCGCCGGTAGTTCACGGGGCAAGCCGCCGAGTGCACCGTCCGCGCCGATCCAAGGCTGCCGTCTCGGCGGCGGCGCCGGGATCGGCACGATGGCGTACGCGTCAGCGGCGGTCCGAACATCGCGCAGGCTGCCGAGCACCGGCGCACTCAGCTCGCCCCGCCGCGCCCCGGCGTGCTCGGCTCGCCCCGCCGCACTCGACTCGCCCGCCGCACTCGGCTCGCCCGCCGCGCCCCGGCGCACTCGGCTCGCCCGGCGCGCACCGGCGCACTCAGCTCGCCCGGCGCCAAGTGCACCGCCGTAACGACACACGCTGCGGTGCAAGATATTTCGAAGCATCGATGCCGATCGAAGCGCTCCGGCACGGCGCGATGCCGCGGACCCGAGCACCCCGGCGAACCTGTCGTAGCCTCCCTCTAGGCTTGACTGGTGGCAGATCCAGCGACGTACCGGCCCAAGCCGGGCACGATTCCCGTCGAACCAGGGGTGTACAAGTTCCGGGACGCGCATCGACAGGTCATCTACGTCGGTAAGGCGAAGAGCCTGCGCAGCCGGTTGAACTCGTACTTCGCCGATGTGGCGTCGCTGCACCCGCGCACGAAGCAGATGGTCACCACGGCGGCGAGCGTCGAATGGACGGTCGTCTCCACCGAGGTGGAGGCGCTGCAACTCGAATACAACTGGATCAAGGAGTTCGATCCGCGGTTCAACGTCCGCTACCGGGACGACAAGTCGTATCCGGTGCTCGCGGTCACTTTGAACGAGGAGTTCCCCCGGCTGTTCGTCTATCGCGGCGCGCGCAAGAAAGGCGTGCGCTACTTCGGCCCGTACGCGCACGCCTGGGCGATCCGGGAAACCCTGGACCTGCTGCTGCGCGTCTTTCCCGCGCGGACCTGCTCCAACGGCGTGTTCAAACGGCACAGCCAGATCGGCCGTCCCTGCCTGCTCGGGTATATCGACAAGTGTTCGGCGCCGTGCATCGGCCGGGTCAGTGCCGACGAGCACCGCCGGATCGTGGAGGACTTCTGCGACTTCCTGGCCGGCCGCACCGACCGCATGGTGCGTCAGCTGGAACGGCGCATGCAGGAGGCGGCCGAGGACCTCGATTTCGAGAACGCCGCGCGGCTGCGCGACGACGTGCAGGCGCTGCGCCGGGCGCTGGAGAAGCAGGCGGTGGTGCTGGGCACCGGCACCGACGCCGACGTGATCGCCTTCGCCACCGATGAATTGGAAGCCGCGGTGCAGATCTTCCACGTCCGGGACGGCCGGGTGCGCGGCCAGCGCGGCTGGGTGGTCGACAAATCCGGCGACGCCATCGACGCGCCGGAAACCGGCAGTGAGATGGCAGTGCTGGTCGAACAGTTCCTCACCCAGTTCTATGGCGAGCAGGTCGCGGTCGCCGAGTTCGGCGCGGGGGAACAGCCCGCGACCGTGGTGCCGCGGGAGGTGCTCGTCCCCGAGCTGCCCGGGGACGCCGAGCAGGTCCAGCAGTGGCTGTCCGACCTGCGCGGCTCGGCCGTGCAGTTACGGGTGCCGCAGCGCGGCGACAAGAAGGCGCTCGCGGAGACCGTGCAGCGCAACGCGATGGAGGCGCTGCAGCAGCACAAGCTCAAGCGCGCGGGCGATCTGACGTCGAGATCGGCAGCGCTGCAAGCCATTCAGGACGCTTTGGAGCTGGACAGCGCCCCGCTGCGGATCGAATGTGTCGACATCAGCCATGTGCAGGGCACCGACGTGGTGGCCTCGCTGGTGGTGTTCGAGGACGGTCTGGCGCGCAAATCCGAGTACCGCCACTACACGATCAAGGAGGCCGCGGGGGAGGGCCGCTCCGACGACGTGGGCAGCATCCGGGAGGTCACCCGGCGGCGGTTCTACAAGTTGCAGAAGGAACGCGAACTGCTGGCCGGCGAGGACCTGGCGGCCGAAACCGAGGGCGCCGCAGCCGAACTCGATGCCCGGCCGGGCATCGATCCGCAGACCGGACGTCCGCGCAAGTTCGCCTACCCGCCGAACCTGTACGTCGTCGACGGCGGCGCGCCCCAGGTCGCGGCCGCGGCCGAGGTGCTCGACGAACTGGGTATCACCGATGTCGCGGTGATCGGCCTGGCCAAACGGCTGGAAGAGGTGTGGGTGCCGGGGGAGAGCGACCCGGTGATCATGCCGCGCAACAGCGAGGCGCTGTTCCTGCTGCAACGGGTCCGGGACGAGGCGCACCGTTTCGCGATCACCTTCCATCGCAGCAAGCGCTCGCGCCGGATGACGGCGTCCGCGTTGGACTCGGTGCCCGGTCTGGGCGCGGCGCGCCGCACCGCGCTGGTCACCCACTTCGGTTCGGTCGCGAAACTCAAGGAGGCCACGGTCGAACAGATCACCGAGGTCCCCGGGATCGGCCTGGCGACGGCCAAAGCGGTACTCGCCGCATTACAGGAGGGGTGAGGAAGTTCGGAATCACCAGCTTTTCACCGATGCACCTATATCCTCGTTACCGTTCCAGCACATGTTCGATCACCGGCCTCGGGCACCACGGAGGGTGACCGCGCATGTCTGCGCCCGCTACCGGAACCGGTGCGGGATGATTCGAGAGGTAACCACGAGACGGATCCGGTAGGACATGACACGCGTCGAATCGAACAACACAGCGGGCAATCCGCGACAGACGGCGGGGCAGGACAGCTTCGCGAGCGCTGTCACTGCGGCGAACCCGCAGGTCGAGGTCGTGATCGTGACCGGACTATCGGGCGCGGGCCGCGGTACCGCCGCCCGCGTGCTCGAGGATCTGGGCTGGTACGTCACCGATAACCTGCCGCCGGAACT
The DNA here is from genome assembly GCF_000710915.1 of Nocardia brasiliensis IFM 10847. Taxonomy (GTDB): domain Bacteria; phylum Actinomycetota; class Actinomycetes; order Mycobacteriales; family Mycobacteriaceae; genus Nocardia; species Nocardia brasiliensis_A. The sequence continues at coordinate 43,760 of NZ_BAUA01000204.1, forward strand.
GATCGGCCGGATGATCGAACTCGGCGCGGCCACCGAGCCGCCGATCCGGCGCCTGGCCCTGGTGATGGACGTGCGCAGCCGCTTCTTCACCGGCGATCTCTCGGTGGTCACCGAACAGTTGCGCAAGCTCGGTATCGAGACTCGGGTGCTGTTCCTGGAAGCATCCGATGACGTGCTGATCCGGCGATACGGGTTCGCCCGTCGCCGACATCCGCTGCAAAGCGAAAGCAAAGACGGCACCCTCTCCGCGGGCATCGCCGCCGAACGGGTTCGGCTCTCCGCCGTGAAAACCGCCGCCGACCTGGTCATCGACACCACCGAGCTGTCCATCCACCAGCTGCATCGCAAGCTGGAGGAGGCCTACGGCGGCGGTGCGCCGAGCGCGTTGCAGCTCACCGTGCAATCTTTCGGCTTCAAGCACGGGGTTCCACTGGACGCCGACATGGTGTTGGATGTGCGTTTTCTACCTAATCCACATTGGATTCCAGAATTGCGGGAACACACTGGTCAGGAACCGGTGGTGAGTGAGTACGTGCTGTCGCGCCCCGGCGCGGCGGATTACCTGCGTACCTGTCACCACCTGGTGGATCTGACCATGAACGGTTACCGCCAAGAGGGGAAGCGATACATGACGGTGGCAGTGGGCTGCACCGGAGGAAAACACCGCAGCGTGGCGATAGCCGAGGCCCTCGGTGAACTGATGAGCGCGGTCACCGACGTGGCCGAGGGATCCGCCGACGTGGTGCGGGTCGTGCATCGGGATCTGGGGCGCGAATGAGTGGTTGGGAATCCGATCCCAGCATCGTCGCGCTGGGGGGCGGGCACGGCCTGTACGCGACGCTGACCGCGGTCCGGCGGTTGACCAGAAAGATCTGCGCTGTCGTGACGGTCGCCGACGACGGCGGTTCGTCCGGGCGTCTACGCAGCGAACTAGGGGTGCTGCCGCCCGGTGATCTACGGATGGCGTTGGCCGCGTTGGCCGCCGACGCCGACGATGTCTTGACCCGCACCGTGCAGCACCGCTTCGGCGGCACCGGAGCGCTGGCCGGTCACTCGGTCGGCAACCTGATCTTGGCCGGTCTCACCGAGGTGCTCGGCGACCCGGTCGCCGCGCTGGACGAGGTCGCGAAGCTGCTGCGGATCACCGGGCGGGTACTGCCGATGTCGCCCATCGCCCTCGATATCGAAGCCGATGTCGCTGGGCTGGAAGCGGATCCGCGGGTCAGCCGCTGTATCCGCGGGCAGGTCGCGATCGCGACCACCCCGGGCAAGGTGCGCCGCGTCCGGTTGATTCCGTCCGATCCGCCGGCCAGTCCGGAAGCGACCTCGGCCATCGAACACGCCGACGTGGTCGTGCTCGGGCCGGGATCGTGGTTCACCAGTGTCATCCCCCATGTGCTCGTCCCCGAACTACGAGAGGCGCTCGTGTACACCCGAGCCAGAAAAGTTCTCGTGCTGAACCTCGCCGCCGAGCCCGGCGAAACGGCGGGTTTCTCCGCCGAACGGCACCTGCATGTATTGTCCCAGCACGCACCGGAATTCGTGGTCGACGAGGTGGTGGTCGATTCAGGGTCGGTTCCGGAAGGTCGCGAAAGAGAACATGTGGCCAGAGCTGCCGAACAGTTGCGAGCGCGAGTAACCTTCTCCGATGTCGCCGAAGCGGGAACGGACCGGCATCACCCCGGAAAGCTTGCCGCCGCACTGGATCAACTGATCCGGCAACCTCGGCCGCAAATGGCAGGGCTTCGAGTCGAGGGACGGCACATGGGTCAGGATGTGCGTTCCGGGTTGGGTGGAAAGGAGCGCGTCTCGTGGCGATGACAGCCGATGTGAAGGACGAGCTGAGCAGGCTCACGGTGTCGCAGGTCAGTTCCCGGAAGGCGGAACTGTCGGCGCTGCTGCGGTTCGCGGGCGGTCTACACATCGTCGGAGGGCGGGTGATCGTCGAGGCCGAGGTGGACATGGGTTCCATCGCGCGCCGACTCCGCCGGGAGATCTTCGAGTTGTACGGCTACGGTTCCGATGTGCATGTGCTCGGCGCGGGCGGCCTGCGCAAGACCTCGCGCTATGTGGTGCGGGTGTCGAAGGAAGGCGAGGCGCTGGCCCGGCAGACGGGTCTGCTCGATGTGCGTGGCCGGCCGGTGCGCGGGCTGCCCGCGCAGGTGGTCGGCGGCAGCATCGCCGACGCCGAAGCCGCTTGGCGCGGAGCGTTTCTCGCGCACGGCTCGCTCACCGAGCCGGGGCGCTCGTCGGCGCTCGAGGTCAGCTGCCCGGGACCGGAGGCGGCGCTCGCGCTCGTCGGCGCGGCCCGCCGGCTCGGCATCACGGCGAAGGCGCGCGAGGTGCGCGGCACCGACCGGGTGGTGGTGCGGGACGGCGAGGCCATCGGCGCACTGCTGACCCGGATGGGCGCGCACGGCACCCGGATCGTCTGGGAGGAGCGCAGGCTGCGCCGCGAGGTGCGGGCCACCGCGAACCGGCTGGCCAACTTCGACGACGCCAACTTGCGCCGTTCCGCCCGGGCCGCGGTCGCCGCGGCCGCCAGGGTGGAGCGCGCGCTGGAGATCCTCAGCGACGAAGTGCCCGACCATCTCGCCGCCGCGGGCAAACTGCGCGTGCAGCATCGCCAGGCGTCGCTGGAGGAACTCGGCCAGCTCGCCGACCCGCCGATGACCAAAGACGCTGTGGCAGGCCGGATTCGGCGCCTGCTGTCGATGGCGGACCGGCGCGCCAAGGAACTCGGCGTCCCCGACACCGAATCCGCCGTCACGGCCGAACTGCTCGACGAGGCCTGAGTCGCGTTCGCACTCTCCCGAGCCGGGCTCTGGAGGGTGCGAGGCGGCGCGGTGGTGCCGTCGGACCCGCGAGGGTGTCGCGCAAGGGTCCAGTGTGCGGCCGAGCCCGACGGGTGCGGGTGCGGTGGTGCCGTCGGACCCGGGAGGGTGTCGCGCGAGGATTCGGTGCGCGGCCGAGCCCGACGGGTGCGGGCCCGGTGCCTACCGGTCCTCGAAGGGTCGCCACCCGTGCGGCCGGAGCCGCGGTGCGCTCTTCGCAAGAATGCGGATCTGCACCACTTTTCGGGATTTGCACTTCTTCTGGAGCGCCGGAAAGGGTGCAGATCCCGGCAAAGGGTGTAGATGTCGCGGCTACCCCTACGCGGGCGGGGTGCCAGCGGGGTTGACGGAGGGTTGGGGCTGGTCGGCGGGGTGGGGTGTGAGGAAACAGACCGGTCGGTGATTGATGCCGCTGGTTACCGTAGGGGGGTGGTCCCTCAGCCGACTCCAGGACGGCGCCGGAAAGGTCGATCATCCGGCGACCCAGCAGCTCGCCGACAGATGTCCAGTTCACAACGGACAGGTGCATGTCGGTGCGGTGCAGGGCGGGCACTACTGTTACTAGACATCGGAATGATCCGCTTGAAAGCTGAGGAGCGATAACGTGACTGTCCGGGTAGGCATCAACGGCTTCGGTCGTATCGGACGTAACTTCTTCCGGGCGGTGGAGGCGCAGAAGGCGCTGGGCACCACCGACATCGAGATCGTCGCGGTCAACGACCTCACCGACAACGCGACGCTCGCGACCCTGCTCAAGTACGACTCGATCCTGGGCCGGTTGCCGCAGGACGTCTCGCTCGACGGCGATGACACCATCGTGGTCGGTGACCAGCGCATCAAGGCGCTGGCCATCAAGGAGGGCCCGGCGGCGCTGCCGTGGGGCGACCTGGGTGTCGACGTGGTGGTCGAGTCCACGGGCATCTTCACCGACGCGACCAAGGCCAAGGGCCACCTCGCGGCCGGCGCCAAGAAGGTCATCATCTCCGCGCCCGCCAAGGGCGAGGACCTGACCGTCGTCATGGGCGTCAACGACGAGAAGTACGACGGCAGCCAGAACATCATCTCCAACGCCTCGTGCACCACCAACTGCCTCGGCCCGCTGGCGAAGGTGCTGAACGACAGCTTCGGCATCGAGCGTGGTCTGATGACCACCATCCACGCCTACACGCAGGACCAGAACCTGCAGGACGGCCCGCACAGCGACCTGCGTCGCGCCCGCGCCGCCGCGCTGAACATCGTGCCGACCGGCACCGGCGCCGCCAAGGCCATCGGCCTGGTGCTCCCGGAGCTGCAGGGCAAGCTCGACGGTTACGCGCTGCGCGTGCCGGTTCCGACGGGTTCGGTCACCGACCTCACCGTCACCCTGCGCACCGCCGCCTCGATCGACGAGATCAACGCCGCGTACCAGGCCGCCGCCGAGGGCCCGCTGAAGGGCATCCTCAAGTACAACGTCGACCCGATCGTGTCGAGCGACATCGTCACCGACCCGCACTCCTCGATCTACGACGCGCCGCTCACCAAGGTGATCGACGACCAGGTCAAGGTCGTGTCCTGGTACGACAACGAGTGGGGCTACTCGAACCGTCTCGCCGACCTCATCGGCCTCGTCGGCAAGTCGCTCTGAGGCCATGGCAGTCAAAACTCTCGACGATCTGCTGAGCGAGGGTGTCGAAGGTCGGGGCGTGCTGGTGCGCTCCGACCTGAACGTCCCCCTCGACGACAACGGTCAGATCACCGATCCCGGTCGCATCCTCGCGTCCGTGCCCACCATCGAGGCGCTGGTCGAAGCCGGTGCGAAGGTGGTGCTCACCGCGCATCTCGGCCGGCCGAAGGGCGCGCCGGACGCCAAGCTCTCGCTGGCCCCGGTGGCCGCGAAGCTCGCCGCAGAGCTGGGTCGTAACGTCCAGCTCGCCGGTGACGTGGTCGGCCAGGACGCGCTCGCGCGCTCCGAGGGCCTGACCGACGGCGACGTGCTGCTGCTGGAGAACATCCGCTTCGATCCGCGCGAAACCAGCAAGGACGACGCGGAGCGGGCCAAGCTGTCCGCCGCGCTGGTCGAGCTGGTCGGCGACGACGGCGCTTTCGTCTCCGACGGCTTCGGCGTGGTGCACCGCAAGCAGGCGTCGGTCTACGACGTGGCGAAGCTGCTGCCGCATTACGCGGGCAAGCTGGTCGCCGCCGAGGTGGACGTGCTCGCGAAGCTGACCGCGGACACCGAGCGGCCGTACGCGGTGGTGCTCGGCGGTTCCAAGGTCTCCGACAAGCTCGCGGTGATCGAGGCGCTCGCGCCGAAGGTCGACACGCTCGTCATCGGTGGCGGTATGTGCTTCACCTTCCTTGCCGCCCAGGGGCTTTCGGTGGGTTCCTCGCTGTTGCAGGAGGAGATGATCGACACCTGCAAGGGCCTGCTCGAACGGTACGCCGACGTGATCCACCTGCCGCGCGATATCGTCGCGGCGGAGCGGTTCGCGGCCGACGCCGATTCGAAGGTGGTTCCGGCGCACGAGATTCCGGACGGTTGGATGGGTCTGGACATCGGCCCGGAGTCGACCGATCGGTTCGCGGCGCTGCTCACCGAGGCGAAGACGGTGTTCTGGAACGGCCCGATGGGCGTGTTCGAGTTCGAGAACTTCGCGGCGGGCACTCGCGGCGTGGCCGAGGCGATCGTCACGGCGACCGGCAAGGGTGCGTTCACCGTGGTGGGCGGCGGTGATTCGGCCGCGGCCGTGCGCGCGCTCGGCCTGCCCGAGGACGGCTTCTCGCACATCTCGACCGGCGGCGGTGCGTCGCTGGAATACCTGGAGGGCAAAGAACTTCCGGGCATCGCAGTGCTGGAGGGCTGAGTAAATGGCACGCAAGCCGCTCATCGCGGGCAACTGGAAGATGAACCTCAATCACCTCGAGGCCATCGCTCTGGTGCAGAAGATCGCGTTCGCCCTGCCGGAGAAGTACTTCGCCAAGGTCGACGTCACCGTCGTGCCGCCGTTCACCGATCTGCGCAGTGTGCAGACCCTGGTGGAGGGCGACAAGCTCCTGCTCACCTATGGGGCGCAGGATCTTTCGCGCCACGATGCCGGCGCCTACACCGGTGAGATCAGCGGCGCCATGCTGGCGAAGCTGGGTTGCACCTATGTGGTGGTCGGGCATTCGGAGCGGCGGCAGTACCACGGCGAGGACGACGCCACCGTGCTCGCCAAGGCGAAGCAGGCGCTCAAGCACGGACTCACCCCGATCGTCTGCATCGGTGAGGGTCTGGATGTGCGCGAGGCGAAGACGCATGTCGAGTACAACCTCGAACAGCTGCGGGGTTCGCTGAAAGGCCTGACGGCGGAGGAGATCTCGAAGATCGTCATCGCCTACGAGCCGGTCTGGGCGATCGGCACCGGCAAGGTCGCCACCCCGGCCGACGCGCAGGAAGTGTGCGGGGCCATCCGCGGCGAGTTGGTCGAGCTCGCCTCCGCGGAGGTGGCCGCGGAACTGCGTGTGCTCTACGGCGGTTCGGTCAACGCCAAGAACATCGGCGAACTGATCAAGCAGACCGATATCGACGGCGCGCTGGTCGGTGGCGCCTCGCTGAAGGGTGACGAGTTCGCCACCCTGTCCGCGATCGCCGCGGGCGGCCCACTGCCGTAAGGGTTTTCGAACCGTGAAAGGGCCGAGCACCAGCAGGTGCTCGGCCCTTTCCGGTATCAGTCGACGGGGATGCGGTACTCGGAGATGCTGCCGCGCAAGGTGAATCCCGCGCCGGCGAGGGCGGTGCGCAGCGCCTCGTCGGCCGGGTCGGCGCACAGATCGGCGGTCGCGACCTCGGGGTGGTCGCGGCGCAGGCGGTGCAGCGTGCTCGCCAGCAGGGCGCTCAATTCCGGGACGAGGGCCTGCGCGTGCACGATGTTCAGCACCGCGGTGCCGTCGCGGACGCCAGCCGAGGATTCGGCGCGCAGTGTGCCGTCCACGTCGAGATAGCCGAGGGTAAAGGTGGTGTCCAGGTATTCGTCCCGGTCGGCGAGCAGTTCGCCCACGGTCTCGGCGGTCCAGCGGTCGGTGCAGCCGGTGTCGTCGCAGCGGCTCAGGCCCGCGTCGGTGTACAGGCGGGCGTATCGGGCGAGCGTTTCCTGAGTCGGCGGGGCCGGGAGCTCCTCGACGTACGCCGCCGGGGTGTCGGGCCAGTCGCCGCCCTCGGCGCGCCACTCGCAGTCGAGTTCCCGATGCGGGCGCAGGCCGAGCGCCGCCGCGACCGCGACGCCGTCGGGATCCTGGACGATCCATTGCACCGCAGCGTGTTCCGAGGACCGGGCCGCGTCGACGGCCGCGCTCAGCATGGCTCGATAGGTGTCGGTGTCGCCCTCGTCGACCACCGGGACAGCGAGCAGGTACCGTTCCGGATCGTCCGGGTCCACCAGCAACGTCCAGCCCACCACCGCGCCTTGCCTGCGGACCGTCAGCACCCCGCGGGTATGCGGGCCGATCAGTTGCTCGCGTAGCTCGCGTAGCCCGCTCGCGGTGTCCGAGGTGCCGGCGACCGACGGTTGACGGGCGTGTAACTCCGCCACCAGACGATCATCGATGGTGGTGTGGAGTTCGATCTCGCCGACCGCGGTGTGGATTGCTGACATGTAGCTGATGGTACCGGCGCCCGGCGCGGCAGGGGGCGGCCCGAATTCCGGGGGCTCATTCCGCGTGCAGCACCAGACCGTTACCGTTCTCGTTCGCGAGGGTGAGGGTGTTCGCGTCGACGGTCGCGGTCGCCTTACCGTCCAAGGCTTTCAGGACCGCCTGCTCGACCTCCATCACCTCGGGCGCGCACGCCATCCTGGTGGTGGCGATCCGGAAGGTGAGTTCGGGGTCGGTGCCCGTGGCGCTGCCGTTCATCGTGTTGCAGCCGGCGCTGCCGGAGACCTTGCCGTCGGCGGCGATGGTGAGGGTCGGTTTCACGTCATCGATGGCCTGCGAACGGATCTGGGCTTCGGGGGTGAGCAGCGCCGTGACGATCCAGGTGGTGCCGCGCAAGGGTTTATCGGGTTCGGCGACCTTCTTGTCGAGCATGGTGACGGTCAGGTTGTCGCTCTTCAACGTCAGTTTCGGGCCGTCGAGCTGCCAGGTGGGCTGGGAGTTGAGCAGGCCGCTGAGCCACTCGTCGGCGCCCTGCCGGTCGCCGCCGCAGGCCATCAGGGTGCTCGCGAGGCTGGACACCACCAGCTTGTGCTCCGCCGATGCCACCGCGCCCGAATGGGTATTGCAGCCCGCGTCCGCGGAGACGCGGTCGTCCTTGAAGGTCAGCCGGAGTGGACCACCGCCGGGTATCGGCGCGCCCTCGACCCCGGTGGAGACGAAGGTGCGGCCCATCAGCGTTTGATCCGGCGGGTTCGCGGGAGAGTTCGAATCCCCGCTCGAGCAGGCGTTGATCGCGAGAACTGCGAGCAGGACGATCGGGCCGAACCGCACGAGATTAGCCGCCATGACGGCGATGCTACCGATATCGTGTGGTTCGGCCCGGGTTTCGGCCGGTCAGACCGGCATGCCGAGGGCAGAGGCGAGGGTCTGCCCGATGGCGTTGGCGAAGGCCGCCGCCGCGCCGGGATCGAGGATCTGCAACGGGACGTCGCGGTTCGTGCAACCCTGGCGCGCGGGCACGCCGTTGAGCCGATCGTTGAGCCAGAGTGCGGCCGAACCCGCACCGGAGACGGCTGCGATGCCGTGCTCACTGATCAGCTCGCGGGTGTAGGAAACGCTGGCGTTCGGATCCTTGCAGTAGGTGTCGTACAGGTTGTTCACCGCGTTCACGGGCATCGCCTCGTCCAGCGGCGCTTGATAGATGTACAGCGGGAACTGTGGGGTGCCGCGATGTCCGAGGCTCAATTCCCGGAGCATGGGCTGCAATTCGGGCGCGCGCATCGGGTCGCCGGGGTAATCGAACAGGCCCTTGATGTTCACGAAGGGGAATCCGGCGAACTGGATTGCGACGCACTGTCCCTGATGGACTACCCGCAGGCCCTTGCCGAGCGGGTTCATGTACCGCTCGATGAACTGGTTGAGCTCGGGGTATTCGTTTGCGACACCGAACAATCCGCCGAGCACCGCACCGCCGAAGGTCGAGGTGGCGTTGTTGTAGTCGATGGCCATGCCGATATCGGCCATCAGCCCGCCGACCGCCGAACCGACCAGATTGAGTTCCGGTGCGTACTCGGCCTGCAGTTCCGCGGCGTGCGCGGTCGGAATCGCGCCGCCCGAATAGCCCCACAGCGCGGTCCGGGTCGCGGCGCCGGGCAGCCCGGCGGGCTCGAAGTTCTCGGCCGCCCGGATGGCGTCCAAGGTGATCCGGCCGCCGAGCGGTCCGGCCGCGTAGGCGGAGTTCGGGCCTTGATGATCGGGCACCACGACGGCATGCCCGAGTTGCAGCATGGCCTGCACCTCGACGAACTCCGCAGAGATCACCGGGTTCAACGGGTTCGGCAACGAACCCATCTGCAGGACATAGGAGGCAGCGCAGTTCTGGGACAGCGAGTCCTCGGCGAACTGGAAAGCGACCAGGTTGCGTTCCGGCGTGGGCGACGGCCGATGCGGGACGATCACGGTGGCCACCGCCGGGATCGGCTCACCGCGGGTATTGCTGCTGCGGTACGACAGCTGCCAAGCCCGCACATTCAGCGGGATCAAGAAGAAGTTGGCGAGATTGACCTGGCGGGCGGCGAGGATCTCGCCGGGTTGGGCCGCGGCCACCCGGGCCGGATCCGGGTTGTAGAAACCCTGATCCAGGTACGGCGGAGCCGGGGGTAGCGGGAACGGGAGCGGCGGTGCCACGGGCACCGGATCCGCGTGTGCGGCGCCGACCAGCGCCGGGCATACCGCGACGGTCAAACTCGCGGTCATAGCCAGGCAGGTGCGGGCGAGCACTTGTTTGGTGCGCCCGACGGTGCCCATCTTCATTTGAACTCCTAGACCTCAACGCGACACTGCGAGACATGGCTCTCGAGCATAAAGAGAGCGATCGTTCCCTAATTGGCGCGTCGACTGTAGAGGGTGCGGTGGCGGTGTGTCAACGATCACGCTGACCCGCTGATCGGTAGCGTTCTACGCGCCCGGCAGGATGGACAGTCATGACCGGTAGCGCCGAAATATCGCGTCCGCGCAGGACGCAGCAGCAACGCCGTGCCGCAACCGTCGCCAAGTTCGTCGACGCGACCATCGCCGCGATCAGCGAGGTCGGCTACCAGCGCACGACCGTGCAGGAGATATGCAGTCGCGCAGGGCTTTCCGTCGGCGCCATGTTCCGGCAGTTCGACGGCAGGCTGGACCTGATCGTGCGGACCGCCGAGGAGATCGTCAGCAGGCAGCGGATCGCCTTCCTCCTGATGATGGAACACTTGGAGGAACAGGCGAATCCGCTCGACAGCGCGCTGCGGTTCCTGCGGGCGGCGCAATCGGCCGAGATCACGCACGCCCTGCGCGAGATCTACCTCGCGGCCCGCTCGGACACCGAACTACGGACGCGGATCGCGCCGACCGTGGAGAACTACTACGACGAAATCGTGGCCGCGGTCGAGCACACCGGCGTGCTGCGCCGCTACCCGAAACGGGTACGTGAGCCGCTGTTCTACCTTGCGCTGCATGTGTTCTCGGGACAGGCCGTGGTCCGCGGCGTGTATCCGAAACCCGAAGTCGACGACGCGGTCCTCGCGCTGCTGGAAGACATGCTGCAGATGTACGCCGACTCGGTCGAGCCGGGCGAGTCCTAGAACCATGCGACTGTGGACGCTGCAAGCGCCCGAAGTTGTCGCGGCCGTGCGCGCGAGCGGCCGGTATCGGGCGCGCTGGGACCTTGTCACGCCGAACTGGCACACCGCGTTCCGCGCGATGACGGTCGAGATGACAAGGCGCGGTATGGATTGCGCCGCCGCCCCGCCGGTGTGGTGCTGGCCCGGCCGTGCGCTGCGCGCCGCCACGGTGCGGACCACCGCGAATCTCCTGCTCGGCGACCATGAATGGGCCCACGGCCGCTGGCTGCTGAAACTGGCTGTGCCCGAACAGTTCACGCTCGTCACCTCGTACGGCGCCTGGAACGACTACCTCGCCCACACCATGGGCTTCGCCGACGGACCCGGCCGAATGGACTGGACCGGCCGCCCCACCTGGGCCCGCGACCAACTCCAGGTCACCATCCCCGAACTCCGCCGCGAATGGATCATTCGAGCCACCCCCTACCCGCCCGACCCCGAAACCGCGGCTCGCATCGCCGCCGACCCAGAGCTCCGCGTGCGCGAGTCGTGACGCCGTGCGTGCTGCGTCGCCATGCGCGGGCATTGGCAAGTGCGGTTGGAAATGCCGGGGCGACACCGCGCCGTGCCGGGCATTAGGATCGGCCTCGTGCATCGATGCTTCCCCATATCCCCGCCGCCCGCCTCCTAGCGAGGTGTAGGCGTACCTACGCATCCGCTCCGGCCATGCGCGTCTGAGGACGGACTATGTCCGGCAGCGCCTGTTCTGCGTACCTCCGCCTTCGCTCCGGCCGTGCGCGGCTAAGGTCGGACTTCGTCCGGCAGCGCCTGTTCTGCGTACCTCCGCATCCGCTCCGGCCGTGCGCGTCCAAGGACGGACTACGTCCGGCAGCGCCTGTTCTGCGTACCTCCGCATCCGCTCCGGCCGTGCGCGTCTGAGGACGGACTACGTCCGGCAGCGCCCGTTCTGCGTACCTCCGCATCCGCTCCGGCCGTGCGCGTCCAAGGACGGACTTCGTCCGGCAGCGCCCGTTCTGCGTACCTCCGCATCCGCTCCGGTCGGTCTCGGCGGTTCGTGCCTCGCATCTGGTTCCGCGAGATGCGAAGGGCGACGGGTTGCGGTGCGGCTTGGACTGCGTCGGCGCGGATCCGCTGCGGTTATGGGCTCAGGCGGTGTGGCTGCGGCTGATGGCGGCGTAGCGGGTTCCGTTCAGTAGGGCGGGCGGTCTGCTGCGGTTGCGGGCGGTGCGTGGGGCGCGGCGTGGGCGTGGCTCGAGAGCGGAGCTTCCTCAGGGTGCGTGCGGCGCTGCGGTATTCGTTGTGCACCTCGCTTCAGCGACCTCTAATCCTTCTGTCGCAGGAGCGCAAACCTTCATGTCCACGACTCTGTCCACGGCCGGCCGTTCGGGGCTGGTCTATCTCGTCGGCGCCGGAATGCTCTGGGGCACCGGCGGTCTGCTCGGCACGCTGCTCGGGCGGGCCACCGGTCTGTCCCCGGTCGCGGTCGCCGCCTGCCGGCTCGCGGTCGGCGGTCTGCTGCTCGTCGCGCTGCTGGCGGCGACCCGGCGGCCCTGGCCGCGAAATCCGCAGGCGTGGCGCCGGATCGGCGCGGTCGCCGTGCTGGCCGCGGCCTTCCAGGCGTGCTATTTCGGTGCGGTCGCCGCGTCGTCGGTGAGCATCGCGACGTTGCTCACCATCGGCACTTCGCCGGTGGTGGTCGCGCTACTCGAACAACTCACCGGCCGCCGCCGCTTGGATCGCCGTCGCGCGGGCACGATCTGTCTCGCGCTGACCGGTTTGGCGCTGTTGATCGGCGTGCCGTCCGATGACGTCGATGCCGGCGGTCTGCTCGCCGGTGCAACCCTCGCCGTCGCGGCCGCGGCCGCGTTCTCGACGGTCACCGTGATCAACACGCGCCCCGTCCCGGGCCTCGACGCGATGACGACGACGGGCTTCGGCTTCACCGCGGGCGCACTGCTGCTCGCACCGGTGGCGGTGACGACCGGCCTCACCTTCCACCCATCCGTCGCGAGTTTCGCCCTGGTCCTCACCCTCGGACTCCTCCCGACCGCGATCGCCTACACGCTTTATTTCCGTGGCCTGCCCGCCGCAGGCTCCGGCACCGCCGCCGTCCTAGCCCTGCTGGAACCACTCACGGGCGCCGTCCTCGCCGCCCTTCTCCTCGGCGAACGCCTCACCCCCAGCGCCCTGGCCGGCGGCGCTGTCCTGACCTTCGCCCTTCTCCTCACCGCCACCGAGCGGACAGGAGCCGCCCGCGACCTCACGTGATCGGTCCCACGAGCGGCGCGGCGGTCGTCCCTTCGCGGCGGTCGGCGCACAGCGGCGTACCGGCCGCATCGGACCCGGCCGCGGTTCGAGCAGGGCGGTGCGCGGGAGCGCTAAGCTCCGGGGAGTGACCACTGTGGCTACTACCGTCTCTACCTGGGCGCCGATGCGGTCGAAGGTGTATCGCGCGCTGTGGATCGCGCAGTTGGTGTCCAATCTGGGGACCTGGATGCAGACGGTCGGCGCACAGTGGATTCTGGTCGACGAGCCGAACGCGGCCGCGCTGGTTTCGTTCGTGCAGACCGCGATCACGCTGCCGGTGATGTTGCTGGCCATCCCGTCCGGGGTGATCGCGGATCTGGTGGATCGGCGCAGGCTGCTGGTGGGCGCGCAGTCCACGATGGCGTTGCTGGCGACGGTGCTCGCGATCTCCACGGCGACCGGCCACACCACCCCGGCGGTGCTGCTGACCTTGTTGTTCCTGCTGGGCTGCGGGCAGGCGCTGACCGGTCCCGCATGGCAGGCGATCCAGCCGGAACTGGTTCCGCGGGAACAGATTCCGTCGGCGGCCGCGCTCGGCAGCATGAACATCAACATCGGGCGCGCGGTGGGCCCGGCGCTGGCGGGTGTGCTGGTCTCGGTGTCCGGGCCGACGCTGGTGTTCGCGTTGAACGCGGTGTCGTTCGCGGGAATCGTGGCCGTGCTGACCGTATGGCGCAGGCCGCGCGCCGATCGCGGCCTGCCGTCGGAGCGCCCGCTCGCGGCGTTGCAGGCGGGCACCCGGTTCATCCGGGCCGCACCCGCGATCCGCCGGGTGCTGCTGCGTTCGATCCTGTTCATCGCCCCGGCCAGCGCGCTGTGGGCGCTACTGCCGGTGATCGCGCGCGACGAACTCGGGCTCACCTCGTCGGGCTACGGCCTGATGCTGGCCGCGCTCGGAGTGGGCGCGGTCCTCGGCGCCGTCGGCCTGTCCCGGTTGCGTGCCCTGCTGACGCCCACGCAACGGTTGACCACCGCGGCCGTGCTGTTCGGTCTCGCGACCGCGGCCACCGCCGTGCTGCACGTGGTGCCGGTGGTGTTGATTCTGCTGGTGTTCGCCGGCTTCGCCTGGCTGCTCGCGATGTCGACGATGAATTCGACGATGCAGTTGCTGCTGCCCGCGTGGGTGCGGGCGCGCGGCCTGTCGGTCTATCTGCTGGTGTTCATGGGCGGTCAGGCGCTGGGTTCGCTGCTCTGGGGTGTGCTCGCCGGTGCGATGGGACCGGTGTTCGCCCTGCTGAGCGCGGCGGCGCTGCTCGCGGTGTGCGCGGTGAGCACGGTGTGGCTGCCGATCAGTCACAACGCGGAGAACCTGGACCAGACGCCGTCCGCGTTCTGGCCGGAACCGCAGCTCGTGGTGGAACCCGACCCGGCCGACGGTCCGGTCATGGTGTTGCGCACCTACGACGTCCCGGCGGAGAACGTGGCGGAGTTCATGAACGCGATGGCGTTCGTGGGCCGGTCCCGGCAGCGCACCGGCGCGATGGAGTGGCGGCTGTATCGCGACGTCGGTGTGCTCGACCGCTATGTGGAGGCTTTCGTCGTTCGTTCGTGGGCCGAACACATGCATCAGCATCAGGTCCGGCTCACCGCCCAGGATCAGATCCGCGAGCAGGCGGCCTCGAAGTACACCGTCGGTGACGATCGGGTCACCCACTTGGTCGCGGTGATGCCCGCCCGGTGAGCACGCGGCGCTGGGGAGCGTTGCCGAGTGCCTGATTCGGTGGGATCCGGCCGACCGCATACACTGTCGGTCATGCGGATGTTCCTGGATATCCTCCTGATCGTCGCCAGCGTGCTGCTGGTGCTGCTGGTGCTGTTGCACCGCGCCAAGGGTGGAGGTCTGTCCAGCCTTTTCGGTGGTGGTGTGCAGTCGAGCCTGTCCGGCTCGACCGTCGTCGAGAAGAACCTCGACCGCATCACCATCTTCACCGGCGTGGTCTGGTTCATCGCCATCATCGGCATCGGTCTGGAGATCAAGTTCGCCTGATCAGGCGAGTTACTACACCGGCCGCGATCGTCGCAGCCGCCAGCACGAGGGCGGCGATGACGAACGCGGCCGGATAGCTGTCGCCGATCACCGGCGCCACCACCAGCGGACCCAGCATCTGCCCCGCGCCGTAGACGGCCGTGAGCGGAGCCGCCGCGCCGCTGTCGGACAGTTCGCTGCCGATCCGCATGGCCAGCATCACGATGCCGAGGAACGTCGCCCCGAACAGCGCCGCCGCGAGCACCGCGGCCCACACCGCGCTCGTCCATGCCGGTAGCACCGCCGAAAAGCATTGTGCGAGCAGCGCGATCGGCATAGCGACGGCGGGGGACCAGCGTCGCCCGGCAACGCCCCACAGCACGGTCGCGGGGACGGCGGCCGCGCCGACCACCACCCAGATCGCGGAGCCGACCACCTGCCCCCGTTCGCCGCTGACCGCCGCGACCAGAAACGTCCCGATCACGATGTAGCCGAGGCCCTCCAGGAAGTACGAAACCAGCAGCGCGCGCCACGCGCCGACCGACCGGATGACGGCCTTGCCCGCCCGACGGCCGGGCCGGATGTCGAGCCGTAAGGTGGGCAGCAGCAACAGTGCGGTGAGTGCCGCCGACACCAGCCACATCGCCTGCCAGCCGAGAAACGGCCGCACGGCCAGCACCAGTACGCCGGTGAGCGCGATACCGAAGCCGACGCCGCCGAAGGTGATCCCGGCCGCCTCCCTGGCACTGCCCGGCCGCGCCGCCACGCCCGCGCACGCGACGAAGACGACGGCGCTGGTGACGCCGGCGATCAGGCGTGAGGTCGCGGGAAAGAGCGTCGGCGCGGGCACCGCCATCAGCAGTTCGCTCGCGATCAGCAGCGCCGCGGACACGCGAAAGGTGTTGCGGTTGTTCAGCTCCGGCCAGCGGGTGAGCAGCAGGGCGCCGAGCAGATAACCCGCGTAGTTGGCGGTCGCGATGACGGCGCCGTCGTGCGCATTGATCCGGTGTGCGTCCACCATGATCGGGAGCAGGGGCGTGTAGACGAACCGGCCGACTCCCATCGCGGCCGCCAGTCCGGCGGCGGCGGCGAACGCGGGAACGAGGCTGTGGCGCGGTGCGGGCGCGATTACTGCGGTCACCATGCGACCGTACGGTCCGTGCCGACGCCGGTAAAATGCTTTCTGTGCACCATGTATACGCTGGATGCATGGATAGGGACGACGCGTCGCGGACAGAGCGTCCGCAGCCTGCGCGGGCGGCCGGTGACCTCGGCAGTTCGCAGCTGGAGCTGCGGCATCTACGGGCGTACGTGGCGCTGTGCGAGGAAGGGAACTACACGCGGACCGCGGCCCGGCTGCATCTGAGCCAACCGGCGTTGACCAGGACCATCCAGCAGCTGGAACGACTCGTCGAATGCCGGTTGATCGAGCGCAGCTCGCGGCGCTTCGAGCTGACCGAGGAGGGCGCCGAACTGCTGACGGACAGCAGGCGCATTCTCGCCGGCGTCGATGCCGTTGCGGCGCAACTGCGCTCGCGAACCGCCGTCGAGATCGGGTTCGCCTGGCTGCTGCCCACCAGCTGGCTGGCGGCGACGCGCCGCCGCTATGAGGCGCTCGGCGGACGGATCACGTTGCGCCGCATCGACGATCCGGTGGCCGCGCTCGACGCCAGGTCCATCGATATCGCCATCTATCGCAGGGAAACCGAACTGCCGAACCATCTCGCGTCGCGGGTGATCGCGACGGAACGGCGCATGCTCGCGGTGGCCGCGCATTCACCCCTGGCGACGGCGACCGAGCTGCGCTGGGCCGATCTCGCGGGTTATCCGCTGGTGGTCAACGTGGTGTCCGGTACGACGCATGCCGATTCGTGGGCGGACAGCGACCCGGAGCGGCCGATCATCACCTGCCGGAACTTCGACGAGTGGATCGAACTCGTCGCGGCGAACCGGGGGATCGGCGGGGTGCCCGCGCTCGCCCGCACCCGTGCCCCGCATCCCGGAGTCGTCTATTTGGACGTGGCCGACGCGCCGCCGTCGCACGTCTATCTCGCCTGGCATACGAAGCCCGAATCGCGGGCGGTGCAACGCTTCCTCAGCGTCGCCTGAGGGATCAGTCCGCGCGCGGCACCCGTCCGTCTACGTCGGTGAAGCCGTAGGCCTTCGCCAGATCGGCCACCCGCCAAGCGGACCCGGTGCGCGTGCGGCGCTCGGCATCGGCGGCCAGGGCGACCACCGCGCGGCCGGGGAAACGCGGGGTTTCGGCCTCGGCGAGGTCGAAGGTGCCTTCGCCGGGCAGCGTGACCACTCGGCGTCCCTCGGCATCGGCCGGAACCAGTTGCAGCAGTTCGGTGTCCACGATGCCCGGCCACAGCGAGACCGCGGTGACGCCGGTATCGGCCAGGTTGTGCGCCAGATCGGCGGTCAGGCGGTCGAGCGCGGCCTTCGCGACGCCGTAAACCGCGTTGTGCATGTACCTTTCGGCACCGGGCGAGGAGATGTTCACGATCAGCCCGTCCGCCGCGATCAGCAGCGGAGCCGCGTAAACGCTTGCCACATAGTGCGATCGGACGCCGATATCGAACGTTTCGTCCCACGCCTTCGGCGGTACTTCCCAGAACGGTCTGCCGAGCCAGCGTGCCGCGGCGGGGGAGTTGTAGACGTTGTTCACCAGCACATCGAGCCGGCCGTGGGCCGTACGGATCTGCTCGAACAGCCCGCGGACCGCGTCGTCGTCGCGGTGGTCGCAGACGAACGGGACGCCGACGCCGCCGGCCGCGTCGACCGCGGCGGCGGTCTCGCCCACCGTGCCCGGCAGTCGGCCCGGGGTGTCGGACCGCCCGGTCACGTACACGGTCGCACCCGCGGCGCCGAGTTCGACCGCGATGCCCTTGCCGATGCCGCGGCTCGCCCCGGTCACCACCGCGATCCGGCCGTCGAGCGGTTTGGCTATTCCGTTCATGAGACAGGGACATTACCGTGAAATAGGAACACGTTCTAGATTTTGGAGGTCCGGCAGTGGAGTTGACGCATCGGTTCGTGACGACCAACGGCGTCCGGATGCACGTCGCCGAGCAGGGCGCGGGGTATCCGGTGATCTTCTGCCACGGATTTCCGCACACCTGGTTCATCTGGCGGCGCCAGCTGGCGGCGGTGGCCGGTGCGGGATACCGGGCCATCGCGCCGGATCTGCGCGGCTACGGCCGGACCGACCGCCCCGCCGAGGTGGCGGCCTATACGAATGAGGCGGTGATCGGCGATCTGCTCGGCCTGCTCGACGATATCGACGCCGAACAGGCGGTCTTCGTCGGCCTGGATTTCGGTGCGGCGCTGGTGTGGGAGCTGGCGTTGCGCGCGCCGCAGCGGGTGCGCGGCGTGATCGTGCTGAACAATCCGTTCGCGCCGCGGCCGCCGCGCGCTCCGTCGCAGCTGTGGGCCAAGGCCGCCGCGCGACACTTCCTGCATCTGCACTACTTTCAGGAACCCGGCGTGGCCGACGCGGAATTGGGCGCTCGGCCAAGGGAATTCCTGGCCAGGGTGTACTTCTCGCTCAGCGCCGACTATCACTATCTCGACACCTGGCAGTTCCCGGCCGAGGGCACCGGCTACCTCGACGTGCTGCCCGAGGCGCCGCCGCTGCCCTGGCGCTGGCTCGCACAGGACGAATTCGACACCCTGGCAAAGGATTTCGAGCACACCGGTTTCACCGGCGGGCTTAACTGGTACCGCGCCCTCGACCGCAACTGGGAGCTGACCGCCGACTACGCCGACGCGTCGGTCACCGTGCCCGCCTACTTCATGTACGGCGACCGCGACCCGGATATGGAGGGTTTCAGCGGTCGCGATCCACTGACCACATTGCGTCGCCATGTCCCGCAGCTGCGCGCGGTGACCAAGATCGCGGACGCGGGACACCTGGTCCAATTGGAACGTTCCGCGGAGGTCGACGCGCTGCTGACCTCCCACCTGCGCGAACTCGTGCCGAATTCCTCCGAGGTGCCCGCGTAGGCCGAACGCCTTCGGCCGGAGGCACGTTCGGTGTCGGTGGGCACCGCTAATGTTCGCTCATGAGTTACAGCCTGAGCGTTTACGTCGTCGAACTGGACAGGGTCAGGGGCGCCATCGCGTCGCGGGACGACAAGCTCCGGCGCATGATCGGAGGTCGCTTCAAGGCCCAGCTCGCACACGCCGACGACTGGTTCGCCGAGGAGATCGCGAACGGTGCGCCGGCCCGGTACGACGCGGTGCGCGCCGTGATCGACGGCGGCCCGTTCGATCCCGCCTACGGATTCCAATACGCCTATGCGTACCAAACGATCTGCCAGTTCTACGGCAGGTTCCTGGACAACCGCTACTTCTCACCGTTCCGCGGCAGTTGGCTGGAACAGGTGGACGAGGGCCTGGCCGAGCTCGGCATCAAGGCGATCAGCCTGACCGGCTTTCTCTACCATGCCTTTCCGCCCGCCCTGCCGCAGCCGGACGAGCTCCCCGGCTACGGCGAGTGGACCCCGGAGCAATGCGCCGAAGCGTTGGTGCAGTGGGAGTCGACCACGCCGGAGTCGCGCGAGTCCGTCGATCACGAGGTGCTCGCCGCCATCGAATCCTGCATGGAGTGGATCCGCGAGGCGCAGGCCCGGCCCGGCTGGGGGATCGCCGGATTCTTCTTCTGAGGCGCTCAACGGTATTCGTCGGCCAGATTCGGGTAGCCGTCCCAGCGTGGCAGTGGCTGCTGGTTCAGGTGGGCGGTCAGCCGATCGAGCAGGTACTGCCAGCGCGGGCCGATCGCCGCGGCGTCGCGCTGGCAGACGTGACGGCGGACCAGTTCGACATTGGTGACCACGCCGACCTGGGTCATGCGCACCTCCACCAGACAGTCATCGATCCGCACGGCCAGTTCGTGCGGGGCCTGGCAGTGCTCGATCCGGACGGTGATCGGTCCGGCGACCGGCCCGTCCAGCGGTTCGATCGTCACGGTGTCCGCCTCGCCCGTCACCGCGCCGAGCCACTGCGCCAGCTGCGCCCGCTCGGTCGCCGCCGTCCACACCTCCAGCACCGGCCGGTGGAATGAACGCAGATAGTGCAGGAGCACCAGATCGCCGTCGTCGGTGCGATCGTGCTCCGGTCGAACCTCGCCGAGCATGGACATCGTCATCGCCGCGCTCCTCGCTGCTGTTCAGGCGTCAATGGCACTGTCTTTCCAGTATTCCCCGGGCCGATCCGGAATCAGCGGAATCCGGGCATCGAGTCATCGCACCGCCGTCGGGCGGGGCTGCGCAGGCGAGGTTTTGTGCAGGAGACTCGAGCGGCCGGGTGTGCGGCCGTCGCGTGAACAAATGTGCCGTGCGCGACGAGATCGCTCGGCGAACAACACCGTTCGCTCAGTCGTCGGTGCCTGATTGAAAAATAAAGTAGCGCAAGAGAATACAACTATCGTGCGCCGCCGCATGCACCGTGTGCCGGGTGACTGCGGTCGAGATGCGGAAGTGCTTGGCAATCTGTACATTTGGTTCAGCCCGAACTGGCAGGAGGGGGTCGGGCGTTCAGCGACATGCCTTTTTGGTGAACGTGAGTGCGGAAGTACGGAACTTGTCACAGTCATTGAACGCGCCGGAAGGCGAGCGTCGGGAACCTGTCGTTCGACGTCAGCGTATGCCGCTGCTGGTCATGTTCGGCAGCGCCGCCGTCACGTCGGTCGCGGTGGCGGTCGCGGTGTACTACGCGCCGAGCGACTTTCGCGTCCCGCTGACCATCGGTGCGGTTGTCGCCGCCCTGCTGCTGTGCGTCGCGTGCACCGCGGCCGTGCACTATCGCGGCGTGGCCCGGCGGGCGACCCGCGAGGCGGCCGCGATCACCGCGGCGGCGACCGCGCGCGTCCAGGCCGCCGAGAACGCGGCCGAGGCGCACGCCTGGGAATCGAAGAACAACGAGAACCGCCGCTCCGCCGCCATGGCCGCGTTCGCCGGCGCCGCGGGCCGGATGCAGGCGATGACCACCAGCATGCTCGCCGAACTGCGCGAGATGGAACACCGGCACGCCGACCCGAAGGTCCTGGCCGACCTGCTGGAACTCGACCATCGCACCGCCCAGGCCGGGCGCCTCGCGGACAGCATCGCCGTGCTCAGCGGCGCGCGGTCCGGCCGGCGCTGGGCCAAACCCATTGCGATGGAATCCATTCTGCGCGGCGCCATGGGCCGGGTCGCGGGCTATCAGCGGGTGCGGCTGCGCGCCATCGCCGAGATCGCCATCGCCGGCCACGCGGCCGAGGGCATCATGCACACCCTGGCCGAACTGCTCGACAACGCGTGCAACTTCTCGCCGCCGACCACCGAGGTGCATGTCTACGCCGCCGAGGTGCCCGCGGGCGTGGTGCTCACCATCGAGGACAGCGGGCTGGTGATGAGCGAATCGGCGCTGCGGCGGGCAGAACAGACCGTGTCGGTCACCGGTCCCGACGGGCGCGGCCAACGTTCGGCGGACTTGTCTTCGCTGAGCGGCACCCGGCTCGGTCTGGCGGTGGTCGGTCACCTCGCGCGCAAGCACGGGCTCACCGTTTCCTACCGGCCCTCCGCGATCGGCGGCACGGCGGTGGTCGTGGTGGTGCCGCGGGATCTCACTGCGCGCGTGGACCGTTCGCAGCCGTCGGCGCCGGCCACCAACCCGTCGCTGCCCGCGGTGCCGCCGCCGGCGGCGCGGACCGCCCCGCAGGCGGTGGCGCTCGCGGAGGCGGCCACCGACCGCGAACCGGCGGCCGTCGCGACCGCTGCCGCGCCGACCGCCGAGGTCACCAGCATGGGTCTGCCGAAACGGCGCCGCGGCAGCACCCTCGCCGCGGTGCATCCGGCCGGGCTCTCGCTACCCGAGCCCGGCGCGCCTGCGCCCGCGCCCGCGGCCAGCCCGGCCTCGTTCGGCGCCTTCCAACGCGCGATCGCCGGGCGTGACGGCGAAAGCGCCGCCGCCGCAACACCTTCCCCGTCCCCTACCGTTGCCGTGGAGAACGATCGATGACCACGTCTGTGCCGTCCCAACTCAGCTGGCTGTTGGAGCAGCTACTCGCTCGCACCCCGCGCACCAGGCACGCGCTGCTACTGTCCGGCGACGGACTCAAGATCTGCCACACCCCCGAACTCGGGATGGACAAAGCCGATCAGCTCGCCGCGATCGCCGCGGGCATCCAAAGTCTCTCGCACGGCGCGTCGGTCGAGTTCGGTGACGGCCGTGGGGGCGTCCGGCAGTCGATGACCGAGTTCTACGGCGGCATCCTGTTCATCGTCGAGGCGGGATTGGCCGCGCACATCGCGGTCGTCGCCGCCGAGGACGCCGACGCGGGCCTGGTCGGGCACAACATGCGCGAGCTGGTCGAGCAACTGGGTCACCACCTCGCGTCGGCACCGCGTAACCCAGAGGGACGGCCGAGCGGCGAAGCCGACCAGGGGTGGGCGAGTACAGGGGGACGGCAGGGCGGCGAAGCCGACCAGGGGTGGGCAAACACAGGGGCGAGCGTGTCGTGAACAGGCCCGGCCGCGACGACGACCCCGACCGGCTCTACACGCTCACCGGGGGACGCAGCAAACCCGACTCCGACAGCTTCGACCTGGTCACCCTCGTGGTCAGCGAATGCGATCCGACGCCGGGCATGCAGTCCGAGCACGTGGCGATCCTCGACATGTGCCGGGCCCCGACCGCCGTCGTCGAGATCGCCGCCGAGCTGCGGCTGCCGGTCGGCATCGCGACCATTCTGCTCTCGGACCTGCTGTACGCGGGCAAGATCACCGTCCGGCATCCGAACATCGGCCCCGGCCTGCCGGACGCGCCGTGGAATGCCGTGCCAGACTCCACCACCCTCGAGAAGGTGCTCGTTGGACTCCGCAATCTCTGACCCCCGACCCGCCCGCGCCGACGCACCGTTGCACAGCGCGACCCGCCAGGGACTCAAGATCGTCATCGTCGGCGGTTTCGGCGTCGGCAAGACCACCATGGTCCGCGCGGTCAGTGAGATCCGCCCGCTCGACACCGAGGCGACGATGACCAACGCCGGTGTCGGGATCGACGACCCGAGCGGCGCACCCGGCAAGTCGACCACGACGGTCGCCTTCGACTTCGGCCGGATCACCATAGACACCGAGAACGTGCTGTACCTGTTCGGCGCGCCCGGACAGGAACGGTTCTGGTTCCTGTGGGACCGGCTGTTCACCGGAGCGCTCGGCGCGATCGTGCTCGTCGATCAGCGCCGCATCGCCGACTCCTGGTACGCCATCGACCGGCTGGAAGCGCAGCGGACCCGATTCATCGTGGCGTGCAACAACTTCGGCGGACCCTCGCGGCCCGACGAGGTGCGTGACGCGCTGGACCTCGACCCGCACGTGCCGCTGGTCGAATGCGACGCGCGCTCCCGCGAATCCAGCAAACAGGTGCTGATCACCCTGGTCGAGCACATCTACGCCGACGCACCGCGAGCGGAGACCGCCTCATGACCAGTCCGAGCGCCGCGTCCGCCGGTTTCGGCGGCTGCCCCGTGCAGCCGCAGTCCGCCGTCCCGCTCAGCGGTCCGCGTTTCCACACCGATCCGCAGCATCTGTACCGCGAGATGCGCCGCGAACACGGACCGGTCGTCGCCGTCGAGTTGCCCGGTGACGTGCCCGCGTGGCTGGTCATCGGCTACCGCGAACTGCACCAGGTGACCAGCGATCCGGAGCTGTTCCCGCGCGACGTCAGCCTGTGGAACCAGTGGCCGAACATCCCGGAGGACTGGCCGCTGCTGCCGATGGTCGGCCAGCCGCGGCCGTCGATCTATTTCACCGCGGGCGCCGAACACCGCAGGCATCTGGCGATGGTCGAGCCCGCGCTGGACTCGGTCGATCCGTTCGAATTGCGCCGCACCTGTGAGGAATTGGCGGACCGGCTGATCGACGGATTCTGCGGGCGCGGCGAAGCCGACCTGGTCGCCGAGTTCGCCGTCCTGATGCCCGTGCTCGCGCTGGCCTGGGCGCTCGGTTTCCCGGACGAGGACGGGCCGCGGCTCGCGTGGAGCATGAAGGCGCTCGCCGACGGCGGAGCCGACGCGCAAGCCGCGTACGGTCGCTACTACGAGCAGATGATGCAGGTGCTCGCCGCCAAAAAGGCCAGGCCCGGAAACGATCTCGTGTCGCGCATGCTCGCGCACCCCGGACAGTTCACCGACGAGGAATACGTGCAGGACCTCATGGCCGTCACCGCCGCGGGCCACCTGCCGACCGCCGACTGGATCGGCAACTCGGTGCGCTTGATGCTCACCGACGACCGGTTCGCCGCCGCACTGGGCGGCGGCCGCCGCAGCATCGGCGAGGCGATGAACGAGGTGCTGTGGGAGGACACCCCGACGCAGATCCTCGCCGGGCGCTGGGCCGCTCGCGATACCCGGTTGGCCGACAAGGTGATCCGATCCGGCGACATGCTGCTGCTCGGGCTCGCCGCGGCCAACGCCGACCCGCACGTGCGCCAGCACCTCGCCGACGGCGCGGCGACGGCACACGCGGGAAACAGCGCGCACTTCGCGTTCAGCTACGGCGAATACCGCTGCCCGTTCCCCGCCCAGCAGCTGGCCGAGATCATCGCGCGGACCAGCATCGAGGTGCTGCTCGACCGGCTGCCCGACATCGATCTCATGGTGCCCGCGCAGAACCTGGTCCGGCGGCCGTCGGCCTTTCTGCGCGGCATGACGTCCTTGCCGGTTCGATTCACACCAGTTCGTGCAGTTGGAGGTACCCCGTGACGGAATCATGCCCATTCGCCATCGACCCCATGGTCGGTGACCTGGACGGGGAGACCGCACACCTGCGTGCGGCGGGCCCGATCGCCCGCATCGAACTGCTCGGCGTGCCGGCCTGGACCGTCACCGAACACGCCGTCGCCCGGCAACTGCTCGTCGATCCGCGGCTGATCAAGGACATCAACGGCTGGTCGCTGTGGAACTCCGGGGCGGTGACCCGGCAGTGGCCGCTGATCGGGATGATCGACGCCGGGCGTTCCATGTTCACCGTGGACGGTGCCGAGCATCGACGGTTGCGGATCAAGACCACCCAGGCGCTCTCGCCGCGGCGGCTCGAAGACATCCGGCCGGTGGTCGAGCGGCTGACCGCCGAACTGCTCGACGATCTCGAGGCCGCCGGCGCCGACGGCGCGGTCGTCGACCTCAAGCAGGTGTTCGCCTACCCGCTGCCGATGCGCGTCGTCAGCGAGCTGATGGGCGTGGACCGCGCTGACCATCCCATGCTGCTGGACTGGTACAAGGCGTTCTTCTCGCTGCTCACCCCGCAGGACGAGCGACTACGGGTGATCGACGAAATGGACTCCTACTACACGGATCTGGTGCGCAAGAAGACCGCCGACCCCACCGACGACCTCACCACCGCGCTGATCTTCGCCGACGACGGCGGCGAGCCGCTCACCGAAGAAGAAGTCGTCGGCAACCTCAAGGCTCTCGTCGCGGCCGGGCACGAAACCACCGTCGGCCTCATCCTCAACGCCGTGCGCGCCCTGCTGACCCGGCCCGAACAGCTCGCCAAGGTCCGCGGCGGCGACTTCGAATGGAAAGCGGCAGTGGAGGAAACGCTGCGCTGGGACAGCCCCGTCACCCACCTGCTGATGCGTTTCGCCACCGAAGACATCACCGTCGGCGACACGGTGATCGAAAAGGGCGACGGAGTCGTCATGTCCTACCGCGCCATCGGCCGCGACACCGCCGTACACGGCGTGGACTCCGACGATTTCGACCTCACCCGCCCAACCGCGCACCGCCACATGACCTTCGGGCACGGCCCGCATATCTGCCCCGGTGCCGCCCTGTCCCGCCTCGAAGCAGGCGTCGCCCTGCCCGCCCTCTTCGCCCGCTTCCCCAACCTGCGCCTCGCCGTCCCCGTGGAAGAAATCCGCAACCTCCCCGTCCTCACCCAAAACGACCTGGCCGCCTTCCCCGTCCACGTGTAGTCGACGGATGTCGTGGCTACTCCGCGAGGAGTTTGCCTGCGGCGGTTTCGATTTTGGTTTCGTCGAGCAGGACGGTGTCGGCGGCGGGGCCGAGCGGGATGAAGGTGTCTTCGCTGGTTACTCGGGCCAGGCGGCCGTCGAAGGAGGCGTCGAGGAGGGCGGCGTAGACGGATTCGGAAACGCCGCCGCTGCGGCGGGTTTCGTCGGCGATGAGGACGCGGCCGGTGGCGCGGGCATGGTGCAGGAGGTCGTCGACGGGGAGGGGGGACAGCCAGCGCAGGTCCAGGACGCGGGCGTGGACGCCGCGCGCGGCGAGTCGGCGGGCGACGCGCAAGCTCATCGGGACGCCGTTGGCGAAGCTGACGATGGTGAGATCGGTGCCGTCGCCGTACACGCGCGCGCGACCGATTTCGACGTGCTCGGTGTCGGAAACCGGTGCGAGCCAACCGTTGTCGCCCGGCTCGTACAGATCGCGGGTGTGGTACAGGGCGATCGGCTCGAGGTAGACGCACACGCGGCCGTCGACGCGCGCCGCCGACACACAGGTGCGCAGCAGGGCGGCGGCGTCGTCGGCGCGAGACGGGGACGCGACGACGACGCCGGGGATGTCGCGCAGTGCGGCGATCGAGTTGTCGTTGTGGAAGTGCCCGCCGAAACCCTTCTGGTAGGCGTAGCCCGCGATCCGCACCACCATCGGATTGTGGTACTGCCCAGCGGAAAAGAACGACAGGGTGGCCGCTTCGCCGCGCAGCTGATCGGCCGCGTTGTGCACGTACGCCAGGTACTGGATTTCCGGAATCGGCACGAATCCGGCCAGCGCGGCGCCGAGCGCGGTACCGAGGACGCTCTGCTCGTCGAGCAGCGTGTCGAAGACCCGGCGCCGACCGAACTGCTTCTGCAACCCCTTGGTCGCCCCGTACACGCCACCCTTGCGCCCGACGTCCTCGCCGAACACCAGCACATCCCGGTCCCGCGCCAGCAACCGCGCCAGCGTGCGATTGATCGCGAGTCCGAGCGTTACCGAGTCATCGCCACCCACAATAGCTTTCGTGCTCGGGGTGACCGCGGTGGTGCGGCGGGCGTCGGCGCGGATCAGCTCGGGACGGGTGGGGGCGAGCGGGGCGAGCACGGCGGGGGCGGAGTCCAGTTTGGGTTCGCGCCAGACCTCTTCGGCGGTGGTGGCGACGCGGTGGGCGATGGCGTCGTAGCGGTCGAGGAGTTCGGTGGGGGTGGCGACGCCCGTGGAGACGAGCAGGCGGGCGGTGGCCACGAGTGGATCGCGGAGCAGATCGGCGGTGATGTCGGCGGGTTTGCGGTAGGCGGATTCGACGTCGGAGCCGGCGTGACCCATCAGGCGCACGGTGCGCAGCCGCAGGAACGCGGGCTTGCGATGCTCCCGGACCCAATCGGCGGCGGCGCTCGCGGTGGTCAGCGCGTCGACGGCGTCGCAGCCGTCGGCGTCGAAATACGCCAGGCCGGGCCGTGATCCGTACGCCTGCAGGATCCAGTCCGGGGGAGTGGGCACGCTGATGCCGATCCCGTTGTCTTCACACAGGAACAGCAGCGGCAGCGCAACCCCCTGCCGCGCAGTGTGGATCGCCGAATTGATCGCGCCGGTCGCGGTCGAGTGATTGGCCGAGGCGTCCCCGAAACTGCACAGCACCACCGCATCCGACGGCCATTCGCTCGAAATGCCCAGCCGCGCAGCGCGATCGATGGCGAATGCGAGACCGACCGCGCGCGGCAGATGTGAGGCGATGGTGGAGGTCTGCGGGATGATGCTCGCGGCCTTGCTGCCGAAAACCTTGTGCCGCCCGCCGGAAATCGGGTCGGCCGCCGCCGCGACCACGCCGAGCAGCACGTCCCGGATCGGATCCAGGCCGGGCACGCGCCGGGCGCGCTGGACGAAGAACCCGCCCGATCGATAGTGCAGCAACGCCGGATCGTCCACGCGCAGCGCCGATCCGAGCGCCGCGTTCCCTTCGTGCCCCGACGAGCCGATGCTGTAATACCCCCGCTTGCTCGCCCCCAATTGCCGCGCGGCCAGATCCAGCTGCCTGCTCGTCGCCTGGGACTCGAACAGCTCCAGCAGGGTCACCCCGCTGATCCCCGGCGCGACCTCGAGGCCCGCCGCCCGACGCACCCCCGGGGGCAATGCGGCGACCGCCGCCCGAAACCGTTCGTCAAGAACCTTGCCCGGACTCGCCCCGGAAACAGCTTCCCGCTCGCTCACGGCCCCACTGTATCCCCACCGCCGACGATTATGCGCGCCATCCCCGATCCCGCCGAACTTTTTCCGGGCGCTACACCGTAACGCCGGATATGCAGCCAGGGGTCGCGCGCTGAGCCCGTGATGACGCCACACCTGTACAGCGCCAGCGGCGAACCGCATTCGATGCCCCGCGCACATCTTGTTGCGCCGCGCGCGTGTCCTTCGACCGACACGCGCGCGCGGCGCTAAAACCTGCGCGGCGTCGAAACCTGCGCGGCAGCCGCCGAGCACCATGCGCCCACGGAACGGTGCCGTGCCGGGACCCCGCCGTCCGTGGACGGCGGGGTGCGATGCCTCAGTCGGGGAGCTGGAGGGCGGAGGCGGCGGGCTGGTCGAGCAGCCAGGTGGTGGATTCGAGGCCGACGGCACCCGCGGCGGGAATGTCGACGGGGTCGGCGCCGGCGATGGCGGCGGCGACGGCCTCGGCCTTCGCGGCACCGCCGACGACCAGGACGACGTGGCGGGTGCGGCGGATGGCGGGGACCGTGAGGGTGACCCGGACCGGCGGCGGCTTGGGCGAATTCGTCACGGCGACAACGAGTTCGTGGTCTTCGCGGACCGCGTCGGTGTCGGGGAACAGGGAGTTGACGTGCCCCTCGCCGCCCATGCCGAGCAGGTGCAGGTCGAAGGCGCCGTGTTCGGCGAGGTAGGCGTGGACCGCGGCGGAGTATTCGGCGGCGGCCTCGATCGGGTCGGGGTATTCGCCGTCGGAGGCTGCGACCGGGTGCACGCGGGCCGGATCGACCGGGACATGGTCGAGCAGGGCCTGGCGGGCTTGCAGGTCGTTGCGTTCACCGTCGGCGGCGGGCACGAATCGTTCGTCGCCCCAGAACACGTCGAGCTGGGACCAGTCGATGGCGCCGGGGGCTTTGCGCACCACCTCGAGCAGGCCGATGCCGGTGCCGCCACCGGTCAGCACCACGGAGGCGGACCCGCGGGCGGCCTGGGCCGCGACCACGACGTCGACGAATTTGGCGGCCGCGGCGGCGACCAGCGAGTCGGTGTCCACGTGGACCTCGACGGTGTCGCTGGCGGAGGTGTCGTTGTCCTGTGTTCCGGTTTCACTCATAGGTCACCTTCTCGATTCCGGCGAGAGCTTCTGCGTAGATCTCATCGGCGTCGAGTCTACGCAGCTCTTCCGCGAGGCAGTCCCGAGTTTCCCGGCGGGCCAAGGCAATTCGCTGGTCAGGGTCGCCGGTGCGGGTCAGTGTCGCGGTGCGCCCGGTCTGCGGGCGCTCGATCGCGACGGACACCGACGGCCGGTGGATCTCGACCTTCAGCGCACCGGAGCGGCGGCGCACCGGGCAGTCCAGGCGGATGGCGAGCCAGCCCGCGAGGATGTCGAGGGCCGGTTCGTTGCGCAGCCCGGACACCAGCACCGATTCGACCGGCTCGTACGGCGGTTCGTCCAGCGCGGCGGCGAGCAGTGCGCGCCAGTAGGTGATCCGGCTCCACGCCAGATCGGTGTCGCCGGAGGAATAGGACTCGAGCCGCTTCTTGATCGTCGCCTGCGGATCGGCCGCGAAGGTGGCGTCGGTGATGCGGCGAGTGGCCAAGCGCCCCACCGAATCCTTGGACGGGAACTCCGGGGCCCCGCGCGGCCACCAGGCCACCACGGGAGTGTCCGGCAGCAGGAACGGGATGACGACGCTGCTCTCGTGGTTGATCAGCTCGCCCTGCAACCGCAGCACGATCACCTCGGCCGCGCCCGCGTCGCCGCCGACTCGGATCTGAGCGTCCAACCGGGTTTCGGCCTCCCGGTCGCCGCGCGCGAGCACGACCACCCGGCAGGGGTGTTCGCGGCTGGCGTCGTTGGCTGCGTCGATCGCGTCCTCGGCCTCGGAGCTGTCCAGCGTGCACACCACCAGGGTGAGCACCCGCATCATGGTGATCACGCCGTTGCTCTCGCGCAGCTGCACGATCCGCTTGGTGACCTCGCCGGTGGTGGTGTCCGGCATATCGATGATCATGGCCGCCGCCATTCCCGCCCGGTGCGGGCGAGCATCTCGTCGGCCGAGGCCGGACCCCAGGTGCCCGCCTCGTAGGGCTCCGGTTTGCCTTCGGTGGACCAGTGCTCGAGCACCGGATCCAGGATGCTCCAGGACAATTCGACCTCCGCGTTCACCGGGAACAGCGACGGCACCCCGAGCAGCACGTCGAGGATCAGGCGCTCGTAGGCCTCGGGGGAGGATTCGGTGAACGCCTCGCCGTAGCTGAAATCCATGTTGACGTCGCGCACCTCCATGCTCGACCCCGGCACCTTCGAACCGAACCGGGTGGTGATGCCCTCGTCCGGCTGTACCCGGATGACCAGCGCGTTCTGTCCGAGATCCTCGGTCATGGTCTGGTCGAAGGGCAGGTGCGGCGCCCGCTTGAACATCACCGCGATCTCGGTGACCCTGCGGCCCAAGCGTTTTCCGGTGCGCAGATAGAACGGCACGCCCGCCCAGCGGCGGGTGTCGACCTCCAGGGTGATCGCGGCGTAGGTCTCGGTGCGCGACTGCGGGTCGAAACCCTCCTCGTCGAGCAGGCCCACCACGTGCTCGCCGCCCTGCCAGCCTTCGGCGTACTGTCCGCGCGCCGTCGTCTCGTCGAGCGGCTCGACGAGTTTGGTGGCGGAGAGCACCTTGATCTTCTCGGCCTGTAACTGCTTGGGCTGGAAGCTGATCGGCTCTTCCATCGCGGTGAGCGCGAGCAGTTGCAGCAGATGGTTCTGGATCACGTCGCGGGCGGCGCCGATGCCGTCGTAATAGCCTGCGCGCCCGCCCAATCCGATGTCCTCGGCCATGGTGATCTGCACATGGTCGACGTAGTTGGCGTTCCAGATCGGATCGTAGAGCTGGTTGGCGAAGCGCAGCGCCAGGATGTTCTGCACCGTCTCTTTGCCGAGATAGTGGTCGATGCGGAACACCGTCTCCTCCGGGAACACCCGGTTGACCAGCGCGTTGAGCTCCTGGGCGCTTTCCAGGTCGTGCCCGAAGGGCTTCTCGATCACCACGCGCCGCCACGGCTTGCGACCCGCCGCGTCGGTCGTGGTCGGTTGTGCGAGACCGTGTTCGGAGAGCTGGTCGAGCACCACGGGGAACATGTTCGGCGGAATCGACAGGTAGAAGGCGTGATTCCCGCCGGTGCCGCGATCGGTGTCCAACTTGGCCAACGTGTCGGACAGCGTGGCGAACGCGGTGTCGTCGTCGAAGGAGCCCTGCACGAAGCGAATGCCCTCGGCCAGGTGATCCCAGACCTCCTGCCGGAACGGCGTGCGCGCGTGCGCCTTCACCGCGTCGAGCACGACCTCGGCGAAGTCCTCGTCCGCGTAATCGCGCCGGGCGAAGCCGACCAGCGCGAAACCCGGGGGCAGCAGCCCCCGGTTCGCGAGGTCGTAGATGGCCGGCATCAACTTTTTCCGGGACAGGTCACCGGTGACACCGAAGATCACCATGCTGCACGGGCCCGCGATGCGCGGCACCCGCTTGTCCCGCTCGTCGCGCAGCGGGTTCTGCCAGGTTCGAGTTTTGGGACCGGCCATCGGGTCAGTTGTTCCCGGCCGCGGTGAGCTCTTCGGTCGTGGCGGAAAGCAGTTCGCCCCATGACTTCTCGAACTTGTCCACGCCTTCGGTCTCGAGCACCTGGAACACGTCGTCCAGGTCGATCCCGACCGCGGACAGCTTGTCGAAGACCTCCTGGGCCTGCGCGGCGGTGCCGCTGACCGTGTCGCCACGGACCTCGCCGTGATCGGCGACGGCCTCGAGCGTCTTCTCCGGCAGGGTGTTCACCGTGTTCTTGCCCACGAGCTCGGTGACGTACATGACGTCGGAGTACTCCGGGTTCTTCACGCCGGTCGAGGCCCACAGCGGCCGCTGCCGGTTCGCGCCCGCCGCGCCCAGGTGGTTGTAGGTCGAGGTGTGCTTGCCGCCGTCGAACACGTCCTGATATTCGGCATAGGCCAAGCGCGCGTTGGCGATTCCGGCCTGCCCGCGCAGGGCCAGCGCCTCCTCGGTGCCGATCGCCTCGAGCCGCTTGTCGATCTCGGTGTCCACCCGGGACACGAAGAACGAAGCCACCGAATGGATCTTGCCCAGATCGTGGCCCGCGATCTTGGCGCTGCGCAGACCGTCGAGGTAGGCGCCCATCACCGCGCGGTAGCGCGCGACCGAGAAGATCAGCGTGACGTTCACGCTGATGCCCTCGGCGATCACCTTGCTGATCGCGGGCAGGCCCGCCTCGGTGGCCGGGATCTTGAT
Source organism: Nocardia brasiliensis IFM 10847 (assembly GCF_000710915.1). Classification (GTDB taxonomy): domain Bacteria; phylum Actinomycetota; class Actinomycetes; order Mycobacteriales; family Mycobacteriaceae; genus Nocardia; species Nocardia brasiliensis_A. Next base: position 76,075 of record NZ_BAUA01000204.1, read on the forward strand.
GAACAGGTTCGGCCGGTCGACGGTCTTCCACAGGTCGATGGCCTGCGCGACGGTCTTGTCCGCGTCGAACGCGAAGCGGGGATCGACCTCGATGGAGACCCGGCCGTCCACGCCGTTGGACGCCTCGAACACCTCGGTGAACACGTCGCAGGCCGAGCGCACGTCGTCGGTGGTGATGACGCGGATCGCGGCATCGGCGTCGGCGCCTTGGGCGGCAAGCTCTTTCAGCTGTCCGTCGTAGGCGTGCCCCTGGCTCAGCGCGCCCTGGAAGATGGTCGGATTGGTGGTCACGCCGACCACGCTGCGGGTGGCGATCAGCTCGGCGAGATTGCCGGACTGGATCCGGTCCCTGGACAGGTCGTCGAGCCATACGGACACGCCTGCCGCGGAGAGGGCGGCGAGATTCTCGTTCTGTGCCATGAGCGCTTATCCCTTCACGTTCTCGAGTGTGCGCTGCGCGGCGGCAACGACGTTTTCGGCGGTGATCCCGAACTCGCGGAACAGGGTCTTGAAATCGGCGGACGCACCGAAGTGCTCGATCGAGACGATCTCGCCCGCGTCACCGACGAACCGGTGCCACGGCATCGCGATACCGGCCTCGACCGCGACACGCGCACCCACCGACGGCGGGAGCACCTCGTCCCGGTACGCCTTGTCCTGCGCGTCGAACCACTCCACACACGGCATCGAGACCACGCGGGTGCCGATGCCCTGCTCCTCCAGCGTAGTGCGGGCCGCGACGGCGAGCTGCAGCTCCGAACCGGTGGCGATCAGGATCACCTGCGGCGTGCCGGTGGACGCCTCGGCGAGCACGTAGCCGCCCTTGGCCACGCCCTCGAAGCTGGTGCCCTCCTGGATCGGCAGGTCCTGGCGGGTCAGCGCGAGCGCCGACGGGCCGTCCTGGTGCGCGGGCTCGGAGACGGAGAAGTGCGAGGTGTGCTCGCTGCTGTCCCGCTCGAGAATGGTGCGCCACGCGTAGGTGGTCTCGTTGGCGTCGCCGGGACGCACCACGTTCAGGCCGGGGATCGCGCGCAGCGCGGCGAGGTGCTCGATCGGCTGATGCGTCGGACCGTCTTCGCCGAGGCCGATCGAATCGTGCGTCCACACGTAGATGGCGGGCACGCGCATCAGCGCGGCCAGCCGGACCGCGGGGCGCATGTAATCGCTGAACACCAGGAAGGTGCCGCCGTACGGACGGGTCGGGCCGTGCAGCGCGATGCCGTTCAGGATCGCGCCCATCGCATGCTCGCGCACACCGAAGTGCAGTGTGCGGCCGTACGGGTCGGCCTTCCACATGCCGGTCGAGATCGACTCCGGACCGAAGCTCGGGGTGTCGGGCATCGTGGTGTTGTTGGACTCGGCCAGGTCGGCCGAGCCGCCCCACAGTTCCGGCAGCACCGGCGCGAGCGCGGCGAGCACCTTGCCGGACGCCTTGCGGGTGGCCATGCCCTTCGGATCCGCCTCGTACGTCGGCAGATTCGCGGCCCAGCCGGCCGGCAGGTCACGCTTGGCGAGCCGGTCGAACAGCTCCTTGCCGGCCGGGTTGGCCTGCGCCCACTTGTCGAACTGCTGCTGCCACTGCGCGTGCGCCGCCTGGCCGCGCTCGACCGCCTTGCGGGTGTGCGCGATGACCTCGGGCGCGACCTCGAAGGTCTGCTCCGGATCGAAACCGAGCACCTTCTTGGTGGCGGCCACCTCGTCGGCGCCCAGCGCGGCGCCGTGCGCGGCACCGGTGTTCATCTTGTTCGGGGCCGGGTAGCCGATGATGGTGCGCAGGATGATGATCGACGGGCGATCGAGTTCGGCCTTCGCGGCGGCCAGCGCGCCCTCGATGGCGACGACGTCCTCGCCGCCTTCGACCACCTGCACGTGCCAGCCGTAGGCCTCGTAGCGCTTGGCGACATCCTCGGTGAACGCGATGGTGGTGTCGTCCTCGATGGAGATCTTGTTGTCGTCGTAGATCAGCACGAGGTTGCCGAGCTGCTGGGTGCCCGCCAGCGACGACGCCTCGGAGGTGACACCCTCCTCCATGTCGCCGTCGGACGCGACGACGTAGATGAAGTGGTCGAACGGGCTGGTGCCCGGCGCGGCGCCCGGATCGAACAACCCGCGCTCGCGGCGCGCGGCCATCGCCATACCGACCGCGGAAGCCAGACCCTGGCCCAGCGGACCGGTGGTGATCTCGACGCCGTCGGTGTGCCGGAACTCGGGGTGACCCGGCGTGAGCGAACCCCACTTGCGCAGGTTCTTCAGATCGTCCAGCTCCAGACCGAAACCGGCCAGGTAGAGCTGGATGTACTGGGTGATGCTGGAATGCCCGCAGGACAGCACGAAACGGTCCCGGCCGACCCACGACGGATCACTCGGATCGATCCGCATGGTGCGCTGATAGAGCGAATACGCCAACGGCGCCAAGCTCATCGCGGTACCGGGATGCCCGTTCCCGGCGTTCTGCACCGCGTCGGCGGCAAGCACTCGGACAGTGTCGACGGCCTTGGTGTCCAGATCCGTCCAGTCGTCCGGGTGGTTCGGCTGAGTGAGGGCGCGGATGTCGTCTGTGACTGACACGACCGAGGTTCTCCTGACATTGGTTTCGTCGACGGCGGCTTGCTGGCGGCGATGAACGCGCGGCAGCGACGGTGTGCATACCGGGTGTGTACCCCAACCACCCTAGATGTGCCCTATGAGCGGCATGAGGGTAACCCTGTGTTTATTTGCCG
>NZ_BAUA01000203.1 GCF_000710915.1 Nocardia brasiliensis IFM 10847
GTCGGCGAACGCGTTGAACACCAGCACCCGTCCGCCGGGCGGCAGTGCCGCGTACGCCCGCTGCCGCAGCGTCCGGTTCCGCTCCGCGATGCCGAACGGCAGGTCCGGGTAGCGGACCTACCGTCGCCGTGCCTTCGCGCCATCGCGGACCTTCCCGGCGGGACTGCGACGCGAGCCACCGCAGCACTACTCGGCCCGCCTGCGTCGGACAACCCTTGCTGATCGGTGCGCCCGCACCGCCCGTGGGGTATCGGTCCGGTACCAGTCGACTCGGAGAGTGCGCCGCGGCGTCAGGTCGCGACGCCGAGGGACGCGGCGCTGACTCGCACCCGCTCGGCTGCTTCGCCGATCCGATGGCACAACCCTGCCCGGCGTGCACTGAAAACGCCGCCACCGCACCGGCTGCCACCCTCTCCGCGTCGTCGAGCACGAAGAACGCCGACTTGCCGAGGTTCGACGCACCAGCGCCCTCGGCGCTCATGCCCATCCTCCGGCGCGGGCGCGGGTGCGGCGGAGCAACCAGAAGAAGAAGGGGCCGCCGATGAGGGAGGTGAGCATGCCGAGGGGAAGGTCGGCGTTGTGGACGAGGGAGCGGGCGGCGACGTCGGCGGCGAGCAGAACCACCGCACCGAGGATGGCGCTCAACGGGATCAGCACGCGGTGCCCGGGGCCGACGAGCATGCGGACCAGATGCGGGACGATCAAGCCGACGAACAGCACGATGCCGGTGAACGCGACGCCCGCGGTGGCGAGAACGGCGACGATCAGGATCACATTGCGCCGCAAGCGTTCCACGTCGACGCCGAGATGCCGCGCGGACGCCTCACCGAGTGCGAGCAGGTCCAGGCGGGGCGCGATGAGCACGGCCGCGGTGATGCCGGCGGCGCTCAGGATCGCGACGATGCTCACCGAATCCCAGGTGGCCCCGTTGAGTGAACCGAGCTGCCAGAACACGATCTGATCGCGCGCCGCGGGCGAGGCGACGAACAGCAGGAACGCGATCAGCCCACCCGCGAACGCGTTGATCGCCACCCCGGTGAGGACCAGCGTGACCACCTCGGTGCGCCCGTTGGATCGCGCGAGCACGTACACCAGCGCGGTAGTGGCCAGTCCGGCGACGAACGCGGCCGCGGCCACGGACCAGGCGGCGACGAACGCCCCGCCGATCACGATGACGGTGCCCGCCCCGACCGCCGCCCCCGCGGACACACCGATCACGCCGGGTTCGGCGAGCGGATTGGCGAACACGCCCTGCAGCAGTCCGCCCGCGGTCGCCAGCGCCGCGCCGACGAGCATCGCGAGCAGCACCCGGGGAAACCGCACCTCCCACAGCGTCACCTCACCGGCGGGATGGGCGGGCATCGGTCCCCAGTCGAGTCCGATCCGGTGCAGCACACTGCCCGCCACTTCGGCGGGAGTGGTCGGCACCTGCCCGATCGCGGCGGAGGCGAGCGCGAGCCCGATCAGCCCGAGGATCGCGACCGCGAAAACCACTGTGGTGCGCGAACGTCCACGCGATCTCGGAGCGGGAGTGACAGGCTTCGCGGCGGTGGTGGTTTCGCTCATGACTCCACCTCGCCGGCGCTCGGTTCCGTCATGTGCGAGGCGCACTGTGCCATGGTTCGCTCGCTACGTTCGCTCACGCGGGTTTCGCGCCGTACACGGCCTCGCTGAGGGCCGTGATGACCCGGCCGGTGTTGGGACCGAAGCTGAGCACCACGGTGTCGGCCATGTCGACGACCCGCTTGTTGCGTCCGGCGGGCGTCTGCGCGATGCCGGGCACCTTCTCCAGCCCGTCGACCCCGCCGACGGATTTCAGGCCGTCGGACATCACGATGAGCACGTCCGGCGCGGCGCCGATCATGGCTTCGCTGGTGATCGTGATGAACGGCTCGGACAGCGCGGAGCCCGCGTCGTCCCCGCCGATCGCGGCGATCAGGGTGTCCGCGCCGGAGCCGGGGCCGGCCAGCATCGTGATGGCGGTGGAGCGCAGGTACAGGAACGCCATCTTCAGCTTCGGATCCTGCCGGGGCACCGCGGCGACGGCGGCCGCGATCTCGTCCTTGGTGCGCTGCGCGAGCGCGCGGCCGCGATCGGGCACACCCAGGGCGGCGGCGACGGCTTCGATCTGCGGGCCGACGCCGTCCATGGTCCGTTTCGGATCGAAGAAGACCAGGTTCACCCCGGCCGCGCGCAACTGTTCCCGCAACTGCGGCGTCACCGTGACGTCGTCGGTCAGGAACACCGAAGGACGAAGGGCCAGTACACCTTCCAGGTTCAAGGAGCCGTTGCCGCCGGCCACGATCGGCACGTTCTGGATCGCGGGGTTGGCGACGGTGCCGCGCCCGATCAGCTTGGGTCCCAAGCCCAGTGCGTATACGACCTGGGCCAGGGTGCCGTAGCGGTCGACGGCGATGATGCGGCTCGCGTCGGTGATGGTGACGTCGGTGCCGTCGAAGGAGCGCACCGTCACCGGCAGGGTCGGCGTGGGCTCGGGCCCGATCGGCACCGGATCGAGATCGGTGAGTTTCGCGGTCGCGGGACCGCGC
>NZ_BAUA01000202.1 GCF_000710915.1 Nocardia brasiliensis IFM 10847
CCGGTGCGGGAGCCGCCTGTGCGTCCGGTGCCGCTGGTGCGGGTGCGGCCGGTGCGGGTGCCGCCTGTGCCGGAGCTGCCTGTGCGTCCGGTGCCGGTGCGGCCGGTGCCGGTGCGGGAGCCGCGGGAGCGGCTGGCGCTGGTGCGGCTGGCGCTGGTGCGGCAGGTGCGGCCGAGTCAGGCGCGCCTGCGGCGATGCCCGCGAACATGCATGTCGCGGTCAGCCCAGCGGCGGCCGCGATCCCGATCGTGCGCTTCATGTGTAGCCCCTTCTCGTCTCGATATCTCGCCTCGAAGTGGTACATGCGTACTCGAACATCAAACGCCCAACTCGTCACCGGCTCGGCACAATGCGCGAAAAAGACCTGTCTTGCTGCTCCTTTGCGGTCGAGGGCCGGCGCCGACCGCCAGTGCGTTCCCCCGCGCCGCTGTCGAACTTGCGCCGTTCGGCGTCGTCGCCGAGCATGACCCGGCGGCGACGCCGAACGACTCCGGTTCGCTGCGGCCGATGCCTCCTGATCGCCGGCAAGAGGCACGGCTACCGGGTGCGCCGTGTGGCGGCCGTCAGCGAATCCGCAGGGCGGTCCGCACCGCCCTGGCGGGATACCTGGCTGCCGGAACTAGAACGGCAGCTTCAGGTCCGGTATGCCGGGCAGGGCCGCCCCGCCGTTCCCGCCCATGAAGGGCAAGCCTTCGAGCGGATTGGTGCCGTTCAGGCCGGGCAGGTCACCGAGCATCTCGGACGGGTCCGGCAGCTGTGCCCCGCCCTGCAGGCCGCCGCCGTCAGGGCCGACCTGCGCTCCGCCGTTTGCTCCGCCGCCGCCGGGTGTCTGTGCGCCGCCTTGCAGGGTGCCGCCATCGGGGCCGACTTGCGCGCCGCCGTTTGCTCCGGCTCCGCCCGGTCCCTGTGCGCCGCCTTGCAGGGTGCCGCCATCGGGGCCGACCTGCGCGCCGCCGTTTGCTCCGGCTCCGCCCGGTCCCTGTGCCCCGCCCTGCAGGCCGCCGCCGTTCGGGCCGACTTGCGCGCCGCCGTTCGCGCCCGCGCCGGGCGCCTGTGCGCCGCCTTGCGCGGTGCCGCCCTGCGGGCCGACCTGTGCGCCGCCCTGTGCACCGGGAGCTGTGCCCGGGCCGGGCTGAACGGCCCCGGCGACGCCGGTGAATATGAGTGATACGGCTACACCAGCAGCCGCCGCCGATCCGATCATGCGTTTCATGTAAAGCCCCTTCTCGTATCGAAGTGGTACATGCGTACGTGCTGATCAAACGTTCAACACGATAGTGGCTCAGATCACTATGAGCAAAACTGGTCGGTATGAAACGCGGAAAAGTCACCGAATCGGTGTCGAAAAAAAGCGTCGCCGCCGGGACGAACCCGGGCGGCGACGCTGGTTGATTCCGTCTGTGCCGCGCTGGGCCCACTTCGCCGCGCGGAACGGATCGTCTATCGATGGTGGCCGGTCATTCGGTCTTCTTACCGGATCCGTTCTTCTCGGTTCCGCCGTTCTTCTCGGCGCCGCCACTCTTCGGGGTTGCGCCGTTGCCGTCGGATTCGCCGCTGCGCTGTGCGCCACCGTTCGGCGCCGTGCTGGTGCCGTCTTGGGTGCCGTTGCCGGTACCGCTCTGGTCCGGGCAACCCGGCGTGTCAGCGCTGCCGTTGTCGTCGGTGGGCGCCGCGATCGGTGCTTTCGCGCTGCCGCTGTCCAGCATGCCGGTCAGGGGATCGGACGTGCCGCTCGGCTGGGTGCCGGACTGCTGATTGCCGGTGCCGTCGGCGGGGACGTCGCCCGATTGCGGGCTCGTGCCTTGCTTGCACTGCTCGGTCGTCGGTGGTTTGGCGTCCTGCCCCGGCTCGAACGCGTGCGCGGCGGCGCCGGAGAACAGCAGGGCTGCGGCCGCGCCGGCGGCGACCGCGGTTCCTAGCTTGTAAATCATGTGTAGCCCCTTCTCTGATCGAAGTGGTACATCTGCGTGGATATCAAACGTTCAACACGCTAGTGCGGGCGCGCGGCGATCCGGGATAACCACCGGTACCGCTGGCAAGTCCGCATGATTCAGGTGTTTATCGGGGGCTACCGCAATTTCGAAAGAATTGACCGGCCCGGAAAACAGGAGATGACCGAGGCGAAAATCGAGAATCGCCTAGGCCATTTCCGTGCTGCCGTTCGGGTCAGGGCGCCAGGGCGGCTCCCGCGGGTCCGGCGGGGATGATGGCCGGCGCGTCCTCGCCCGCGTCGGGCACTTCGGTGCCGCGCAGCGAGGTGCCCGCGGTTTCGCGCAGGAAGCACCAGGCGACCAAGCCGATCAGGCTGGCGCCGATCATGTACGCGGCCGGGAACAGCGACCAGCCGGTCGACTCGATGGCGGCCTCGTTGACCAGCGGAGCGGTGCCGCCGAAGGCGGCGGTGGAGACGTTGTAGGCCAGCGCGAAACCCGCGTAGCGGACCTGGGTCGGGAAGATGGCGGGGAAGGTCGAACTGATCGTGGACAACTGGGGGACGTAGAGCAGTCCGAGCACGATGAATCCGATGATCGCCCACGCGGTGCCCTGACCCATCAGCCAGTACATGGGCAGGGCCAGCACTGCCAAGCCGACCAGCGAGAACAACCACATCGGGCGGCGGCCGACGCGATCGGACAGGCGGCCGAAGAACGGCAGCGTGACCATCATGACCGTCTGGCCGATCAGCATCATCGCGGTAGTGCCGGATTCGCTGATGCCGATGGTCTTCTGCAGGTAGGTCGGCTGGTAGGTGAGCAGCGTGTAGTTGACGACGTTGAGCGCGACGACGAGCCCGCCCAAAGTGAGCAGCTCCCGCCGGTAGGTGGTGACGAGTTCGCGCAGCCCGTGCAGGCCGCCGGGCCGATGCTCCTGATCGGTCTGCTCGGCGACCTCCGCGACCTCGGTGAACACCGGGCTCTCGTCGAGCCGTGAACGCAGGTACCAGCCGACCAGCCCGAGCGGGACGGCCAGCAGGAACGGGATGCGCCAGCCCCAGTCGTGCATCGCGTCGGAGCCGATGGCGAGCTGGCAGACGAGCACCGTGGCCGAACCGCCGACGAAGCCCGCGAGCGTGCCGAATTCCAGGAAGCTGCCCAGGAAGCCGCGGCGTTTGTCGGACGCGCATTCGGCCAGATACGTTGCGGCGCCGCCGTATTCACCGCCGGTCGAGAAGCCTTGCACCACCCGCAGGCCGATCAGCAGGATCGGGGCGAACACGCCCACGCTGCTGTGTGTCGGCAGGATGCCGATGGCCCCGGTGGCCGCGGCCATCAGCAGGATCGTCGTGGCCAGCACGGCTTTGCGGCCGATCCGGTCGCCGAGCGGTCCCCACACCATGCCGCCGAGCGGGCGCAGGACGAAGGAGACGGCGAAGCCGAGCATGGTGCCGAGGGTGCCGAGTTCGCCGGGGAAGAAGGCATCGGTGAGGTAAGTCGCGGTCGCCGCGTAGACGCCGTAGTCGAACCACTCGGTGGCGTTGCCCATCGCGGACGCGGCGACCGATCGCCGTAACGGAAAACTCTCCGGTTTCTGATCAGTCACTGCATTTCCTCTCCAGTCCGCGGACGGACGTTGACCTCGCTTCCAACCTCCGGGGTCTTGACGGCCAGAGACTGGGCACGAAATAGACCGGTACCCAGGTTTCAACCAGCGCAAACAGGCGGTGCCGCGGGCGGATTCGGCCCGCAGGGGGTGTGACCTGCGACGAAGGGGGCCACTGTGCGAATGATCACAGAACGATAACGGTCTGTGTGCTCGGTGCCGCCCGCTGGGCATCAACCCTGCGAATCGGTGCGCGACCTCTCGGCTTTTCGACCCCCGGCCGCGGCGACGAAGGCGCCGGCCCACACCGCCACGCAGACCCAGCCGAACCAGTTCCCGAACCGCGCGTACACCGTGGCCGCTTCGGTCAGCGGTATCCGCGCGAACACGGTCCGCGTGACGCCGACATCGGTGCGCGCGGACGCGAGAACCCGGCCGCGACTGTCGCTGGCCACCGATTCGCCGAGTTGCGGCGCGCGGGCCACGCCGAGTCCGAATTCCACACCGCGCAGCACGGCCATCCGGCTGTGCAGCCAATAGTCGTCGGTGAAATCGAGCGCGGGCGCCAGGAGCAAGCGCGCACCGCGGCGCTGGTTCGCCCGGACCAGATCGGGATGGTCGAGGTCGTAACAGATCGCCAAGGCCCACGGGCGGCCGGGCACCTGCTGCCACTGGGTGCCCGGCCGGTGCTCGTCCTCGAGGCCCGGGATCAGGAAGTGTTTGGCGTAGCGCACGCCGGAGGGGAATTCGATGGCGGCGTTGTAGCTGGCGCCGCCGGTGGTCAGGACGAGACCGGCCACCACGTGGACATCGCGCCGCCGCGAGACCTCGGTCAGCGGTTCGGCGAGCAGTGCGAGCGTGGCGTCGTCGGCCCGCCAGGACTTTTCGGGCAGCACCACGACCTCGGCGCCGTGATCGGCGAGTTGCTCGATCTCGCGAACAACACGGGAGACCATCTCCCGTCCCGCCGCGGAGTCCACGGGGACGTATTCGGGTGGCTGTCTCACCGCGACCAACCCCACTGCGACCGTGTCGGTCTCGGGCGTCGCGGCCAGTCGCCAGCAGCCGAACGCGAACAACGCAGCCACACCGGCAGATACCACTGCCGTCGTGCGAAGGCGCTGTGCCCGAGTGATTTCCGCCGCGCAGAGAACCGCGATCGCGGAAGCCGGGAGCAGCATCAGGAAGGTGAGGCCCCATACGCCGGTGAGTGAGGCCGTCTGGATCAGGGGCAGCAGGTCGGCCTGGCTGTAGGCGATACTCCACCAGGCGCCGAACGGACCCGCCACCGCCAGCAGGAATTCCACGCCCGCCCACGCCGCGGGCAGTGCCAGCACCGCGAAACCTGCTCGCCCGCGCAGCAGCAGCGCGCGGGTGAGCACGACCACGCCGCCGAACAGCACGGTGGTTCCGCCGAGCAGCAGGACCGTCACGGGGGCCGGTTGTTCCAATGTGTCGCGGAAATAGGGCCACAGCTGGGCAACCACGCCGAGCCAGGACAGAGCTCCGGCCAGGAAGGCCGCTGCGGCGGACACCCGCGAGACGAGCAGCAGGACCGGCAGCGGGGCGAGGATCGCCAGTCCTGGCAGCGGCCGTAACCCGGTGCCGAGATGCCAGAGCAGTGCGGAGGTCGCGATCGCCAGTGCGGCGGGTAGAAAACGTTTCACCCCCTGAATATTCGAGCTGCGCGGGGCGGGGCACATCGCCGAGACGAGCGGTCTGCGACTCACTCCTACGGCGGAGCGCGCGGTCAGCGACGCCCGCCCGGCACCACCAGTCCGGCCTCGTAGGCGAACACCACCGCCTGCGCCCGATCCCGCAGCCCGAGTTTCGAGAGTACCGAGCTGACATGGGTTTTCACCGTGTGCTCGCTGACCATCAGCGCCGCCGCCAGTTCCGCGTTCGACAGCCCGCGCGCCAGCTCGCGCAACGTATCCCGTTCGCGCTCGGTCAGCTCGTCGAGGCGCTTGGTCAGCTCGGGACGCGGGCTGCCGCGGTGACTCAGCTCGGCGATCAGGCGCCGGGTCACGGTGGGCGCCAGCAGCGCCTCGCCCGCGTTCACGACGCGCACCGCGTCGATCAGCTCCTCGCGGCGCAGGTCCTTCAGCAGGAACCCGCTGGCGCCGGCCTGTAGCGCGTCGTAGACATACTCGTCGAGGTCGAACATGGTGAGTACCAACACTTTCGCTGAGGTGCGGGCGCAGATGCGCCGGGTGGCGGCGACGCCGTCCAGCCGCGGCATGCGCACGTCCATGACCACTACGTCGGGGGTGAGCGAGTCCGCCTTGTCGATCGCTTCCAGACCGTCGGCGGCCTCGCCGACCACCGTGATGCCGGGATCCGCGGCGAGGATCAGGCTGAATGCCGCGCGGAACAGGTCCTGGTCGTCGACCACCAGTACGCGCACGCTCAACCCCGCTGTCCGAGTGGAAGTTCGGCGTCGACCGCGAAGCCGTCGGCGCTGCGGCCGTGCCGCAGCGTGCCGCCGGAGCCGGTGACCCGCTCACGCATGCCGAGTAGTCCGTAGCCGGGCCGGGGCGCGCTCGCGGGACCCGCGCCGTTGTCCGAAACACGCACGGTGAGTGCGTGATCCGACCAGTGCAGTAGCACGCGCACGCGGTTGGCCCGCGCGTGCTTCGCCGTGTTGGTCAGCGCCTCCTGCACGACCCGATACGCGGTGACCGCGACCTCGTCGGCGATCGCGCGTCGCGGGCCGTCCTCGTCCAGCTCCGCGTTGAGGCCGGTGCGTTCAGACAGTGCGACGAGGTCGGCGATCGCCTCGATGCCCGGTTGATGCGGCGGGTCGGCCGTTTCGCCGCGCAGCGTGCCCAGCGAACATCGAAGTTGTTGCACCGCAACGCGACCGGTCTCCGCGATACCGCCGAAGACGGCATCGGCGCGCGCCGGGTCGGTGCCGGTGAACAAAGGGCCGGTCTCGGCCTGCACGATCATCGAACCCACCGAATGGGTGATGATGTCGTGCATGTCCCGCGCGATGCGCAGGCGTTCGCGGTCCAGTGCCGCGCCGCGTTCCTCCTCGAGCCTGCGGGCGCGTTCCTCGAGCATCTCGATCTGCGTCCGGCGGGCCCGCACCCCCGTGCCGAGCGCCCACGCGGTGAGGAACGACATGGCCGCGTAGGCGTAGGAATCGGGGCTTTCGTCGGGGATGATCAGCGACAGCAGGATGCCGGCCGCACCCGCGCCGAAGGCCACGTGCCGTCGGCGGGGCGGGCTGTAGGCCGCGATGGTGTAGGCGCAGACGATGGTGCCGTACGGCAGTGCGGGCATCGCGTGCGCGCACGCGAGCAACGTGATCGCCGGGCCGACGATCAAGAAGGTCGTCACGGGTGCGCGCCGACGCCACCACACCGGCACGGACGCGAGGGCCGAAAGCAGCACGACCCACCATGGCTGCCGCGCCAGCACCGTCGGTCCCACACTCGCGACGGTGACCACCGCGGTCAAACCGAGATCGATCGCGCCGCCCGGCAATCGCTCGATCATCCGCCGGGGCGTCTCGTCGACGGCCGCCCTCACGTTCCTGCGCACAGCAGTCAGTCTGGGCCGCGGCCGGACCGCACCGCCTCACCCTCCGGATTGATCCGCGCCTCCCCCTGACGGATGAGTCGCCGCAGCGCTCAGCCCACGTGTTCGGCGAGGAACTGCTCCCAGGTCCGCTCGCCGAGCTGAGTCCCGTCGAAGGTCAGGTTCGCGCCGACCCGATAGGCCTTGCCCGCCTTGCCGGGGAGATACACCGGCAGCAGCAACCGTCGTTTACCGGCGGCCCGCAGATAGTCGCGGACCACCTCGCCCAGTCCGTAGACGGTCGGTCCGGCGAGGTCCGCGACCAGCCCGGCCGGCTCCGCCTGCACCAACTCCACCAGCCGCCGGGCGACATCGCGGACGTCGACCGGTTGCAGCCGCATGCCAGTCGGAATCGGCACCACCGGCAACTTCGCCAGCGCGCGCACCGCGGTGAGTGCCAGATCGTGGAACTGCGCTGCGCGCAACGTGGTCCACGGCACCCCCGACTCCGCGACGATGCGCTCCGACTCGGCCTTGGCCCGGTAATAGCCGAGCGGAATCGCGTCGGCCGCGATCACCGAGATGTACACCAGGTGCCGAACCCCGGCTCGCGCCGCCGCGTCCATCAGGTTCGCGGTCACCACCTCGTCGCCCTTCGGCCCGCCGGCCAGATGCAACACCACCTCGACGCCGTCGACCGCGGTCGCGACCCCCGTGCCCGTCAGCAGATCGCCGGTCACGTACTCGATTCCCGCTGCGGGCTCCTGTGTGTTCCTGCTGAGTAGCCGCACCTCGGCCCCTGCCGCCACCAGCAGCGGAACCACCTGTCGCCCCAAGGTCCCGGTCCCGCCGGTGACCAGAATCGTGCCGGTCATGATTTCGTCCTGTCTGCTCGTGGCCGCTTACAGAGAAGACGAAATACGTGCGCCGAATGTGACAGGTGAGACCGGGGTCACCGCGGCCGCGACTTCCGGTAGCTGGGTGCGACGCTCGAATGCGTTTCCCGACACGGGGTTCGAGCGACGATGTCCGGCATCGGGGGTCAGCTGGGCCAGGTCTCCTCGACGATGAAGGTGCCGTTCTGGACGGCGGCGGCGTGGTGTCCGGCGACCACGTCGGGCGGGTAGGTCGGCCACAGGGTGATCGCACCGGAGGCTTTGTCGATGGTGCTCACGGTGCCGCCGATGGGCAGCGGCCCAGGCGGGGTGCGGGATTCGGTGGGCGCCGGGGGCGCGAAGGTGGCCACGACGACGAAACAGCTGTCGAACTCGGTGATCCGGTTGGTGACACCGCGCCCGGCGTCCGCGTCGAAAGCCAGGTAGCGCTCGGCGAGTCGCTCCGCTTCGGCGAGGGTCACCGGGGTGGTGCACTCGGTCGGGTAAGCATGGATGTCCATCGTGTCGACGGCGGCCACGGGTGTGGCGCCAGCTCCTTTCCGCAATCCTGCTGCCCCACTGTGCCGTACGGGCGCGGTGGTTGTTCACGTTGTCCGGGATTTGCTGTCCGGCGGAGAAGTTTGCCGGTCAGTCGAAGTGCACCGTGGCCAGCATCCGGCGGGCCAGCGTCTCGGGATCGGCGCCGGCGGCGAGACTCGAATTGTCCAGTGCCCCTTCTCGCCACAGCGCGGCGAAGCCGTGCACCAGGGACCAGGCCGCGAGCTGTGTCGACTGCTGGCGGTCGGCGTCGCCGGGGTGGATGGTGACGCTGCCGACGCGCAACGCCGCACCGGCCCGCAGCCGGGCTGCGGCCAAGCGCGGATCGTCGTCGCGTAACAGGGTGTGGCGGAACATCACGTCGAAATGGCCGGGATGCTCGCGCGCGAAGCGGATGTAGGCGACGGCGACCTCGCGGAAGTCCGGCCCCGCGGCTTCCAGTGCGGTCCCGAGCAACTCGAAACCCTCGACGGCCAGCGCGGTCAGCACGCCCGCGCGGTCGCCGAAATGATGTGCGGGCGCCGCGTGCGAGACCCCCGCCCGGCGGGCCAGCTCCCGCAGGGATACCGCGTCGACGCCGTCGCTCGCGATCTGCGCGGCGGCCGCAGCCAGGATGGTGGCCCGCAGATCGCCGTGGTGGTAACCGGTTTTCGCCATGTCTCGATGGTGCCCGAGAATCTAGTCATTGACAAGTTTGCGGGAGCGTCCTAATCTTTCCACTGTCAAGATTGAGCGCGGGCAGCTGATCCAGCGCAAGACATGGAGGAGGCCTGATGGCACCGCTGATCGTTCTCGTCGTCATCACCGCAGTGGCTCGGCTCATCGGCCTGCTGGCCGGACCCGCGTGGCTCGATTCGTGGCCGCACGCCACCGCACTCGGCCTCGCGGCGATGTTCGTGCTCACCGCCAGTGCGCACTTCCTGTCGCCGCGCCGGGAAGCCCTGATCGCCATGGTGCCGCCGCAACTGCCCGGCCCGGCCGCGCTGGTCACGCTCACCGGCGTACTGGAACTGCTGGGGGCGGCCGGGCTGCTCATCCCGGCCACCGCGAAACTCGCCGCGGTGGCACTGATCGCGATGATGGTCCTGATGTTCCCGGCCAATATCCGAGCGGCCAAGGCGGGCACCGGCATCAAGACCATGCCGCTGCCGCTGCGCACGGTGGTCCAGTTGGTCTTCATCGGCGCGCTGAGCGTCGTGCTCTTCGGCTGACCGGGGCGAAGCCCGTCCGCGCGGCGAATGTGCTTGCGCGGCCGGGCTTTCGAGTGTCCGGGGTCAGCCGATGGTGCGCGCCTTCGCGATGGCGCGGGGCAGCAACGGTGGCCGCGCGCCTACCGCACCGCCTGGGTTTGGGCCACCTTGGCGACGAGTTTCCCGGCGTCGTCGCGTATTTCGGTTTCGACGACGATGAACGAGCGGCCGGCGTGCAGCGGCGTGGCCGAAGCGGTGGCATAGCCGGAGCGGACCGCGCGCAGGAAGTTCGTCTTGGATTCGACGGTGGTCGTGCCCTGCGCACCCTCGGGCAGATTCAGATAGGCGCACACCGCGCCCGTCGCGTCGGCCAGCGACATCAGCACCCCGCCGTGGACGACACCGCCCAGGGTGCACAGCGATTCGTCCCAGGCGAGGCGGCTGCGGACCAGAGCGGGGCCGTGCTCGAGCACCTCGATGCCGAGCCGCTCGGTGAACGGCATGGTCTGGTGGAAGAGCATGGTGCCCGTCTCGTCGATCATGGTGACGATCTTGCCCGTGGGGTGGGGCCGAGTCGATTACCCCCGTGGTAATGGTGTGGGGTCCGGCCAGGTGTGTCGTCGCAGGGCGTGCATCGCCACCGTGACGAGTACGAGCGCCGCGGTCAGCCCGCCGAGCGATAGCAGCGTGCTGGGCGTGGTCCGGTCGAGGACGCCGCCCCCGGCCAGCGCGCCGAGGGCGAACGTCGCCTGGAACGCGGCGGTGAACAGCACGGCGGCGGCCTCCGGCACCGTCGGCGCGGCCTTGCCGAACCAGGCCTGCGAGGACACCGGTACCGCGCCGTAGCCGAGGCCCCAGACAACGAGCAGGCACAGTGCGCCCGGTAGCGATCGGCCGAGCACCGGCAGCAGCAGCGCGGCGAGCGCGATCAGCGCCGCCGCGCACCCGAAGGTGGCGCGCGGGTACCGGGAGATCGTGGCACCGCCCAGGAAATTGCCGAGAATGCCCGCGACGCCGTAGCTCAGCAGCACGAGCGTGACGAGTCCCGGGCCGAGCCGGGGCACCTGCTCGAGAAACGGCGTCACGTAGGTGTAGGTACCGAAGTGCGCGAAAACGACGAGAAACGTGGCCAGCAGCGCGAATCGGATATTGCTGCCGCGCAGCAGGGCGCGCAGCACGGCCGCGTCGGTGCCGCGGCGGGCGGGCAGCGGCGGCAGGAACACCACCAGCATGCCGAGTACCAGCGCGGACAGCGCACCGAGCGCTGCGAAAGTAATACGCCAGCCCGCGATCTCGCCGAACAGCGTGCCCGCGGGCACGCCGAGCACGGAGCCGAGCGGCACCGCGGCGAAGATCACGGCGTTGGCCCGGGGCGCCGCGGCGGCGGGCACGAGGCGCTCGGCCAGTCCGGCCGCGATGGACCAGAAGCCGCCGATGGTGACGCCGACGAGTACCCGGGACACCAGCACGAGCGGGTACGCGGACGCCACGGCCATCAGCACGTTCGCCGTGACGAGCAGGAACATGAACAGGCACAACATTATTCGGCGATCGACCTGGCCGGACGCGACGGTCACCACGGGCGCGGCGACGGCGGCGATCAGTCCGGGCGCGGCCATCATCAGCCCGGCGTTCCCGTCGGAGACGGTGAAGTCGGCGCCGATCGAGGTGAGCAGTCCGATCGGCAGGATCTCGGTGGTGACGATCGCGAAGATCGCGATGGTCACCGCGGTGACGGCGAGTCGGCCGGCGCGCGCGTTCGGAGCGGATGTCGTTGCGGGAGTGGGGAGCATCGTGGCCACGTCGCCAGTCCAGCAGCGGGCGGCGGGGGACTCCGGCGGGTTTCGGCCGGGACCGTATCGAGGGCGAAAACCCGCTCAGCGGCGCATGGGGGCGAGGAACTCCGCGTTCGTCTCGGACTTGCGCAGACCCTCGAGCAGCAGGTCGAGCGCCTGTTGGCCGTCCAGTGTGCTGAGCGTGCGGCGCAGCGTGTCGACCGTGGCGCGCTCGTCGGGCGCGAGCAGCAATTCGTCGTGGCGAGTACTGGATTGGGCGATGTCGACGGCGGGAAAGACACGCCGGTTCGCGGCGGCGCGATCCAGTTTCAATTCGGCGTTACCGGTGCCCTTGTACTCCTCGAAGATCACCGTATCGGCCACCGATCCGGTCTCCACCAAAGCGGTGGCGATGATGGTGAGCGAGCCGCCGTGCTCGAAATTGCGGGCCGCGCCGAGGAAGCGCTTGGGCGGGGCGAGGGCGGCGGCCTCGACACCGCCGGACAGCACGCGGCCCGAGGAAGGGCTGGCCAGGTTGTAGGCGCGGGCGAGCCGGGTCAGCGAATCGAGCAGCACGACCACGTCGCGGCCCATCTCGGCGAGGCGTTTGGCGTGCTCGATGGCGAGTTCGGCCACCGCGACGTGCTCCTTGGCGGGCTGGTCGAAGGTGGACGCGGCCACAGCGGCGGGCACCGCACGGCTGAGGTCGGTGACCTCTTCGGGACGCTCGCCGACCAGCACGAGCATGAGTTCGCATTCGGGGTGGTTCTTCGCGATGCCGTGCGCGATGGCTTGCAGCACAGAGGTTTTGCCCGCCTTGGGCGGTGCGACGATGAGCGCGCGCTGCCCCTTGCCGATCGGCATGACCAGGTCGGTCACCCGGGTGGTGAGGGCGTGCTGCTCGGTTTCCAGGCGCAGGCGTTCGTTGGGGTGGATGGGTACCAGCTCGGCGAAGGACGGCCGGGCGGTGAGTTTGCCGGGGGACTGCCCGTTGACCGTCGCGACCGTCAGCAGCGGCGCGGGTTTGTCGTCCGTACTCGCGGATTGCGCTGTGCCGGTGAGGAAGTCACCGCGGCGCAGGTGGTGCGTGCGGACGAGGCGCTGGGGCACGATGAGGTCGAGCGGGCTGGGTGCGTAGCCGTCGACGCGCAGGGTGGCCCGGTTTCCGACGATGTCGAGGATACCGGTGACCGAGCGCGTGGACTGCTCAGAAGTATTGGTGTTCATGGGTTTTCCTTCAGGTAAGGGTTCGTGGGTACGGCGAACGGCCGGATATGCGACGGCGTCGTGGGACGCGTCGTCGGAGGTGGGATCCTCGAAATACCGGAGCGGCGCTGAAAGCCGGATTCGGAAAGGGATCTCGGAATTCCTGTGGGAGGAGCTACCTACATCCACAAGGAGAAGACCTGGCCGAGAGTACCTGGTCGATCTACACCACGCAAGAGTGGCGCATCCAGCAGGCAGAACGACCTGCGCCGCGCGCATATTCCCGGCGTCGTGCGGTCGCGCCGACCTTCGAACACGACGATGCCCGGTACGGGACGCGAAATGCGTCCCGTACCGGGCATCGGAAGGAAGGTGCTGCGGGTTATCCGTAGACGGCGCTGAAGAACTGGATCGCGCTGGCGATGCCGACCGGGACGCCGAGCAGCACCATGCCGGCCGCCGCCCCGAGGGCGATGCCGACGCCCGCGCCGGCGAGGCACAGGCCGATCGGACCCGCGAAGAACGTCGGCACCACGAGCGGAGCACCGATGATGGCGCCGGCGACGCAGCCGAGGATGCCGCCGACGATGGTGCCGACCAGGGTGCCGATCGCGGTGGCCAGGCCGAATTGGGTGGCGGCGGTGCTGAGCGCGGTGTTGAAGTCGGCGCCCGCGATGTCCTTGGCCTCGGCCGGCTTCAGCATGGCGGCGGGGCGCGCCGTCGCCGGGTCGGTGCTCGGCGTGAAAGTGGCGGTGTTGCCGTCGATCTGGGCCGCGATCGGCCATTCCAGGCCGTCTTTGAGATATGTCAGCGGCATTCCGGCAACCAGGCGACCCTGATTGTCCAGAACCTGGAACTGCGTGCCCTGGGTGGTCAGCGAACCGGCGTCGGTCTTCAGGACAACCGATTTGTCCACCACATTCGCGGTGTAATGGATGCCGGGCAGAATATCGGTCTGCACGGTCGTTCCGGGGGCCGGGGCCGGGTCGACAGGCGCCGCGTAGGCGGTGCCGCTCGTGATGCCGATGGCCGCGATGACCAGGGTGGACGCGGCAGCGAACTTCTTGACCTTCATGTACCTCAAACACTTTCCTCAGCAGGAGCACCTTCGGCCCCTCGGGGGCTCGAGCCGGCGCGGCCCATAAATACGAACCTCCGCACAGGTTCGTCGGGGTTTATTACGCGAACGTAACAAGCACTGCAAAGGAAGCGTCAAATAGCGACGGAAGGTGTTAAAGAAATATAAATTCGGACATTCAGCTAACTCTCAGCGTCCGTTTATGTGGCGCACAGCACTTTTCAGCTGATGCGCTGGACCACCGCACCCGGCAGCCGCGGCAGCACCAGATCGATCAGCCGCCACGGCCACGCCGGGACGCACGCCCGCCGCTGTTCCTTTTCGATCGCGCCCACCATCGCCGCGACGCCCTTCGCCAGCGGCGCCACCAAACGCGCGTCACCGGCCTTGGCGGCCATGTCGGTGGCGATGAATCCGGGCAGCAGGGTGGTGACGGCGATCGGCGAGTTCGCCAGTTCGGTGGACAGCGCCTGTCCGAGTGCGGCGAGACCGGCCTTGCTCGCCGAGTACGCGGCCTTCTTGCCTGGCAGCCCGCGAATCGCGCTCATCGAGGACACCAGCACCAGGTGTCCGGCGTGCTGGGCGTGGAAGATCTCCAGCGCCGCCTCGGCCTGGGCCAGCGCGCTGACGAAATTCGTTGTCGCCGTGGCGATATTGGCGTCCGCTCGGCCGGTGCCGAGTACTGCGCCCTTGCCGATGCCCGCGTTGACGATCACCCGGTCCAGCCCGCCGAGTTCGTCGCGCAACTCGCCGAACACCCGCGGCACCGCCGGATGGTCGTCGACGTCGAGCGCGCGGACGGCGACCGTGCTGCCGGGGTGCGCCGCGCGGATTTCGTCACGCAGCGCGGTCAACGCGTCCAGGCGACGAGCGCACAGCGCGAGATCGCGGCCCTTGCTCGCGAAATCGCGGGCCATCGCCGCGCCGAGCCCGGCGCTCGCGCCGGTGATCAGAATCTTCGTCCGCGTCATGGCACGACGATAACGAGCACGGGCGCTCAGCCGCCGAACGATCCCGAGCGGGGCGGCGCCGGTACCAGCCGCCACGGCCCGCAGTTCTTCGTCGTGAACGCCACATCGGTGGGCTTGATCTCCGCGAGCACCCGGCCGCCACGGGTGTAGTCGTTGCCGATGATGTTGCGCATGTCGGTGTTGTCGCCCTCGACTTTCCACAACCTGCGCCAGTCGCAAGGGTGATCGCGGTCCGGCGCGCCCGGCGCCTCCCACCAGCCCGGGAAGATATCGACGCCCACCAGGTAGAGGCCGTCCTCGGGCATCGTGTTCGCGGGTTCCGCGGCGGCCGTCGCGGCGCCGAGTAAGGTCAGCGCGGACGCCATGGCACCCGCGGCAAGAAGCGTGCCTGCACGCATGGTGATGTTCTCCTCGAATCGTGCTCCGACTGCCGCGCAGCGGTTGACCTGGGAGATCGGCGAATCTCCGGGGCCAAGATCTACCAGAGGTCGCAGCTGGATGTGGCGCATTTCGCTTTTCTTGTCGCGATGCATGACCGGTTCGCCCGCGCTGTTGTCATCGGTCCGGTCCGCCGCGATATCTCAGGTATGACGTGTGCTCGGCTCGAGTCCGGCCGGACAGCTCGGCGGCCGGTTCCCTGCGGTGCCGCCTGCGCGGGGTTGTGTACCGACGCCGGGCTTGCGGCGATACTGGCGAGCGACCGAGCCCTGCTGCACTGGCGCGCGGTGCGGATGCTGGGCGACAGCGGCCTGGCCGAGCAGGCGGTGCAGGAGTCGCTGCTGCGGGCGTGGCGTTCGTGCGCGTACTTCGACGAAACCAAGGGCACCGTGCGCACCTGGCTGTTGACCATCCTGCGCAACGTCGTCATCGACACGGCCCGCTCGCGCGCCGCCCGTCCCGGCGACACCGGGTGGGACGAGATCGGCGAGCTGAGCGATGTCCGCTACGCCCACCCCGACTTCTCGGAGGGCCTGGTCGACGGACTCCTCGTCGCCGAGTTGCTCTCCCGGCTCCCCGCGTCGCAGCGCGAAGCGGTGATCGAGGTGATCCTGCGCGACCGCGCCTATCAAGAAGTGGCCGACGATATCGGCGTCCCC
This sequence comes from Nocardia brasiliensis IFM 10847, assembly GCF_000710915.1. Classification (GTDB taxonomy): domain Bacteria; phylum Actinomycetota; class Actinomycetes; order Mycobacteriales; family Mycobacteriaceae; genus Nocardia; species Nocardia brasiliensis_A. Next base: position 15,816 of record NZ_BAUA01000202.1, read on the forward strand.
GTGGGCACCGTGAAAACCCGCGTCCACTACGCCCTGCGCTCCCTGCGCAGGCTGCCCCGCGGCGCCTGAGCCGTCGAACGCGCTGCACCTCCCGCGCGGTCGCTCGCCTATCCGCCGCGCCGGGTGACGAAGTCGAACTCGAGGTATTGCTCTGCGGCGGAAGGGATATGGGTGAGGGTCAGGTCGGCGAGGTTGCCCTGGTCGGTCTGCACGCAGAGGTGGCTGCCGGTCGTCAGGTGGTAGACGTCGTCCAGCGTCTGCGTCCAACTGACCGTGGGGATCGCGGCGCAGCGGTCGGCGCCGGTACGGGTTCGGTCCTGCGGTACCGCGAAGCGCGCGTTGCCGTCGGTCATGGCGTTGAGGGAGTCGGCGGTTTTGGAGGGGCTCATATCGACCCCGGGCACGTTCTGATCCCGCACCTGCCCGTTGTCCAGGTCGATGCCTTCGACGTTGATCAGTTTGGCGTGCCCTTGCGCCAGCGGCGGTTCGACCGTGGTCGTCGGAGTGGCGGTAGTCGCGGACGGCGGCGGCGTCGAGGGCGACGGAGGGATCGGCGGCTCGGCGGAATCGGGCCCGGAACACTGCGCGATGCCGAAGATCAGCGCGACCACCGCGCCGACCACGCCCGCCGCGCTGCCGACCACGGTCCAGAAGTGGGTCGATCCGTACCTGCTGCCGCTGCGCGCGGGCGGTGCGGGTTCGTGCTCTGCCATCTACTGCCCCCTGGTGCCGGAAATATCGGAATCGGGCACAGGCGTAAACGCAACCCGCGCCGCAGAAGCGGTACCGCGCGATCGGCTGAACACCAAAAACCTTACACAGCAACGGCTCTCTCGATGGCGGATTCGCCTGGGACGTTCCCGGGTGACCGAGTCGCGTCGACCGCTCCGGCTGAACGATTGCTGAACTCGCTGCTGTCGGGCAGGTGACCAACTGTGAACACACATCTCCTGCGGTAACGGTTCAGTAACTGGTGTTGCTATCCTGATGCTTGCGTTGCCAGAGTGAACCACTGGGTTTGGTGTTACTAATGGGAAGGGAGAGGTGCCCGGCCCCGGGTGCCGACCGAACATGAAGCAGCCAAGCATCATCAAGGCCGGAGTAGCTTCCGCCGTCACGGCCGCGGTCACGGTGACGCTGTCCGGGCTCGTCCCGGGTACCGCGGCAGCCGGCCCCGCCTTCCCCGAGATGGCGAAGAAGCTGACGGGCAAAACGGTGTTCCTCGACCCGGGTCATCAGGGGCCCGGACACGGCGAGAACGTGGCCAAGCAGGTCAGCGACGGTCGCGGCGGTATGAAGGACTGCCAGACCACCGGGATGACCACGGTGCACGGCGTTGCGGAACACACCATCAACTGGAATGTCGCGCAGTTGGTGCAGACCTCGCTGGAAAGTCTCGGCGCGCGCGTGGTGCTGAGCAGGCAGGACGACCAGGGCTGGGGCGGCTGTATAGACGAGCGGGCCGCGGCCGCGAACAAGTCGGGCGCCGATGTCGCGGTCAGCATCCACGCCGACAGCGCGCCCGCCGACCAGCGCGGCTTCCATCTGATCGTGCCCGAGCTCCCCATTCCCGACGCGATGATCGACAAGGTCCAGTCGGGTGCGGGTCTGGCGGCGTCCAAGGCGATGCGCGACGCGTACTTGCAGTCGGGCTTCGTGCCGGCGCCGTACGCCAGTGCCGATGGCCTGATGTCGCGCAGGGATATCGCCGGTCCCGCGCTCACCAAGATTCCCGATGTGTTCATCGAGATGGGCAACGGCGCCAACCTGGACGACGCGGCACAGCTGGAAAGCCGAGAGGGACAGCTGAAGCACGCGATGACCATCACCACGGGGTTGGTCAGCTACCTGCTCGGTCCGCCGGGAACCACCCCCGCGGCGGCCGCAGGGGCGGACAACGCGCCCGCGCCGCAGCCGGATCCGTCCCCGGTACCCGCTGCTGCGCCGGATCCGTCTCCCGTGCCCGCTGTCGCGCCGGTGCCGGCGAACTCGCCGCTGCAACCGCATCCGGCGTCGATCGATCCGCCGGGCGGACAGGCCGCACCGCAGACGCTGACCCCGCTGCCCGGACAGGCCGCGCCGCAAGCCCAGAATGTGCCGCAGGCCCAATCGGTGCCGAACGCGCCGTCCGCCCCGAACACGCAGACCGCGCCGCAGGGCCAGGCCTCGCCGTTCACGCCGCCCGCGCCCGGCACCCAGCAATCCACGCCGGGCACCCAGCAGAGCCCGTCCCTGCCGGGCACCGGCCCCTCCACGGACACCCCGAGCGATATGGCGGCCGTCCGCGAAATCATGGACATGGTGCTCGAACTGGTGATGCCGCTGGCCAAGGCGCTGGGCGTGGACAACAACATGGTCACCGCGGAGTTGATCAATCTCGCCTACGCGCTCGCGGCCAAGTTCCTGGCGCCGGCCAAGTAGCGCGTCTTCGGCAGCATCGAACGGCACCCTCGTCGAGGGTGCCGTTCGGCGCTTCGGCGGTGCCGGCGCCGCGCAGTATGGTGGTCGGCGTGGCTGACCGGATACCTGTTGTGATCGTCGCGGGGTTTCTCGGCTCCGGGAAGACGACGCTGCTCAACCACCTGCTGCGCAACAGCCGCGGCACCCGGATCGGGGTGGTGGTCAACGACTTCGGTGCGATCAACATCGACTCGATGCTGGTGGCCGGGCAGGTCGACGCGATGGTCTCGCTCGGCAACGGCTGTGTCTGCTGCGCCGTCGACGTCAGCGAACTGGACGAGATGTTCACCCGCCTGGCGCAGCCGCGCGCCAAGATCGACGTGATCGTGGTGGAGGCCAGCGGTCTGGCCGAGCCGCGCAACCTCATCCGCATGGTGGTGGGCAGCGACAACCCGCGCATCCGCTACGGCGGTCTGGTCGAGGTGGTCGACGCCGAGCAGTTCCCGGCGAGCAGCACGCGTCATCCCGAGCTGAGCACGCACCTGCGACTGGCCGATCTGGTGGTGGTGAACAAGGCCGATCGGGTGCCCGCGAGCGAGCTTGCCGCACTGCGACAGGATATTTCGGCGGTGGTCGGGCAGGTCCCGGTGTACGCCACCACGCACGGCAGGCTCGAGGCGGGCCTGCTGTTCGACGAACCGCTGCGGGAAACTCCGCGCGTCGCCGAGCAATTGAGCTTCGACGCGCTGCTGCACGAACACGAGCACGAATCCGGGCACGCGGAGCACCGCCACCTCCACGACGACTACGTCAGCGTGTCCTTCACCAGCGAGCGGGAATTGGACCCGCGCCGGTTGATCGAGTTCCTGGAGGATCCGCCGCCCGGCCTGTTCCGGGCCAAGGGCTTCGCCGCGTTCGCGGTCGCCGAGGAGCGCCGCAAGTTCGGCATGCATCTGGTCGGGCGGCACCTGGTGTTCGAGCCGCAGCACTGGGCCCGCGGCGAGCAGCGCGTCACCCAGCTGGTGCTGATCGGCGCGGGCATGGACGTCGAACTGGTCCGCAAGCGGCTGGACGACACCGTGCACACCGCCGAAGAGTGGCTCGATCCGCAGTCGCTGCTCGGGGTCTGGCGCTACACGCCGCACTGATCCCACGATTTGGCATCGATTCCGCGAAAGTTGGCGCGTTCGGTCCGAAACTGGCGCGTTCGGTTGTGGCGGCGGCGCGAGGCGGACACGAGACTGTCCTGGTGCCCGCCGCGTCGGCACGTGCGCATTGGAGCGAGCATGCCGCGCGACGTGTCGGGGTCGGCGCACCGATTGACGATCGAGTAGATCCGTTTGGCGACCGATGGGAGTTTTCCGTGTTGGATTCGCAGGAGAGCGCCACCGCGTACGTGATCGAGGTGCTGGAGGCCAAAGGGACCGCCACGCGCTACGACTTCGACGTGCCCAGCATTGTGGCCGAGTCGCACGCCGTCGCCAACGGCTGGGATTTCCGCGGTATCGAGGACGCCACGTTCTGGGGGATCGCGGCGCGTTTCCTCAAGCCGTGATCGACCAGCGGCGCGCGGCGCGGCGCATCGAGCCCGCGTCCGAGTAGCCGAGGAGTTCGGCCTGGCGCGCTGGACTCAGCTTGCCCGTCGCGGTCGCCGCATCGAGCCGGGCGGTGCGCGCCCGGTCCAGTTCCTGCCGCCACGTCGTGCCCGCCTCCCGCAGGCGGCGTTGCAGCGTCCGTGGACTGGTGGCCAGGCGGCGGGACACCCGATCCAGGGACACGTCGCCGGACTCCAAGGCGTCGGCCAAGGCGGCCGCGACGCGTTCGGGCCAGGCGCCGGCCAGCGGCGGCGGGGGCGGCAGCGCCTCGGCGAGTGGTCGCAGGATGGCGGCGAGCACCGGGTCGCTGGTGGTGAGCGGCAGGTCCATGTCGGCCGCGCGGAAGACCATCGCGTCCACCGGCGCGTCGAACTCGATCGCGGTGGTGCCGAACACCTCGACGAACGTGCGCACCTGCGCGGGCGCCGATTGGCGCAGCGAAACCCGCAGCGGCACAAGGGGTTCTCGGACCACCCTGCGGGCGCGGCTGAGCACGGCGGTCAGTCCCCACAGCTGGGTGAGGTCGCGGCCGCGGCCCTCGCCCCGGATCATGTCGAGATACAGGGTGACCTCCTCGTCGTTCTCCGCGACCAGATCGAAACGGTGATTGGTGGTCACCGCGGTGACGTACGGCCCGCAGGTGGCCAGGCCCGCGCCGAGGGTCGGCGCGGTGGAGAACAGATAGTCGTAGAGGCCGAGCGTGGGCAGCTGGTAGCGCCGGGCCACGTGCAACGCGACATCAGGGTCACCCAGTCCGTGCTCGCCGAGTTCCCACAGCCGGGAAAAGGTGTGGCTGGGCAGGTGCACGTCGTCACCGGCCATCGTCCATTCCGGTAGCCCGGTCTCCTTGATCAGCCGGTCGCGATCGAGCCCGGCCGCGCTGAGTTGAGAGATGACGAAGCGGTGCAGCAGAACCTGATCGGTGCCCATCGCGTCCTCCCGTGTCTCGCGGGGGTCCCCGCCACCCCGGTGCTGTGCTGAACGGCTGCGCTACGCAGGTCCGGCCGAGCTCGCCGTCGATGAACTGCGCGCGCGGAAACGCTAACCCCGGCGTATTGATTCGTCATAGGATTCAAGTCACGGGCTTGTTACGCCCCACAGGCATTGACCCATTCGGACAATCCGTCGGCGAACAGCTGCCGTTTCCAGATCGGCACCTCGTGTTTGATCCGGTCCACCAATTCGGCGCACGCGGTGAACGCTTCGGCGCGGTGTGCCGCGGCGACGGCAACGACGATCGCGTCGTCGCCGATCGTCAACTCGCCCACCCGGTGAACGGCCGCGACCGGCAACTCCGACGCGGCGGCCAGTTCGGCGCAGACTTTGCGCAGGAAGCGCTCGGCCTCCGGGTGCGCCGAGTACTCCAGCGCGGCGACCGCCTGGCCGCCGTCGTGGTCGCGCACCTTGCCGGTGAACACCACGACCGCGCCGTAGTGCGGTCCGGTCACCGCGGCCTCCACCTCGGCCGCGTCGAGCGGCTGGGCGCTGATCCGGGCGAGCCGGACCGTGGGTTCAGTTGTCGTCATGGTTGCCGCCTCCGGCTACTTGCGCGAGCAGATGATCGAGCAGTGGTTCGAGCACCGCGATACCGTCTTTGACGCCGCCGGGGGAGCCCGGCAGGTTCACCAGCACCGACCGGCCGGACAGCCCGGCCACGCCGCGGCTGAGCGCCGCGAGCGGAAATTTCGCGGTGCCGCGCTGGCGGATCGCCTCCGCGACGCCGGGGAGTTCCCGGTCGAGCAGGGCGAGGGTGGCCTCGGGGGTCGCGTCGGTCGGCGAGGCGCCGGTGCCACCGGTGCTGACCACCAGTGACGGCTGGAACCGCAGCGCGTCGGCCAGGCCGACGGCGATATCGGCGTCCGCGTACACCAGCGGTCCGCGTACCGAAAATCCGAGGCCCGCAAGCCATTCCGCCAGCACGGGGCCGGTCGTGTCCACCCGGGTGCCCGCGGCCGCGCCGGTCGAGGCGACCACGACCACCGCGGAGCGCGACTCGAAATCGGTTTCTGCGCTGACGGTTTCGGCCACGGATGCGGGTGACGCCGCCGACCGTTCCCAATGTCCGTGCTTGCCGCCGTCTTTGGTGAGCAAACGGACGTCGTTCAGCGTCGCCGCCGGGTCGACCGCCTTCACCATGTCGTGCAGCGTCAGTCCCGCGACGGCCACCGCGGTGAGCGCCTCCATCTCGACGCCGGTCGGCCCCTTGGTCTTCGCCGTCGCCTCGATGGTGATCGCGGTATCGGTGAAACCGAACTCGACCTTGACCGAGGACAACGCCAGCTGATGGCACAGCGGGATCAGTTCCGAGGTCTTCTTCGCCCCGGCGATGCCCGCGATCCGCGCGGTGGACAGCACATCGGCCTTGGGCATGTCGTCGGCGCGCACCAGCGCGATCACCTCGGCGGTGGTCCGCAGCTCGCCCGCCGCGAGCGCGACCCGGGTGGTGTCGGCCTTCGCGCTCACATCCACCATGCGGGCCCGGCCCTCGCCGTCCACATGGGACAACTCACTCATCGCCTACTCCTCGGGTAACTCCGCTGTGCGACAAGGCGTGTCACAGCGTCCACGCTCGTACCACGGCGCCTGCGGGCAGCGTGGTGACCTCGGCGGGAACGTCGATCAGGACGTCGGCCCACGCCATGCTCGCGACCAGGTGCGAGCCGGGGCCGGACACCACCTCGACCGCCTCCGGAAGCTGTTGCGGCGCAGACCGATCGCCGGATTTCGGATGAATCAGCTTGCCGCGCAGGAATTGCCGCTTACCCTGCGGTGAGCGAGCCACCGCGTTGTGCAGCGGCAGGTCGTAACTCGGCGCCGGTGCCAGTCCGGCGAGCCGGCGCAGAATGGGCCGGGCGAACACCTCGAACGACACCATGGTGCTGACCGGGTTACCCGGAAAGCTCAGCACCGGCACCCCGTCGACCACGGTGCGTCCCTGCGGTCCGCCGGGCTGCATCGCCACCGGCCCGAACTGCCCGCCGAGCGGCTCGAGCACGTCCTTGACCACCTCGAAATCACCCTTGGACACCCCGCCGGAGGTGAAGACGACATCGGCGCAGCCGGTCGCGGCGGCGAGCAACTTGCGGAACTGCGCGGGATCGTCGGTGCTGTGCTCGACCGAGACGACGGTGACGCCGTTCGCGGTGAGCGCGGCCGCCAGCGCGATCCCGTTGGAGTTGTAGATCTGCCCGGGGCGCAGGTCGGCACCCGCCGGGACCAGCTCGTCGCCGGTGGTGATGATCGCGGCGAGCACCGGGCGCATCACCGCGACGGCGGGCAACCCGACCGCGGCGAGTGCGGCGATGTGGCGGGGCGCGAGGGTGGTGCCCGCGCGCGCGAGCAGCTCGCCCGCGCGCACGTCGGTGCCCGGCTCCCGGACGAATTCGCCTGCGCTGCGGCCGCGTTCGACCGTCACGGTGCTGTCGTCCGCGCGCGCGTCCTCGACCGGGACCACACAGTCCGCGCCCGGGGGGATCGGCGCGCCGGTCATCACCTTCATCGCCGCGCCCGGCGGCAGCGGTGTCTGCCCCGCGTCGCCCGCCGCGACCACACCGGCCAGCGGCAGCGTCACGGGGGCGACCGCGACGGACGCGGCGCGCACCGCGTAGCCGTCCATCGCCGAATTGCGGAACACCGGCAGGTCGACGGGCGCGCGGACATCGTCGGCCAGCTGCCTGCCCAACGCGTGCGGCACCGCGACGTCCTCGACCGCCCGCGCGGCCAACGGCCGCAACAGCTGTTCGATGCTGTCGCGGTACTCGTCGACCGGCCGGGCCGAGATACTGGCGGGCCTTGGATTCATGCGAGCCAGCGTAATCGGTGCCGATCGGTACCGGCCGCCTGTCCCGCTTGTACGAAGCTCAGAAAAATGTCCGATGATCGGCAACGGTTTCCGTACCTTCGGCGGCTGACCATCGAGGGCCGGAGGTCATAATGGACACGTGACTCTGGTCGAGATGGGGATACCTGCCGTGCGGTCCGGGCGTCCCTCGCTCGACGGACGCCCCGACACGCCCTTCCTGCTGGACCGCTTCGGGCGGGTGGCGCGCGATCTGCGCGTGTCCATCACGGAGAAGTGCTCGCTGCGCTGCACCTACTGCATGCCCGAGGAGGGCCTGCCCGCGATCCCGCCGGACGAGCTGCTGACCGTCGACGAGATCGTCCGGTTGGTGCGGCTCGCGGTGCGTGAACTCGGTGTGCGGGAGGTCCGGTTCACCGGCGGTGAGCCGCTGATGCGCCGGGATCTGGAGCGGATCATCGCGGGCTGCCACGCGCAGGTGCCCGATGTGCCGCTGGCGATGACGACCAACGGCGTCGGGCTCGAACACCGCGCGCACGCATTGGCCGCCGCGGGGCTGCACCGCGTGAACGTCTCGCTGGACACCGTGGATCGCGCGGGCTTCGCCGAGTTGACCCGCCGCGATCGGCTCGGTTCCGCGCTGGCGGGGATCCGCGCCGCCCGCGACGCCGGGCTCGCGCCGGTGAAGATCAACGCCGTGCTGATGCGCGAAACACTCTCCGGCGCAGCGGATCTGTTGCAGTGGTGCCTCGACGAGCAGTGTGCGCTGCGGTTCATCGAGGAGATGCCGCTGGACGCCGATCACGAATGGGCGCGCGCGAACATGGTCACCGCCGCCGAACTGCTCGACGTGCTCGGCGCGCGGTTCACGCTGACCCCCGCCGGTCGCGACGATCCGGCCGCGCCCGCCGAGACCTGGCTGGTGGACGGCGGTCCCGCCACCGTCGGCATCATCGCCTCGGTCACCCGCAAGTTCTGTGACACCTGCGACCGCACCCGGCTCACCGCCGACGGCATGCTGCGCTCCTGCCTGTTCAGCGATCAGGAATACGACTTGCGCCAGGTGCTGCGTTCGGGTGCCGACGACGACGAACTGGCCACGCTGTGGCGCGGTGCGATGTGGAACAAGTGGGCGGGCCACGGTATCGACGCCGAGGGCTTCGTCCCGCCCGAACGCACGATGGGAGCCATCGGTGGTTGAGATCCGCTACTTCGCCGCGATCGCGGACGCCGTCGGCAAGGACCGCGAGCACCTGGACTTCCCGGTCGGCGCGACCGTCGGCGACCTGCGTTCCACCCTGTCCGCGTCGTACGGACCCGATCTGGACAAGATGCTGTCGGTCTGCGCGTATCTGGTCGGTGACGAGCTCACCCGCGATCCCGCCGCCGCCCTGACCCAGCGGGTGGATGTGCTGCCGCCCTTCGCGGGCGGCTAGGGCCTGTTTCGAAAGGCCCGAGCGCCTGATGTAGAGACCCGGTGGCGGTGTTCGTCGCTTGAATAGAGGGGCAGCAGGCCCTTCGATTCGAGGAAGGATGGCGATCATGCAGTACTTGGCGACATTGGTGGGACCCGCGGACGCGCCCTACGCCGAGCCGGGCACCCCGGAATTCGACGCGGAGGTCGCGCGATACGCCGCCTTCGAGGCCGCTGCGGGCGCGGCGATCGCGGGCGGCGTCGCGCTGTTCCCGGCCGAGACCGCCGTCGAACTCCGGCACACCGGCGGCAGGCTGATCACGACCAACGGCCCGTTCCCCGAGCAGACCGAGGTGGTCGGCGGGTTCCTCGTGTTCGACTGCGCGGACCTGGACGAGGCCATCGAGCTGGCCCGGCACGCGCCCGCGGCCGAAGACGGCGCGGTCGAACTGCGTCCACTGGTCCAGTGGGCGCCGCACGACGATCCCGGCCCGGACTGGTGGCTCGCGCTGCTGTGGGAGAACCCGGGCGCGGTGATCGCACCGGGCACCCCCGAATGGGATCCCGCGGTGGCCGAGCACGAGCGGTTCGGTGCGAAGTTCGGCGCGGCGATCCGCGGTGGTGGCGCGGTGCAGCCACCGACGACCGCGACCACGGTGCGGGTCCGGGACGGCCACCTGTCCCTGACCGACGGCCCGTTCGCCGAATCGGCCGACGTGATCGACGGCCTGTATCTCTTCGTGGCCCCGGACCAGGCCGCCGCGACCGAGATCGCGAGCCGGATCCCCTGCGGGGAGAAAGGACACGTAGAACTGCGCCGCGTCGTCGAACTCGACGACTGAGCACGGGACCGCGAGTAGAAATAGTTTCGGGCCGGGTGTAGAGAAATCCGCGCGGCGTTCGTCGTCTGAGTAGGGAAGGGTATCGGACCCCTCCGTTCGAGGAAGGTTGGCGACCATGCACTACTTGGCCACGATTGTCGGCGGCGAATCCGGGCCGAGCGCCGCGCCGGGCACACCGGAGTTCGACGCGGGCGTCGCGAAGTACGCGGCGTTCCAAGAGCAGGCGGCCGCGGCGATCGCGGGCGGCGCGGCGCTCTACCCGTCGGCCACGGCCGTCAATATCCGCGGTGGCGACGGCGAAACCTTGATCACCGATGGCCCGTTCACCGAACAGAACGAGGTGGTCACCGGTTTCTACGTGTTCGACTGCGCGAATCTGGACGAGGCGATCCAGCTCGCCAGGAAGATTCCGGCGGCGGCGCGGGGCTCGATCGAGGTGCGGCCGATGCAGATGTGGCTGCCGCACTCGACGCCCGGCGCCGACTGGTGGCTGGCGCTGCTGTGGTCGCCCCAGGGCGATTTCGTCGCACCCGATACGCCGGAGTGGGACACGATGGCCGCCGCGCATCAGCGGTTCGTCGATCAGGTGGGTCCGGCGATCCAGGGCGGCGGCGCGCTGCGGCCGCCGACCGAGGCGACCATCGTGCGGGAACGTGACGGTGCCCTGCTGCTCGCCGATGGTCCGTTCACCGAGGGCGCCGAGGTGGTCGACGGGCTCTATGTGTTCACCGCGGCGAGTCCGGCGCGGGCCGGCGAGATCGGGGCGCGGATCCCGCGTGGCGAGAAGGGGCGCACCGAGCTGCGCCGGATCGTCGACGTGGGCTTCTGATCGTGCGCGACGGCCAGGACATGGCGATCGACGGCATCTACCGAGCCGAATTCGGCCGTGCCCTGGCCACGGTCGCCCGGCTGGTCGGCGATATCGGGCTGGCCGAGGACGCGGTGCACGAGGCGTTCGCCGACGCGCTGCGCAGTTGGCCGGCGCGCGGGGTGCCGGCCAATCCGGGCGCCTGGATCACCACCG
>NZ_BAUA01000201.1 GCF_000710915.1 Nocardia brasiliensis IFM 10847
CGGCACCGGTGACGCCCGCGCCGGCACCTGCGGCGGGGACTCCGGCCCCAGGAGCCCCGGGTCCGGCAGCGCCGCCCGCGGCGGGCCCCGCTGCCTCGGTCCCGCTGGGTTCTGGTGGTGTACCGGCCGCGGTCGCAATCAACCCGGGTGCCGGGGGCCCCCAATGCCGGTGCGGCCCCGGAATAGTTCGGTGCCCCTCGGCTCGGGCAGCGCGCCGAACAGCTCGGCGCCGCTCGGCGCCGCCGATCCGTTCGCGTCCGCGCCGGTCGCGACCCAGCCGCCGTGCCCACTCGGCTGGCCCGCACCGAAACAGCAGGGCGGGCTCGCCTCACTGATCGGGCTCGCGCCGCTGGCCGGTCCGTTCTCCTCGGAGGCGTTCGCGCTCGGCTCGGTCTATCAGCCCATCCTGCAGCTGGCCGGTCCGGTGCTGGCCGAGGTCGCGCCGGTGATCGCGCAGTACCAACCGGTGATCGACCCGATCATCACTCAGGTGCAAGGCGTAGAAGCCGTTGTCCTGCAAGCGATCCTGCCCTACTACGGGCCGTATCGCGGACAGCTGATCGCCGCGGAGGGCGAGCTGGCCAAGGTGCTGACCCCGATCCTCAACCGGGTATACAACAGCGAGATCGCCTCCTGCTTCGTCGCGTGGCAGGGCCAGATCATCGACCAGGCCAAGGGCGGCCGGATCACCGTCGCATCGTTGGCGCATCCCGGCACCGTCGTGGAACTCGGTCCCGAATCCTGAGGTAGCACCGCTGTGCCGTGATCCGGCCTCCGCCCCGCGGAATCCGGACATAATGTGCGGATGGCGAGAGCCCGGCAGACGGCCTTGCGGAGGCTGGTCACAGACGGCGTGCTGACCGAAGCGCAGTACGCCGCGGTCGTGGACGCGCTGGCGGCGCGGGAACAGCGTCCGCCGGGCAAGGTGGTGGCCGAGATCGCCGCGTATATCGGCGCCGGACTGGTGTTCGGCGGGATCGCGCTGGTGATCGGGTCGTCCTGGGACGATCTCGCGCGGGCCGGGCAGGTCGCGGTGCTCTTCGCGGTGTCGCTCGGGCTGGTGCTCGGCGCCGTGGCCGTGGTCGGCGGCCCCGCGCAGATGTTCGGCCGGGCCGAAACCGGCTCGCGGACCCGACTCGCGTCGGCCTTGCTCGCGCTCGCCGCCGGGTCGGTGGCCGGGATGGTCGGGACCGCCCTGGACCACAGCTCTGCCGATGCCGGAACTTGGGCCGTGCTCGCCGCTCTGCTGACCGCGGCGCTCGGCTATATCGCCGTCCCGGCGGTGCTCGGCATGCTCGCCTGCGGGGTGTGCAGTGCGGCGGTGGTGCCCGGCCTGCTAGGTGATCTGGCGGGCGCCACCGATACCTGGGTCGGATTCGGCTTGCTCGCCGTGGCGGGAATCTGGTTCGCGCTCACCGGGTTCGGCGCCTTCGTCGAAACCTGGCTCGGTTACGTGATCGCGGTGGCGATCGCGTTGCTCGGCGCGGTGGTCGTCGAGGCGGACGGCAGGCCGTGGGCGTTCCTGCTGAGTGTGCTGGTGGCCGGCGTCTGTTTCGGGATGTTCGCGCAGCGGCGCTCGACGGTGCTCGTGGTCGGCGGTGCGCTCGCGGTCGCCCTCGCGGCGGGTCAGGCGGTCACCGAACTGACCGACAACCCGCTGGCTGTCGCGGTGACCGTGCTGGCGATCGGCGCCCTGGTCCTCGGCGGCGGCGCGTTCCTGCTCGTCCGCAGCCCGAAATCCGAGCCGCCCGCGTCCTGAGCGAGCGCTCGTCCCGGGTGGGGTTCATCACACTCCGCAAAAGCATGGACGTCCAACTATAGGATGACCGCATACCGCACGCGCGGTGTCATGGTCGGCTACCAGGACAGGACTGGCATGGTTCGCGAACTCACTCACTTCATCGGCGGGCAACACGTAGCGGGCACCTCCGGCAGGTTCGGCGATGTCTACGACCCGAACCTCGGTCAGGTGCAGGCCAGGGTGCCGCTGGCGAGCAAGGACGAGGTCGCCGCGGTCGTCGCGAACGCCGAAGCGGCGCAACGGGTGTGGGCCGCGTTCAATCCGCAGAAGCGGGCCAGGGTGCTGATGAAGTTCCTGACCCTGGTGCAGGACGACATGGACAACCTGGCCGCGCTGCTCTCCGCCGAGCACGGCAAGACCATCGCCGACGCGAAGGGCGACATCCAGCGCGGTCTCGAGGTCATCGAGTTCGCGACCGGCATCCCGCACCTGCTCAAGGGCGAGTACACCGAGAGCGCGGGCACCGGCATCGACGTCTACTCGATGCGCCAGCCGCTCGGCGTCGTCGCGGGCATCACCCCGTTCAACTTCCCGGCGATGATCCCGCTGTGGAAGGCGGGCCCGGCGCTGGCCACCGGCAACGCGTTCGTGCTCAAGCCTTCCGAGCGCGATCCCTCGGTGCCGCTGCGGCTGGCCGAGCTGTTCCTCGAGGCGGGTTTGCCCGCGGGTGTGTTCAATGTCGTCAACGGCGACAAGGAGGCGGTCGACGCGCTGCTGCACGATCCGCGGATCAAGGCCGTGGGCTTCGTCGGCTCCACGCCGATCGCCCAGTACATCTACGAGACCGCGACCGCGAACGGCAAGCGCGCCCAGTGCTTCGGCGGCGCGAAGAACCACGCGATCGTCATGCCGGACGCCGATCTCGACGACGTCGCGGACCAATTGATCGGCGCCGGTTACGGTTCCGCGGGCGAGCGCTGCATGGCCATCTCGGTCGCGGTGCCGGTCGGGCAGGAGACCGCGGATCGCCTGCTCGCCAAGCTGACCGAGCGGGTGCACAAGCTCAACATCGGGCGTTCCGATGATCCGGGCGCCGACTACGGCCCGCTGGTCGGCAAGGACGGCGTGGACCGGGTACACAACTACGTCCAGATCGGCATCGATGAGGGGGCCGAGCTGGTGGTCGACGGGCGCGGCGTGACCGTTCCCGGCGCCGAGGACGGCTACTTCGTCGGCGCGACGCTGTTCGACAACGTGACGCCGGAGATGCGGATCTACAAAGAAGAGATCTTCGGTCCGGTGCTGAGCGTGGTGCGCGCCAAGGACTACGAAGAGGGCCTGCGGCTGGCCAACGAGCACGAATACGGCAACGGCGTCGCGATTTTCACCCGCGACGGCGACACCGCCCGCGATTTCGCCGCCCGCGTGCAGGTCGGCATGGTCGGCATCAACGTGCCGATCCCGGTGCCGATCGCGTACTACACCTTCGGCGGTTGGAAGCGTTCCGGCTTCGGCGACCTGAACCAGCACGGCCCGGACTCGATCCGCTTCTACACCAAGACCAAGACCGTCACGCAGCGCTGGCCTTCGGGTTTGAAGGAGAGCAACGCCTTCGTGATCCCCACGATGGACTGACATGTTCATCCTCGACGACGACGAGAAGGCGATCCGCGAGACCGCGCGCGGCTTCGCCGACGAGTTCCTCGCGCCGAACACGCTGGAATGGGATGAGCAGAAGCACTTTCCGATCGATGTGCTGCGCAAGGCGGGCCCGCTCGGCCTGGGCGGAATCTACGTGCGAGAGGACGTCGGCGGTTCGGGCCTGCGCAGGCTCGACGCCGTGCGGATCTTCGAGCAGCTCGCGACGGGGTGCCCGGCCATCGCCGCCTATATTTCCATCCACAACATGGCGACCTGGATGATCGACAGCTACGGCGATGCCGCACAGCGTGATCGGTGGCTGCCGCGGTTGACCTCGATGGAGCTGCTGGCCAGTTATGCGCTGACCGAACCGGGCGTCGGCTCGGACGCGGCGGCCTTGAGCACCAAGGCCGTTCGCGACGGCGACGACTACATCTTCAACGGCGCAAAGCAATTCATCTCCGGCGCGGGCGCCACGGACGTCTACGTGGTGATGGCGCGGACCGGTGCCGCCGGGGCACGCGGTATCTCGGCGTTCATCGTGCCCGCCGATACGCCCGGAGTTTCCTTCGGCGCCAACGAGAAGAAGATGGGCTGGAACGCTCAGCCCACCCGTCAGGTGATCTTCGAGGACGCCAGGGTGCCCGCGGCGAACCTGCTCGGCGCCGAGGGCGACGGCTTCCGGATCGCCATGAACGGCCTCAACGGCGGGCGACTGAACATCGCCGCCTGCTCGGTCGGCGGCGCCCAAGCGGCACTGGACAAGACGGTGCCGTATCTGGCCGAGCGGCACGCGTTCGGCAAACCGCTGCTGAAGAACGACGCGCTCCGGTTCCAACTCGCCGATATGCGTACCGAATTGGAGGCGGCCCGCACCCTGCTGTGGCGGGCGGCGGCCGCGCTCGACGCGGACGCGCCGGACAAGGTCGAGCTGTGCGCCATGGCGAAGCGGTTCGCCACCGACGCCGGTTTCGAGGTGGCCAACAAGGCGCTGCAACTGCACGGCGGCTACGGCTACCTGGCCGAATACGGTGTGGAGAAGATCGTCCGGGATCTGCGGGTACACCAGATCCTGGAAGGGACCAACGAGATCATGCGGGTGGTCGTCGCCCGTGCGGTGGAAGGAGCGGCATGACCGACGCGGCTGAGCCCGAGGTCCGCATCGAGCAGCAGGACGGCCTGGGACTGATCACCCTGAACCGGCCCAGAGCCATCAACGCGCTGAATCATTCGATGACACTGGCGATCACCGAGGCGTTGCGCGCCTGGGCGGACGACGACGCCGTTCGGACCGTCGTGCTCACCGGGGCGGGGGAGCGCGGTCTGTGCGCGGGCGGCGATATCGTCGCGATCCACACCGACGCCACCGGCGGTGCGGTCGGCCCCGATTCCCCGACCGGGCGCTTCTGGCGGGACGAATACCTGCTCAACGCGCTGATCGGCCGGTATCCGAAGCCCTATGTGGTGGTGATGGACGGCATCGTGATGGGCGGCGGGGTCGGGCTGTCGGGCCACGGCAGCCACCGCATCGTCACCGAGCGGTCCAAGATCGGCATGCCCGAGGTGGGCATCGGCTTCGTGCCCGATGTCGGCGGTACCTACCTGCTCGCGCGCAGCCCCGGCGAGATCGGCACGCACGTTGCGCTGACTACCGCGCGGATGGACGCGGGCGACGCGATCGCGGCGGGTTTCGCCGACTACTTCGTCGCCACCGAACACCTGCCCGCGCTGCTGGAGACGTTGCGCACCGAGGCGGTCGAGGTCGCGATCGCCAAATTCGCCACGGGCGCACCGGAATCCGGCCTGCTCGCCCAGCGCGGATGGATCGATGCCTGCTACGGCGCGGACACCGTCGAGGAGATCGTCGCCCGGCTGCAGGCGCACGAGGCGCCGGAAGCGGGCCGGGCGGCGGCCGACATTCTCACGAAATCGCCTGTCGCGCTGAAGGTCGCGTTACGGTCGTTGCGGTCGGCGGGTTCCGCGCCGAGCCTGGAGGTGGTGCTGAACGAGGAGTATCGGGTCTCCATCGCGGCCCTGGCCTCGCACGACCTGGTGGAGGGCATCCGCGCGCAAGTGATCGACAAGGACCGTGCCCCGCAGTGGTCGCCGGCGACTCTCGCCGACGTCAGCACCGCGCAGGTCGACGCATACTTCGCCGAATTGGGCGATCAGGAACTGGGTTTGGTGAGCAATGACTGAAAAGATCGGATTCCTCGGGCTCGGCCACATGGGTGCGCCGATGGCGGCGAACCTGGTGAAAGCCGGCTACGAGGTAGTGGCCTACGACCCGGTACCCGCCGCGCGGGAGCAGGCCGCGAAGGACGGCGCGACCGTCGTCGCCACCGCCGTCGAGGCGGCGGAGGCGGGCGTGGTGATCACCATGCTGCCGAACGGACGGCTGGTGCTCGACGTGTACGCCGAGATCCTGCCGGCCGCGAAGCCGGGCACCCTGTTCATCGACTGTTCGACGATCGATGTGGCCGACGCGAAATCCGCGGCCGTCCTCGCCATCGGCGCGGGGCACCGGGCGCTGGATGCCCCGGTCTCCGGCGGCGTCGCCGGTGCGGCCGCGGGCACCCTCACCTTCATGGTGGGCGGCGCCGCCGACGATTTCGCCACCGCGTTGCCGGTGCTCGAGGTGATGGGCGGCAAGGTCGTGCACTGCGGCGGTTCCGGGGTCGGGCAGGCCGCCAAGATCTGCAACAACATGCTGCTCGGCATCTCGATGATCGGCCTGTCCGAGGCCCTGGTGCTCGGTGAGCAGTTGGGCCTGACCCACCAGTCCTTCTTCGACGTCGTCTCCACCGCATCCGGCCAGAGCTGGGCCCTGACCTCCTACTGCCCGGTCCCCGGCCCGGTGCCGACCAGCCCGGCCAACAACGACTACCGGCCCGGCTTCGCCACCGCGCTGATGAACAAGGACCTCGGCCTCGCCGCGAACGCGCTGCGCGAGAACGGCATCGATGGCCGGCTCGGCCTGCTCGCCGCCGAGATCTACGAGCGGTTCAACCAGTCGTCGGGCGACCTGGACTTCTCCGCTATCGTCACCGATATTCGTAGCCGTTCTGAGCGAGAAGGTGCCTAGTGAGCGATTTCGAGACGATTCTGCTGGAGCGCAAGGGGCGGGTCGGCTGGATCACGTTGAACCGGCCGAAGGCGCTCAACGCGTTGAACGCGCAAGTCCTCGACGATGTCATCGCCGCGCTGGACGAACTGGAGCGCGACGAGGAGATCGGGGCCGTCGTCATCACCGGATCGGAGCGCGCCTTCGCGGCGGGCGCCGATATCAAGGAGATGCAGCCCAAGTCGTACATGGACATGTTCCTCAACGACTACTTCGCCCGCTGGGACCGGCTCGCGGAATTCCGCAAGCCGACCATCGCCGCGGTCGCCGGGTACGCCCTCGGCGGCGGCTGTGAGCTGGCGATGATCTGCGACATCCTGATCGCGGCCGATACCGCCAAGTTCGGGCAGCCGGAGATCAAACTCGGTGTCATCCCCGGTATCGGCGGCTCGCAGCGGCTGACCCGCGCGGTCGGCAAGGCCAAGGCGATGGATCTGGTGCTCACCGGCCGCAATATGGACGCAGAAGAGGCCGAGCGCGCCGGCCTGGTTTCGCGCATCGTGCCCGCCGCCGATCTGCTGGACACCGCGCTCGAGGTCGCCGAGACGATCGCCTCGATGTCGTTGCCGGTCACCATGATTGCGAAGGAGGCGGTCAACCGCTCCTTCGAAACCACCCTCGCGGAGGGGCTGCGCTTCGAGCGCCGCGTCTTCCATTCGCTGTTCGCCATCGACGATCAGAAGGAAGGCATGAGCGCCTTCGTCGAGAAGCGTCCCGCGAAGTTCACCAACCGCTGATCGGTCGTCCGCCCGCCCGCGCTCCGGGTGGGCGGACCGTGGTCCGGACAGAATGCCTGTCCACTTAGCGGGTTTCGGAACGGCCTTGTCGTCGGGTTCCGCGGTCAGCCGAAGTTGGACGGCGACGGACCGATGATCTCCGCGGGTGTCGGCGTATTGCCGTCGCTCGGTTCGGTCGAACTCCTGTCCATAGCAAGGATTCCCGCGATGGTCGCGCCGAGCGCCGCGGTGACCGCGACGGCGGCGATGAGCTTGCGGCGGTCGACCGGGCCGTGCACCAGCGACGCGGACAGGGCCGCGCCCGTCCGCGCCCGCGCCATCCGCACCTCGCCACCGTGGCGTTCGGCCGCCAGCAGCACCGCGCCGCGCGCCGAGACGTAATCCGGTTCGGGGTCGTAGATGATCGGCAGGTCGATCAGCTCGGCCAGCTCGTCGCGGATGTTCGGGTTGCGGGTGCAGCCGCCGAGCAGCACCAGCGCCTCGGGCTGGACCCCGCTCTCCTCGATCAGCTGCCGCACGAACGACGCCGAGTGGTGGATACTCGCCGAGCACAGCTCCGCCAGGTCGCTGCGGGTCACCACCTCGCGGCCACCGGAGATCGGGTCGATCGCGGTGACCACCCGCTCGCTGCTCAACGCCTCCCGATGCCTGCGACTGGTGAGCTTGTCGGTGAGCACGCCGCCGCGGGCGAGTTGCCAGCGCAGCAGCGCGTCGTAGCCGTCACCGCCGAGTACGGTGCTGCGCTTGCCCGCCAGGATGGTGTCGGTGCGGCAATCGGCGTGGGTGATGGTGAGACCGGAACTGCCGAGGTCGTAGAGCAGTACCGAGCCGCTGTCGGGCAGTTGGCCGGTGAACCGGAGATAGCGCAGCTGGGCCAGCGGTTCGTCGACGATGGTGAGCCCGCTGCGGCCCGCGCTGGCCCGGATGGCCTCGGAGTGCAAGGTGCAGCGGCAGGTCACGGCCGTGCCGGTGACCAGCTCGTCGCGCCGATCGGCGGCGCCGCGCATCTGCCGGATGGCCTCGAGCACCGGCTCGTCGATGCCGCCGCCCGGGCGGCGCAGCACCTGGCAACGATCGATGGGCGGCAGGTGTGGCTGATCGGAATGCGTCAGCATCGCGCGTGCGCCACCAGCGCCCGCCGATACCCCCAAGACCAGCACCATGATTTACATGGTGGACCCTTTCCGCGCTGCTGCCAAGGCGACAGGGCGAGAAATTCGCTAGTTGGATGCCGGACCGTTACTGCACCGCCAATTGCGGGGTGTACTGGACCGTCCAGTTCTGCCCGGCTATTCCGGTCCAGTCGCAGACCAGTGTGCCTGCGCCGCGCCGGTGTCGAAGTCGCCCGCGGCGTGTCGGAATTCCGCGAGCAGCTGGAGCAGGGTGTGCAGCCGATCGGGTGCCAAGCCGGGCAGCGCGAAGACTCTGGTGTTCAGTTCCTCGGTCGCCTGGGCGACCAATTCCCTTCCGGCGGCGGTGATCTCGATAAGCGTGGCACGCCGGTCGGTGGGGTGCGGCACCCGCTCGACCAACTGCGCCGCCTCCAAGCGATCGACGGTGTTGGTGACGCTGGTGGGGTGTACCTGCAGGCGGGCGCTGGCCTTCGCCATCGGCAGCGCGCCGGTCTTGCTGAAGCTCAGCAGCATGAGCAATTCGTAGCGGGAGAAGGTCAAACCGGTTGGTTTCAGCGCCTCGTCCACTCGCGCCATCACGATTTGCTGGGCTCGAACCAGTGAGGTCACCGCGGCCATACCGTCGGCGACATCCCCCCAGCCGTGGTCGACCCATTGGCGATGGGCCTCCTCGATCGGGTCGAGCGGCAGGGGACGTGGCCGAGACATGCCCTGATCATTCCATGGGGCCGGGTGCTGATCGGGGACATCCACGGGCACTGTGGATCACAGTGCGTTCGAATCAGACCTTTGTTCTTCGAATCAGACTGAGCGCAAGGGTGTGGCCGGCGACCCGCGCCCGGCACTATCAATCACGAGGCGGGCGTGGCTGAGTGGTTGAGGCAACGGTCTGCAAAGCCGTTTACGCGGGTTCAATTCCCGCCGCTCGCTCCAAGCAGGGCTCGAGGTCGTCGATCGAGCGGCGCTCGGCGCGGTGTACGCCACCGCCGCGCCGAGCAGCTCGGGCCGTGCTCAGCGCCCAGCGCTGATTGCTCAGCGTCCAGCGCTCGTTACCCAGCGCACGGCGCTGGTTACTCAGTGCCCGGCGCTCAGTGCCGGTCGGCGCGGACTCGGCGGGCCATTCCGGCGAATCAGCCGAGGCCCGAGAAATCGCGCAGCACAACGTGATTGCGGTCGGCGGTGGTGCCGAGGGTGTAATCCGGGAGCAGGCCGAAGTATTCGCCCCGGGTGGTCGCGCTCCAGCGGCGCGCGGCCGCGGTCCGCGTCTTGTAGAAGTTCACCATGTAGCCGCCCTCGTACAGGCGCAGCAGGCTGTAGCCGCCCGGATATTCCTTGACCGCAGCCACTTCCAGGAATTCGACGGCGCATCCGGTATCCGGGCGGGTCCGGCGATTGCGGTGGGTGTGTCCGCTGTGGTGCAGGAAGACGCCCGGAGCGCGCTCGTAGCTCGCTTGCAGTTCGGCGCTGTCGCGGCCGTTCAAGACGAATCCCGGCCCCGCGAGATTGGTGTAGCCGGACTCTCGGGTGACCGGATGGTGGCTGAACACCAGCGTCGGCCGGTCCGGGTCGGCCCGCAGCCGCTCGCTGAGCAGGTCGAACTGCGGTCGGTCGATGGTGCCGCCGGAGCCGTCGAGCTCGCTGGTGTCCAGGCCGAGCACGCGCAGTCCGCCGATCTCGTGCTCCACGAGTTGCTGGCGCGCCGTGAACGCCTCGGCCCAGCAGTCGTGGTGCTCGGCCGGCGCCGGGGCGCAGCCCGCATAGTCCGGCCCGGTGTGCGGTCGGTCGTGGTTGCCGCGGACCACCATGTAGTCGGTGCCCAGCGCGCCCCAGTCGTCGAGCTGCGCGCGGACCGCGCGCGAATCCGCAAGGGACGCTTCGTCGGTGAGGTCGCCCGCGATCAGCAGGTGCGCCGCGCCCCGGTCGGGCCTGCGCAGGTCGTCGAGCAGCGCGGCCAGCATCGCCTCGGGATACGGCGGCACGTCCTGGCGGAAGCCGGGCGGCAGATTCGCGACGAGCAGGCCGCTGACCTCCTCGCCGTAATGGATGTCGTTGGCCAGGGCCACGGTTCGCAGCGGGCGTCCGGGCGGCGGCGTCAATGTGGTGAACTCGCCGGTGATCTCCGGGGCGCCAGGACTCAGTGTGGTCAGCGAGAGCGCCGGAATCGCGCGAACACCGTTGGACCACGCCTCGAATCGGTACGCGCGGCCGGGTTCCAGTCCGTCCACTTCGGCGTAGTGGAAGGGTGTCGGCTCCGGGTCGGACCACACCGTAACCGGTGCGCGCGGCGAATCTGCCGGTGCGAGACGTACTTCCGCGTCCGCGGCGACCGGGACGAGCCGCCCCGCGGCGTCCGGTGACAGCGTCGTCCAGGTCACGATCACCGTCCGATCGGTGATCGTGACCACCTCCAGATCGGTGGCGAGAACCGGATTCGATTGGGCCCGAGCCGATCCCGGCCGCGCAGCGCCGACCACCGGTAGCAGCGCCGCCAGGCCCAGCGCGCCGAGCAGGGTGCGCCGGGACGGCCCGCAGCACGTCATGCGGGGCCGCGACTCGTCAGTTCCGGCCGGAACCCGCGGAGCAGACCTTCCACTTGCCGTCTTCCTTCTTCAGGTGCTCGGTGGTGCTGGTATCGGTGTCCGGCTCCTCGCCGGGCAGCTCCAGGGTGAGCTTGCCGGTGATCCGTGCGGTCGCCAGCTCGCCATCGATCTTGATGTCATCGATCTTATCGATGCTGACCGATACCGCGGCGGTGTCGAATTCTTGTTTCTGTTCGGCGGGCAGCGCGTCGAACTCGGCGCGGTCGGCCGCACACGCTTTGGCCGCGGCCGCCGAGAACCCCTTCTTCTCCAGCGTGTCGTAGAAGTCGTGGACGGCCGACTCGATCCGTTGCGCGTCGGAGGCGAACGGTCCCTTGCCCTGTGCCGTCAGCACCGCCCCGATCACCACCACGCCGCCGAGGGCCAGCAACACCACCGCGATCAACCCGATGACGAGGCCGACCTTGCTTTTCCGGGAGGGCTGCCGTGCGCCGGGCGGCACCGGTGCAGGAGTCGCGGCCTGCGGATAGTGCGGGGGCGGGTAGCCGGTGGGCTGGTCGGGCTGGTGCGGATTCGGATAAGTCATCGGCTCGTCCTCCGTCGGCCCCCCCTGGTTCCTGGAAGGTTACGGCAACCGGACGTTCGGGCGCGTCAAAAGAGACGTCGGCCGGTGTATCGAACGGGGGTCCGGGCATGTCGCCGGTCGAGTCGCTGATGTGTCATCGATCACGGGACCGCGTGGTTCCGATTAGAGCGTCCCGCGCGGGGTTACCCATCAAGGGAGTGCGTTCCGGTCCGCCGGCGCCCCGCCTATATTGATCGCACGGGGGACCAACGCTCATCTTCGTTCGTGCAGAGGGAGATTCGGATGCGCAGGGTGCTCTTCATCGGTGCAGGCGCCGGGGTCGGCCTGCTGGCCGCCGCCGGCCTCGCGGGCGCCGATCCAGGGCAGGGTGTGGTGCAGGTCCGGGCGACGACCGGGGCCGATCAACTCGCCGTCGCAGGGGCCGAGGTCGGTATCGCGCCCTGCGGTGCCGCGCCCGCCCCCACTGCGCTGACCACCGGGCCCGACGGGACCGTGCGCGTCGACTTGACGCCCGGTTGCTACCAGGTGCGGGTCACCGCGCCGCCGTCCGGCTGTTCGGTCCGCGGCGTGGATTACGTCCAGATGATCGTTTTACCGGGCGTCACCCAGACCGCGCCTTTCCAATTCAGCTGCGCCTGAGGAAATTCGTCCCGCGATCGAGTTCGCGGCGACTCCCACTTTCGTAGGACGCGCTGTGCTCGTAATGCGGGATACGGTCGCGGGGTGGGCATTTCCGGTGCAGAATTGCGGGCGCGCCCTGCTTTGGTCGCCAGAGCGGGGATCGTTTTCGTCGCAGTGACGGTGTGGTGGTTGGTGCTGTACCACCTGGTGCCTCCTGCTGGGGAATACACCCGTTCGGCGCACATCGTGCGCGCAGTGGGCGCGACGGTGTTCACCGTGCCGTTGATTCTGCTCGCTCGAAAGTTTCTCGATCGCAGGCCCTTTGCCGAATTGGGATTCTCCTCGGTCGGCCGCGGTGGGCGCGCGTTTCTCGTCGGTGTCGCGTGCTGGGGAATTCCGGCCTGGTCGGCGATGGCCGCGATGTTGTGGCTCGGCTGGGCGGATATCACTGTGCGGGAGTCTTTTCCGCGCACCGTACTGGCGCTGTTCGGTCTGCTCGTGCTGGTGCTCCTGTACGAGGCCGTTCCGGAAGAACTCATCTTTCGCGGGTACTTCTTCGCCAATCTGAACGAACGTTGGTCCACGGCGAGCGCGGTCGTCGGGCAGGCGATGCTGTTCACGGCGTGGGGTGTGCTGATCGGCGCCGCGGGCTCGGTGGGGCGAGCCGTGCTCTTCTTCGCCTTTTCCCTGGTGCTCGGTGTGCTGCGGTCGGTGACCGGAAACATCATGGCCTGCATGGGCTTCCACGCCGCGTTCCAGGTGACCACCCAGTTCCTCGCGAGCAAGTGGAACTACCTCGAACTGCACGACCCCGACCTGTCGGTGCAGGGTCTGGCCTTCGTCGTCCTTCCTTTCCTGGCCGCCCCTCTCGTCATGTGGTGGTACCGCAGGAGTCGGCGCCCCGTCCCCGCAGCGAGCTAGACCTGCCGTTCGCCACTCCGTTGACAGGCTGCCGGATTCACAATACCGTCAGTATTCGAATACCGAAGGTATCCGACAAAGGAGTTGGGCAAGTGCGTGAGCGTTCGGCAGGCGACAGTGGGGCAGCGGTGACCGCGCCGCGCGAACCGCGGGTCGTGATCATCGGCGCCGGCGTCTCCGGCATTGCCAGCGCGGTCACTTTGCAGCGCAACGGGATCGACGATTTCGTGATTCTGGAGAAGGGGTCCGACGTCGGCGGCGTGTGGCATTGGAACCACTATCCCGGGCTGACCTGCGACGTCCCGTCACAGCTGTATCAGTTCGGGTTCGCCCCGAAACCGGACTGGTCGCAGGTCTTCGCGCCCGGCCCGGAAATCCAGCGCTATCTCGCCGACGTCGTAGACCGGTTCGGTCTTCGACCGCACGTACGCACGAATGCCGAGGTCACGGCGGCGACCTTCACCGGATCGGGTTGGCGGGTCGAGACCGGCGACGGCAACAGCTACGAGGCCGATTTCGTGATCGCCGCGACCGGCGTGCTGCACCATCCGGCCACCCCCGAGCTGCCCGGCCTGGCCGAGTTCACCGGTGCCGTGCTGCACACGGCACGCTGGGACGACTCGGTGCCCACCGACGGCAAGCGCATCGCCGTCATCGGCACCGGATCGACCGGCGTGCAGGTGGTTTCGGCGCTGCAGCCGAAGGCGCGCCGACTGGCCCATTTCGTCCGCAGTCCGCAGTGGGTCATCTGGGCGCCGATGCGGCTGCCGCAACCCGCCGTCGTCGGCGCGGTGCTGGACCGGCTCCCGCAGGTCAATCGCGCGCTGTACCGCGCGGGCATGACCGGCGCGAAGCTGTTCACCGACGTCGTCACGCGGCCGAGCTGGCGGCGCCGAGCGGTACAGGAGTACGCGCGATTGAGCCTGCGCGTCCAGGTGCGCGATCCGCGCCTGCGTGCGCAGCTCACCCCGGACTATCAGCCGCTCTGCAAGCGACAAGTGTTGTCCGGCAGCTACTACCGCGCGCTGCACGCCCGCAACACCGAACTGGTCACCGACGCGATCACGGCCGTGACCCCCACCGGCATTCGCACCTCCGACGGCACCGAGCACGAGTTCGACATGATCGTGCTGGCCACCGGCTTCCAGGCGCACAACTACATGCGACCGATGAACCTGGCCGGCCGCGACGGGATCGCGATCGACGATGCGTGGGTGAAGGGTCCGCGGGCCTACCGGATGACCGCCGTCCCGGGCTTTCCCAACCTGTTCACGGTGCTCGGACCGAACTCGCCGACCGGCTCCATTCCACTGCATCACGCCGCCGAGGTCACCGCCCGGTATATCGTCGCGTGGATCAACCGTTGGCGGACAGGCGAATTCGACACCGTCGAGGTGACCGAAGCCGCCACCGCCCGATTCGAGGCCGAGGTCGGCAAGGCGTTGGAGCCCACGGTCTGGAACACCGGGTGCAATTCCTGGTACTTCACCGAAGGCGGCCACATCGATCTGCTGCCGTTCGACCGCGCCACCATGGAAGCGCTGCTCGCCACCCCCGACGATCGCGATTTCCACCTGCGCAAGGTTTGCTGACCTCGCCGCCACTGCCGGGAATCGCGCGCGGTCGGGTGCGTATGCGGCATCGCGGTTGTCGATCTCGCTAGGCTCTGGGCATGCGGGTACCAGGGGCGTGGGTGGGGGTCGATGTCCTCACGACTCGACTGCGGCGGGAAGCGCGGATCGCGCGCGACGGGGCGGATTCGCGACTGAGCCGCAGCGACATCATGGTGCACTCGGCCGCCGGCGAGCGGGTGGCGCGGGTGCTGACGCGCTGTGCGAGCATGCTCGGATTCGACGTCGAAGGCGAGCGGCTGTGGGCCGATATGGTCGCCGACCTCTTCGACGGACCGTACGACGACCGCACCGCCGACGACGCCAAGATGGCATTGCGTGCGCACTGGGTGAAGGCGCCCGATGGCATGCCGGTCGGCTTGGTGCTGTGGCTCGCGCCGGGCCCGGTCCTGCCGCGCCCGGTCTACAACAGCTGGATCCTGGATCTGGACGCCGTCACCACCAGCAGCGCCGGCGACGATCTGGCAATGCTCGGCACCGATCGGCAGGCCGGCGAACCGCGCCCCATCCGCGATCTGCTCCGCTTCGCCAACGCCGACGACGTACCGCGCTTCCTGGCGCTGTACTGGGACGCGGCGACCGGCACCAAAGGGCTTGCCGCCGAGGCGATCTGGTCGATCCACCCGCCCGGCGCCCCCGGCTGGGTGCATTTCTGGAGCGCCGCGCACCCCGGTATCGGGCCCACCGAACGATCCGTCTACGGCATGAGCTTGCAACTGGTCCGTCGCCCCGAGCCAGTCGTCGCGACGCTGCGGCACATCGTCCAGTTCACTCGGCACACGCTGATCCTGGTCGACGCCGAACGCCGGATCACGCTGCACACCGAAGGGGTGCTGCGCGAGGAACTGCGCGACAGCAACATCGTCGAACTGCTGGAAGACCTGCAGATCGCCCGGATCGTTTCGGGGTCGCAGACCAGCGTCGAGGCCACCGTGACGATCAACGACCGCCGGTACGAGGCCACCGCCTGGCCCCTGCCGAGCGTGCAGTCCAAGCCCGTGCAACCCGCCGCGATCGTGCTCCGGCCGGTCGAGGACGGTGCCGTGAGCTGAGCGCGGCGACTCACCCGAGGCGGCGTGGCCGCCGCGCGGTCCAGAACACGGTCTGCCCGACCCGGGTGATCGACACCTCCGACCACGAGCGGCCCAGGGCATAACGCAGCCCGTCCTCCGTGCCACGCGCTTCGTCGAACAGCGGGAGCGCCGGGAAATACGCGGCGAGGGTCAGATCGAGGATTGTCGCGGGGGCCGCGAGAGTGATCGCGCCGAAGAAAACTCCGTTCGCACCGGTGGTGTCGGCGACCCGTTGGAACGCGCATCCCTTTTCCGCCCAGGTGACCGGTAGGCAATTGATCAGCAAGCTCGCACCGATCGAATTCGAGCGGTGGCTCAGCGGCAACTCACGCAGCACCGTCCCGTAATGTGCGCGGCTTTCGGTGCCGCCGTTCAGCAGCCGCCGGGCGGCTGCTTCCAGTGCGGGCACGGACCGGTCGTCGAGTTCGACCAGGTGATTCCGGGCGCCGCCGCCCGGGACGCGGCCCAGGACGTTCCCGGCGTGCGGGTCGATATCGAGGCGCACCGCGAACGAGGGCTGCCCGTGCTGATCCAAGAGATGCGTTGTCTCACAACGCCATACGGCCTCATTGTTGCTGCCGAGCACGATGTGATCGAAGAAGTGCAGGAGCGCGGGCGTAGCCGGGGTGGTGCCGTCGAGTTCTGCTCGGCCGATGCGGCTGACCTGATCCATCAAGTGGACTCCAGAAGACACCGGGGCAGCCGGGAGCGCGGCCCCGTTCCAACGGGGGATCTGCTTCCGGGCTCGGGAATCGCTCTCCGGCCGACGCTGCCTCGATCATAGCAAGTGCGTCTGTCTGGGCCAGGAGTGTTGAAAGTGCGGGTGTACAGGTGGCCGACCTGCGAATGTGCGCCATCGAGCAAACAAAATCAGGCGCTTGGTTACCATGCCTGCCGGGCCGTGTTGAATAGATCATAGTTCCACCCATCGGCGGCCTCGGTGCGGTGATCATGACGAATACCGGCTCGCGAAGGAACGATGTGAAATGCCAGGCAAGAACGCAGCTCGAGATCGTGTGGTCATTGCGGGGCTGGGCACGGTCACCGGATATGGCTGGGGGCGCGAGGCGCTCTGGCAGGGCCTGCTGAGCGGTAAACACGCGGCTCGGCCCCAGCCGGGGTTCGGCCCGGATCGGGACACTGACGGATGGGTGGCCCGGATACCGGACGGCGGCGACCCGGAGCTGGGCTCGGTGTACGTGCGATCGGTGCAGGAGTCGGTCCGCGAGGCGGTGGCCGATGCCCGCGCGCGGGGCTGGCGACCGGGCGCCACGGTAGGGCTGTTGCACGCGATCGTGCTCGGCGACACCGACGAGTGGCACGATTTCTACGTCCACGACCACGGCAAGCGCCGTTCGCGGGACTTCTTACGGCTGCTGCCCTCCACGCCGAACTCCAACCTGATGAGCGAGCACGGTTTTCACGGTCCGGCGATGAACGTCACCGCCGCCTGCTCCTCGGCGAACGCCGCGCTCATGACCGCCCAGATGTGGCTGGCGCACGGCTTCGTCGACGACGTGGTGGTGGTCGCGAGCGACCTGAGCGCGATCCCGGACATCGTCCAGCCCTTCGTGACCTTGGGCGCAGCGGTCACCGACGAGGACCCGCTCATGGCCTGCCGCCCGTTCCAGGAGGGCAGCCGCGGTTTCGGCTTCGGCGAGGCCGCCACGGCGTTCGTGGTGACCGGCGCGGCCGACCGGCCGTACGCGGCGGTGCTGGGTGGCGCCATGACCAACGACGGCTTCCACGTGATCTCCGTGGAGCCCTCGCACGAGCAGATCTTCGCGTGCGTGCGGCAGGCGCTGACGGCCGCGCGGGTGGACCCCGCGCAGGTGGCCTACCTCAACAGCCACGGCTCCGGCACCCAGCAATGCGATGTGGCCGAAACCGCTTTACTGGCAACCATTTTCGATGACCGCCCACAGGTGCTGGCCACCAAACCGCTGACCGGCCACTGCCAAGCCGCCTCCGGCGGAGTCGAGGTGGCCGCCACCATCCTGGGCTACGAACACGGCCTCATGGTCTCGGCCCCGATCGTCGCCGCCGCTCACCCCCGATTAGTCGACGGCGTCATCGACCACGCCGGCAACGGCCTCACCATGAAGATCGCCCTCGGCATGGGCGGCAACAACTCAGCGTTGGTACTCGGCCCGCCCGACTGAACTTCGCGCACGTGAAAGGCCCCCGACCGCAACGATCGGGGGCCTTTAACGTGGTGCCCTCGGCAGGATTCGAACCTGCGGCCTTCTGCTCCGGAGGCAGACGCTCTATCCCCTGAGCTACGAGGGCGGGATAGGGCCGAGCGGGGCTTGGGGGCCGCCGATCGGGCGGGGAAAGCGTATCGCATCGGGGGCCGTGCGCCAAAAAGCGTGGCGGAGGCGGCGGTTGGGGTCAGTTCAGGGGGAGGGGTTGGGCGCCGCGAGCCGTCAGCATGGTGGTGATGAGCTGGGCTTCGCCGCGCTGGGTTTTGTCCATGGTGTCGGCGAGGGTGTGCACCGCGGTGGTGTCGGCGTGCTCGGCGGCGTACTGGATCATCGACAGGCCACCCTGGTGATGGCGCAGCATGAGTTGCAGGAACAGGGTGTCGAGTTCGGTGCCGGTGGCCTGGCGCAGGGCGGCGAGGTCCGCGGGCGTGGCCATGCCGGGCATGGCCGCCATCGGACCGGACATGGTCGTGGCGCCGCCGGAGTGGCCGTGGCCGCCGGGCTGCCCGCTCATCCAGCCCATGTACCCGTCGACGCTCTGCGCGGGCTTGCCCCACAGCTGCAGCCAGCCCTGCATTCGGCCCACCTGGCTCTGCTGGGTGGTCATGATGTCGTAGGCGAGGCGGCGCACGTCGGTGTCGGTCGACTTGACCAGCACGACGCCGGCCATCTCGACGGCTTGCGCGTGATGGGCTGACATGTCCTGGCTGAAACCGACGTCGACCGCACCCGGGTCCGGCTCGGACGAGCCGGTGAACGGCAGCCGGACGAGCGCGCCGATGGCGACGCCGAGCACGATCGCGCCGATGACGCCGAGCACCAGCAGCGCGGTCCGCTGCCGCTGGAACTGGCCGCCGAGGCCGGACGCGGCAGGTTCGGCGCCGCGCTCCAACTCGGTGGGCGTCACTGTTGCACCGGCGCCTGCTGTCCGGGGACCGGCGCGGGCTGCGGCCGGCCGGGCTGGCCGGGCAGCGGCGCACCGGGCAGCCCGGGCACGCCCGGCAGACCGGGCACGCCGGGGATGCCGCCGGGCATCTCGGACGGATCCGGCTGCAGCCCCTTACCGTCCATCGGCACCGCGTCCGGTCCGGGCGGGGTCGGGTCGAACGGCGGCGGATTATCGGTGTCGAAGGCGATGGTGGAGCAGTCCGCGCCGACCTCGGGATAGGTGTAGGCGTTGAGCCGCAGGGCGGTGATGAACTGGCCGACACGCTGATCGTCGGCCTTGTCCAGCTTCAGCTGATGGCCCCAGGACTGCAACGAGATCGGGGTGTCCAGACCGGGATACGGCGACATGAGCGAGTACGGCTTGCCCTTGACCTTGCTCGCCAGCAGGTCACGACCTGCTGCGTCCACCTTGTCGGGGTTGTAGGTGATCCAGACCGCGCCGTGCTCGAGCGAGTGCACGGCGTTCTCCATCCGGATCGGCTTGTCGTACACGATGCCGGTGCAGGTCGCCCAGGACGCGTCGTGCGGTCCGCCGAACGCGGGGCTCTGGTCGTAGGCGACGCGCTGGGTCGGGCCGATGTGCAGTCCGGCCGGGTACTCCTTCTTGACCACGCCGGAGATCGACTCGGACGGGTCCTTCCGGTCGGCGCTGGGCGTGTACTTGTCCAGTGCGGCCTTCTCCTGGTACTTGGGTACCAGGCTGTAGGCGAGGGCACCGATCAATGCGATGATGACTACGGCCGCGCCGATGGCCAACCAGGGAATCTGACGATTGTTCTTGGGAAGTTGACCCCGGCCGCCCCCTTTACGGGAGGCCGACAACTTCGCGCCGGCTTTGGTGGCCTTGGCCGATTTGGCGCTGGGACTGCTCGGCATCGCTCGTTGTGCTCTCTCGACGTGACGGATCCGCGTGCTGCTACAGGTTGCGGACGGTTCCGGCGCGATGCCCACTCGAGGTGCACACCCGCCAAGACCATAGGATAGAGACTCGTGACTCCAGCTGACCTTGCAGATCTCCTTCGCACCACCGCGGCGAAGGTGCTCGTCGAACGTGGGCTCGATCCCGCGGTCCTGCCCGACGAGGTCACTGTCGAGCGTCCCCGCAACCCGGAACACGGTGACTATGCCACGAATGTGGCGATGAAGGTGGCAAAGAAGGCGGGCACGAATCCGCGAGATCTGGCGACCTGGCTGGCCGAGGCGTTGACCGCCACGGACGGTGTCGAGGTGGCCGAGGTCGCCGGGCCCGGCTTCCTCAACATCCGGCTGGCCGCGTCGGCGCAGGGCGCGATCGTCGAGCAGGTGCTGGCCGCGGGCGCGGCGTACGGCACCGCCCAGACGTTGCAGGGCACCCGGATCAACCTCGAGTTCGTCTCGGCCAACCCGACCGGGCCCGTGCATCTCGGCGGCACCCGGTGGGCGTCGGTCGGCGACGCGCTCGGCCGGATCCTGGCGGCGCAGGGCGCGGAGGTGGTGCGCGAGTACTACTTCAACGATCACGGCGCGCAGATCGACCGGTTCGCCCGGTCGCTGGTCGCGGCGGCCACCGGCGAGCCGACCCCGGCGGACGGTTACGCGGGCGCCTACATCGGCGAGATCGCGGGCACGATCGTCGCCGCGCACCCGGACGCCGTCGCGCTGCCCGAGGCCGAGCGGCTCGAACTGTTCCGCGCCGAGGGCGTCGAGTTGATGTTCGCGCAGATCAGGCAGTCGCTGCACGAGTTCGGCACCGACTTCGACGTGTACTTCAACGAGAGTTCGCTGTTCGCCTCCGGCGCGGTCGAGCAGGCCGTCGCGACGCTGAAGAATTCCGGCGACCTGTACGAGAAGGACGGCGCCTGGTGGATCGCGAGTACGGAATACGGCGACGATCAGGATCGCGTCGTCATCAAGAGCGACGGTAATCCGGCCTATATCGCGGGTGATATCGCGTACTTCCAGAACAAACGGTCGCGCGGATTCGATCTGTGCATTTATATGCTCGGCGCCGACCACCACGGATATATCGGACGGTTGAAGGCCGCCGCGGCCGCCTTCGGTGATGACCCGGCGACCGTCGAGGTGCTGATCGGGCAGATGGTGAATCTGCTCAAAGACGGTGTCGCGGTGAAGATGAGCAAGCGCGCGGGCACCGTGGTCACGCTGGAAGATCTGGTCGAGGCGATCGGGGTCGACGCGGCGCGGTATGTCCTTGTACGTTCCTCGGTGAATTCCAGCATCGATATCGACCTGACCCTCTGGACCAGCCAGAGCAGCGAAAACCCGGTCTACTACGTGCAATACGCGCACGCGCGGACCGCCTCCATCGCGCGCAATGCCGCCGAATTCGACTACGGCAAGGTCACCGCGGATCTCGCGTTGCTGACCGCGGACGAAGAGGGCGAACTCATTCGCACCCTCGGCGAATACCCACGCGTGGTGAGCAGCGCGGCGAGCCTGCGCGAGCCGCACCGGGTCGCCCGCTATCTGGAGGAGCTGGCCGGTACCTACCACCGCTTCCAGACCAACAAGAACCTGCGCGTGCTCCCGCTCGGCGACGAGCCGGTGAGCCCGACCAACGCCGCCCGCCTGGTGCTGGTCAACGCGACCCGCCAGGTGCTGGCGAACGGCCTGGCGCTGCTGGGCGTGAGCGCACCGGAGCGGATGTGAACGGGTTACGCGAGTACGCCGCCACCCGAAAAACATTTGCAAGGGTGGGCAGAGTTGTAAAGGGGCAGATGGCCTTGACGAGCGCTAGGAAGGGCAAAATATGAGCGCGCATCCGGCCGGGCCCCGGCATGCTGAGATTCCGCACGCACCGAGTTTGCCGGAGCGGCCGCGCGATCCGCAGCAGATGATCGATCTGCCCGCGAATGTGTGGCCGCGCAACGCGAGCCGTGATTCCGACGGTGTGGTGCGACTGGCCGGGGTGCCGGTGCACGAATTGGCCGCCGAGTTCGGCACGCCGCTGTTCGTGGTCGACGAGGACGATTTCCGTTCGCGCTGCCGCGATATGGTGCGCGCTTTCGGCCCGAATGCCCGGGTGCATTACGCCTCCAAGGCTTTCCTCTGCGGTGAGATCGCGCGTTGGATTCGGGACGAGGGTCTCTCGCTGGACGTGTGTTCCGGCGGCGAACTCGCGATCGCCTTGCACGCAGGGTTCCCGGCTGAGCGAATCGCCTTGCACGGCAACAACAAATCGGCCACCGAACTGGAGGCCGCGGTGACCGCCGGGGTCGGCCACGTGGTGGTGGACTCGCTGATCGAGATCGAACGCCTCGAGGCGATCGCGGGCCGCGCCGGCGTGGTGCAGGACGTGCTCGTCCGGGTCACCGTCGGCGTGGAAGCCCATACCCACGAATACATTTCGACCGCGCACGAGGATCAGAAGTTCGGCTTCTCGATCGCCGGGGGCGACGCGATGGAGGCGCTGGCGCGCGTCTTCGAGGCGGACAACCTGCGCCTGGTCGGCCTGCACAGCCATATCGGATCGCAGATCTTCGAGATCGACGGTTTCGAGATCGCCGCGCGCCGCATGCTGCGCCTGCTGCACGACGCCATCGAGAAGTTCGGCGTGGAACGGACCGCGCAGATTTCTACGCTGGATCTCGGTGGCGGCCTTGGTATTTCGTACCTGCCGAACGACGATCCGCCGCCGCTGGACGATTTCGCCGCGAAGGTGCGCGACCTGGTCGCCGCCGAGGCCGCGAGTATCGGTCTGCCGGAGCCGAAGATCGCGGTGGAACCGGGTCGGGCCATCGCCGGGCCGGGCACCGTCACGCTGTACGAGGTCGGCACCACCAAGGACGTGTCGCTCGACGGTGGCCTGCGTCGGCGCTACATCAGCGTCGACGGCGGCATGAGCGACAACATCCGCCCCGCGCTGTACCAGGCGGATTACGACTGCCGCCTGGTCTCGCGCACTTCCGAAGCCGCGGCGGTGGTCGCGCGCGTGGTCGGAAAGCATTGTGAGAGTGGCGATATCGTCATCCGGGATACCTGGATGCCGGAGGATGTGGGCCCCGGCGATCTGGTCGCCGTCGCCGCGACGGGTGCGTACTGCTATTCGATGTCCAGCCGATACAACCAGCTGACCCGGCCCGCCGTGGTCGCGGTGCGTGACGGACAACCGCGACTCATTCTGCGCCGGGAAACGGTGGCGGACTTGCTCAGCTTGGAGGTGTGATGAACGCAGTATCGCAAGGCGATTCGATCAGCGGCGGTGGCCGGGCGGCGGGCGGGCCGAATTCGGCTCAATTGGTGTGGGGCAGAGACCAGCCCATCGGTGTCGCGGTGCTCGGCATGGGCAATGTCGGCACCGAGGTGGTGCGGATTCTGCGGGAGCATTCCGAGGATCTGCGTTCCCGGGTCGGCGCGCCCGTCGTGCTGCGCGGCGTCGCGGTCCGTGATCTGGCGACCGATCGCGGCATCCCGGCGACTCTGTTGACCACCGACGCCGACGCGCTCGTCGCGCGCGACGACGTCGACCTGGTCGTCGAGGTCATCGGCGGTATCGACCCGCCGCGCCGGCTGATCCTGGCGGCCTTGAACGCGGGCAAATCCGTGGTGACCGCGAACAAGGCGCTGCTGGCCGACTACACCGGCGAACTCGCCGCCGCCGCCGAGCGCAACCGCGCCGACCTGTATTTCGAGGCCGCGGTCGCGGGCGCCATTCCGGTGGTCCGCCCGCTCATCCAGTCGCTGGCCGGTGACCGGGTGAACCGGGTCGTCGGCATCGTCAACGGCACCACCAACTTCATCCTCTCCGCGATGGACGAGACCGGCGCGGATTACACCGACACGCTGGCCGAGGCCACCCGCCTCGGTTACGCGGAGGCGGACCCGACCGCCGACGTGGAGGGCTTCGACGCCGCGGCCAAGGCCGCGATCCTCGCCTCGCTCGCCTTCCACACCCGGGTCACCGCCGCCGACGTGTACCGCGAGGGCATCTCCAAGATCAGTTCCGAGGATCTGGAGACCGCGTCCGCGCTGAACTGCACGGTGAAGCTGCTCGCCATCTGCGAGCGCGTCGCCGCCGGTCCGGGCGAGCCGAGCCCCGAGGAGGGCGGCAAGGAGCGGGTCTCCGTGCGCGTCTACCCGGCGCTGGTTCCGCGCAAACATCCGTTAGCAGCCGTGAGCGGGGCCTTCAATGCGGTGGTCGTCGAGGCGGAGAACGCGGGCAGGTTGATGTTCTACGGCCAGGGTGCGGGCGGCGCGCCCACGGCCTCCGCCGTGCTGGGAGATCTGGTGATGGCCGCGCGCAACAAGTTCTACGGTGGCCGTGCACCGGGCGAATCGGTTTATGCTGAGCTACCGATCGCACCGATCGGCGATACACCCACCCGCTACCACGTGAACCTGCAGGTGGAAGACCGTCCCGGGGTCCTGGCCGCGGTGGCGGGCGAATTCGCCAAGCACGGGGTGAGCATCTCGACCGTCCGCCAAGAGGGGCACGGCACGGGAGCCCGCCTGGTCGTGGTCACCCACCACGCGCTGGAATCGGCGCTCGCGGACACCGTCGCCGCCCTGGCGGAGATGGAATCCGTCACATCCATCACCAGCGTTCTCAGATTGGAAGGCACCGAAGAATGAATACCTCCAGGGGTCGGCAGACCGCGGGGTGGGTAAGTACAGGTGTGGCACCGCAGGCCGGAGTGCACTCGCGCTGGCCGGGTTTGATCGCGGCCTATCGCGACCGGATCGCCGGTGCGCGGGACTGGGAGCCGGTGACCCTGCTCGAGGGCGGTACGCCGCTGGTGCCCGCCCCGCACCTGTCCGAGCTGACCGGGTGTGAGGTATATCTCAAGGTCGAAGGGCTGAACCCGACCGGCTCGTTCAAGGACCGCGGCATGACCGTGGCGATCACCGACGCGAAGTACCAGGGCCAGAAGGCGGTGCTCTGCGCCTCCACCGGCAACACCTCGGCATCTGCCGCGGCCTACGCCACCCGCGCGGACATGACCTGCGCGGTGCTCATCCCGCAGGGCAAGATCGCGATGGGCAAGCTGGCCCAGGCGGTCATGCTGGGCGCGAAGATCATCCAGGTGGACGGCAACTTCGACGACTGCCTCGAGCTGGCGCGCAAGGTGACCTCCGATTTCCCGAGCATCGGCCTGGTGAACTCGGTGAACCCGGCACGCATCGAGGGGCAGAAGACCGCCTCGTTCGAGATCTGCGATGTGCTGGGACGCGCGCCCGACGTGCACGCGCTGCCGGTCGGAAATGCGGGCAATATCACCGCCTACTGGCGCGGCTATCGCGAGTACTACGCCGACGGCATCACCACGCAGCTGCCGCGCATGCTCGGCGTGCAGGCCGCGGGGGCCGCACCGCTGGTGCACGGCGCCCCGGTGAGCGACCCGGAGACCATCGCGACAGCCATCCGGATCGGCGCGCCGGCGTCCTGGAACGCCGCGGTCGCGGCCAAGGAGGAGTCCGGTGGGGCCTTCCGTGCCGCCACCGACGAGGAGATCCTCGCGGCGTACCGACTGGTCGCGGCGTCCGAGGGCGTGTTCGTCGAGCCCGCGTCGGCCGCCAGCGTCGCGGGTCTGCTCGCCGCGCGCACCGAGGGTTGGCTGGATTCCGGCCTCACCGTCGTGTGCACCGTGACCGGTAACGGACTCAAGGATCCCGACACCGCCCTGCTGGGAATGCCGCAGGTGCAGGCGATTCCGGTGGACCCGGTCGCGGTCGCCGCCGAGCTAGAGCTGGCCTGAATTGAATTCGAAGGATAGTCAGCTGGCCGAGCGGCGACGCGGTTCGGCGATGAGCCGGACGCTGCCCGCGGGTATTTCGGTGACCGCGCGGGTGCCCGCGTCCACCGCGAACCTCGGTCCCGGATTCGACTCGCTCGGGATGGCGCTCGGCATGTTCGACGAGATCGACGTGCGCACTACCGATTCGGGGCTCAGCATCCGGGTCGAGGGTGAGGGCGCCGACGATGTGCCGTGGGGCCCTTCGCATCTCGTGGTGCGGGCGATCGAACGCGGCCTGGAGGCCGCGGGCGTCTGGGCCGACGGCCTCGATGTGGTGTGCCGCAACGTGATTCCGCATTCGCGCGGGCTCGGCTCGTCCGCCTCCGCGGTGGTCGGCGGGCTGGCCGCGGGGTGCGCCATCGCGGCGGAGTTCGATTCGGCGCTGGCCACCTCGGACGACCAATTGGTGCAGCTCGCATCGGAATTCGAGGGACATCCGGACAACGCGGCGGCCAGTGTCCTCGGCGGCATCGTGGTGTCCTGGACCGAGACCGACCGTGCGGCCGATATCGGCCGGGACGGCGTGCCGGTGGCCGAACATCACGGCCGGGTGTACCGCGCCGTTCGGCTGGACGCGCACCCCGCGCTGCGTCCGGTCGTGCTCATCCCCGAGGAACGCTCGGCGACCGCGCACACCAGGGGCTTGTTGCCCGAGGTGGTGCCGCACGGCGATGCCGCGTTCAACGTCAGCCGGGCCGCCCTGGCCGTGGTGGCGCTCACCCAGCGCCCCGACCTGCTGATGCCTGC
This sequence comes from Nocardia brasiliensis IFM 10847, assembly GCF_000710915.1. Classification (GTDB taxonomy): domain Bacteria; phylum Actinomycetota; class Actinomycetes; order Mycobacteriales; family Mycobacteriaceae; genus Nocardia; species Nocardia brasiliensis_A. Next base: position 26,382 of record NZ_BAUA01000201.1, read on the forward strand.
GACGGCCGACCGGCTGCACCAGGCCCAGCGTGCGCCCGCATTACCGCTGACCACCACCTGGATTTCCCGGCTGCGAGCGGCCGGTATCGCGGCCACCGTGTCCGGTGCCGGACCGACCGTCCTGGCCCTCGGGACCAGTGAATTCCCTGCCGAACTCCGCGAACTCGCGGCCCTGGACGGCCTGCGGGTGGTCGAGCCGGGACTGGCCGACGGAGTCCGGATCGACTGACGGCGCGTCTGCCTTGCCGATATTCGCAGTGTGCAGCTATCCTGAGCGAGTCCGTACATCGTGCGCATCAGACGCCGGTGCTTCATCAGGGCAATCGCTCCAGCAGGCTCCAGGCTCGAGCCTCCAGGCCATGGGGGTGCTGCGTAGCTGCGCAACTGGAATGATCTCTCCCACCTCTCACCACCGGTGGCGAAGCGGACGGACGCATCCGAGTCCGGCAGAATGCCCGGACTGCGGGACGAACCCTCGAAACAGCACACGGCAATCGAGGGAAGGAAAGGATTTCCGTGACAGATACGGACCTGCTCGCGACACCAGGGGTGGAATCCAACCCAGCCTCGGGCGACCGCGAAAGTGACTCCGGACAGATTTCGAAGATGAGCGAACAAACCGACGTCGCACGATCGGGGCTGACTGGAATGTTGTTGCCGCAGTTGCGCGCGCTCGCGGGGGAGCTCGGTATCCGAGGCACCTCCGGAATGCGCAAAGGTGATTTGATCGCCGCCATCAAGGAAAATCAGGCCGGAAAACCGGCGAAGGGTGAAAAGCCCGAAGGGGGACAGGCCAAGTCCGCGGTTTCCGCCAAGGCCGAAACGTCCGGTAATACCGAAGCTCCCGCCGCCGCGCCCGCCCGGGCCGAACAGGGCACCCTCGATGTCGGCACCGCCCCGGTGAAAAAAGAGGCGCCCGCTGCCGAGGCCGCCGCACCGGCGAAGGAAAAGGAAGCTCCCGCGAACCAGGCTCCGGCCGAGAACGCGCAACCCACCTCGAACGAGTCCGACGACTCGGGCCGCGAGGGTGGTCAGCGTGGTCGTGGTCGGCAGCGGCGCGGCCGTGACCAGGCGCGATCCGGCGGTGGCGAGGCCGCGGCCGATGCGCGTGGTGACGAGCCGAAGCAGGATTCCGAGCAGGGCGAGCGGCGCCGCGAGCGCAACCAGTCCGGTGAGCGCAACCAGTCGGGTGAGCGCAACCAGTCCGGTGACCGCAACAACCAGAACGGCAACGGCGGCAACGCGAACGGCGGCCGCAACAACGACCGCAACAACGCGCGCAACGACGACGACGAAGAGGGCGGACGCGGCCGGCGGGGCCGGCGGTTCCGTGAGCGTCGCCGTGGGCGCGACCGCGAAACCGGTGGCGGTGGCGGCGAGGCCCGCGAGCTGGAGATCCGCGAAGACGACGTGTTGCAGCCGGTCGCGGGCATCCTCGACGTGCTGGACAACTACGCCTTCGTCCGGACCTCGGGCTACCTGGCCGGGCCGAACGACGTCTACGTCTCGATGAACCTGGTCCGCAAGAACGGCCTGCGCCGCGGTGACGCGATCACCGGTGCGGTGCGCGCCCCGCGGGACGGCGAGCAGAGCAACCAGCGGCAGAAGTTCGATCCGCTGGTACGCCTGGACACGGTCAACGGTGGTGAGGTCGAGGCGGCCAAGCGGCGCCCCGAGTTCAGCAAGCTCACCCCGCTGTATCCGAACCAGCGCCTGCGCCTGGAGACCCAGCCGAACAAGCTGACCACCCGCGTCATCGACCTGATCATGCCGATCGGTAAGGGCCAGCGCGCCCTGATCGTCTCGCCGCCGAAGGCCGGTAAGACGACGATCATGCAGGACATCGCGAATGCCATCGCGATCAACAACCCCGAGGTCTACCTCATGGTGGTGTTGGTCGACGAGCGTCCCGAAGAGGTCACCGACATGCAGCGTTCGGTGAAGGGCGAGGTCATCGCCTCGACCTTCGACCGGCCGCCGTCAGACCACACCTCGGTCGCCGAGCTCGCCATCGAGCGCGCCAAGCGACTGGTGGAAATGGGCAAAGACGTTGTGGTGCTGCTCGACTCGATCACTCGACTCGGCCGCGCGTACAACAACTCCTCGCCCGCGTCCGGCCGAATCCTTTCCGGTGGTGTCGATTCCACCGCGCTGTACCCGCCCAAGCGGTTCCTCGGCGCGGCGCGAAACATCGAGAACGGCGGCTCGCTCACCATCATCGCGACCGCGATGGTGGAGACCGGATCCACCGGTGACACGGTCATCTTCGAGGAGTTCAAGGGCACCGGTAACGCGGAGCTCAAGCTGGACCGCAAGATCGCGGAACGGCGCGTGTTCCCCGCGGTGGACGTCAACCCCTCCGGCACTCGTAAGGACGAGCTACTGCTCAGCCCCGACGAGGCGGCGGTGCTGCACAAGCTGCGCCGCGTACTGTCCGGCCTGGACTCGCACCAGGCGATCGATCTGCTGATCGACCGTCTGAAGAAGTCCAAGAACAACCTCGAGTTCCTGATGCAGGTCAGCAAGACCGCGCCGGGCGCACTCGACGAATGAGTTCCTGAGTTGTACTGCCGAAAGGGCCTCGCCACCGCGGGGCCCTTTCGGCGTGCTGGGGCTGAAGAAGATCAGCCCGATCATGGCCGCGCCGCTGACCAATCCGCCGATGATGATCGCCGAGGTACTCACCGCGCTCCCCTCCGGAGCGGTGTGCAGAGTGTCGACGTAGACGGTGGTTGTCGGGGCGGCGGTGGTCGGAATGTCCGGCAACGCACACCAGCCGACCGCGACAGCGAGAAGCAGCAGACCGAAGATCGCGGACGCGACTCGGATGTTCACAAGTTCTCCCTTCTGTCACGGCACGCCGATGTGCGCTCGACACTCGAGATGGCTTTCACGCTTTCGAGGGCTGTGCTCACGCCGCGAACCGGCCCGAGGGTCTCAACTCTATGAACGTCGCTGTTCGTGTTCGTGAGTAGCGGACTACCCGACTTCAGGGTTCCTGAGACAGCGTCGATCCGCGTGCCCGAACTTCCTGGGGCGACAGCGGCGGGGGGTCTACCTAGGACGGGAACAAACCACCCGCCCGGGGTGTTTTGGGAGCGTAGCGACAGTTCTGGCATACTGAACGGTCGTTGCGTCTGCTCACTCGAGCAGACCTCCCGCCTAAGTCGGCTCCGGTTCACGTTCCCGCGATTCCGCGCGTGAGCGACCCGGCGGCCAATATCGAGAGGACACCCATGAAGGCAGGAATCCACCCGACGTATGTCGACACCACGGTCGTCTGTGGTTGCGGCAACACCTTCCAGACTCGCAGCACCAAGGAGTCGGGACACATCACCGTCGAGGTCTGCTCGCAGTGCCACCCGTTCTACACCGGCAAGCAGAAGATCCTCGACACCGGTGGCCGCGTGGCCCGCTTCGAGGCGCGCTACGGCAAGCGGGCAGGCAAGAAGGCCGACTCCGACGCCAAATAGCTTCCTCGCCGACGCCCGGTCCTGCGCTGCAGGCCGGGCGTCGGTGCTTTGTCAGGGGGACAGGGAAACTAGAGAAGGAAGCGAAGCTGTGACGCAACCGTCCGCGATCGACGACATTCTGGCCGAACACGCCGGCCTGGAAACGCAGCTGTCCGATCCGGCGCTGCACAACGATCCGGGCGCCGCGCGCCGGGTCGGCAAGCGGTTCGCCGAGCTCGCGCCGATCATGGCGACCTATACCAAGCTGAAGTCCGCGCGTGAGGATCTGGCCGCCGCGCAGGAACTCGCCGCCGACGACGCGGCGTTCGCCGCCGAGGTCCCGGACCTGGAACGTCAGGTCGGCGAGCTGGAGCAGGCTCTGGCCGATCTGCTCGCGCCGCGTGACCCGCACGACGGCGACGATGTGGTGCTCGAGGTGAAATCCGGTGAGGGCGGCGAGGAATCGGCGCTGTTCGCCTCCGATCTGGCCCGCATGTACGTCCGCTACGCGGAGCGACACGGCTGGAAGGTCGAGATCCTCGACGTCACCGTGTCCGATCTCGGCGGCTACAAGGACGCGACGCTCTCGATCAAGAGCCGCGATGCCGCGCGCGACGGCGTGTGGTCGCGGTTCAAGTTCGAAGGCGGCGTGCATCGCGTGCAGCGGGTGCCGGTGACCGAGTCGCAGGGCCGGATCCATACTTCCGCCGCGGGCGTGCTCATCTACCCCGAACCCGACGAGGTGGAGGAGGTGCAGATCGACGAGAGCGATCTGCGCGTCGATGTCTACCGGTCCTCCGGCAAGGGCGGCCAGGGCGTCAACACCACCGACTCCGCGGTCCGGCTCACCCACCTGCCCACCGGCATCGTGGTGACCTGCCAGAACGAGCGGTCGCAGCTGCAGAACAAGGCTCGCGCCATGCAGGTGCTGGCCGCCCGGTTGCAGGCGCTCGCCGAGGAGCAGGCCGATCAGGAGGCAGCGGCGGGCCGGGCCAGCCAGATCCGCACGGTCGACCGTTCCGAGCGCATCCGCACCTACAACTTCCCGGAGAACCGGATCACCGACCATCGCATCGGCTTCAAGGCACACAACCTGGACTCGGTGCTGGACGGCGACCTGGACGCACTGTTGGACGCGCTCGGCAAGGCGGACCGCGAGGCCCGAATGGCCGCGGAGTAACGAGCTTTCGGGCAGAGTCTGCGAGATGTCCACGACCAGAGTGGCGTTGCGCCCCGCCATCAACGATGCCGTCGCGGCGTTGCGGGCGGCGGGGGTGCACAGCCCGCAAGCCGACGCGGAACACCTTGCCGCGCATGTGCTCGGCGTGCAGCGCAGCCGGTTGCTGATGACGCCGCTCATCACCCCGGCGGAGTTGGCCGAGTATCGCGCGCTGGTCGCGCGCCGCGCGGAGCGAATTCCGTTGCAACACTTGACCGGAACCGCGGCGATGGGCGATGTCGACCTGGCCGTCGGGCCCGGTGTCTTCGTACCGCGGCCCGAGACCGAACTGCTGTTCGCCTGGGCGCTGGCGCAACTGGCGGCGCTGCCGCACGATCACGCGCCGATCGTCGTCGATCTGTGCACCGGTTCCGGCGCGCTCGCGTTGGCCATCGCGCATGCCCGGCCCGATGCCGTGGTTCATGCCGTCGAACTCGACCCCGCCGCGCTGCGCTGGGTCCGGCGCAACGCCGATCGGCGCGGCGCCGAGGGGGACACCCCGATCGTCCTGCACGCCGCCGACGTCACGGACCCGGACCTGCTGCGCGAGCTGGACGGCCGCGTCGATGTCGTGGTGTCCAACCCGCCCTACATACCCGAGGGCGCCGAGCTCGACCCGGAAGTGGCCGACCACGACCCACACCTGGCCCTGTTCGGCGGTCCGGACGGCTTGGACGTCATCCGCGGCATGCTGCCCACCATCGTTCGCCTGCTGCGCCCCGGCGGCAGCACCGCCATCGAACACGACGACGCGAACGGTTCCGACCTGGCCGCGTTGCTCGCCGCCGCCGATTTCGCCGACATCGTCGAGCATCCGGACTTAGCGGGCAAACCGCGCTTCGTCGCCGCAAATCGCCCCTGAAAGGTGGTCGGGGCGAGCCCGCGTGACAGGATGGTCCGGTGAGTACCGTCTACGACTGCGCGGATCCCGACCTGCGCGCCGCCGGACTGACCGCAGCCACCAGCGCGCTGAAATCCGGCCGGCTGGTCGTGCTGCCGACCGACACGCTCTACGGTCTGGCCGCGGACGCCTTCGATGCCACCGCGGTGAGTTCGCTGCTCGCGGCCAAGCGCCGCGGCAGAGACATGCCGGTGCCGGTCCTGGTCGGTTCCTGGCACACCATCGACGGCCTGGTCTTCTCGGTGCGCCCGCAGGCGCGGGAGCTGATCCGGGCGTTCTGGCCCGGCGGCCTGAGTCTCGTTGTGCAGCAAGCCCCTTCGCTCTCCTGGGATCTCGGGGACACCCGCGGCACGGTGATGCTGCGGATGCCGCTGCACCCGGTCGCCCTCGACCTGCTGCGCGAGGTCGGCCCGCTCGCCGTCTCCAGCGCCAACGTGTCCGGGCAGCCGCCCGCCAAGACCGCCGCGGAGGCCCGCGAGCAACTCGGCGATCTCGTCGGCACCTACCTCGACGGCGGGCCCGCCGCGCACGCTGTCGCCTCCACCATCGTCGACCTGACCGCCGATCAACCGCGCGTGCTGCGCGAGGGTGCCGTATCGATCGGCGATATCGCCGAAGTCCTCGGCATGTCGCCGGAGGCGCTGTCCAGCGCCTCCATCCGATGATCGATCAGGCGCCGGCGCGAATGAGTGACCCGATGCTCGGGCGGTGCCGCGGATGACCGGTTCCGGTGCGGTGGTCCCGCTGCGGGAGCTGCTGCTCGTCCTGCTCATCTCCGCGGTGATCACCTTCCTCGCCACCGGCGGAATCCGCACGCTCGCCATCGGTTTCGGCGCCGTGGCGGTGCCGCGGGAACGTGACGTGCACGTCAAGCCGATCCCGCGGATGGGCGGCGTCGGCATCTACGTCGGAGTGGTCGGCGCGATGCTGTTCGCGCATCAATTGCCCGCGCTGCGAAGGGGTTTCGACTACAGCCCGAACATCCCGGCGGCGGTGCTGGTGGCCGCGACGATCATCGTCGCGGTCGGCATCGTAGACGACCGCTGGGGCCTGGACGCGCTCACCAAGTTCGCCGGGCAGGTGACCGCCGCCGGTGTCATGGCCGTGATGGGACTGAGCTGGTACAGCATCTACAACCCGTTCAACAACACCACGGTGTTTCTGGACGCGTTGCAGGGCGGCCTGGTCACCGTCGCGGTGACCGTCACCCTGGTGAACGCGATGAACTTCGTCGACGGCCTGGACGGCCTGGCGGCCGGGCTCGGCCTGATCGCCGCAATCGCGGTGTTCGTGTTCTCGCTCGGCCTGATGAACGAGCAAGGCGGTTCGGTAGACACCTACCCGCCTGCCCTGCTGGCCGCCGCGCTGGCGGGCGCCTGCCTGGGTTTCCTGCCGCACAATTTCCAGCCCGCCCGGATCTTCATGGGTGACTCGGGCTCGATGCTGATCGGGCTGGTGCTGGCCGCGGTCTCGACCAGCGCGTCCGGGCGCATCCCGCTGCAGGGTTTCGGTCCGCGCGACATCGTCGGCCTGCTGTCGCCGCTGCTGCTGGTCGGCGCGGTGATGTTCATTCCGGTGCTGGATCTGGTGCTGGCCATCGTGCGCCGGGTGCGCGCGGGTGTGAGTTTCTCCACTCCGGACAAGATGCACCTGCACCACCGGCTGCTGCAGATCGGGCATTCGCATCGCCGCGTGGTGTTGCTCATCTATTTGTGGGTCGGCATCCTCGCGTTCGGCGCCGTCGGTACCGCGTTGATGGACCGCCGTCTGGTGATCCTGCTGATGGCGGGCGGACTGGTGTTCGCCCTGGTGGTGACCGCGATCCCTGGCCTGCGCCGCGGGGAGCAAACCGAGCACCATCCGCCCTCCGGGTAAGGTTTGCAGGCGTGAGCTTTGTTCCTACCCCTGTTCCCGGTCCGGACGCCCCGCTGAAAGCGGCGCTGCGCTACGGCTTGATCGGGCTGGGCGTGCTGGTCGTGCTCGCCGTCGCGATCGCCACGGCGGTCGCGGGCGTGCCCGGCCTGTGGGGTGCGCTGCTCGGCGCGGCCATCGGCGGCGGCTTCATCCTGACCACGGCCGCTGTGGTGTTGTTCGGCGCAAAATTGCCGCCGACCACCGCGGGCATGGTGATGCTGGCCAGCTGGGTCGGCAAAATGCTGGTTGCCCTGATCGTTATAGCGATCTTGAATCAATTCGCCTTTTATGACCGGATCGCACTGTTCCTGACCGTTGTCGGAGCGCTGGTAATCGTGCTCGGCGCGGAGACGTACGGCGTTCTGCGACAGAAGGTTCCGTATGTGACGGTGCCCGATGTGCCGAGCGACACAGCTACCGGCGAGTAATAACCGCCACCCCCCTACACGCTGTCGTAGATAACTTGGTAAAGTGTTGGTAAGCAAGCTGCCAAGCGAAGGGTGGTCACCCCGACCGCCCCGAGTGACGCTATGCTTACTGCCGTGCCGGGCTCCGAGGGGTTCCGGTTCTGCATGTCGACGATGTCGCCGACACACGTACAGACGCCAGGTGGAATCCCAACCCGCCGCACAGCTGCTGACGAATTTCGAGCCGACCTGAGTCGACCCAAATTGATCGTCAATGTCCGATCGAACCGCGGGATCAACCGAACCCACGGCCCGAACACGGGAGAGAACGCTGAGCGTCACCACTTTGGCGGGCGAGTTCCACGCGCCATCGCTAACCGACTTCTTCCCTCCAGCGCTGCTGTTCGAGGGTACGCCGTTCGAACTCGATCGTTTGATGGCGATCCGGCTTCTGATGACCGGTGTCCTGATTGTCGTGATGATGCTCGCTTTTCGCAATCCGCGCCTCATCCCGCGCGGGCTGCAGAACGTCGCGGAAACCGGTCTGGTCTTCGTGAAGGAACAGATTTGCGACGAAGTTTTGGGCAAGGAATCCGGACGTAAGTTCTTCCCGCTCATCGCGACCATCTTCTTCGCGGTCCTGTTCTTGAACTTCTCCGGTGTCATTCCCGGATTGAACATCTCGTCGAACGCTCGAATCGGCATGCCGCTGGTCCTGGCCGTCATCGCGTACGTCGCCTTCAACTACGTCGGCATCAAAAAGTACGGATTCTTTACGTACCTGCGTAGCAGCATCGTGGTACCGAATGTGCCCCCTGCGCTCCACGTACTGCTGATTCCGATCGAGTTCGTCTCGACCTTCATCCTGCGTCCGTTCACGCTGACCGTCCGACTCATGGCGAACATGCTGGCCGGACATATCATGTTGGTGCTGTTCTTCAGTGCTACCTGGTTCTTCTTGTTCGACGCCGTCGCGTGGATGAAAGTGTTCTCGCCCTTCTCGCTCCTCGCGGGATTCGCGTTCACTCTCTTCGAGCTGTTGGTCATCTTCCTGCAGGCCTATGTGTTTGCGCTGCTGACCGCCGTTTACATCGGACTCGCACAACACGCAGATTCACACTGACCTGCCTGACCGAACGTTAAACCTGCTACACCTCGTCGACCGGCGGGTGTGCAACAGAAAGGGAATGGAAGACTCATGAGCCTCGCGTACCTGGCCCAGGAAGCCGCAACCACCTCTGAGAAGATCAAGGGCTACGGCGCCATCGGCTACGGTCTGGCGGCCATCGGCCCGGGCATCGGCGTCGGCATCGTCGTCGGTAAGGCCATCGAAGGTATCGCCCGTCAGCCCGAGCTGCAGGGCACCATCCGGACCAACATGTTCCTCGGCATCGCGTTCACTGAGGCGCTTGCCCTGATCGGCCTCGTCGCCGGCTTCATCTTCTGATTCCGATGAACGAGTTCTCTGTTCTCGCAGCGGGAAGCGGAGAGGATGTGAATCCTCTTCTCCCCGAGACATACGACATCGTCTGGTCCGTGGTCTGCGTCGCGATCATCGCGGTTCTCTTCTACAAGTACGTGATCCCACGTCTGATGAAGGTGCTCGACGAGCGCGCCGACAAGATCGAGGGCGGCATCAAGCGCGCCGAGGTCGCGCAGGAAGAGGCCCAGCTCACGCTGCAGCAGTACCAGCAGCAGCTGGCCGACGCCCGGCTGGAGGCAGCCCGGATCCGCGAGGAAGCGCGCACCCAGGGCCAGCAGATCCTCGCGCAGATGCGCGCGGAGGCCCAGGCCGAAAGCGACCGCATCGTCGCCGCTGGTCAGCACCAGCTGGAGGCGCAGCGCCAGCACATCCTGACCGAACTGCGCACCGAACTCGGCCAGACCGCCGTAGATTTGGCCGAAAAGATTATCGGACAGTCGGTTTCGGACGAAGCTAAGCAGGCTGCGTCCATCGAGCGGTTCCTGACCGAACTCGATGACGAGTCGAAAGCCGGCATCGGGGTCGGAAGGTAGCGACGCGAAAGTGAGAAGCATGTACGCAGCGAGCCGCGAGGCCTGCGCCCGGTCTCGGGAGGCGCTCAGGGCCGCTCTGGCCGGAAGCGACAGTGTCGCGGCCACAACGGGTTCCGAATTGTTCGCCGTTGTCGCCGTGCTGGACGACCAGCGTTCGCTGCGTGTTGCGCTCGCGGACGTGTCGGTGCCGGGTTCGGCGCGGGCCGAGCTCAGCGAACGGGTCTTCGGTGGAAAGGTCAGCCCGGCCACGCAGGCGGTGCTGACCACCGCCGTGGCCCAGGACTGGTCTCGGACCGCCGACCTGGTCGACACCCTGGTGTTGCTCGGACAGGAGGCATTGCTCGAGTCGGCCGCGGACACCGGCCGGCTCGACGCGGTCGAGGACGAACTGTTCCGGCTCGGCCGGATCGTCAGCGACAACCCCGAGCTGGAGCAGGCCCTTTCCGATCGGACGAAGCCGGCCGAGGCCAAGCGGGCACTGATCGAGCGGCTGCTCAACGGCAAGACCGAAACCATCACCCTCACCCTGGCAGAACAGGTGGTGGCCAGGCAGAAGGCAGCAGTCGGCGCCGCGGCGTTCGACGAGCTTTCCGACCTGGCAGCGGCTCGTCGTGACCAGATCGTCGCGCATGTCCGCGCGGCCATCGCACTCTCGGCACAGCAGCGGGAGCGGCTCGCCGCATCGTTGCACCGTATCTACGGCAAGCCGATTCAGGTGCACGTGCAGGTCGACCCGAGTCTGCTGAGCGGGCTGGTCGTACACGTCGGCGACGACGTGATCGACGGCAGCGCCATCGGCCGACTGGAACGGCTGCGTCGGTCCCTGGCCTGACGCACGCCCGGGTTCACCCACCCCGCCGGCTTCGCCGGCTGCCGACCCCCTCCCGACATTCGACACAGCGAGAGCAGGAAGAACATGGCGGAGCTGACGATCTCCTCCGACGAGATCCGTAGCGCGATCGAGAGCTACACCCAGAGCTACACCCCGGAAACCTCCATCGAGGAAGTCGGTGTTGTCACCGACACCGCAGACGGCATCGCGCACGTGAGCGGTCTGCCCTCGGCGATGGCCAACGAGCTGCTCGAGTTCCCGGGCGGGGTGCTGGGCGTGGCGCTGAACCTCGAGGACCGCGAGATCGGTGCGGTCATCCTCGGCGAGTACGCCAACCTCGAAGAGGGCCAGCAGGTCCGCCGCACCGGCGACGTGCTCTCGGTGCCCGTCGGTGACAAGTTCCTCGGCCGCGTGGTCGACCCGCTCGGTCACCCGATCGACGGTCTCGGTGAGATCGAGTCCGAAGAGCAGCGCGTGCTCGAGCTGCAGGCCGCGACCGTGCTGGAGCGTCAGCCCGTCGAGGAGCCGCTGGCGACCGGTATCACCGCCATCGACGCCCTCACCGCGATCGGCCGCGGCCAGCGTCAGCTGGTCATCGGTGACCGCAAGACCGGCAAGACCGCGGTCTGCATCGACGCCATCCTGGCGCAGAAGGCCAACTGGGATTCCGGTGACCCGGCCAAGCAGGTGCGCTGCATCTACGTCGCCATCGGTCAGAAGGGTTCCACCATCGCGGGCGTCAAGACCGCGCTGGAAGAGCACGGTGCGCTGGAGTACACCACCATCGTCGCGGCCCCTGCTTCGGACTCCGCCGGCTTCAAATGGCTTGCGCCGTACACCGGTTCGGCCATCGGCCAGCACTGGATGTACCAGGGCAAGCACGTTCTCATCGTGTTCGACGACCTGACCAAGCAGGCCGAGGCCTACCGCGCCATCTCGCTGCTGCTGCGTCGCCCGCCGGGCCGCGAGGCGTACCCGGGTGACGTCTTCTACCTGCACTCCCGTCTGCTGGAGCGTTGCGCCAAGCTGTCCGACGAGATGGGCGCCGGCTCGATGACCGGTCTGCCGATCATCGAGACCAAGGCCAACGACATCTCGGCGTTCATCCCGACCAACGTCATCTCCATCACCGACGGCCAGGTCTTCCTCGAGTCCGACCTGTTCAACAAGGGTGTCCGCCCGGCGATCAACGTCGGTACCTCGGTCTCCCGTGTCGGTGGCGCCGCGCAGACCAAGGGCATGAAGAAGGTCGCCGGTTCGCTGCGTCTGGAAATGGCCCAGTTCCGTGAGCTGGAGGCGTTCTCCGCCTTCGCCTCCGACCTCGACGCCGCCTCGCTCGCTCAGCTCGAGCGTGGCGCCCGCTGGGTCGAGCTGCTCAAGCAGGACCAGTACTCGCCGGTCGCGGTCGAGGACCAGATCGTCTCGATCTACCTGGTCGACGCGGGCTACTACGACTCGGTTCCGGTCGCCGACATCCGTCGCTTCAACCGTGAGGTGCTCGAGCACCTGCACCGGGCCGCGGCCGATGCCTTCAAGACCATCGAGGGCGGCAAGGTGCTCGCGGACGAGGCCGCCGACCAGATCAAGGCCGAGACCGACAAGTTCAAGCAGGGCTTCCTCGCTTCCGACGGCAGCCGCGTCGTGAACGAGGCCGAGGCGGGCGACCTCGAGCACGAAGAGGTCGAGACCCTCTCGGTCACTCGCAAGCACGTCGAGAAGTGACCCAGGTTCGAGACTGATGCGAGCCAAGGGTTACCCAATGCAAGCGAATGAAGGGAGTGTGAACCGCTGATGGCAAGCTTGCGTGAATTGCGCTCCCGCATTCGTGGTGTGAATTCGATCAAGAAGATCACCAAGGCCCAGGAGCTGATCGCGACCTCGCGCATCTCCAAGGCGCAGGCCAGGGTCGCGGCCGCGAAGCCCTACGCCGAGGAGATCACCAAGGTCCTCAGCGAGCTGGCGAGCGCGTCGCAGAACCTCACCCACCCGCTGCTGACCGAGCGCGCCGACCCGCGCCGGGCCGCCGTGCTGGTGATCACCAGTGACAGCGGCATGGCCGGTGGTTACAACTCCAACGTGCTCAAGCGCGCCGAGGAGTTGATGCACACGCTGCGTGGCGAGGGCAAGGAACCGGTGATCTACGTGATGGGCAACAAGGGCCTCACGTACTACACCTTCCGCAACCGCACGCCGGTCGCGTCGTGGACCGGGTTCTCGCAGCAGCCGAAGTACACCGATGCTTCGGCCGCCTGCAACCACCTGGTCGAGGCCTTCATGGCCGGCTCCGACGGCACGGTCCCCGCGCCGAACGGGACCGGCGATATCGCGGGCGTCGATGAGCTCCACATCGTGTACACGCGGTTCGTGTCGATGCTGACGCAGACCCCGGAGGTGCGCCGCCTGGCGCCGATCCAGGTGAGCTACGTCGACGAGAACTTCGACATGGGTGAGGATTTCGTGTCCGATTCGCCGACGGCGGACGTGCACGCGCAGTACGAATTCGAGCCCGACGCGAGTGTGCTGCTGGCGGCCCTGCTGCCGAAGTACATCAACACGCGTATCTACTCATCGTTGCTCGAGGCAGCGGCATCCGAGTCCGCGGCTCGGCGCACCGCAATGAAGGCAGCCACCGACAACGCCAACGAACTGGCCACTGATCTTTCCCGGCAGGCGAACTCGGTGCGGCAGGCCCAGATCACCCAGGAAATCAGTGAAATCGTGGGCGGCGTGAACGCGCTGGCTGCGAGCTCGGACCGCGACTAGCGCCGCGGCCTGAGGGACGGGCCCCGGAGGAGGTAGCGGAGCGTGACCACGCAGGGGCCCCCGAAGGCCGCAATCTGACACAGAGAGAATCCAAACCAAATGACCGCAGCTGTCACCCAAGACAACACGAGTCGGACCGGCGCAAACACAGGTCGCGTCGTCCGAGTCATCGGCCCCGTCGTGGACGTCGAGTTCCCGCGTGGCTCGATCCCCGACCTGTTCAACGCCTTGCACGCCGAGATCACGCTGACCTCGGTGGCCAAGACCCTGACCCTCGAGGTCGCCCAGCACCTCGGCGACGGCATCGTCCGCTGCATCTCGATGCAGCCGACCGACGGCCTGGTCCGTAGCGCCCCGGTCACCGACACCGGCAAGCCGATCTCGGTGCCGGTCGGCGACGTCGTCAAGGGCCACGTCTTCAACGCGCTCGGCGACTGCCTCGACACCCCCGGCCTCGGCCGCGACGGTGAGCAGTGGGGCATCCACCGCAAGCCCCCGTCATTCGATCAGCTCGAGGGCAAGACCGAGATCCTGGAAACGGGCATCAAGGTTATCGACCTGCTCACCCCGTACGTGAAGGGTGGCAAGATCGGCCTGTTCGGTGGCGCCGGCGTCGGCAAGACCGTGCTCATCCAGGAGATGATCACCCGTATCGCGCGGGAGTTCTCCGGTACCTCCGTGTTCGCCGGTGTCGGCGAGCGCACCCGTGAGGGCACCGACCTGCGCCTGGAAATGGAAGAGATGGGCGTCCTCCCGGACACCGCCCTGGTCTTCGGCCAGATGGACGAGCCGCCGGGCACCCGTATGCGCGTCGCCCTCTCGGCCCTCACCATGGCCGAGTACTTCCGCGACGTGCAGCACCAGGACGTGCTGCTGTTCATCGACAACATCTTCCGGTTCACCCAGGCAGGTTCCGAGGTCTCGACCCTGCTCGGTCGTATGCCCTCGGCCGTCGGTTACCAGCCCACGCTGGCCGACGAGATGGGTGAGCTGCAGGAGCGCATCACCTCGACCCGTGGTCGGTCGATCACCTCGCTGCAGGCCATCTACGTGCCCGCCGACGACTACACCGACCCGGCCCCGGCGACCACCTTCGCCCACCTCGACGCGACGACCGAGCTCTCCCGCCCGATCTCGCAGAAGGGCATCTACCCGGCCGTCGACCCGCTGACCTCGACCTCCCGCATCCTGGAGGCCTCGATCGTCGGCGAGCGGCACTTCGCCGTGGCCAACGAGGTGAAGCGGATCCTGCAGAAGTACAAGGAACTGCAGGACATCATCGCCATCCTCGGCATGGACGAGCTCTCCGAAGAGGACAAGGTCCTCGTCGGCCGCGCCCGTCGCCTGGAGAAGTTCCTCGGCCAGAACTTCATCGTGGCCGAGAAGTTCACCGGCCAGGTCGGTTCGGTGGTTCCGCTGGAGCAGACCATCGACGACTTCGACCGGGTCTGCAAGGGCGAGTTCGACCACTTCCCGGAGCAGGCGTTCAACTCCTGCGGTGGCCTCGACGACGTCGAGGCGGCCGCGAAGAAGATCGCCGGAAAGTAGTCCCCGATGTCGGAAATGTCAGTTGATCTCGTCGCGGTCGAACGCCTGCTCTGGTCCGGCCAGGCGACGTTCGTCAGCGCGCAGACGACCGAGGGCCAGATCGGCATCATGCCGGGCCACGAGCCGCTGCTCGGCCAGCTGGTCGAGGGTGGCATCGTGTCCATTGTCGACACCGACGGTCAGCGGATCGTCGCGGCGGTGCACGGCGGCTTCTTCTCGGTGACCGCTACCACGGTCCGGGTCCTGGCCGAATCCGCGGAGTTCGCGGACGAGGTGGATGTCGAGGCGGCACGTCGCGTGCTGGCCGACTCCGCGGCCAGCGAAGAGGACCAGCTGGCGGCGCAGGCCCAGGTGCGCGCGGTGGAGCAGATCGCGAACGCGTAGGCGACAACCGAAAATCGAGTAGCAGACTGTCGGCGGCGAAGGCTTCTTCGCCGCCGACAGTCGTTTCAATACACGGGTGGCCCGTTTGTAAACTCGAGGTCGTGGTTGAATGACCGCACGGCGGTGATCGCGATGGGCCCGGAGCCGGATCCTCGGAGGGCTTGCGAGCACCGCCAATTGAATAGGGTGTCGACGACACGGCGACAGAGCGAAGGGACGAACTGCATTGCAGACCGGGATGGTTCTCCTGATCATTCTGGTGCTGACGCTCGTGTTCCTCGCCCTGGCCTCGACCTATCGCCTGATCATGTTGCGGCGCGGCGGAACCGCCGCGATCCTGCGGGTATTGCCTGCGCGCGGTGGTCAGGGCTGGCGGCACGGACTGATCCGCTACGACGAGGACCGATTGGTCTTTTTCAAGCTGACGAGTCTGAAACTCGGGCCCGACTGCACGATTCACCGTCAGGGCATCGAGATCGGCGACCGCCGCGCCCCGGTCGGCGACGAATACGACATCATGACCGACGACATCGCGGTGATCGCGGTGACCGATCGCGACGGCAGCTACGAGTTGGCTCTGGATCGCGCCTCGCGCACCGCATTTCTGTCCTGGGTGGAGTCGCGCCCCTCCGATCGCACCCGCCGGATGCGCTAGCCGGCGCACCCGCCCGGATAACACGCGACAACGGATAGGCTGAGGCTCGTGAGTGTGCACCTGACGCGGATCTACACGCGAACCGGCGACGATGGGACCACCGGTCTCAGCGATTTCTCGCGGGTCGCGAAGACCGATCCGCGCTTGGTCGCCTACGCCGACTGCGACGAGACGAACGCCGCCATCGGGGTGGCGATCGCGCTCGGGCAGCCCGCCGAGGAGTTGCGCGCGGTACTCCTGCAGATACAGAACGATCTGTTCGACGCCGGCGCCGACCTGTCCACCCCGGTGGTCGCGGAGCCGAAGTACCCGCCGCTGCGCATCACCCAGCCCTACATCGATCGGCTGGAGGGCTGGTGCGACGAGTTCAATGCCGAACTGCCGGCACTGAATTCGTTCATCCTGCCGGGCGGCACGCCGCTGGCGGCGCTGCTGCACACGGCACGCACGGTGGCGCGGCGCGCCGAACGCGCGGCCTGGGCCGCCATCGAGACACACCCGGAGGACACGAATGTGCTTCCGGCCAAATATCTGAATCGCCTCTCGGACCTGCTGTTCATCCTGAGCCGCGTGGCGAATCCCGGCGGCGATATCCTGTGGAAGCCCGGCGGAACCAGGTCGAGCACCTGATAATGCTCGAGACACGAGGACACTTGTCTCGGATACATGGGTAAACACCCCGGGTATACCCAGAACTCAGCCCGGCGTCGGACCGCCGGCCCGCAACCGAACTACCGTGGCACCCACCAGTGCGCTGAATACCCGGAGTGGCGGAGCTGGATACCTGGAGTGGCGGGCCAGTGCCGCAACTATCCTTGCACCCAACAGTGCGCCGAATACGCGGAGAGGCGGCATGGAACGGTTTTTGGTTACCGGCGGGAATCGACTCGTCGGTGAAGTCGCGGTGGGAGGCGCCAAGAACAGCGTCCTCAAGCTGATGGCCGCTGCCCTGCTGGCCGAAGGCACCACCACGATCACGAACTGCCCGGACATTCTCGACGTGCCGCTGATGGGCGACGTGCTGCGCGGCCTCGGCTGCGACGTCGCGATCGACGCGGGAACGGTCACCATCAACACCCCGGCGGAGCCGAAGTACCACGCGGACTTCCCCGCGGTGACGCAGTTCCGCGCGTCGGTGTGTGTGCTCGGCCCGCTGATGGCGCGCTGCAAGCGTGCGGTGGTCGCGCTGCCGGGCGGTGACGCGATCGGTTCGCGGCCGCTCGACATGCACCAGGCCGGCCTGCGGTTGCTCGGCGCGACCAGCGAGATCGAGCACGGTTGCGTCGTGGCGCGCGCCGACGAGCTGCAGGGCGCCAAGATCCGGCTCGACTTCCCGTCGGTGGGCGCCACCGAGAACATCCTGATGGCCGCGGTCCTCGCCGAGGGCGAGACCGTGATCGACAACGCCGCACGCGAACCCGACATCGTCGACCTCTGCAACATGCTGGTGCAGATGGGCGCCCGGATCACCGGTGCCGGTACCTCGGTGCTCACCGTGCAGGGGGTCAAGCGACTCTCGCCGACCACGCACCGGGTGATCGGCGACCGGATCGTCGCCGCCACCTGGGGTATCGCCGCCGCCATGACCATGGGCGACGTCCGGGTGACGGGCGTGAACCCCAAGCATCTGTCGCTGGTGCTGGACAAGCTGCGTTCCGCGGGCGCGCGGATCTCGTTCGAGCAGGACGGCTTCCGCGTCGTGCAGGCTGAGCGGCCGCGCGCGGTCAACTTCTCGACGCTGCCGTTCCCCGGCTTCCCCACCGACCTGCAGCCGATGGCGATCGGGCTGGCTGCGATCGCCGACGGCACGTCGATGATCACCGAGAACGTCTTCGAAGCGCGTTTCCGTTTCGTGGAGGAGATGATCCGGTTGGGCGCCGACGCGCGCACCGACGGGCATCACGCTGTGGTGCGCGGTATTCCGCGCCTGTCGAGCGCGCCGGTGTGGTCCTCCGACATTCGGGCCGGCGCCGGATTGGTACTCGCCGGTCTGGTTGCCGAGGGCACCACAGAGGTGCACGACGTCTTCCACATCGACCGCGGTTACCCCAAATTCGTTGAGCAGCTACAGGCTCTGGGCGGGGAAGTGACCCGAGTCGGTGCGGCGGAATGAAGCGTTAACCTCGAAAATGCTTCTTGACCAGGCGATTTGACATGATGCACGCGGACACGTAACTTTATTCAAGTCAGAGCGACACGGACACCGACCCGGAGCCGAGGAGCTGAGCCGCAAGGCTGAGCGAGAGGCCTGGGAAACGAGGTAGT
>NZ_BAUA01000200.1 GCF_000710915.1 Nocardia brasiliensis IFM 10847
GGGGTCACAGAGGTTTCGTACGGTTCACAGGGGTTGTAGCTGCTGTGAATCGTATGGAAGGTCTGTGACTCTGCGACTCGCCCAGCCAGACACGCCGAGCCACAACGCCACTCGCTCGAAACCGCTGATACCTCGTCAAGGAACTCTCGAAAACAGCACCACAGCCAGACGACCACGCCGGAACCCACGTTTCGGCACCTGACGTGCGCCTAAAGCCGGGTACGGCACCTGACGCGCTCAGCACTATGCCGGTAACTCCCGTGGCAGGCACACCACACTGGGCACGTCACCCTTCGGCAGCCAGCCAACAAGCCCAAACGCAAGGAATACCAACCCAACCCGCCCACAGCCCTGTACCCGACCAGCCGTATGCAGTGACGTGGCACCAACCCAAGCCACACATGTGCATCACTTCTCGGGATCTACACCTACTGAGCCCAGGCGAGTGAAAATCCCGAGAAGTGGCGCAGATTCCGAGAGCCCCGCAGCGCGGCTGTTCGCGCTACATCGCTAGATCCTGGTGGCGAGGAACTCGCGCACCAGCGGTACCGCTTCGGCGGGGTGCTCCGCTCGGATCGTCTCGCCGATCGATTCGAACTGCCATACCCCGTCGCTGCGGTACACCTTGCACATCACCAAGCCGGTGTGCGAGCCACCGGCGCTCAGGTCGTAGCGGGCGAGTTCGATGCCGGACACGCTATCGATCAAGCGGCAGAACGCATTCTCGATCTGCTCGAAGGTCTGGCCGGTGTAGCAGGTCACGATGAAGACCGCGGCGGTGATCTCGGGCGTCAGCCTGGTCAGATCGACGGTGATGATCTCGTTGTCGCCCTTGCCTTCGCCGGTCGTGCTGTCGCCGAGATGGCGCACCGCGCCGTCGCGCGAGCTCAACTGTTCGTGGTACACGACATCGGCGATCTGATCGCCGGCGAAGAGCAGCGCGGATGCGTTGAGGTCGATGTCCTTGCCGGGGGCGCCGAACCAGCGCGCCGGGCGGACCGGATCCCAGCCCAGCGCCATCGTCACGTAATCGAGGGCGGCGCCGTTTTCGTCGCGAAGCGTAGTGAACATCGGTGTCTCCCAACCTCGATCGGCCCGCCCCGCGCTCGCGGACCGGGTTTGCCGACCAGACTTCCCGGCGCACCTACCCGTAAAGATGCCGTAAATATGCGCGTAAAGCAAATGAGTTAGGTGATATAAGCGGCTGATCACCGACGATGAGCGAGGGGGCATCGATGTCTCGATTCGGCAGCATCCTGTGGCCTGCGGGTAGTCGAGCGGCCCTGGCCGTCGATGCGCAGACAGTGCGGGACCTGAATCTCGAGGAAATCTTCACCATCGTGACCCGCGGGGATCCGATATTGGCGCGCTATGTGCGCGCACCGGTGGCCGATCTGGACACTGCGATGTACCGGCAGGAGATATTTCGCGACTTCGGTCGCACGGAGCTGCGGGAACCCTTCGAAGAATTCGCGACGCAGCTGCGCATCGTGCACGCGTTCGCGACCGCGTCGGCCGAACAGCATCATCGCAGCACCGAGCACCGGTTGTATCTCGATGCGGTGCTCGGCTACGGCAGCGCTCTGCGGGCGCTCAGTGCGGCGCTTTCGGCTGTGCCCGGCACCTCCCGAGGATTGCGGAGTTGGCAGATCTACCTCGAAACATACTTGGCTACTGAACAATTCGAGGATCTGATGGACGCCGCGACGCGTGTCCAGGCCCGGCTCGACGCCGTCCGCTACACCATCTCCATCGACGGCCAGCAAGTGGCGGTGGCTCGGGACGACAACGCGCAGGACTACAGCGCGACCGTCGAGCAAGCCTTCGCGCCGCTCGTGTACGGGTTCCGTCCCGATCCTGCTCCGCCGGAAATCCTCTCCACCACAGTGCATTACGTGGAAGAGCAGATCGCCGACCGCGTCGCCGAACTGTTCCCGGCCGAATTCGCCGAGCTGGCGCAGTTCCGCGCCGCGCATCCCGAGTTCCTGGATCCCTCTGTCGAATCGTTCTATCAGGAGCTGCGGTTCTATCTATCCTTCCTCGAATTCGTGGATCATCTGACCGGCGAAGGGTTCACGTTCAGCAGTCCGCGGTTGACCGAGCGGTTCGAGGAGATCGCGGTGACCGGAGGATACGATCTCGCGTTGGCGGTGCGGCTGCGTGGCGCCGAGCAATCAGTGGTGCCCAACGATTTCCGGCTCGTCGGCAGCGAGCGAGTGCTGGTGGTCACCGGACCGAATCAGGGCGGCAAGAGCACCTTCGCCCGCATGTTCGGTCAACTCGCCTATCTTGCGGCGCTCGGTTGTCCGGTGCCCGCGGCCAGTGCCACGCTCGTGCTCGCCGACCGCCTGTCCACCCATTTCGAGCGCACCGAAAGCGTCGAGCACTCGGCGGGCAAACTGCACGACGAACTCACCGAGGTGCGCGGTGCGATCCGCGCCTGCACCGCTCGCTCGCTGATCATCATGAACGAGACGTTCAGCTCGACCACTACGGCCGACGCGCTGCAGATCGGCGGTGCCGTACTGCGCCGCATCATCGAGCGGGGGGCGGTCGCGGTGTATGTCACGTTCCTCGACGAGCTGGCGAACCTGCACCCGGCCGTCGTCAGCATGGTGGCCGGAGTCGGTGACGATCCCACCACACGCACGTTCCGGATCGTGCGCAGACCCGCGGACGGCAAGGCGCATGCGGCCGCGATCGCGGATCTGTTCGGACTCGGTTACGCCGCCATAGCGGAACGGATCGCGCGATGAGAGTCGGTCTGCTGGAACCGGATTCCGCCGGGGCGCACACGGTGCGGCACGGTGCGACGGTGGTGCGGGATCTCGAGCTCGACATCGTGTTCGACGCGATGGCGGACGGTGATCCGTTTCTGCGCGACAGTGTCGAGGCGATCATGGTGCACGCGTCGACCGATCCGGTGACGATCAGATATCGCCAGGAAGTGCTCGCCGATTGCCTAGCCGACCCGGTCGCGGTCCGCCGTCTGTACGCGCTGGTGCGCGCCAGCGAGGGCGTGCGCCGCTGGACGATCGGCCGTGGCGGTGCGCCGCGAGCAAAGCTGAATCTCTCGCTGGAACCGCTCGCCGAACTGATCGGCCACCTCCGGCAGGTGCGCGCGGCGTGCGCGGCGCTCGGCCTGCGGTCGGCGGGTTTCGCGCGACTGTCGGCGCTGGTCACCTCGTCGTTCCCGGACGAAGTGCTCGATGCGGTCGAATCGCACGTCGAGGCACTGCATTTCGAGCACGGCATAGCACTGGGCGCCGGGCTCGGTACGGGCAACAAGCCGGTCGGCATCGTGCTGCGCGAGCCACCGCGACCGGCCCGGCGTGGCCTGTTCGGCGGCGATCGGCGCGCGCGGCATGGCTTCACCATCCCCGGCCAGGACGAGAAGGGGGCGGACTACCTTGCCCGGCTGATCGGGCGCGGGCTGTATCCGGTGGCCGAAATCGTTTCGCACGCCACGGATCTGATCGCCGATTTCCTCCTATCGCTGCGCACCGAGCTGGCGTTCTATCTCGGCTGCGTGAACCTGCACGAGCGGTTGACGGCCTCGGGCTATCCGCTGTGCTTTCCTGAGCCGCTGCCCGTGGGACGGCCCGAGCTGCGCTGCCGGGAATTACGCGATCCCACCCTGGCCTTGTCGTCGGGCGTGCCGGTCGGTGGGAACACGGTCGACGGATCGGGGCGTTCGCTGATCCTCGTCACGGGCGCGAACAGCGGTGGCAAATCGACCTTTCTGCGCAGCGTCGGCCTCGCTCAGGTGCTGCTGCAAGCCGGTATGTTCGTGCCGGCGGACAGCTTCGCGGCGGATGTGCGGACCGGCATCTTCACCCACTTCCGGATCCAGGACGACGCCACCATGACCTACGGGAGGCTGAAAGAGGAGCTGGCGCGGATTCGGGAGATCACCGATGCGATCCGGCCCGCCGCCCTGCTGCTGTGCAACGAGCCCTTCGCGTCGACGAACGAGCGGGAAGGAACCCAGATCGGCGGGCCGATCCTGCGGGCGCTGCACGATGCCGGCGTGAAAATCGTTTGCGTGACCCATCTTCACGATCTGGCCCGAGAGTTCTACGCCGGACAGACCGGGGCCGAGCTGTTCCTGCGGGCCGAGCGGTTGCCGGACGGCACGCGTACCTTCCGTGTGGTCGAAGGCGAGCCGGTGGCCACGAGTCATGGTGATGACGTGTTCCGTCGCGTCTTCGGCGACGACCGGATGTCGGTGTAGCGCACTATGGACGGGGAGGCGTCACGGATTTCCCGCGACGCGGATGGAGGCGGTCTCATGTCGGACACCAACAAGCGCAATCTCCTCTACTTCGAAAGTCCGTCCATGCGTGGGCTGTACGAGGCGATCGACGAGTGGCAGCAGTCCGCCGAGCGGCGGCTGCTCTCGCTCAGCGTCCAGCGCGACGGTGACAACTACTGCTGCATCGCGCTGACGAATCCGTCCGAGGTCGTGATCACCAGCCCCGACGGGCACAATCACGCCAACGTCAGTCGGTTCGGGACGCTGGCCGTCGACGCGGTTTAGCCGTCGCGCTGTCCATTTCGGTGAACGCGCCCGCGCGCGCGGCGAGCGCGGCGGTCGCCGCAGCGTGGGCGGGCAGGCCCGGATCGGGTGCGGTGCGTAGCAATATCAGCTGGTGGTAGAGCGGCGCGGTCGCGGCGATGAGCAGGGCGCGCGCGTCGACGCCGGGCTCGAGCTCGCCACGCCGGACCGCGCGTTCGACGACGATCTCCGATTGCGTATACCGGCCTTCCCATAGTCGCCGCAAGGCGTCGGCAGCTGCCGCGGAGCGGAACGAGACCGCGATCAGCGCCTCCGCGATGGAGGATTCCTCGGTCAACGAGTCCTGGATCTCCTGGTTGAGTGCGGTCAGGTCACCGTGCAGGGTGCCGGTGTCGCGCGGGTGCCAGTCGAGATCGCTCGCCGCGGCGAAGACGTCGGTGATCAGTCCGGCCACATCGCGCCAGCGGCGATACACCGTGGTGCGATGCACGCCCGCGCGCGCGGCGACGGTGTCGACGGTGAGCGCGTCGTAGCCGTGCTCGGTCAGTTCCGCGCGCACTGCGTCGAGGACCTGGTCCCGGATGCGTGCGGTACGGCCGCCCGGACGCTGCCGAGGGGACGAATCAGCTGGTGGAGGAGGCAATGTCGATGACCCGGTTGCTCTGGAGGGATAGGCTGTGGCACCATATTAACGCAACATTCGTCGCACTAGTGAGGTAGGCCGATGGTCATTCGAAGTGTTCGCCCGGTCCTGCGGTGCTCGGCCACCGCGTCCTCGAATGCTTCGGAGTGTGCCCATGCCAACCCAGATCACCGCGCACGCGGTCACCAAGTCCTTCCACGGTCGTCGCGTACTCGATGAGGTGACGTGTGTGTTCGCCGCGGGCGAGCGCACCGGGATCATCGGCGAGAACGGCTCCGGCAAGACCACCCTGCTGCGGCTGCTCGCCGGCCGGGAACAACCCGACGAGGGGGAGATCGTCGTCCACGCCGAGGGTGGCATCGGCTATCTCGCGCAGGACGAGTACCTGCCGCCGCAGCTGACCGTGCAGCAGGTCATCGACCGCGCGCTCGGCGAACTCCATGCGATCGAACACCGGATGCGCCGCCTCGAGTCCGCGATGGGGTCCGGCGATGAATCGGCTCTGACCGAATACGGTGAGCTGACAACAGTTTTCGAACTACGCGGCGGCTACGACGCGGATGCCCGGGTGGAACGGGCGCTGCACGGTCTCGGTCTCGGACTGGTCCGGCGCGAGCGGACCGTCGGCGAGCTGTCCGGCGGCGAACAGGTCCGGTTGCGCCTGGCCGCGGTGCTGGCCGCCGGATCGGAAGTACTGCTACTGGACGAGCCGACCAATCACCTCGACGACGACGCCCTGACCTGGCTGGAAGACCAGCTGCGCACCCGGCGCGGGACCACTGTGACGGTGTCGCACGACCGGACCTTCCTGGAACGGGTCGCGACCACCTTGCTCGAGGTCGATGCGGACCGGCGGCGCGTCGTCCGCTACGGCAACGGCTACGCGGGCTATCTGGCGGAGAAAGCGGCGGCGCGGGAACGCTGGGTACAAGCCCACGCGCGGTGGCAGGCCGATGTCGATCGGCTGCGCGAGTTCGCCGCCACCACCGCGCGTCGCGTCGCACCCGGCCGGGCGATGAAGGACAACAACAAGATGAGTTACGACCGAGCCGGTGGCCGGGTCCAGCAGTCGCTGGCCGGCCGGGTCCGCAATGCCGAGGAACGGTTGCGCCGGCACCTCGCCGAACCGGTACCGGCGCCCCCGGAACCGCTGCGCTTCCGGGCCGCACTGCATGCGGGACGGACGCAGGGCGCAGTGCTCGAGGCCACGGACGTCGCGGTCGAGGGCAGGCTGGAACGGATCGGTGTCACGGTGGGGGCGGGGGAGCGGCTGTTGATCACCGGGCCGAACGGGGCGGGCAAATCCACGCTGTTGCGGGTGCTGGCCGGCACGCTCGCGCCGGATCGCGGCACGGTGCGCCGGCGCGGCCGGGTGGGATATCTCGCGCAGGAACCGCTGCCCGCCGCGCCCGGTGAGACACTGCTCGCCGCCTTCGGCCGGGGGCGCGGCGGTGCGGCCGATCAGCACGCCGAGGTGTTGATGTCGCTCGGCCTGTTCGACCGCGCCCGGCTCTCGACCCGGGTGGCGGATCTGTCCACCGGGCAGCGGCAGCGACTCGCGTTGGCGCGCTTGGTCACCGAACCCGTCGACGCGCTGCTGCTCGACGAACCCACCAACCACCTGTCACCCGGCCTGGTCGAGGAGCTGGAGACAGCCTTGGACGACTACCGTGGCGCGCTCGTGATCGTCAGCCACGATCGGCGGCTGCGAGCGCGCTGGCAGGGTGCGCACCTCGCCCTGCGGGCCTGCGTCTCCGTCTGATCAACCGATTACCCACGCACCGAAGGAGTTTCACCGTGCCCGACAGTCCTGTGCGGCTGCCCGCCGACCCGACCGTGCTGCATCCCATGCCCGGCCAGCCGCGCGTGGTGCAACTGCGGCCCCTGCTCACCTCGCCCCTGATCGAGGTCGGGGACTATTCCTATTACGACGACCCGGACGACGCGACCGCGTTCGAAACCCGCAACGTGCTGTACCACTACGGGCCGGAGAAGCTGATCATCGGGAAGTTCTGCGCGCTGGGCACCGGCACGCGGTTCATCATGAACGGCGCCAACCACCGAATGGACGGCCCGTCGACGTTTCCCTTTCCCACCATGGGCGGTTCCTGGGCAGAGCACTTCGACCTGCTCACCGACCTGCCGAATCGCGGCGACACCGTGGTGGGCAACGACGTGTGGTTCGGCAACGGCGTCACCGTGATGCCCGGTGCGCGCATCGGGCACGGCGCGATCATCAGCACCGGGTCCGTGGTCACCGGCTCGGTCCCCGATTACGGCATCGTCGGCGGTAATCCGGCCCGGCTCATCCGAACCCGCTACAGCGACAACGACATCGCGCGGCTGCTCGCCGTCGCGTGGTGGGACTGGCCCACCGAACATCTCACCGCGCACATCCGGACCATCATGTCCGGCACCATCGATGACTTGGAGGTCGCCGCTGCATCCCTGAACTGACGCGAAATGCCCTATGCGACAGGAGCTTTGCTGGCGGTAGGCGCCGCCGAGGGGAGGAAGGCCGGGCGGCGGTCCAGGCGCGCCCGGTCGACGGGCGCGGCGAAATGGTAGTCCAGGCGGCGGGCCGCTTCGGCCCAGTCGCGCATGGTGCGGACGGAGGTGAGGGTCCGGACGACGAAAGGGTCCGACCAGCGCGCGAGTGCGCGCTCCCACAGGAGCATCGGGGGTTCATCGAGGACGCTGCCGACGGTGCCCTCGTAGATGGGCATCGCGTGCACCTCACCGTCGGGCCGGACATGCATGATGGGCAGGACGCTGCCCTCGGCGACATGGTCTGGGTGGATCATGTCGTGCCAGTGGTCATCGATCCGGATATCCAGTCCCGCAGGCGCGATGTCGCGCAGGTGCGCGAGATACTCAGGGCTGAGCAGGCGTCGGGATTCGGCGTCGTCCAGCAGTTCGTGATCGACGAACCCGGCGCGGTTGGCGAGTCCGGCGGGCATGGTCACGGTGAATACCAGATGCCGCAGTTCGGGAAACCGGGGCGCGATGGTCGTGCAGAACTCCTCGACCTGATGCAGGTTGCTGCGCATGATCGACACCTCGATGCCGAGCGTGCCGGGTGTCTGCCCCTCGGCTTTCATCCGGCGGGAGGTGTCGTCGAGAAGTTGCACCGCTGCCAGGCCCCGCTCGAAGGCGCGCGCCCGGCCTCGGATGCGGTCGTGCACCTCGGCGGTGGCGCCGTCCATGCTGACCGCGACAGTACTGAAGTGCCGCAACGATTCTTCGGCCTTGTGCGCGTCCACGGGCAGGCCGCTCGTGTAGAGGATGACGGAGATGCCCGCCTGCGCGAAGCGCTCGGCGATCTCGAAGACGCCGTCCACCAGCAACGGTTCGCCGCCGGCGATCGCCACCTCCTGCGGACGCAGCGAAAGGAACGCGTCCGCCATCCGGAAGAGTTGGTCGCGCGCCGGATGCAAGGTCGGCCGTCGGCCCGATTCGGAATAACAGTGCACGCAGCGCAGCGGGCACGCGTAGGTGATATCCCAGATTATTCCTACCGGACCTTGGCTGACGTCCACGGGAAACCCCTTCCCCCAGAATAATTCGGTTGAGTGCCGTTCACGGTAGTGCGGCCGCGGAGCGGGAGCGACCCGCTGGTTCGGTGAGCGGACCGGCGCATGGCGATTCGGTTACCGCACGCCGAACAATGATGGCGCGTCCGGTAATTCAGCCGGTCGCCGTCGGGCCGGTGTCGACCCGATTCGAGAAAGGAAGCGACGATGGAGCGAGAGATCGAGCAGCTGAGCACGGATGTGGCCGCGCTGCAGACGCTGCCGGAACGTGATCGCGGTGCCGGCGCGGTCATCTGGCCGGACCCCACCCGGGGCTCGGCCTGCCACGGTGACCAGTGAGCCGGGTGCTTTCCGTGTGACGTCGCGGAGGGGAGTGCTGTCCCCTCCGCACGCCCATTGAAAGGCGCCACCGCGCAAAGGAATCGGGGACGGGATGGTGTATCCGGAGGCCGGGGCGACATTCGCCGATCTGGCGCAGCGCCATCTCGCCGGGCGCTCCGATCGGCGAATCTGGACCGACAGTGTCTGGTGCCATTTGAGCCCGGTGAATTATCGCCCGCCCCGGCAGGGGTGGAAGCTGCATATTTCGGCTACGGTCGGTTCGGCCGCCACCGTACTCGACCGCACGCTCGATATTGTGCTGCGCACCGAATGCTCGGGCAAATTCGCCGCTTCGCTCGAACAGGTGCGCCGGTTGAATTCGGCCGACTATCCGCGCGGTGGCGCAGGCAAATTCATCACCGTCTATCCCCGCGACGATGCACAGCTACGTGTCTTGGCGGCGCTGCTCCACGAAGCCACCGCCGGGCTCGCCGGGCCCGCGATTCTGTCCGACCGGCCCTATGCCGCAGGCAGTCTGGTGCACTACCGCTACGGAGAGTTCCTCGGCGAGGACGTCATCGGCGGCGACGGCGACTACCTGCCGATGCTGACCGCGCCGGACGGCAGCAAGGTCGAGGATCGGCGCGACGCGTGGTTCGCGCCGCCGGTATGGGCGGCCGATCCCTTCGGGCGGCCCCGCTCGACGGGAAACGCGACGGGCGTTGTGCTGCTGGCGAATCGGTTCGAGGTGCGCCGGGCGATCGTGCACGCCAACAAGGGCGGCGTCTTCGAGGCAACCGACCGGCTCACCGGCGCGGAGGTGGTGGTCAAACAGGCGCGGGCAGGCGTCGGCGACGGCCCGCACGGCTGGAACGTGCAGGACGCGCTGCGCAACGAAGCCGAGATGCTGGACCTGCTGACCCCGTTGGCGCCGCGTCGACTCGCCCTTTTCGAACAACAGCACGACCTCTTCCTGGTTCAGGAGATGATCGCGGGCACCACCTTTCTCGAGTGGCGTGGCCGCAGACACGGTGCGCTGGACTGGCGCGCGACGGCGCTGCGGCTCACCGAGTTGCTGGCCGCCGTGCACGCGCGCGACGTAGTCCTGCAGGACTTCTCTGCCTCGAATGTGATGGTCCGCCCGGACGATTCGCTGGCGCTGGTAGACCTGGAGTTCGCGAGCCGGCCCGGATCTACTCGGATGACCGGCTGGACCCCGGATTACGCCGCGCCGGAGCAGATTTCGGGCGCGGCGGCGGATTTCGCGGCGGATCGTCATGCGCTGGGCGCACTGCTGTTCCTGCTGTGCTCGGGTACCAAGCCGAGCTTCGCGCCCGACGATCCGCCCGCCAGGAGCAAGGCCACGCGCCTCGCGCGATTTCTCGAGCTGGCCGCCGAGACCGACCGCGAAATCGCCACGGCGCGTCCGCTGTTGCTCGGCCTGCTCGCGGACGACCCGGCAGAGCGCTGGCGGCTGCACCGCGTCCGCGACTTTCTCACCGGCGATCAGCGGGACCAGCCGCGACCACGGGTTCGGCACCGGACAACCGATATCGACCGCCTGCTGGACGACGGCATCGACTATCTTCTCGACACGATGACGCCCGCGGGGGAGCGCCTCTGGCCGGTCAGCAACGGCGGCAAACGCAGCGATCCGTGCAACGTCTACCACGGTGCGGCCGGTGTCCTCGCCACATTGACCCGTGTCGCCGAGGTCCGCGGCGATGCACGAGTGCTCGCGGCATTGCCGATGGCCGCCGACTGGATCATCGACCGGGCGACCGCACGAAACCCGGTGCCCGGACTGTATATCGGCCGCTCCGGTACCGCGGTCGCGCTGTGCACGGCAGGCCGGATCCTGGATTCCGAACGACTGGTCCGCGCGGCTACGCAGCTGTTCGGCGAGGTGCCGCGCGACTGGCCGAACAACGATGTCACCCACGGTCTCGCCGGTGCCGGATGCGCGGCACTGCTGCTCTGGTCGGCGACCGGCCGGGCCGAATTCCGTGACCGCGCAGCCGAGTACGCCGCAGTGCTCACCGAGCGAGCCGAGCGCCGGGACGGTGTGCTGGTCTGGCCGGTGCCGCACGATTACGACTCCCGCTACGCAGGCTTCATCGACTACGGTTTCGCGCACGGCACCGCGGGAATCGGTGCGTTTCTCCTTGCCGCGGGTAGTCGTCTGGACGAGCCGCGGTGGCTGGAGCTTGCCGCCGACGCCGCCGAAAGCCTTTGTGGCACAGTCGTGCACACGGATGTGGGCGCGCTGTGGCCGATCGGGCCCCGGGATACCACGCGCCTGCTCGACCACTGGTGCAGCGGATCGGCGGGCATCGGCACGTTCCTGCTGCAGTACTGGCGGGCGAGCGGGGACCGGCACGCGCTGCGCTGGGCCGAGCGCGCCGCCGACGCGGTGTGGGCGCGCCGCTGGCGGGCCGGGCCCACGCTGTGCCACGGTCTCGCGGGCAGCGGGGAGTTGCTGCTCGATCTGTTCGCGGCGACGGGAGACGAGCGCGCGCGAGCGCGGGCCGAGGGGATCGCCGCCGCGCTCGCAGTCCGGGCCGGTAGGCATCGGGGACATCTGCTGGCCGCGGACGAGACGGGCAGCGCCTATGGCGCCGACTACGCCGTCGGCGTGGCGGGCTGGGTCGATTTCTTGCTGCGGCTAAAGCACGGCAACCCAAGGGCGTGGCTGGTCGAACCACGCTGACCACACCGGGCATCGCCGAGTACTTCGCGTGGCGAAACGAAATGCGGAACAATCGCTGTGCACAGCGAAGGGTTCGCCATGAACGTAGCCGATTCGGATCGACCCGAGACGCCCGTCCGACGCCTGGATCGGCGCCGCGTACTCGGCATGATGGCCGCCGCGCCCGTTGCGGTGCCGTTGCTCCGCGCTGCCGCGGCGACGGCGGCGCCCCGGCCGCGGCCGAACATCCTCGTGCTCATGACCGATCAGGAGCGGGCGGAGGTGGTGCTGCCGCCGGGATTGGAGCTGCCGACGCGGGCCCGGCTGGCGGCGAACGGGGTGCGCTTCGCCATGCATCACACGCCCACCGCGCCCTGCTCGCCCGCACGCTCCACCCTTTTCACCGGACTGCACGCCCCGGTGAGCGGCATGCTCGACAACGTGCGCGGCAACGATCTGATGGGCACGGTGCTGGGCGCGATCCAGACCTGGAGTCCCGACCTCGACACGGCGGTCCCGACCCTCGGCACCGTGTTGCGGGCTTCCGGCTACCGCACCGCCTACATCGGCAAATGGCATCTGTCCGACTCGGTGGCCGCCGATCCGATGGCGTTGTCCGGGTACGGGTTCGACGAGGCCCACGACATCCTGTCGGCGGGCGGCCCGAACGAGGGCACCCGGCAGGACCCGGGCGTGGTCGGCCACGCCGTCGACTGGCTGCAACGCCACGGCGGTGATCCGGAACCGTGGTTGTGTGTGGTGAGCATGGTGAATCCGCACGACATGATGTTCTGCCCGCGCCTGTACCGGTTCGAGGACGTGCCGGAGTACGGCGCCGACGTGCCGCCGAATTTCGAGTCCGATCTGACCACCAAGCCGCGGGTACAGAGCCGGTGGCGCACCATCAACGGCATTGTCGGTGGACCCATGCCGACCGAGCTGGACTCACCGGAGGCTCATCGGCAGTGGCGGCGCTGGGGCAACTGGTATCTCGAATTGCTGCGCCGCACCGACGAATTGAGCGGGCAGGTGCTGGCCGCCCTGGAGCGCAGCGGAGCCGCGGACAACACCGTGGTGGTGCAGGTCGCCGATCACGGCGAACTCGGGGGCGCCCACGGTCTGCGGCAGAAGGGGGCGATGATCTATCGGGAGAACAATCGGGTGCCGCTGGTCATCGCCGATCCTCGGGCTCCCGCCGGGCACGGCAGGACCGCGAATACGCTGACCTCCCATATCGATCTGGTGCCGACGCTGGCGGCGCTGGCCGGGATCGACGGCGCCGCAGCGAATTCGGGGCCGGGCCGGAATCTGGTTCCGGTGCTGGCCGATCCGGCGCGCACGGTTCGGGACGCGATCCTGCTCACCTCGGACGCGAAATCCAGTGGGGGACAGCTGCCGGGCAGCCGGTACTGTCTGCGCGGCGCGATCACCGCCCGCTACAGCTTCGGCCGATACTCCACTGCGGAGCAGCTCGACGGGCCGCGCGACGAGTTCGAGTACGAACTCTACGATCGCCAGGCCGACCCGCTGGAGCTGCACAATCTCGCGCACGGCGGCGGCGCGGCCGGACTGGTCGAGGACTTGAACGATCTGGTCGATTCGCTGCTCGCCCGGGAATTGCGCCGCCCTGACACCGAAACCCGTTGAGCCGCGGTGGTTCCGGGCCGTCAGGTCGCCGAGGCGCGCTGCGCGCGGCGGGCGGCGACGGAGCCGAACGTCTCCCGGTCGGCGAGAAAGCCATCGAGGGCGAAGGTGGCGGCGCCGAGGCTGGCCGGATTGTGCGGCAGTGCCGAGAGTTGCAGGGTCACCGCGTCGAAGGGGTCGGTCATCGCGTGATGGGCGGCCACGCGCCGGGTCACCTCGAGCAACGGCGGGCCGAGATGATCGGCGATCAGATCGCCGAAGACCATGGTGCGCGGATTGAACAGGTTGACCAGATTGGCCACGGCAACACCGAGATAGTGGCCGGTCCGGTCGATCACCGCCAGGGCGAGCGGGTCCTCGCGATCGGCCGCCGCGGCGATCGCCGCGATGGTGGCGGCATCGTCGGACGCGAGCATCGTGCTGACCGGGTCGAGTTCGCGCAGGGTGCGCACGATCCCGGGCGCGCCGACGTACGCCTCCACGCAACCTTTTCGCCCGCAACGGCATTCGCGCCCGTCGAGCACGAGATTGGTGTGGCCCCATTCGCCCGCGCTGTTGCTGACGCCGCGGTAGAGCATCCCGTCGACGACCACGCCGATGCCGACGCCCGCGCGCAGTGTCACCACGATCAGATCGTCCACATCGCGGCCCGCGCCGAACCAGAGATGCGCCGCGGTGCTGGCTTTGAGCGGATTGTCGAGATAGAGCGGATGCGGGAGCTGGTCGTCGAGCAGCTCCTTGAGCGGCACATCATGCCAATGCCAGTACGGCGAGAAGACCGAGATCCCGCCCTCGGGCTCGACCAGACCCGGCACGCTCAAGCCGGCGCCGAGTACCTTGTCGGCGTCGCCGGCGGTGAGTTCGCGGATGCCGCGAATGATGAGCGCGGCGACATCGTGCGGCTCGGTGGCGGCCGGGTCCACGGGGATCTCCACCGCGCGCACCGCTGTCATGGCAAGGTCGAAAAGGTCGAAGTGGATGGCTGTTTCGGCGATGTCGACGCCGACCAGCAGGCCGCGGTCGGGGTTGATCGCGAGCCGGGCCCGGGGCCTGCCGATGCCCGGCGCGTCGTGACCGAGCTCCACGAGCACACCGACGTCGAGCAGTTCGGCGATCATGTTGCCGACCGTGGCGAACGAGAGCCCGGTCGCGCGGGCGATGTCCTGCCTGCTGATATGGCCGTCGGCGGCGTACACCGCCTGTAGTACGCCGAACCTGTTGCGGCGCCGGATGTCGCGCGCGGTCAGCTGGTACACGGTCGGGTCTCCTCCTGCGCTGGTGGCGTCAACATACCGAACTACTTCGACCAACAGTATTTACAACGGTTAGTGGAAGTCTTACTGTAACCCGCATCACTATGCGACGCGAGTATGCGTCAGATCACTAGGAGTGCCCATGTCCTGGACCCATCGACGACGTTGGACCAGTGCCGTGTTGTGCGGAATCTCGCTCGCCCTGGCTGCTACCGCCTGTTCGTCGGGCAAGGAAAGTGCGTCGCCCGCCGCGGGGCCGCAGCAGCAAACGGGCGCGATCAGCCTGGTCTACGCCCAGAAGCAGGGCGACCAGGAGTACTTCATCGGCGAAGCCGAGGGCGCCAAGGCCAAGGCGAAGGAACTGGGCATCGATCTCAAGGTGGTCAACCTGGGCAACGACGCGAACAAGGCGGTCACCGAGGTCAACAACGCGATCAACCAGAAGGCCAGCGGGGTGATCGTGGTGGTCCCCGACCCGTCGGTCGGCCCGCACGTCGCCCAGCTGACCAAGACCGGCGGCGTCGCCCTGCTGACCTCCGACGACCAGGTGTGCACGACCGGGCCCGATCCGTCGAAATGCGCGAAGGACCAGTTGGTGCCCCGGGTCGGCTTCAGTGGGGCGCAGATGGGGACCGAGGTCGGCCGCCGGGCCGGGCAGGACTTCAAGAAGGCGGGCTGGAAGCCGGAGGAGACCGCGATCGTCGAGGCCTGGAAACAGGACGTGACCGTGTGCACCGACCGGGTCGAGGCGAACAAGAAGGCGTTCCGCGAGGCCGCGGGCGTCGACGTCCGAGTGATCGAGGTCGGCACCGACAACACCCCGTCGGACGCGCAGAACAAGATCTCCGCGACCGTCGCGGGCAACCGGTCGGTCAAGAACTGGATCGTCATGGGCTGCAACGACGAGAACGTCAGCAGCGGGGTCGCCGCCATCCAGAATGCCGGATACGCCGCGGACAACGTGCTCGGTGTCGGGCTCGGCGCCTACCTGGCCTGCAAGGAGTGGCGCGGTGGCAAGCCGACCGGTTTCAAGGCGGCCCTGTTCATCAACGGCAAGGACGTCGGCGCGCTGGCGGTGCAGACCATGCACGACTACCTGAAGAACGGCAAGGCCATGCCCGCCGAGGCCTTCGCCCCGACCACCATGGTCGACGCGAGCAATTGGCAGCAGGCGGGCGTCACATGCAGCTGAGCGGCCTGCGCGCCACCGGCCTCAGTAAGAGCTTCGCCGGGGTGCCCGCCCTGCGCGAGGTGAGCCTGGACTTCCCGGCCGGCGCGGTCACCGCGCTGATGGGGGAGAACGGCGCGGGCAAATCGACCCTGATCCGGATTCTCGGTGGCGATCACCGCCCGGACAGCGGCCGGCTCGAGCTCGACGGCGTGCTGCTCGATCAGGCCACCCCGGCCGCCGCGCGGGCGGCCGGGATTCGGGTGATCGGCCAGGAACCCGAGATCGTGCCGCATGTCTCGGTCGCCGAGAACGTCTACCTCGGCGCGCTACCGCGCCGGGCGGGCCGGCTGCTCGATCGGGCGGCCCTGCACGAGCGGATGCGCACCGATCTGGCCAGGCTGGGCTTCGACCGGGATCTGGATCCGAGCACGGTGGGCTCGAAACTGACTGCGGCACAGCGGCAATTGGTCGAGATCATGCGCGCGCTGACCACCGACGCCAAGGTGATCGCCTTCGACGAGCCCACCTCCTCGCTCTCGGATCACGAGACCGAATCACTGTTCGCGCTGATCGGACGGCTGCGCGAGCGCGGGCTCGCGGTGATCTACGTGTCGCACCGGATGCGCGAGATCTTCCGCCTCGCCGACCGGGTCGCGGTGCTGCGCGACGGCGCCCTGGTAGGGGTGCGCGCGACCGCGGAGACCACCGATCAGGAGATCGTCCGCATGATGGTCGGCCGGGATCTGTCCACGCTCTTCGCACGCGGTCCGACCACGCCGGGCCGGGTCGTGCTCGACGTGGACGCGGTCACCACCGACGACGTGTCCGACGTGAGCCTGCAGGTGCGGGCCGGGGAAGTGGTGGCGCTGGCCGGGCTGGTCGGCGCGGGCCGGTCCGAGCTGGCCGGTGCGCTGGCCGGGGATCTGCCGATCCACTCCGGCACGGTGCGCATCGACGGCAAGCCGGTGCGGTTGCGCCAGCCGCGCGCCGCGGTGCGGGCCGGGGTCGGCTACGCGCCGGAGGAGCGCAAGGCGCAGGCGCTGCTGCTGCATCGCGGTGTGCGCGACAACATTTCGCTCGCGATGCTGGACCGGTTGCGTCGGCTGCGGTTCGTCAAGGCGGGTGCCGAGCGCCGGCTCGCGCAGCAGTACGTGGACTCGTTGCGGGTGCGCACGCCCTCGATCGAGCAGGAGGTGCGCAAACTCTCGGGTGGCAACCAGCAGAAGGTGGTGCTGGCCCGCTGGCTCGCGCGCAAACCCAAGGTGCTGATCCTGGACGAGCCGACCCGCGGCGTCGATGTCGGCGCCAAGGCCGAGATCTACCGCATCATCGAGGAATTGGCCGAGGCGGGCGTCGCCGTGCTGGTGATCTCCTCGGAACTACCCGAAGTGCTCGGCCTCGCCGACCGGATCGTCGTCATGCAGCAGGGGCGCGTCACCGGCGAACTGGACCGCGGCGCGGCCAGTGAAGAGGCGGTGCTGGCCCTGGCCATGGCCGCGGACCTGACATCTCTAGGAAACCAATGACGGAGCAACAACTTGCAACGGCGCCGGTGGCACCGGCCACCGCCCAGGCGTCCAAGCCCAATCGCTATGCCGCGGCGCTCACCCCACGGCGCATACTGCACGCGATCGGTCCGGGAAATCTCAGCCTGATCGGCGCGCTCGCGGTCATCGTCGCGATCTTCGGCTCACTCAACGACGGCTATCTCGATCCCGCGAATCTCGCCGGAATCGGCGACGCGGTAACGGTTTTCGGCCTGCTCGCGGTGGTGCAGACGGTGGTGATCATCTGCGGCGCCCTGGACATCTCGGTGGGCTCGCAGGCCGGAGTCGCCTCGGTGCTCAGCGCGATGGCGTTCACCGCGACCTCGGGCAACGCCTTGCTCGGCATCCTGGCCGCGATCGGCATCGGGCTGGTGCTCGGGCTGGTGAACGGCGTGATCATCGTGTACGGCCGGGTGAATCCGGTGATCGCGACCCTGGCCACCTTGGCCGCGTACAAGGGTCTGGCCCAATTGATCTCGGGCGGCAAGGCGCAGGGCTTCGTGCTCGACAACGACGTCTTCATCTTCCTGGCCCGCGGCAAGATCATCGGGCTACCGGTGCCGGTGATCATCCTCGCGATCGTCGCGGTGGCGGTGCACGTGCTGCTGAAGTACACCGATATCGGCCGCAACATCTACGCGATCGGCGGCAACGACACCGCCGCAAGGCTTTCCGGCATCAATATCAACAAGTACCTGATCGCGGTGTTCGTGCTCGCCGGGGTGGTGGCCGCGATCGCGGGCATCATTCTGACCGCGCGCACCGGATCGGGCCAGCCGGTGTCGGGCAGCGAAGGGCTCGAACTCAAGGCGATCACCGCGGCGGCGCTGGGCGGCTGCGCGCTCAAGGGCGGAAAGGGCACGGTCGGCGGCACGCTGCTCGCCGTCGTCCTGCTCGGCGCGCTGGACAACGGCCTGAACGTGGTGGGCGTCAACACCTTTTGGCAGAACGTCGCGCAGGGCTCCCTGCTCGTCGCCGCCGTGGTGATCCAGCAGCGGCGCAGCGGTGAGCGCGCCGTCGGATTGCCGACCTAGCGCCCGCCGCCGAGTCGACCTCTCAGGAGTGGATCATGATCAATCTGCGCGCGCAGCCGTGCACCCCGGCGCCCGGACACCTGTGCGAAAGCCCGGTGTGGGACAGCCGGACTCAGGAATTGCTGTGGGTGGACATCCGGGGCGGGCACATCCATCGCGCGACCCTCGACCGGACGACGCTCGATCTCACGCACCGGTCGACCGTGAGTTTGGCGCCGCCGGTGAGCGCGGTGGTGCCGTGCCTGTCCGGTGCACTGCTCGCGACCACGAAGGACACCATCTATCGGATCGACCGGGGCGAGGTCAGCCGGGCCGCACGAATTCCGTTGCCGGACGACGGGAACCGCCGGCGGTTCAACGACGCGAAGGTGGATCCACGCGGGCGGCTGCTCGCGGGCACGATGTCGGAGGACGGTGTCGCGCGCAGCGCCGCGCTGTACCGGCTCGATCCCGACGGCGCGATGAGCATCCTGCGCGAGGGCATCACGATCTCCAACGGCCTCGGCTGGAGCCCCGACGGCACGACCTTCTACTACGCCGACAGCCCCACGCAGCGGGTCGACGCCTTCGACTACGACCTGGACACCGGAACATTCACCGGCAGAAGGACCTTCGCTCGATTCGAGGACGGCGACCCGGACGGGCTGACCGTCGACGCCGCGGGCTGGGTCTGGGTGGCGGTCTGGGGCGCGGGACAGGTCCGGGCCTTCGATCCGGACGGCACGCCGCGCGCGGTCGTCGACGTCGGTCCCTCCCAGGTCTCCAGCTGTGTTTTCGCCGGTCCCGATCTGGACGTGCTGGTGATCACCACCGCCGCGGAGGGGCCCGCGGTGCTCGAGCCCGACTCCGGACGGCTGTTCACCTGCGTGCCGGGTGCGATCGGCCTGCCCGGCGTCCGGTACGCCGACACCGCGCTGGTGCGTAACCATGGCTGAGCATCCCCTGGAGTTGGCGACGCCGGTCATCGCGATCCTGCGCGCACCCACGGCGCGGCGGTTCGCTGAGGTCACCGCCGTGCTGCACGAATCAGGCATCACCGCAGTGGAATTCACGCTCACCAGTGCCGGGGCACTGGACGCGATACGCGCGTGCGCGGGCTTCGCGTACCGCATCGGTGCGGGAACGGTCCGCACCGCCGCGGACGCGGCACGGGCGGTCGACGCGGGCGCCGCGTACCTGATCACCCCGATCGTGAGCGAGGAGGTGATCGCGGCGGGACTCGACCTGGGCGTCCCCGTGATCTCGGGTGCGTTCACCCCTACCGAGATCCATCGCGCGTGGACCGCGGGCAGCACCATGGTCAAGCTCTTTCCGGCTGCGTCGGGCGGGCCCGGGTATCTGCGGGCCGTCCGGGCGCCGCTGCCGGAGATTCCGTTGGTGCCCACCGGTGGCGTGGGACTCGACGAGGCGCAGGCGTATCTGGATGCCGGGGCCACGGCGCTGGGCATCGGATCACCGCTGATCGGCGACGCCTGCGTCGGTGGCGATCTGGACGCACTGCGGGAGCGCGTGTCCGTGCTACGCGCGGGGTTGTCGTGATGTGCGCGGCGGTTCGGGAGCGGAATGTCATGAGGGGCACTCTGGTAACTCTCGGCGAGGCGGTGGGGGTGGTGGCCGCGGTCGAGCCGGGGCCGCTCGCACCCGGCACGGCGCTGCGAATGGACTTCGCGGGCGCAGAGGCGACCGTCGCGATCGGCGTGAGCAGGCTTGGGCACGACAGTGTTTGGGTGGGCAGCGTCGGTGACGACGCCGTGGGCACGATGGTGCTGGACCGGCTGCGGGCCGAACGCGTCGACGTCTCCCGATGCCGGATCGATCCGGAGTTGCCGAGCGGTCTGATGGTGCGAGAACGCCGCACCGCCGACCATATCCGGGCCACCTACTACCGGCGCGGACTGGCCGGGTCGAGGCTGTCGGTCGCCCAGGTGGACACCGAACAGATCGCCGCCGCGGGCGTCCTGCATCTGACCGGGATAACACCGGCGCTGAGCGCGTGCGCGCGCGACGCGGTGCATGTGGCGCTGGACGCGGCTGTCGAAGCGGGCGTGCCGGTTTCGCTCGACATCAACTACCGCAGTGCGCTGTGGACCAGGGCGGACGCCGCCGCGGAATTGGCGAAACTGGTGCCGCACTGCGACATCGTCTTCGCCGGACTCGACGAGGCCGCGCTGCTGGTGCCCACTGCGAGCGCGTCCGCGATGGCCGAATCGCTTGCGGCACTGGGCCCCTCGCAGGTCGTACTCAAACTCGGCGGGGACGGCGCGCTGGCGCTGCACCGCGGCAGGGTGATCCGGCAGCAGGCGATCCCGGTGACCATGGTCGATCCGGTGGGCGCGGGTGACGCGTTCGTGGCCGGCTACCTCGCGGGCGTGCTGGACGGCGCATCGGTGCGGCACAACCTGCGACTGGCCGCCACCTGCGGTGCGTTCGCGGTGTCCGTGCCCGGCGACTGGGCGGGCCTGCCGTCGCGCCGGGAGCTGGACCTGCTGAGCGGCACCGACATTCAACGATGAAAGGAAGGCCTGTGAGTCGTCTGGCAGAACGCGTCGCGGTGGTCACCGGGGGCGCCTCGGGGATCGGTGCCGCCACCGCAGCGCGGTTGGCCGCCGAGGGCGCCGCCGTGGTGATCGCGGACATCGCCGAACCGGCGGGCGAGGAGGTGGCCGCGAAGATCCGTGCCGCGGGCCAGCGCGCCGAATTCGTCTGGTGCGACGTGTCGCAGGAGCAATCGTGGGTGTGGTTGCGCAATCGGGTGAACGAGCTGTTCGGACCGCTGGATGTGCTGTGCAGCAACGCATCCCGGCAGGCCACCATCCCCGCGGACGAGCTGTCCCGGCGGCAGTGGGACGACGGGCTCGCGATCAATCTGACGCCGTTGTTCCTCGGCGTGCACACCTTCATCGACGATCTGCGTGCGCGGGCCGGGAACGTGGTCGCGATCTCCAGCGTGCACGCGCAATTCGGGTTGCCCGGCTATCCGGTCTATGCCGCGGCGAAAGGTGGCCTGACCGCGTTGGTCCGGCAGCTCGCCGTCGAATACGGCGGTGCGCGAGTGCGTTTCAACGCGATACTGCCGGGGCCGGTCCTCACACCGGTGTGGGACGACGTCGACGAGGAAGGCCGCAGGCTGTCCGCCCGCGCCACCGTGCTGGACCGGCTCGGCGCGCCCGAAGAGGTCGCCGCCGCGGTGGCCTTCCTCGCCTCCGACGACGCCTCCTTCATCACCGGCGCGAACCTGGTCGTCGACGGCGGCTGGAGCGTACGAAAGGAATCCCGGTGAAGATCACCGCATTGACCACGTATCTGGTCGCACCGCGCTGGTGTTTTCTGCGCATCGATACCGACGAGGGCATCACGGGGTGGGGTGAGCCGGTGATCGAGGGGCGGGCGCACACCGTCGCCGCCGCGGTCGGCGAACTCGCCGACTATCTCGTCGGCAAGGATCCGATGACGATCGAGGCGCACTGGCAGGTACTCACCAAGGGCGGCTTCTATCGGGGCGGTCCGATCCTGTCGAGTGCGGTCGCCGGGATCGATCAGGCGCTGTGGGACATCACGGGCAAGGCGCTCGGCGTGCCGGTGTGGCAGCTGCTCGGCGGGGCGGTGCGCGATCGGATCCGGGTGTACAGCTGGATCGGCGGCGACCGGCCCGACGACGTGGCGGCGGCCGCGGTCGAACGAAAAGAGCAGGGCTTCACCGCGATCAAGATGAACGGCTCGGCCGAACTCGACGCGATCGACACCCCGCGCGCCACCACCGCCATCGTCGACCGGGTGGCCGCCGTGCGCGCGGCCACCGGCGACGAGTTCGATATCGCGGTGGACTTCCACGGCCGTTTGTCGGTCGCGATGGCGCGGCGGGTACTGCCGCTGCTGGAGCCGTATCTCCCGTTCTTCGTGGAAGAGCCGCTGGTGCCGGAGGTCAGCGATCGGATCGGCGAGATCACCGACGCGACGAGCATCCCCGTCGCCACCGGCGAACGGCTGTTCTCCCGCTGGGATTTCCGGACCGTGCTCGACCAGGGCGTCGCCGTCGTGCAACCCGATCTCTCGCACGCAGGCGGCATCTCCGAGGTCCGCCGCATCGCCGCGCTCGCCGAGAGCCGTGACGTGGCAGTGGCCCCGCATTGCCCACTCGGCCCGATCGCACTGGCCGCCAGTCTGCAGGTCGGCTTCGCCACGCCCAACCTGCTCATCCAGGAGCAGAGCCTCGGCATCCACTACAACGAGGGTTCGGACCTGCTCGACTACCTGGTCGATCCCGCCGTGTTCGCCTACCGCGACGGGTACGTGGACCTTTTGCGGGCCCCTGGCCTCGGCATCCAGGTCGACGAGACCGCCGTGGCGCGCGCCGCGGAACTGGGTCATCGCTGGCGCAATCCGATCTGGCACCGCAAGGACGGGTCGTTCGCCGAATGGTGAGGTCGGTGACCGGCTAGCTTGCGCCCCCGGCGGTCTGCGACCCGCCGCTCGGGCATGTCGAGGCGATATTGCCGACGCTCGGCTATAGGCTCCGCTCGGGTGGTGCGGCATGTCCGCGCAATCTGCCAGCAACGGACTGCCGACCGGGACCGACTCGCAGGAGGCCGCGCGTGACTTTCGGGGCATGCTTACAGCTTGGGCGCCGCGCACGCAGGACGTGCTTGCTCGGAGTGGGTGTGGCACTGGCCGTGGTCGCCGTCGCGCCACCGGCCGCAGTGGCTCAACCAGCGCCTGCGCCGTCTGCTCCGGCCGAGGCGCCGCCGGCGCCCGCGGCCGGCGATGTGAGCCTGGCGCTGTCCGATCTCGGTATGGGTACCGCCCTGACCTTCCCCGGGCAACAGTTCGAGCGCAGCATCGCGCTGCCGCTGCTGCCCGGTATGGCACCCACTGCGTTGACAGGCACGATTCAGCTACCGCCGCACGTGGCGCGTGGCACGCTCGAGGTGCACTCCGGTACGCGCCTGCTCGACCGGGTGGAGGTGCCGCAGGACCCGCGGGCCCCGGTTCGGCTTTCGCTGGCGGGGGCCGAGC
The DNA here is from genome assembly GCF_000710915.1 of Nocardia brasiliensis IFM 10847. Classification (GTDB taxonomy): domain Bacteria; phylum Actinomycetota; class Actinomycetes; order Mycobacteriales; family Mycobacteriaceae; genus Nocardia; species Nocardia brasiliensis_A. The sequence goes on from NZ_BAUA01000200.1 coordinate 23,368, forward strand.
AGGAGAACAACGCGATCTCGGTGACGCTCACCTCGTCGCTGGTCTCGGAACCGGGCACCTGCGTGACGGATTGGCTCGGGCGTCCGATGACGCTCTCGGACGCGGCGGTCGGCTACTTCGGCGCGGAGGCGCAACCGTCGACCGTCGCCGAATTCCTGCCGCCGGTCCTGCGGCAGTTGACCGTGTACGTCCCGGCCACGCCGTCGGAGACGGAAAGCGCCGCGGTGCTCACGCTGACGACCGCGCTGATCGCGCGCTACCACGGTCAACCGCTCGCGGTGGACGTGCGACCCGTGCAAGCCGGCGCGGCGGTCCCCGACCACGCACCGGGATTGCTGGAGCGTCAGATCGAGATCGCCGAGTCGCCCGAGGCGGGGCTGCGGGTGACCGCGGGCGCACAGCCGGTCCTGCGGATCACCGGGAACGGTTCGGCCCTCGATGACCAAATCCGTTTGCTCACCAGTGCTCTGACGAAGATCGCGATCACTTCGGGCGCGACCGCCGTCGCGCTGCCGCAGGCGCCGCAACTCGCGCCGGACTCGACGACGCTGCTCGCACTCGGCGAGACACAGCTCAGTGCGACCGCGATCGGTTCGGTGAGCGTGGATATCGGCATCGACCAGACGCGTCTCGGTCGCGCGTCCCGCGACGTTCGAATTCGCCTGCTGGGCAACTACACTCCGCTGCCCAGTACCCTGAGCGGCAATATCACCGTGACGGCGGGCAGCAGGTACGTCGACAGCTGGCCGGTGGACGCGAGCGGGCGCATCGAACGCTGGATCGATCTCCCCGACGAGGTGCTCGGCCGCTACACGACGCTGACCGTCACCTTCCATCAGACGGGGCTCACGCACGGCTGTGGCCTGGAGCAACCGGTCACCCTGACGATCGATCCCGACAGCGAGGTCACCAGCGCATCGGCCGCGCCGCCGGTACCCGGTGGCTTCGGCGCGCTGCCGCAGGCGCTGCTGCCCGGCTTCCAAGTCGGTTTGCGCACACCGGGATTCACCGACACCCTGCGCGCGGTCAAGATCCTCACCGGGTTGCAGCGGCTGACCGCGGTGCCGCTGCGGCCGGAGCTGGTCGGCTTCGACGCCGCCGCACGCGGCAAGCAGCCCGCCGTATTGATCACGGCCACCGGCGATCTGCCCGAGTCGATCCGGCTGCCGCTCAGCCAGGACGACGACACGCTGACCGTGACCGACGACAGCACCCGGGCCGCCGTGCGGATCGATCCGACGGTTCCGTTCGGGTCGCTGCAGACGACCTGGTCGGGCGGGCGCACGGTGGTGGTCGCCACCTCGACGGAGGCGCCGGAGCACCTCGACCGGGCACTGGACTGGCTGAACGCGGATTCGCGCCGCTGGTACCGGCTTTCGGGTTCGGTGCTGTTCCAGACGGGCGACCGGGAGCCGGAGTTCTTCGACCCGTCGGCGGTAGCGCCGAGCGCGACCGGCGCCTCGATCTCGAGCGATTCCGTCGCCCGGATGCTGGCGATCGCCGCGGGCGTGCTGCTGGTCGTCGGCGTGCTCGTCGCGGCGGTGGTGCTGCTGATGCTGCGTCGCCGCAGGCGCTGAGATGGCGCGCTCGGCGGGGCCCCGGCACGCGCGCGCGACGGTCGCGGGCGTGGTCCTGCGGTGGGCGCTGCTGATCGGTGTGGCCACCGCCGCCGCCTTCTGGCTCACCTGGGCCGAGTTGGTGCAGGACATCCGGGAAGGTTCCTATCTCGGCTATATCTATGTCCTGCCGGTGCTCGCGAGTTTCGCCGCGGTCGGCATCGCGCTGCGCCGCGGCCCGGAATTGCCGATCCACGATCGGCAGACCGACATCATCGTCGGACTGATCGGGCTCGGCATGAGCGCCGCCGTGCTCGGCCTGCTGGTGCCCCGCTACCGCTATCAGTACGAACTGCTGCACCTGGATGTGCTGGCCGCGTGGCTGTTCCTGATCTCAGCGTGCGTGCTGCTGTTCGGGCTGCGGCCGGTTTTCCGGTTCTGGCCCGCCTGGCTGCTGTTGCTGGCGGCCTTCCCGCCGCCGTACGCGCTGCTCATGGTCGCGCTGGGCGGCGACCGGGTCGCCGCCGGCGTCGGCACCGTGCTGCTCGCGGCCTTCGCGGCGGGCATCGGGTCGGCGCGCACCCGCACGCGTGCCGCGGTCGCCGCGGCGGGTGTGCTCGCGCTCGGCGGGGTGCTCCTCGCGGTGCTGCGGGTGTGGTTCCCGGCGGCGCCGATCCTGGCGTATCAGGCGGTGCCCTCGGTGGTCGCGGTGTTCACGGTCTGCCTCGTGATGTATGTCGACGTGCGTCGCGGCCGATCGATGAAACCGCTGGATCGGCAGCTGGAGCCGCTCACGGCGGCCCAGTCGCGCAGTGCCGCACTGACCGTGGTGATCGTCGCGGTGCTGCTCGCCATCATCCCGCTGCCCGCCGACTACGACCGGAGCTTTCCCCGGGTGCCGGGTCTGGTGATCGCCCGTCCGGACTCAGCGCCGCCCGGTTGGCAACTTCTGAAAGAGCAGGAATACCCCTGGGCGCGAAGGTATCTCGGACAGGACGCGGTGTTCACCCGCAGGATGATCCGGGCCGAACGGGGTAATCCCGACTGGGACAAGGAATCCCGGCGCCGCCGGGTGGCGATCGACACGGTGCGTTCCAGCGACGGCGACGCGATCGACCGCTACCCGGAGTTCGTGCTCTATCGGCTGGTGCAGCCGCGGATCAGCCCGCCGGCGCTGATCGACCTCGGGCACGGCATCACCGCGCGCCTCAACACCGTGCTCGACGACCGCAGGCTGCTGAGCTGGACCTGGTTGAGCTGGAACTGGAGTGGCGAGGGCGGCGCGGAACGGATCAGCCTGATCGCGGCCGACAACCACCTGCCGGAAGCGGAGTTCCCGGTGCCGCAACGCTCGATCACGGCGAACTTCGACAATTTGATGAACCAGTTCCTGCGGGGCAACGCCATCGTCCTGGACTCGCAATCCAGTTCGGTGGCAGCCGATTCCGAGCACAAGGACCGGGAGATGCTGACGACACTCGCCCAGAACATCGTGCGCGCCAGGACCGAGCAGTCGTGACGGCCGCACTCGATCCCGAATCCGAGCCGTTCAAGGCCCGTGCGCTGCATTCGGCGGTGCACGGGTTGCGGGAGTCCGATCCACTGGCCTCGGCGTCGGTCGCATTCCTGCCGTGGCAGCGCAACACGCTGCTGTGCGCGCTGCTCGTGGTCCTGGGCTGTGCGGCGGTGTTTCCGCTGCAAACGTTGACCGTGCTCGTCGCGGTGTGCACGCTCGGCTATCTGGCGGTGCTGGGCGATCGCATCCTGATCTTCGCGCGCGGCATGGACCGCGACGCCATCATGACCGTGGACGACGACCGCGCCCGCGCGCTCGCCGACGCCGAACTGCCGCCCTACACCATCCTGGTTCCGGCATATGGTGAGCCGGAGGTGGTGGGCGATCTCATCGGCGCGCTGAGCGCCATCGACTATCCACGCGACCGTCTCCAGGTGTTGTTGCTGCTGGAGGAGGACGACGGGCCGACCATCGACGCGGCGCGCGCCGCCGGAATAGGTGCGGGCGGGCACGAACACATCACCGTGGTGCTGGTCCCGGCGGCCGATCCGCGCACCAAACCCAAGGCGTGCAACTACGGGCTGCACCGCGCCACCGGCGATATCGTCACGATCTACGACGCCGAGGACATCCCCGATCCGCTCCAATTGCGCAGGGTGGTCGCGGCTTTCGCAGAACTGCCGCCGTCGGTGGTCTGCATCCAGGCCAAGCTCGCGTTCCACAACGCCAAGCAGAATCTGCTCACCGCCTGGTTCACCATGGACTACGGGCTGTGGTTCGGGTTCCTGTTGCCCGGGTTGATGCGCAGCCGCGCGCCGATTCCGTTGGGTGGCACCTCGAATCACTTCAATCGCGAGGTGGTGACCGCGATCGGCGCCTGGGATCCGTACAACGTCACCGAGGATGCCGACCTGGGCGTGCGCATCGCCGCCTCGGGATACTCGACCGCGGTCATCGATTCGGTCACGCTGGAGGAGGCCAATCCCGATCCGATCAACTGGGTCCGGCAACGGTCGCGCTGGTACAAGGGTTACCTGCAGAGCTGGCTGGTGCACACCCGGCGGCCGATCCGGTTGTGGCGCAGCATCGGTACGGTCAGCTTCGTCCGGTTCACCCTGATCCTCGCGGGCACGCCGATCATCGCCTGCCTGAATCTGGTGTTCTGGTTCATCAGCATCGCCTGGATCCTCGGACAGCCCACCGTGATCGGCAAGCTGTTCCCCGCCGTCGTCTATTTCCCCGCCTTGATCGCGCTGGTGATCGGGAACGCCGCGACGATCTACATGAATCTGCTGGCCTGCCGGGAGAACAACCGCCCCGACCTGCTGGTGGCCTGCCTCACCTCGCCGCTGTACTGGCTGCTGATGAGCATCGCCGCGACCAAGGGGTGCTGGCAGCTGCTGCGCAATCCGTCCTACTGGGAGAAGACTTTTCACGGCCTCGGCACGTCGTCGGAGGCGGCGAAATGACCGCCGGACGGGTGCGTGCACCAGTCGTGATCTTCGGCGCGGCCACGCTGCTCTACCTGGTCACCGGCACCTGGTTGACCGCAGGCCGCGGCTTCCTGATGGGCGATGCGCTGAGCCGGGTCTCGGCGACCCAGGCGGCCCTGTTCAGTCGAGATCCGCACCTGTCCGCCATCGGCTTCGTCTTCACACCGCTGACGTCGCTGGCCCAGCTGCCGATGGTCGCGTTCGAACCGCTGCTACCGGCGATCACCACCTGGGGACTGTCCGGCGTGCTGATGTCGGCACTGTTCATGGGCGGCGCCGCCGCCATGATTTACGGCATCGGTGCCGACCGGGCCGCGCCGCTGTGGCTGACCCTCTGCGTCACAGCGCTTTTCACGCTGAACCCGATGATCGTGTTCTACGGTGGCAACGGCATGAGCGAGGCCCCGTTCCTGTTCTGCCTGTGCTGGGCGGTGCGCAGGCTGATGCGCTGGGTGCACACCGACGGCGCGCACGATCTCACCGCCTGCGGTATCGCGCTCGGCCTCGCCTACCTGACCCGTTACGACGCGGTCGCCCCCGCGGCCGCCGCGGCCCTGCTCGTCGGTGTGCTGAGTGGCCGGCGCAGGCGCGGCACCGAGCACCGATGGTCCGGTGTCGCAATGGATCTGGTGGTACTACTCGCCCCGATCACGCTGGCGTTCATGGTGTGGGCGGGGACGAGCTGGTTGATCACCGGCCAGGCGTTTCAACAGTTCACCTCGCAGTACGGCAACACCGCCATCCTCGCCCAGTCGGGCGCCACGTCGGCTGCGGAAAAGACCGCGGCGCTGCACTATTCGATCGCCTCGGTGCTGGTCCTCGGTCCCGCGCTGCCGTTGCTGCTGCCGCTCGCCTGCGCGCTCGCGGCGCGCAGACGGGATCTGGCGGTGGCCGTCGCGATCCTGCTGTGCGGCGCGGTGCTCGCCTTCCAGACGATGAGCTACCTGTCCGGGTCGACGTTCGCGTTCCTGCGCTTCTATGTGGCCGCCATCCCGTTGGCCGCAGTGCTCGCCCTGTGTATCGCACCGGCACGCGATCGGCCGCCGAGCCACCGTCCGGGCGCGCACGCCCTCGCCCTGCCACCGCGGCGCAACGCGCCGGTGGCGGCGTTGGTCGCAACCGTGGTGCTGCTGGGGGCGGGACTGCCGGTGACCGTCGCGGGGATGAACAACCACGACCTCGCGGTGCAGGAGTACGCCCTCGGGGCCGTCGTGTTTCCGCAGCGGGACAATGCTTCCCCGCGCTACGCCGACAAACGCCGGATCGCCGCGACCTTCGGCACCGGACGCAAGGTCGCCGAGTACCTCGATGCGATGAACCTGCCGCGCGGGTCGGTGCTGATGGACACCGTCTACGGGTTCTCGGTGGTGATCGCCTCGGCGCGCCCGGACCAGTTCGTGGTGCCCTCGGATCGGGATTTCGTGCGGGTGCTCAACCGGCCCGCCGAACGCGGTGTGCGGTACATCCTCGCGGTGCCCGCCACGGGGCGCGGCGTATCGGACGCGGTCAACCGGCGTTATCCGACGCTCTACGAGAACGGCGCGGAGATCGCCACGTTGACCCTGGAGGTGCCCAACGATGGTGCGGGCGAGCCCGATTGGCGGTTGTACCGGGTGCTGGGCGCGTCCTGAACGGGCTCAGCCGACGGTGATCCGCTCGGCGATCAGCGACCAGAGCGGATCGTCGGGGCCGACGTCGAAGGTGCACTGCTCGGGCCGGGGGTCGGGCACGAACGCCCAGACCAGCGCACCCGCCGAGCCCGCGGCGCGCTGGCCCGCCATGCTCGTCGCGATGCTGTCACGACGGGCCGACAGGCTACGGCAGGATCCCGCGTGCTCGCCGATCTCGGCCACCAGCAACGGTTTTCCGAGTTCTCGCGCCTGCCGCAGCCTGGTCGCCAGCCCGTCGCGCTGGTCGCCCGGCAGCACGACGTCGTCGTCGGAGTAGTCGTGGTACTCCAGCACATCGATCTGCGGCGACATCCCGACATCCGCGTATTCGGTACCGGCCGTGCCGCATTGGCCGCCGCCGATGAAGCCGGCGAAGATCAGGCGCTGCGGGTCGAGGGAGCGGATCACCGCGCCGGAATCGTCCATGAACCGGCGTAACACCAGCGCGGCGTCGCGCGGACAGCTGCGGGCCCGTTCGGAGCAGTTGCCCGCCCCGCACATGCTCGGCTCCGGCTCGCCGACGACCTCCCAGCCCGCGACCACCGGCGAACTGCGCCACCGGTGCACGGCGGTGGTGATCCATTCGCGAGTGCTGAGCACGTTGCGCCCGGGTATCGGCGTCGTCTCGGTCCAGCCGCGCACATACCAGCTGCGCTGCTTGAACGTCTGGTCGTCACAGTCACCGTTCTGCGGTACGAGCACCGGCAGGAGCAGCTGACCATGCCGCTGGGCCGCCGCGAACACCGCGTCGGCGGCCGAAAAGTCCAGTCGCCCCGTCGATTTGCTGACGGCGAGGGCCTGGAAGATGCCGACCCGGGTCAGTGCGTTCGGCGGCAGCTTGCCGAAATAGTCGTCGAGATCGACCTGTGCGCCACATCCGATATTGATCGCCCAATTGGTGGCCAGCTGCGGGGCGTTGAAACCGGCGGGCCACCAGGGCTGTCCGCGCAGCAGCAGGGTACTGCCGTCGCGGCCGACCACCGCCTCGGCCGGCGGTGCGCTCACCATCGATTCGGTGGACGGTGTCAACGGGACGGATTCCGGGCCGCGTTCGGCGCAGCCGGTGAGCGCGGTGCCGAGCAGCAGCGCCGCGAGGAAGCGAGCGGTTGTCATGGCGGGTCCGCGCCCGCGGTCGGGTCCCACTCGGCCATTCCACCACAGCGCCCGCGACCCCGGCCGCACCCCGCATGCGGCCGCGCGTCGCCGTGCTGGTCCTCAGCTGCGGATCAGGGCGGCCAGGGTGCGCACCAAATGGTCGATGTCCTGGGTGGTGTTGTAGCCGTGCGGCGAGACGCGCAACCCGCCCGCCCGGGCGGAGACGGCGATGCCTTCGGCTTGTAAGCGACTGGCCAGCAAGGGGATCGGGGCTCCGTCGAGATGTACCGAGACGATCCCGGAGCGGCCCTCGGGGCAACGATCGGTCAGCACCGTCGCGCCGATCGAGGTGAGTTCCGCACACGCCTGCTCGCACAGCTGATCGACGTGCGCCCAAATGGCGGCAATGCCCGCGTCGAGCAGCAGATCGATCGAGGCGCCCAGCGCGGCGATGCCGGTGACATTGGGCATGCCGCCTTCCAATCGTCGTGCGGTGTCGTCGAATACCAGCTCGAGGTTGTCCCAGTCCTCCCGATGCGCGACCGAATTCCAGCCCGGTTCCAGAGGACGCAGCAACTCCAGCCGGGAACCGCGGACGTACAGCACGCCGCTGCCCTCCGGACCGAGCAGCCATTTGTGCCCGTCCGCCATAGCGAAATCGACGCCCCAGCGTGCCAGTTCGGCCGGGATCACGCCGAGGCCCTGGATCACGTCCGCGCACAGCAGAGTTCCGGCCGCTTCGCATATCCGGCCCAGTTCGGCCAGGTCGACGCGCCAGCCGCGACCGAACTGCACCCAGCTGGTGACGACGAGTTTCGGCGGCGGTCCCGCCTGGATGCGTTCGGCGAACGCCTCGATCGGGAGTTTCCCGCCCGGTCCCACGGGCCGGACCCGATCCACCACCACGCCGCGATCGGCCAGCGCGAGCCAGGGATACAGGGTGGACGGGAATTCCAGATCCGGCACGACCACCCGGTCACCGGGCGACCAGTCGAGTCCGTTGGCGATCATGCCGAGCCCGGTCGTGGTGTTCTTCACGAACGCGACGTCGGTCCGTGGTACTCCCAGCAGCCGCGCCGCCGCCGACCGTACCCGTTCGATCTCCGCACTGTGCGCCGCGTAGGTGAATTCGCCGTCCAGGGACACCTCGGTCGCACGCCGGTGCATCGCGTCGACCGACGGCTGTGGGAGCGGGCAGATGCCCGCGTGATTGAGGTAGGTCCACCGCTGTGTCGCCGGAAAGTGGGCACGCGCAAGAGGAGTGCCGACGTCTGCTGCGAATGATCCGGTCATCGCTTACCCTCCGATAAAGTGGACGTGATGTCCATTTATGGCAGCCTACGGCTAAGTGGTCAGCGTGTCCACATATCTCGGGCGGCTTTCGGCACAGTGCACAACGGAGGTGCGGTCGCGCTGGTGCGCCAGCCATTGCGGGAACGATCCCAGGATCGCAGCATGGTTGCCGGGCGGCCGAGCGCCGGCCCGACGTGTTACGCGAGGATCTGCCGACCGGCGAGGGAGCGATGACCGTATGACCATCGATCGACACAGCACCGAGCGCAGAACCGTGACGAGAGGCGGTGTGGTCGCACTGCTTTCGGCCGTCGCGCTCGCCGTGCCGACGCTCGCCGCCGCGCGCGAACCCGCGCCGGACGCCACCATCACCTGCGACGACCACGTGACATCCGAAAGTTCCTTCTACAACGGTCCACGTGCCTCGGACACCTACGACGAGCACTTCGCGGGCAGTCATACCGTGCCCGATCTCGATACCCACGTCCCGCAGGGCCTGGCCACTTGGTCGCGCTGGAACGGCACCGACGACCTGCTGCTGATCACCGCATACGCGCCGAAGAGCCAGGACGATGCCTACATCATCGGCCTCGACGCGAAGACGGGCCGCCGAGTCGGCGCCGCGCGGATCGACGCGACCCATGCGGGCGGTATCGCGGTTTTCGAGCAGCAGGGCTGGGCGTATGTGTCCGGCAGTCAGGGCAAGCGGGTCCGGAAGTACTCGTTGGGCCGGTTGCGTGCTGCGATCAGCAATTCGGCCCAGCTGGCGCAGGTGGGGGACGACATCGTCGTCGACGGTGGGTCTTCATTCCTCGGCAAGTACGGCGACTCGTTGTGGACCGGGCAGTTCGAGACCGATACCAGGGGAGCGATGTATTCCTACCGGGTCGGCCCGAACGGGGAGCTGACGGGTCGGGAGGGTCCGTGGGAGGTGCCCAAGAAGACGCAGGGTCTGGCCGTCACCGACGATCTGTTCCTGTACAGCACGTCCTATGGCCGGCCCAATCGCAGCAATATCTATGTGGTCCGGCGCGGCGCCGGCGACCGCATGCTCGATACCGCGCGCCTGTCGTGCTTCCGGGCGCCGAGTATGTCGGAGGGTATGTCGGTCTACGGCGGTGCGGCCTACGTCGTGTACGAGTCCGGTGCCGCGTACTACCGTAGCGATCCGAAGAACAAGCCGCGCAACATCATCGAGCATCTGCACCGCGGCGCGCTGTCGAAACTGGGCGAGTTGCCGCCGAAATGAGCGGCGCCACGGCGGATCGTCCGCCATGGCGCCGCCGTCCTACGACGATCAGGCGGGGGTGAGCCGGCCCATCGAATGGATCTCGTTCACGTCGCTACCCGTGATGAAAGACCATGGAGCGGTGAAGAACCCGTTGGCGCCCCAGTTCGAACCCCAGGAGTTCTCGATCGTCACGCCTTTGGCGTCGTAGCCCACGATGGTGACCTCGTGTCCGCCGAGAATTCGCTCGCTGCGCGACGGATTGTAATTGCTGTTGGCGGCATCCAGGCTTTCGAAGCTTTCCCTGACCTCGAAGCCGAACGGCACCGGCAGGCCCGCGGCGATCGCGCTCTTGATGTTCGCGACGATATCGCCCTTGGTGAGGTCTTTGGCGCCGGACAGCTTGTAGTGCGCGGCATTCGCGCGCTCGGCCGCGTCGGGCTGGGTCGTATAGTCGAAATCGCCCTGCCAATAGTCGGATTTGGTGTCTATGCCCTGTTGCTGCTCCAGCGGCAACGCGACACCGGCGTAGGTGCCTTCGTCATCGCCCTTCGCGATCTGCGAATAGATGAACATCGGCGCCATCGGGCTGCCGGCGATCTGCTGTTCGTGCATCAGGATGCCGTACCCGGTGTAACCGGTCGCCCAGGTGACGCACGAGCCGACCGGCCCCTGATCGCCAGGCGGTAATGCATACTGCCGCAAAGAATACGAGGCGGGCGGCGCTCCGATCGCGCCCACCTGGACCGGCAGGGCCAGGCCCACGGTGGTGTCCCGGCTGAGGCTGTCGCGGGCAGCGGTCCGATCGAGACCGAACGCGTGATGGGCGATTTCGGGTTTCTCCGGCTCCGCGTGCGCGAGGGCGGGCAGGGCGAGACTGATCCCCACTGCGCAGACGACCGCAGTGGATAAGCGCGATTTTTGCAAGGTTCCTCCAGCCGAATAAATGGACGGGAAGCGTCGAACGGGTAGGGGAGTGCGTGATCGACCGCTTCCAGATGGAACTAGCAGCGAACTGAACACGGAGTGTTTCACGTCGTTCGCGCGGCGGCAACGTATAACTCACTGTGATTCATTTAAGGAACCGTTAACGGTAATGTCTCGCAAGTAAATTCAGGCAACTCGCCCAAAATTGCCGCCGCTGCCGGCGAACATATTGCGGCCGGAAATGGGAATGTGTAGCGTGCCAGTACATTTCCGCCGGGAAGTGGCAGGGGGATTCGGAAGGACGAGCTGTGGCATCGAAATGGAAACTGCTGTGCGGTCCGGCCGCTCTGTGCCTGGCGCTCACGGTGCACGGATCCGCGACCGCCGATCCGGACCGGTCCGAATGGGCCGCGGGACGTTCCTACGGCTTGGTGGTGACGCCCGGCCTGCCGCCGGTACCGGAACCGCGCTCGGCCGTCTTCGGCGCCCAGACCCTGCCGTATCTGCAGCAGACGCAGACTGCGGCGCAGTGGTGCTGGGCCGCCGACGGCTCGTCCATCGCGACGTACCTGCACAGGCCGATCAGTCAAAGTCAGTACTGCGCACTGGTGCACGGTGCCGACGCCGCCGGCAGCTGCCCTGATCAGCAGGCCTCGCTCGAGGAGATCGCGGCCGCGTTCCGGAAGATCGGCTTCGGCGCGGCCGTCGGCGCGCCGCTGTCGATGACGAAGGTGGTCGACGAGATCTCGGCCAACCGGCCGATTCTCACCGGTATCGCGTGGGCGGCCGGCGGCGGACACGCCCAGGTCATCTACGGCTTCGACGTGGACGCGGGCACCATTACCTACGGCGATCCTTGGCCGAGCTCGCGCCGCAGCGTCACCCAGGCCATCGATTCGTATACCCAGAACGCGGATTGGGTGTGGTTCGGCGAGGACTACGGCATCGCGGCCCGATGAACGGCCGGCGCGTCGCGATCATGATGGCGGCAGGTCTGGTTCTGGCTGGCTGCGCGAATCATGCGGCACCGGCGAAGAATTGGGTGAACGAGCCGGACCCGGCGGCGATCGACCGAGCGATCGACGCACCGGCGGCGCAGCGCCTCGCGGGCTCGTTCCTGCGCTCGCAGGACCCCGCCGCAGACGGTGCGACGGTGCGACTGCAGCGGGTCGGCGCACCGGTCGTGGTGTACGCGACCGACCCGCGCGCCGACCGGGCCGACGATCTCGAACAGGCCGGTATCGAGTCGTATATCGCTGTGCCGGTGCGGATTCCCGGCCGCGATGCCGACACCGTGCAGCTGGAGCCGCGCCCGCCGTATCGGCCCCGCGCCATGGCGACCGGGGTGGAGGAAACGAACCTGCCGCGGCCCGCCGAGGCCCGGCTTCTGCTCGACTATCCGACCCACACGTGGTTCGCGTGGACGCCTAAGAAGGCCACGGTGCTGTCCTCCGGGGCGCTACCGGGCTTGGTGGGTAGGGAATTCGACGCCGCGGCATTACGCGCCGACTTCGGGCGCAGAGTTCCGTAGCGGCCGCCGCCCGCGGGACCGCGGGGGTGGGTGCCGGGCAATCCCTCAGCAATGAAGCTTGTTCCTGGGACAGTCGTGTCGGAATTCGGTCACCCTTGAGGGGTGGAGCGCGAACAGTACCCGACGGCCACCTCGGCCGACGCCGTGGCCGCGCGGCAGAGCGCGGCAGCGCACCGGTCCGCCGGGGGGACCTGGTTCGACCGCATAGTGCCGCGGTTGGAGGAGATGGCGCACGAAGTGTGCGATCAGCAAGCGGCCCAGCAGATCCGCGAGATCAAGCGCCGCCACACCGGCACCCTGTTCCCCGACGACCTCGAGGCGTGTACCGGTGCCGACCTCGCGCAGTTGCGGGCCGTGCTCGGCGCGGTCCGCACCGAGCTCGAGGAGGACGAGCCGATCGAGCCGGTCGAGCCGCCCGACTGACCGGCCGCCCCAGAGCTTGACTCTGACGCAGGGTCAACGCCGCAGGCTGGTCGGCATGAACATCGAACACTGGACGGTACCCAACGGCGTAGTCACGCTCTCCGTGTCGCGCGGTGGTCATGGGCGCCCTCTGGTCCTGTGTCCCGGGCTGCTGACGACCCGGCGCGAACTGGGAGAGTTGATCGCGTTGCTGCGGCAGGAGTACGACGTGGTGAGCTTCGACCTGCGCGGCCACGGCGCGAGTTCGCCCGGCGCGCGGTACACGTTCGAGGCCTTCCTCGGCGATCTCGTCGCGGTACTGGCCCACCTGCCGGATCGTGGTCTGGCGTCGCCGGTGCTGGTGGGGTATTCGCTGGGCGCTGACCTGGCCGTGCATTACGCCGCCCGGTACCCCGGTGCCGTCGCCGAGCTCGTCCTCGTCGACGGGGCGAATCCGCTGCCGGAACCGTTCATCGGACCGGCCGATCTGGCGGAATTCCGTGCCATGGCAGCGGATTCGGTGTCTGGATCGGTGCTGCTCACCGCCACAGAGGTCTTCGACCTGAACCTCGAGATCGATATGATCCGCGCCGATATTCTCGACCGCTACCGCGCGATCGACTGCCCGATCAGCATGATCATGTCGACCACGATCGCGGGCGAGACCGGTGTGCGCCGCGCCGCGCGCCACAATCGGCTGTGGCGGGCCGGGATCGAGCGACTCCTGCGCGCCCGGCCGGATATCGCCGTGTCCTGGCTGGACGCGGATCATCGCCTGGTCCGCACCCATCCCGCGGATATCGCCCGGCTCATCCGGAACACGGCGGCGACTGGATGACGCGATGCGCCGGGACCGGGAGACTGGTCCGATGCTGACCATCGGCGAACTGGCCGCGCACGCGGGCGTCACGGTGCGCGCGGTGCGGCACTATCACGCGAAAGGATTGTTGCCGGAACCGGTTCGCGACCAGTCCGGCTATCGGCGCTACGACGCGGCCGCCGTGATCGCGCTGATCAAGATCCGGACTCTCGCCGAGGCCGGGGTGCCGCTGGCGCGCGTCGCGGAGCTGATGCAGGCCGGTCCCGCGGCGTTCGCCGAAGCCATCGCGCAGGTCGACGCGCGGTTGCGCGCGGAGATCCGGGAGCGCGAACGGCATCGGCGCCAGATCGCCCGCCTCGTCGCCGGGGACGGTTTGGCGCTGCCCGCCGAGGTGGTCGAGTACCTCGACCGATTGCGGGCGCTGGGCGTGGACGAGCGGATCGTCGCGGTCGAACGAGACGGGTGGATTCCGCTGGCGGCGCAGGCGCCGGAGCGAATTGCGGAGTGGTTGGCGCGCAAGCAGGTACAGCTCGACGCCCCGGAGTTCTTGGACTTCTACCTGACTTTGGGCCGGGCTCTCGACGTGACCGACGACCAGGGCCTGGTCGAATCGGCCGACGAAATGGCGGGATACCTCGCCCGGATCGCGGATACGCAGGGCCCGGCGCATGTCGACGACCTCGATATCGCGCCCGGCTTGGCCGAGCTGCTGGACGCCTTCGCCTTCGCGGCCGCGCCGCCTGCGCGGCGGCTGGTCGAATTGCTCCGGGAGCGCGGCTGGACCGGGTGGACCAAGGTCGGCCGGGTCGATCCGCCCGCTCACCCCGCCTGACGCCGCAGGCGCGCCGCCAGCCACAGTACGACGCCGTACCCGAAGGCCGCGTCCGCGCCGGAAACCAAAGCGGCTGTGGGAAAGACGATGGCATGTCGCAAACCCGCGTCGGACAGGGCGCGAATACGGCTCAGAATCTCTGGGGGAGTGCCGATCATGAGCCACTCGTGCAGTACCTCGTCGGGTACCTCCGCGATCGCCGCCCGCACCTCGGCTCTGGTCAGCTGGTGCGGCATCAGATCGAGGAGCCCGCGGAAGCCCTCGCCGAACGGATGTTTCGCGCCGCAGCTCGCCCACACGGCGTCCGGCGCGAGCAAGCCGAGATAGCGAACCGCAGGTGCGCGCAGCAGCCGCCGGAGTCCCGAATGAGTTCGCGCGGTGAGCATTTGGATCATCTGTGCGGGGACGATCGCGTCCGGGTCGCGGCCGGCGGCCCGGGCGGCGGTGTGCACCAGTCGCAGTCTTCGCTCGTATTCCGGCGGGGACTGGGTCTCCCACGGATACCAGCCGTCGGCGTATCGTCCGGTCAGCTCGAGCATCCGGGGGCCGTGCGCGCCGATCCAGATCTGTGGCATCCGGCCCGGCGGCGGCTTCAGATCCATTGGGGCCCGGTCGATTCGGTAGTACTTCCCGGTGAACTCGAGCGGTTCGGCCGAGGTGAGTGCCGCGCGGATCACCTGCAGTGCCTCCTCGAGGCGGTCGACCGGGCGATTCCAGGTGAACCCGTACGGGTCGAGGTTTTCCCGCTCGCCCGAGCCGATGCCGAGAATGGGCGGGGCCTTGGTCATGTGCGCGAGTGTGGCGAACGTCTGTGCCAGCAGTACCGGATGCCGGCGATGCGGGTCCACCACGCCGACGCCCAACTGCACCCGCCCGGCCCCGGCCGCCAGATGTGCCAGCAGCGGAGCGTAATCGAACTGCTCGTCCGGGCTGGCGATCGTCTTGGCCTGCGGGGTGAAGTCGGTATCCCAGATGGCGCGCGGGAAGATGCTGATCAGATGATCCGGGGTCAGTACCGAATCGAGCTTGCCCAGCCGGGCCATCCGCACCACGAAGCGCCCGGCGCTCAGCGGCGGATTGACCCCGGCCATCGTGCCCACTGCGAACGATCGTGCCTTCGACACCGGCGCCCCCTCTCGACCAGCATGCCCGCGCCGAGCATTCCCCCGATTATCCCGACCGGCGTCGGCCCCGTCCCGGGATTGCGCGGGTTACCGAGGTCGTGCAGCCACCCGCGGGGGTGAACGGGTAGGTGAGTTGGGCGAGGTAGTCGACCGGGTAGTCGGGTTTGGCGGCCATGCCGAGGTGGGTGCTGGTGAAGCGGCGGTCCGGGTCGTAGGAGAAGGTGCGGAACAGGTGGTCCCACAGCAGGGTGAACAGGCCGAAGTTGACGTCACCGATACCGGCCCACTTCAGATGG
>NZ_BAUA01000199.1 GCF_000710915.1 Nocardia brasiliensis IFM 10847
AACGCGACTGGGCAACGCGACTGGGCGACGCGACCACTTCGGAGGGGTGTTCGTTCGTCGATCCCTGCACAGCGGTTCTCGACCCGCTCCTGAGGAACGGGTCGCGGCCGTTGGGGTCCAGGGGCAGTAAGCAATTCGATCTCGGCGCGCACATACCGGTCCTTGCGGAGGTGCAGCACCCTGCCGGAGATACGTCACACTGACGTATTGGCGCAGTCCCAGCTCCCCACGCCGACAACGGTTTCACATGAAACATCGGACTCCGGCAAGCTCCCGCGTCGTCGTAACCCCCTTGGCGGGTGCGGGGTTTCATGTGAAACATCGAGTATCGGTGGCCGAATATGGACAGATTCGCGTGTCCTTCGTCCGTTGCCGCGATTCAGCTTTCTTATCCCGCTCAGGGCTGGCAAGCTAGTGGACGTCGGGCGTGAGCGTAGGTGCCACGGAGGATCTGGTGTTGACAGCGGCGAGGGCTCCGCTCGGTCGATCGGGCGCCGCGAACCCGGTTGGGCATCATGTTCGATCCGACACAGCTTGTTTGATGACACGGCGCCGACGCTCCGTCGGCCGCACGTGATCTGAGTTTCTCGGGTTAGGAGCTGTCTATGTCGAGCGGTCCGGCGAATGTTTCACGGGAAACTACGTCGCGCGTGCCGGGAATGCTGGACTCCAGCAATTTCGACGCGGAGACTTTCGGGAGCACGCCGTTCGGGAACATCTCCCCCAGCGAGACCCCGATCGCGGCCGAAGCTCAACGCGCCAGCCAGATACTGCATCCAGGAAAGGTGACAGTGCCGAAACCGCACGAGCAACGCATCATCACCATCGCCAATCAGAAGGGCGGCGTCGGCAAGACGACCACCGCGGTTAATCTCGCGGCCGCTCTGGCGCATCAGGGGATGACGGTCCTCGTGATCGATCTGGACCCGCAGGGCAATGCCAGCACCGCCCTCGGCATCGAGCACCACTCGGGTGTCCCGTCCAGCTACGAACTCCTCATCGGAGAGGTGTCGGTCAAGGACGCGATCCAGCAGAGTCCGCACAACGAACGCCTGCTCTGCATTCCGGCGACCATCGATCTGGCCGGCGCCGAGATCGAGCTGGTGTCGATGGTGGCTCGGGAAGGCCGGCTGAAGGCCGCCATCCAGGAGGCCAATATCGCCGGGTACGACATCGACTACGTGATGATCGACTGCCCGCCCTCGCTCGGCCTGCTGACCGTCAACGCGATGGTCGCCGCGAAGGAGGTGCTGATCCCGATCCAGTGCGAGTACTACGCGCTGGAGGGTGTCGGTCAGTTGCTCCGCAACATCGGTCTGGTGCAGGCGCACCTCAATCCCGAACTGCATGTCTCCACCGTGATTCTCACGATGTACGACGGCCGGACCAAACTGGCCGATCAGGTCGCCGAGGAGGTCCGCGGTCATTTCGGTGACGTGGTGCTGCGCTCGGTGATCCCGCGCAGCGTGAAGGTCTCCGAGGCGCCGGGCTACGGCATGACGGTGCTCGATTATGATCCAGGCTCCCGAGGCGCAATGAGCTACCTCGATGCCGGACGGGAAATGGCGGCGCGCTCGGTGGTGCGGGTCGCCGAAGGCGCGGAGTGATCTGGCGCAATACGTGCCAGGTCGATGAGACCGGGTGTGGTGGCGGAACGAGGAAGGGGTCAGTGGACCGATGAGTCAGGCGAAGAAGGGTGGGCTAGGACGCGGTCTTGCCGCGTTGATCCCGACGGGACCGGCGACTGCGCCGGGGCTCAGCAGTCAAGCGGCCAGCGTCATCGGTCTGGATCCGATCGGGCCACAGCCCGCGTCGGCCTATCTGCATCGGGTCCCCGACCCGACGGAGGAAGACCTCGCGTCCGGCGGCGCGGTGTATCGCGAGATCCCGCCGGAGCAGATCGAACCCAACCCGAAGCAGCCGCGCCAGGTGTTCGAGGCGGAGGCGCTGGGCGAGCTGGTGCATTCGATCAAGGAATTCGGTCTGATGCAGCCGATCGTGGTGCGGCGGGTCGAGCCGGGGGTCGACAAGTTTCAGCTCGTCATGGGCGAACGCCGGTGGCGCGCTTCGCAGGAGGCCGGCCTCACCGTCATCCCCGCGATCGTCCGGGAGACCGCGGACGAGTCGATGTTGCGCGACGCGCTGCTGGAGAACATCCACCGCGTGCAGCTCAACCCGCTGGAAGAGGCGGCGGCTTATCAGCAGCTGCTGGAGGAGTTCGGCGTCACCCATGAGGTGCTCGCCGACCGCATCGGCCGGTCCCGCTCCGCCGTCACCAACATGATCCGCTTGCTGAAGCTGCCGATCTCGGTGCAGCGCCGGGTCGCGGCGGGCGTGCTGTCGGCCGGACACGCGCGGGCGCTGCTCGGTTTGGAAGGCGGCGCGGACGCCCAGGACGAGTTGGCGAAGCGCATTGTCGCCGAGGGCCTATCCGTGCGCAGCACCGAGGAAGCGGTCATTCTCGCGAACCAGGAGAAGGCACTCGCGCCGGATCTGGAGGAAGCCCCTACCCCGCAGCGCAAGCCGATCCAGATGCCGGGCTTGCAGGATGTGGCGGATCGGCTGTCCGGCTCGTTCGACACCAGGGTGATCGTGAGCATGGGCAAGCGCAAGGGGAAGATCGTCGTCGAGTTCGGTTCGGTCGACGACCTCGAGCGCATCGTTCGTTTGATGGAACAGACCCAGCGCGACTTGTGACAGAAGTGGCGAAAATAAACTTGTGATTGCGACAGGTACGGGCTCGGAGTTGAAACGTCACTGTGACGACGGGTGATTCCGGGATCGAGCCCAGCACAAGTTCCTTACCAACAGCACAGCGACGTGGAATGAGGCGGGATCAGTTGATCGCTTATTCTTGCTGGCGAGTGAATTGTGATGCGGTGTGAGCAGACATCCCCATTGTCAGCGCGCCTCGCACATGCTGATGCCGAGCGTAGGCGAGGCGGAGCATGAGCGTGGATGAATCGGATAGCTGGAGGCTGAGCAGAGCGGTGTCGACCAGCGTCACGGCCCTAACCCTCGGCGAGCTCGACAAGCTCCCCGCGCACTCCCGGCGGTGCGTGT
The DNA here is from genome assembly GCF_000710915.1 of Nocardia brasiliensis IFM 10847. Lineage (GTDB taxonomy): Bacteria > Actinomycetota > Actinomycetes > Mycobacteriales > Mycobacteriaceae > Nocardia > Nocardia brasiliensis_A. Next base: position 3,064 of record NZ_BAUA01000199.1, read on the forward strand.
TCTGGGAGATGGATCCCGCGGTGGCCGAGGACTCCCGCGGCTTCAGTGATCCGGTCTTCGAGAAGGAGGCCTGGCTGTCCACGGTGCTGCTGGAGTGGGGCTCGTGTGGGCAGGTGGCCAACGTCGACGGCAATGTCGCGGGCTGTGCGCTGTACTCGCCGCCGAGCGCGGTGCCACGAGCCACCCTGTTCCCCACGTCGCCGGTGAGCCCGGACGCGGTCCTGCTGACCACGCTGCGGGCCGAATTCCCGTATCAGGACGCCGAGGTTGCCCATCAGTTGATGCAGGCGGTGGTGGCAGATCTGGTGCGCCGCGGGGTGCGCGCGCTCGAGGCGTTCGGCATCCGGTCCGATCCCCCGGCGCACGCGCTGTCCGAGCGTTTCGGGTCGATGACGCTGATGGAGCGGATCATCGCGCCGATCAAGGGTTCCGCGGCGGGCGCGATGGCCGAATGCTCACCGGAGACCTGCATGATCGAGGCCGATTTTCTGGAGGATGTCGGTTTCGAAGTGGTCGCGCCGCACCACAAGTTCCCGCGGTTGCGTCTGGAGATCAACTCCGACCACGGCTGGAAGGAAGACGTCGAGCGCGCCCTCGATCAGCTGCTGGCGGCCGCGTCGATGACGCCACCCGCTCGGGTCGGCGTGCGCTGAGGTTGTAGAAAAAGGCCCCGCACCGGCGAATCGGTGCGGGGCCCTTGTTGTTTCGGGGTGCGTTTACATGCGGTCGGCGGCGGCCAGTTCTTCGGCGAGCAGTTCGGCGAAGGTGTAGGTGCCGGTCGGCTGATCGTCTTGGCCGAGCAGGTAGAGCCGCTTGACCGAGATCAGGATGGCCTCCGCGATCACGTCCCGCATACGCGGGTTGGTGAGCACGTTGGCGTCGTAATCGTTTGTCAGATAGCCGATATCGATCTGCACCGTCGGCATCTTGGTGAGCCGCAACAGATCCCAGGTACGCGCGTGCGTCCGGCAATCCTGCAGCGAGGTGCGCGCGACGACCTCGCGCTGGATGAAACCGGCCAGCACCTGACCGATCATCGACGCCGAGCCGTGCGAGTTGCCGAAGTAGAAGCCGGCGACACCGTTGGCCAGCGGACTCGGATTGGTCGCGCAGCGCAGCGAGATCATCAGGTCGGCGTCGAAGGCATTGGACGTGTCGGCCCGTTCGGCATCGGTGGGGTTGGCGCCCCACGGACGGGACAGGAACGTTTCCATGCCGGTCGCGGCCATCCGGCCCTCGAGCCGACTTGCCAAGTCCCACAGGATTTCCGACTCGTACACATCGCCGTACTCGGACGGCACCGGATGTCCCTTGTCCGGCCCGCCCAGGCCGGGATCGATCACGATGCGCTTGCCGGTGAGCTGCGGTCCGGCCCGGTGTACCACCTCTTCCTCGGCGATCCGGTGCGGGTTGCCGCCGGTGACGCGGGCGCCGAGGAGGTCGAGCGAACGCAGCGTGTCCGGTCCGCAGATGCCGTCGGCGGCCAGGCCGATCTCGCGTTGGAACGAGGTGAGCCCCTCGTGCGTGTGCGGCCCGAAGTAACCGTCCACCCGGTGCACGTAGAAGCCGAGATCCTGCAGTTTGCGCTGCAGGGTCGCGACGTCGTCGCCGTACAGCGGCGCGGAGAGCTGATAGATCAGTGTGCGGGCACCCAGCCGGTAGGACGCCTCTTTCAAGGCGCGATAGGTGGCCGGGCCGACGACGCCGTCGACGAGCAGTCCGCGGTGCTGCTGGAACGCGCGGACTGCCGAGTCGAGTCGATGGTCGAAGGACGCCTCGGTGTCCTTCCAGTACTCGCGTCCGTCGGCGCTGTCCGCGTCGACGTGTGCGTGCAAGAACCCGAGACTTGCCAGGGTGCTCCGAACCTCTGCTACGGCTGGACCGCTATCGCCGTGACGAAGTCGGTGCATGCGTGAGAGCCCTTTCCTTCCGCGTCAATCCGGGTACCCACTCATGCGATGGGATACACCTTCGCACGACCGGCATCGGTCGATTGTCTCAGACCCGGACGGGAATTCGGCATTCCCGGGTCCAGGGCATCCTACGGCGCGTCGGTCGATCCCGACGACCTTTGGTGCCTATGGCATTCGAATGCCAGGGATCAGATGACGTCGTCGAGTTCGCGCAGCAGGGCGGCTTTGCCCTTCGCTCCGACGATCTGCTTCACCGGCTTACCGCCGCGGAAAAGCATCATAGTGGGGAGCGAGAGGATCTTGTAATCGCGGGCCGTCTCGGGGTTGGCGTCGACATCGATCTTCGCGATGGTGAGCTTGTCCGCGTGCGTGCCCGCGATCTCCTCGAGCACCGGGGCGACCATCTTGCACGGGCCGCACCAGGCCGCCCAGAAGTCGACGAGCACCGGCTTCTCGCTGAGCAGCACGTCGTCGGCGAAGGATGCGTCGGTCACGGTGACCGTCTTGCCGGCGACCGTCTTGGCACTATCGGACATGGGTGTTCTCCTTGCTGAATTGCGGTGCCCCCGTGGCCTTCTCGGCCACGTGGGCGACCACTCTCGGGACGAGAGGTCAGTTGGCGGGCACGGCCACCGAGCTGCCGGCGTGATCCAGGGTGTTCGAGGTGATGTCACCCTGCTCGGCCAGCCAGCGCTCGGCGTCGATGGCGGCGCGGCAGCCGGTGCCCGCGGCGGTGATCGCCTGGCGATAGGTGTGGTCGACCAGGTCGCCCGCGGCGAACACGCCGGGCACCTTGGTGGCTGTGGACGGGTGCACGACCTGCACGTAGCCTTCGTCGTCCAACTCCACCTGATCGCGGACCAGCTCGCTGCGCGGATCGTGGCCGATCGCGACGAACAGACCGGTCGCGGCCAGCTCCGAGGTCTCCCCGGTGCGGGTGTCGCGCAGGGTCAGGCTCGTCACGCTGGTGTCGCCGTTGACCTCGGTGATCTCGGCGTTGAGCACGAACTTGATCTTTTCGTTGGCCTTGGCCCGCTCCAGCATGATGCGCGAGGCCCGGAACTCCTCGCGGCGGTGCACGATGGTGACGCTGGCGGCGAACTTGGTGAGGAAGGTGGCCTCCTCCATCGCGGAGTCGCCGCCGCCGACCACGACGATGTCCTGTCCCTTGAAGAAGAAGCCGTCGCAGGTGGCGCAGGCACTGACGCCGCGGCCGAGCAGCTTCTGTTCGCCCGGGATGTTCAGGTAGCGGGCGGCCGAGCCCATGGCCAGGATCACCGCGTACGCCTGGTAGGTCTCCTCGCCGACGGTCACCGTCTTGATCGGGCCGCTGAGGTCGATGGCGTCGACGTCCTCGGTGCGGATCTCGGCGCCGAACCGCTTGGCCTGCTCGCGCATCTGCTCCATCAGGTCGGGGCCCATGATGCCCTCGCGGAAGCCGGGATAGTTCTCGACCTCGGTGGTGGTCATCAGCGCGCCACCGAACTGGGTGCCCTCGAACACCAACGGCTGCAGCTCGGCACGACCCGCGTACACCGCTGCGGTGTAACCGGCGGGACCGGAGCCGACGATGATCAGGTCACGTACTGGCGCACTCATGAGGCCCTTCCCAGGCAGATATCGACGGACGTCTCGGTCAACAACAGCGTAATGGCTATTGTTCCTGCGCTGGTGGAGTGTGCGGTGAGCTCGAGCTCAGTGGCCCGGCGCACTCGGGCCAGGCGATGTCGGCCGGGTCACTCAGCCGATGTCCTGCACGGTCAGGTGCTGGGGATCTGCTGTGCTGCAACCGGTTCCGACGATCAGCGCGGTGATCTTGGGCGTGCGCGGGCCGGTGAGCAGCAGCAGGACGGCGTCTTGACCGTGATAGCGGATGTTCATCGAGCCGAGCACGGTGCGGTCCAGGCCGTTGGCCTGCACACACCGTTCGCGCGCTGCCGCGTTGCTGAGCGTGCCGGTGGCGTCGTTGCGGCCGAGAGCGGTGAGCATGGCGGCAGCGGTCGGCTCGTCGAGCTCGGTGCCGGTCGAGGTGGGCTGGGCGATGGGCGGGGTGTCGTCGCTACCCCGGACGACGGTCAGCGCGATCGAGGCGCACGCGACGACGGCGATCGCGGCGGCCGCGACGGTGAGCCGGCGCAGCCTGCTCCGGCGGCGCTCGTCGAGCGAGACGGGCGCGGCGGGCGGCGCGGCCGGCACCGCGGGCTCCGGTTCGGCGGTCAGCAGGTTCCCGGCGACGACGGAGCCGTCGGAAACCGCTGCGGCATCGTCTTTTTCGCCCGAGACCGGCAACCGATAGATCGTGGCGCCCGCGGCGTCGGGTACTGCGTCGTCGGCTATCTCAGCCGAGTCCAGCTCGTCGACGAAGGCCATGAGCCGGGCCGTGACATCGTCGGGCATGCGATGGATGACGTGGTCGGACCGGCCGAGTGCGCGCAGCTCAGCACTGACCTCGTCCAGGGCGTGCACGAATCGCAGTGCTTCCCCGTCGCGCCGGACCGCGGGCCACAGCTGTTCGTGCAGTTCGGGCGCGAGACTGCCGGCATGGAGGTCGGCGAGGAGTTCGGGCGAGAACGGAGGCTGCGGCACGGACCGGGTCGCCATCGCACCTCCAGTGTTCTCATCTGACATCGCGGGATCCCCTCGGGGCCGGGGACTTACTAGGACATCGTCAACGGGTTCGTCACTATTAATGACGCATCTCAACTACTTCCGGTTCCCCGGATCGCGCAGAAATTCCAGCCGTTCTTGTAGACGTTGCCTGCCGCGTGCACAGCGGCTCTTGATCGTCCCCTCCGGGACGCCGAGCATCGCGGCGGCCTCCGCCACGCTATACCCTTCCAGATCCACCGCAACCAGGGCGGTGCGTTGGTCGGCGGGCAGCGAGAACAGCGCGTGGTCGACCACCAGTGACATCTCCAGCTCGGCGACGGCGTCGCGCTCGTCCCGCGGTTCCGGCACCGTCTCCGGCGTCAGCGAGACGGCCTTGCGGATCTTGTTGCGCCGGATCCGATCCAGGCAGGCGTTCACCACGATCGCGTGCAGCCAGCTGCGCACCTCGGCCTCGGCCCGGAACTTGGCGGCGGTGCGGTGCGCCGAGAGCAGCGCGTCCTGCAGCGAATCGGCCGCGTCCTCACGGGTGTAGGAGGTGCGCAGCGCGGTCTGCCAGAGATGATCGTTGTGCCTGCGCAGCAGTTCGGCGAAGGCGTGCCGCTCCCCGCGCACATGCGCCTGCAGCAACTCGACGTCGCTGTAGTCGTCGGCCACGAACGAGCGTTCGCGGTACGCGACTGGCCGCGACGTCCCCCCGCGGAAATCCTCGTTCACATCGGACGACAATGCCAACCCCTTGACAGCGCTCACGGTGGCAACGGACATCGAGGACCATTACCGAAATTTCGCAGCATCCAGGATCGAGGCACCAGAACCTGGGAAGCTCCCCTGCTGAGAGCGCGAGGAGATCATATCGTCAGTCGCGATTCGGCAGCAACTATCTGCCCGGATTCACCAGATGAGCCGCGCGGCCGAAGATGTGGGCGCGGCGCCGGCACGGCCGACTCACGTGCGGCGGAAGACGATCAGTAACTCTTAAGGCGTGGCATCCAAACGAATATCGGCGATGGAGGTCTGGAACTGACCACCGGAGTTGCCGAGTCCGGTGATCCAGATGAGCACGTAGCGGGCCGCCTGGTCGGTGCGGACCGGGATATCGGTGAGCCCCTCGACGAGCTTGCCCGAGCCGATCAGCTGGGTCTGGTCCAGCGTCGGTGAGTCGGTCGGCGAGGTGCGGATCTCGACCGCGGTGCCGGGGCTCGGCGAATTGATCGTGACGTTGGTCAGCTTGGCCGCACTCGGCAGCGTCGCGAGCAGCCCCACGCCCTTCTTGAGCGCGGGGAACTGCTGGAAGTACTGGTCGGTGCGCCACATGGTGGCCGGATTCTGATCCAGTACCGCGTTGACGTTGCCGACGCCGTCGGGGGTGCCCTCCGGGGAGAACACCGTCACCCCGGTCACCGGAACCTGCACGCCCCCGGTGCCGACCGCGGGCCCCGCCGCGGCGGGCGTCGGCGCGGGAGCGTTGTTCGTGGTGAGGCCGATGTTGCGCTGCTCGTTCAGCGGCGCGTCCGAGGCGCCCGGCGCGAACACGCTGACCATCCACCAGATCACGATGCCGACCACCAGCGCGGCCAGGATGCCCAGGCCGACCATGATCCACATCATCCGCTGGGAGCGTTCCCGTTCCGCCGCGAGCAGTTCCGGATCGGCCAGCGACTCGTCGGGGGCCGGCGGCGTGGCTCGCTGACCCAGGCGCAGCACCGGGATGAAATCGGTCTTCTGATCGACCACCGAGGCCTGCTCGAGCACGTGCTGCACGGTCGCGGCGGTACGTACGCCCTTGTTCGATTCGAGCGAGCGCACCGCGACGGCCGAGATCTCGAACGGCACCTCGGGTCTTATCTGGCGCGGTTCCACCGGTGTGCCGTCCGGACCGAAGTCGGCGAGCCGCAACCCTCCGACGGTCGCGGCGGTGCCGGTGACGCCGCCGGAGCGGATCGGCCAGCGGGCGGTGATCAGGGCATAGAGCATGGCGCCGAGGCCGCGCACGTCGGATTGCGCGTCGGAATCGGACAGCGTGCCGGGGAAGGCCAGCACCGCGTCGCCGGACGCGCTGATCCGCACCCGGTCCGGATGATCGATGGACAGCGAGCCACCGCCGCGGTGTGCCAGTTCGGCGGCCGAGGCGAGCGCGCGGATGGCCCGCGCGGCGCCGATCGGCGAGGGCACCGTTTCGGCCATCTCGCGCAGCGAGCGACCCGGGGTCCACTCCGCCACCACGATGCCGCCGGAGCTGCCGCGCACCACGTCGAGCACGCGGGCCAGGCCAGGCGAGTTGATCCGGCCGAGGCGCAATGTGCGGGACAGGATCGCCTGCGGGCCGTCGTGGCCGGAGTTGTCCGCCGCCTTCTGGTCGGCGTCGACGAAGGTCAGCGCGACCTCACGGTCGAGTTTGATGTCGAGCGCCTGCCAGAACTTGAGGCCGCGGGCGCCGCCGTGCCCGGCGAGCAGCCGGTACCGGCCGCCGGCCACCGACGCGCCGGGAATCAGCTTGGGGCCGCGCGGGGTCCGGCGTCCGCCCGGGGTGTCGCCACCGAGCGGCGGCATCTCCGGCGCGCCGATCGGGATCATTCCGGTGTCGTACATCGGGTCGCGTGGCGGCAGCTGGTTCTGGCGATCGTGCTGTTCCGGTGGACCTGCCTGCTGCTCCTGCGGACCCGCCTCGTCCGCCGGTGGACCGGCACCGAGCTCGCGGTTCGCGTACGCGGGATCCGACGGCTCGCCACCGGGTGGCGGAGCGTCGGTCGAAAGCCCGCCTGCCGTGGTCGCAGAAGAATCAGCGGCTGGGACGCCGCCCACCGCGTCGTCGCTCACCCTCGGTCCTCCTTCGCCCTGGTATGTCGAGGTTCCGGCGATTTCGCCACTTGTGCTTCTCTGCCGAACAGGGTACGGGAACTCGCCCATGCCGGTGATGTCAACGGCATCGGCTCTGATCACCGGTAGGACCATGGTCTGAGCGTCCATGTACGGATCGAAGGCGGGGTAGGCCGGATACGGGTCCGGCCTGCGCAGAATCTGAGTCGGGTACGGATCGTCGACCGGTCCGTCGAGATCGAGATCCGGTGCGGGCGGCGTCCAGCCGAGGCGGCGCGAGATCGCGACCGTGATGCCGACGACCTCCGGCACGCCCGCGAGGCGCATCAGCCCGAACGCCACGGTGAACATGACGACGGCGGTGATCGCGACCCGGATCAGCGAGCCGGGACCGCCGAACGAATCGGTCAGTCGTTCGAGCCCGAGCACCCGGTCCACGATCCACATGACCGCGCCGCCGGCCAGCGAGGAGAGCACCACCCGGGTGACGGTGCGCCCGACATTGGCCATCCGGAGGTCGCCGAGACTGCGGTGCAGCAGGTAACCGCCGATCACGGCGCCCGCGGTGAAGCCGAGTCCGTTCGCCACACCGAGCACGATCACGACCGAATCGCTGTCGCTGGCGATCACCGGGGCCAGCGCCGAGAGGATGGTCTTCACCGTGGTGATGCCGAGGATGATCCAGGTCGGGGTCCAGGCCTGTTCCCTGGCGTAGAACACCCGCAGATGAATCAGCACCAGCGCGTACGGGATCAGCGCGAAGGCCGACCAGCTGACGGCATGGCCGAGTCGTTGTGCGTCACCGGCGAATCGGGCGTAACCGAACAGCGCCTGGCCGAGCTCGGGCCCGGCGATCGTCATGAAGGTGACCACCGGGAACAGCGCGATCATCGTCAATCGGGTGGCGACGGATAGGTCGTCGACGACGGCGGGGGTGTCGCCGTCGGCCGCGTTGCGGCTCAGGCGCGGCATGATCGCGGTGAGCACGGTGACGCCGAGGACGCCGTAGGGCAGCTGGAGCAGCAGCCACGCGTAGGAGTAGATGGCCGGGCCCGCCTCGTCCGCGGCCGAGGAGACGTGGTTGGCGAAGATCAAGCCCAACTGGCTGATCAGCACGTACAGGATGATGGCCAGGCCCATCATGCCGAACTGCTTGAGCCGGGTATCGACACCCCACAGCGGGCGCAGGTCGATGCCCTCCCGGCGGATCGCCGGGACCAGGGTCAGCGCCTGGGTCACCACGCCGAGCGTGATACCGATGCCGAGCACGAGCAGTTTCGGATCGCTCATCCGCACCGGATCGAGGGTGATCTCCCCCGGCGTCAGCGCGTAGAGGCCGAGGACCAGCAGCACCACCACGTTGTTCAGCACCGGCGCCCAGGCGCCGGGCCGGAACACCTGTCTGGTGTTCAGGATCGCGGTGAACAGCGCGGACATGCCGTAGAACAGGATCGCGGGCAGCAGCAGGAAGGTCAGCGCCGTGGTCAGCGCGGTGTTGACCTTGCCGTCGGCCGCGACGAAGACATGGGTCGCCAGGATGGGTGCGGTCGCGGTGGCCAGCAGCGTGGCGAAGGCGAGCACCACGAACGCCGCGGTGACGAGCCTGCGCACGAACGCGGCGCCGCCGTCGGCATCCTCTTTTTCGGCGCGGACCAGTGTCGGCACCACCATCGCGGTGAGCACGGCACCGAGCACCAGCTCGGTGATCATGTTCGGGATCAGGTTGGCCGAGGTGAACGCACTGGCGATGGCGGGGCCGAGCACGGTCGCGAGCAGCAGCTGCTTGCCGAAACCGGTGAGCCGGCTGATCAGCGTGGCGATCGCGATCGAGCCGGAGTCCTTGAGCAGCCGCGAATTGGCGCTCTGCTCGGGTTCTTTGGTCGCGGTGGCGGCGGGCCACTCCTGCGTGCGCGGGCGTTTGGCCACGT
>NZ_BAUA01000198.1 GCF_000710915.1 Nocardia brasiliensis IFM 10847
TGTGTGCGTGTGTTCTTTGAGAACTCAATAGTGTGTCGATGAATGTCAGTGCCAATTATTTATTGGTTCCGGCCTCTCTGGACCCCCGTCTGGGTGAGGTTGGACATTTAGTCAGCAAATACTTTTGCTGGCGTTTTGTTTTGCTAGGTTTTCGGACTCTAGTTTAGATATTTCTGATCGGCCCCTCGGGGTTGGTTGAGAGTCTTCAACGGAGAGTTTGATCCTGGCTCAGGACGAACGCTGGCGGCGTGCTTAACACATGCAAGTCGAGCGGTAAGGCCCTTCGGGGTACACGAGCGGCGAACGGGTGAGTAACACGTGGGTGATCTGCCTCGCACTTCGGGATAAGCCTGGGAAACTGGGTCTAATACCGGATATGACCTTTCAGTGCATGCTGTTGGGTGGAAAGATTTATCGGTGCGAGATGGGCCCGCGGCCTATCAGCTTGTTGGCGGGGTAACGGCCCACCAAGGCGACGACGGGTAGCCGACCTGAGAGGGTGACCGGCCACACTGGGACTGAGACACGGCCCAGACTCCTACGGGAGGCAGCAGTGGGGAATATTGCACAATGGGCGAAAGCCTGATGCAGCGACGCCGCGTGAGGGATGACGGCCTTCGGGTTGTAAACCTCTTTCGACAGGGACGAAGCGCAAGTGACGGTACCTGTAGAAGAAGCACCGGCCAACTACGTGCCAGCAGCCGCGGTAATACGTAGGGTGCGAGCGTTGTCCGGAATTACTGGGCGTAAAGAGCTTGTAGGCGGTTTGTCGCGTCGTCCGTGAAAACTTGGGGCTCAACCCCAAGCTTGCGGGCGATACGGGCAGACTTGAGTACTTCAGGGGAGACTGGAATTCCTGGTGTAGCGGTGAAATGCGCAGATATCAGGAGGAACACCGGTGGCGAAGGCGGGTCTCTGGGAAGTAACTGACGCTGAGAAGCGAAAGCGTGGGTAGCGAACAGGATTAGATACCCTGGTAGTCCACGCCGTAAACGGTGGGTACTAGGTGTGGGTTTCCTTCCACGGGATCCGTGCCGTAGCTAACGCATTAAGTACCCCGCCTGGGGAGTACGGCCGCAAGGCTAAAACTCAAAGGAATTGACGGGGGCCCGCACAAGCGGCGGAGCATGTGGATTAATTCGATGCAACGCGAAGAACCTTACCTGGGTTTGACATACACCGGAAACCTGCAGAGATGTAGGCCCCCTTGTGGTCGGTGTACAGGTGGTGCATGGCTGTCGTCAGCTCGTGTCGTGAGATGTTGGGTTAAGTCCCGCAACGAGCGCAACCCTTGTCCTGTGTTGCCAGCGGATTATGCCGGGGACTCGCAGGAGACTGCCGGGGTCAACTCGGAGGAAGGTGGGGACGACGTCAAGTCATCATGCCCCTTATGTCCAGGGCTTCACACATGCTACAATGGCCGGTACAGAGGGCTGCGATACCGTGAGGTGGAGCGAATCCCTTAAAGCCGGTCTCAGTTCGGATCGGGGTCTGCAACTCGACCCCGTGAAGTTGGAGTCGCTAGTAATCGCAGATCAGCAACGCTGCGGTGAATACGTTCCCGGGCCTTGTACACACCGCCCGTCACGTCATGAAAGTCGGTAACACCCGAAGCCGGTGGCCTAACCCCTTGTGGGAGGGAGCCGTCGAAGGTGGGATTGGCGATTGGGACGAAGTCGTAACAAGGTAGCCGTACCGGAAGGTGCGGCTGGATCACCTCCTTTCTAAGGAGCATCTCCAATGTCGTTGCCGCGTAGGTGGTTCGACGACTTGGCAGAGCCGCTTAGTCTTCATATGTAGGGCTGCGGAGCTCATGGGTGGAACGCTGACAAGTTCATCGCATCGTGATCGGAGCCATGTCTTCGGTCCGCGGTGATATACCGACACACTATTGGGTCCTGAAAGAACACGCGGTAAGCGGGTTTTTTTCAGGCAAGATAACGACAGGACTTGGTCCGCAGTCATACCGCGAGGGTTTCCTCGGCTGGTGCTGCAGGTGGGCTGAGTTTTGTGTGTTGTTTGAGAACTGCACAGTGGACGCGAGCATCTTTGTTAGTAAGTGTTTAAGAGCGTACGGTGGATGCCTTGGCACCAGGAGCCGATGAAGGACGTAGGAGGCTGCGATAAGCCTCGGGGAGCTGTCAACCGAGCTGAGATCCGAGGATTTCCGAATGGGGAAACCCAGCACGAGTGATGTCGTGTTACCCGCATCTGAATATATAGGGTGTGTGGAGGGAACGTGGGGAAGTGAAACATCTCAGTACCCACAGGAAGAGAAAACAATAGTGATTCCGTGAGTAGTGGCGAGCGAAAGCGGAAGAGGCTAAACC
>NZ_BAUA01000197.1 GCF_000710915.1 Nocardia brasiliensis IFM 10847
GCGCGACGAGATCCCGGATCAGCCGTGCGGCGACGGCGCAGGCTCGAGGGTCGGTGAGTACGGGCGCGGTGTCGATCCGCCAGCCGCGCACGAACGCGCCGGGCGACGCCAGCCGCCGGTGCTCGACCGCCGCGGTGCCGATCAGCGACCGCAGCCACGGCTCGTCCACCGGTTCAATCGCCGGCGAACGCCGCCGCCACCGGCAGCGAGACCAGCACGAGGGATGAGCACGACATCGATGATCAGCGGCCAGGTGCCGGACAGGTCGAGCCACCAGTAGATCACCATGGTCGGGGCGGCCACGATGCCGAGCAGCACGGCGCCGATGATCAGCACCAGCGTCAGACCGACGCAGACGTCGGTGGTTCGGTCGACCCACGCACGGGTGTCGATCATGGGGCACTCTCCTTCTCTCCGTACCCGATACCGCCGGACAGCACCCATGCGAGGCGATGGGCGAACGACGCGACGAAGGGTCGCTCGCACAGCGCGGCGATGTCCGCCGGTAGCAGGTCATACGGCGGCGGCTGCCAGCCGAGTTCAACCGTGGTTCGCGCCATCGCCGCGACATAACCGTGCAGGACGAGTTGCGCTGTCGTCGCGGACCCGAGCTTGCGCAGGTTCGTCGGAACGGCCCGGCTGCGCTGCTGCGCCAGCGCGCGCCAGCCCGCCCGGTTCAACCGGTGGCGGTCGCTGCTCGCGGCGAGCCAGTCGAGCACCGTCGTGCGCCGTGCTTCGTCCCGGCATTCCTCGGCCACTTCGTAAGGGTCATCGGCGATGGAAACCAGTGCGCCGCCGAGTGTTTCGGTGTGCAGCAGCCGCTGGATGTCCGCCCGGCGGGCGAGTCCGTTCGCCTGATGGACGATGTCGAGCGAGCGGAAGACCGCGCTCAGCACCGACCAGCGATGCACGCGTCGATAGGTGGGCTGGCCGGACTCGACGACGATGATCGTGTCCGGCGCCGGGCCCAGGTCGCCGAGGATCGAACGGCCGATCCCGCCGTTGACCCAGGCGTCCAGGATCGAGGCCCCGAAATTGTCGAACAGACCGCCGTCGGCGAGCAGGATATGATCGTCGACGACGCCGGAACTCAGTGGCAGGCCGAGGGATTCGGTTTTGACCAGGGTGGGCCGGAACACCGCGGGGAAGGCCGCCGACGCGGCGACCGCCGTGGCGATCGGCAGTGTAGGCGCGGTGCCGCCGAGATCAATCGAGGCGAGTGCCCGCTGCGGCGCGGGCGCGACACCGGCCACGAACGAGGTGCTGAGGTAGAAATGGCTGCCGGTGGCCAGGTCGGTGCAGCAGAACACCGGCTGGTAAGCGGCCGCGACGTCGGCCAGCCGGGTCATCCGCGGCGTGACGGTGCGCAGGGCGCGGCGCAGGCGGAACGTGAGAAGCATTGCCCAGTAGCGCGATACGGTCCGGATCGCGGCGGCCGGCGCGTGCCGATCCAGGTCTTCGCGCGGCGGTGTGAGCAGTCCCTGCACCGCGAGTTCCAGGCTGCGGCGCAATTGCAGGAACAGCGCGACGAAGACGACCGTCCACGTCACGATCGCGGTACCCGTGCCCATCAGCACGGCGGTGGCGTCCGCGTGGTCGCGGCGCACCCCGAGCGCGACGCCCACCCCCAGCGGCGCCGCCACCGCTGACGCGAAGATCACCATGCGGGCCGGACTGATGATGTCGCGCCTGGCCAGAAAGGCGAGCAGACCAGCAGCGCGGGACCAGCCGGACTCGGCGGGATCGGCGTCGTGCCGCAACACCCGGTGCGCGAAATAGGCATTCGTGATCGATCCGCCGGAGACCGACGAGACGGCCACCACCCGGTCGCCGTGCCCGCTGTCGAGCAGGTAGAGCAGCACGCCCGCGGCGAACGCGGCCGCTCGATAACCGCCGCCGCTCAGGGCGACTCCGATGCGCTGTGCGCCGGTCATCGCCGCGCCGGGCCGATCAGCACCGCGGACCTGTACATCCGGCATCCTTCGACTCGTGTTCGAGTGCACCGAGCATGCCGGACCGCGGGCCCGGGCGCCACGGATGTGGCCGATTCGTTGTGCTGCCGCGGCGGCCGTGCCGATCAGCGCTGCATCCGCGGGTCCTCGGTGGGGTCGGCATATGTTGCCGGACAACCGTATTCGACGGCTTCCGGGCGCAGCTCATAGTGCCAGGGTTCGTTGTCGTAGATCTGGCACAGCCCGTAGGCGGCGCCGTGCCGGGCCAGCCAGGCCGCGCTGTCGGTGGGCCCGATGTCCACCGCGTCGCCTGAGACGTGCGCGGACGTCTCGGGGGTGGCCACCCATCGGGCGGCTTCCTGCGCGGAGCCGTATTTCGAGACCGCTTCGCGGAGCAACTGCTGCTGGTCCTGCGCCGAGCGCCAGCCGCTGTTGACGACGAACTCGATGCCGTCCGCCGCGGCGTCGCCGGCGGCTCGGCGCAGCGCATCGAGCAGGTCGGGGTCGAGGTTGGCGACCGATGGCGCTCGGTCGTCGAAGACCGTCGCGCCGGGCGAGGGCGCCGACCGGTGCGGGCCGTAGTGGTCGCCGAGCGACCGGGCGGCCGAGAACGTCAGCGGTGCCAGCGAGTGGTACACGGCGACGCCCGCGATGGGCGCGCCGACGAGCAGGAGCGCGACGAGAACCCGCGATCGGGTCCGCCGGGTTGATCGATGGTGTTTCATGCCTTCAGTGAAGGCAGCGCGGTGTTGCCGGCGCGTATGTGGTTTTCGATATGCCCGCGATAAGTTCCGGTTGGCAGAATCGAGGGTCTATGCGTGTATTGATCGTCGAGGACGAACCCTATTTGGCCGAAGCCATCCGCGACGGCCTGCGCTTGGCGGCGATCGCCGCCGATATCGCCGGCGACGGTGACACCGCGCTGGAATTGCTGAGCATCAACGCCTACGACATCGCGGTGCTCGACCGCGACATCCCGGGGCCCTCGGGGGACGAGATCGCGAAACGCATCGTCGCGTCGGGCAGCGGTATGCCCATCCTGATGCTCACCGCCGCGGACCGGCTCGACGACAAGGCGAGCGGATTCGGCCTCGGCGCCGACGACTATCTGACCAAGCCGTTCGCGCTCCAGGAACTCGTGCTGCGGCTGCGCGCATTGGACCGGCGTCGCGCGCACAGCAGGCCGCCCGTGCGGGAGATCGCGGGGCTGCGGCTGGATCCGTTCCGGCGCGAGGTCTACCGTGACGGCCGCTACGTCGCGCTGACCAGGAAACAGTTCGCGGTGCTCGAGGTGCTGGTCGCCGCCGAAGGCGGGGTCGTCAGCGCCGAGGAACTGCTGGAACGGGCCTGGGACGAGAACGCCGACCCGTTCACCAACGCCGTCCGCATCACCGTCTCGGCGCTGCGTAAACGCCTCGGCGAACCGTGGCTCATCGCGACGGTGCCCGGCGTCGGCTATCGCATCGGCCCGGGCGCGGAGGGCGGGGAGCGTGGATAGGGCGCCGGGTCTGAGCGTTCGGCTCAAACTCACCCTCAGCTACGCCGGTTTCCTCATGCTCACCGGCGTTCTGCTGCTCACGGCTCTGCTGATCTTCTACTTGTATTTCATGCCCGCCGGCTGGATCGACACCGACGGTAGCTTCTGGATCAACCGGTCGGTCCTCGTCCGTGCTTTCGCGCCGTTCGTGATCGCCGTGCTCGGCTTCCTGTTGGTGTTCGGTCTCGCGGGAGGGTGGCTGCTCGCCGGACGGATGCTCGCCCCCTTGACCCGCATCACCGACGCCGTGCGGCTGGCCGCCGACGCGTCGCTGTCGCACCGGATCCGGCTGCCGGGTCGCCAGGACGAATTCCGGGAACTCGCCGACGCTTTCGACACGATGCTGGCCCGGCTGCAAGCGCACGTCGCCGAACAGCAGCGGTTCGCCGCGAACGCCTCGCACGAACTGCGCACCCCGCTCGCGATCACGCAGACGCTGCTCGACGTGGCCCGCACCGATCGTGGCAGCGACACCGGCGAACTGGTCGATCGCCTGCACACCGTGAACGCCCGAGCCATCGACCTCACCGAAGCGCTGCTACTGCTGAGCCGCGCCGACCAACGGTCGTTCACGCGCGAACACGTCGACTTGTCCCTGCTCGCCGAGGAAGCCACCGAAACGCTGCTCGCCCTTGCCGAACAGCACGGCGTCACCCTCGAGACCTCGGGCGAGGTGACCCCCGTCGTCGGATCGCACGCCCTGCTGCTGCAGTTGACGACGAACCTCGTGCACAACGCCATCGTGCACAACCTGCCCGAACACGGCGTCGCGTGGATCACTACGTACACCCAACCCGGCGCGGTGGTGCTCGCCGTCGAGAACACGGGTGAAAAGCTCGGCCCGCACATGGTTTCCACGCTGACCGAGCCGTTTCAGCGCGGCACCCAACGCGTGCGCACGCACCACTCCGGGGTCGGTCTCGGCCTGGCGATCGTCAACAGCATCACACAGGCCCACCACGGAACCCTCACCCTCACACCACGTCTGGACGGCGGGCTGATCGTGATGGTGCGCTTGCCGGGAGACGACGTCGCGGGAAGGCCCTCGTGACACTGCGGTTGTGTTGTGCCAGTGGAAGATTCCGGACGGTTGGGATCGAGCGGGTCGGCTAGGATCGATGCGAAACGATCGAGGAGTTGCTCGTGCCCGACCGACTCGGCGATGCTCACGAACTCGTCCTGCCGCGCCTCACCTTCCCGGTGCCCGCGAAGTTGCATCCTGACGTCGATGAGCTGGAGGACGAAACCCTGGCATGGCTGCGGCGTTTCGGGGTGATTCGAGACGACGATGACGAACGGTACCTGCGGCACTCCACCCTCGGGCGCACCTACGCGTGGATGATTCCGGAGGGCAGCACCGAGCGAGTTCTACTGGCGACGCAATTCTGTATCTGGGCCACCGTGCAGGACGACCGCTACACCGAAACGCTCGGACTGCAGCAGCGGCCGACCGAACTGGCCCGGCATCTGCTGGCCTGCGAGGCGATCGCCGAGAATCCGCACGCGCCGTTGCCGGCGCGACAGCCTCCGATCGAACACGCCTACCGTGACCTGTTCCTGCGGGTCGAGCGATGGGGCACACCGAATCAGGTGCTGCGCATCCGAAAGGGCATGCTGCACTACAGTGTCGGCGCCGCGGCCGACGCCGCCTACGCCACGCGACAGATCGTTGCACCGGTCGCGGAATACCGGCGCATCCGGCACCTCATCGCCCATCTGCATCACCATTTCGTGCTCACGGAGATAGCGCAGGGCTTCGACATGCCTGCCGCGCTGCTGCTCGACCCGCAAGTGCGACAGCTGACCGACCTCGGTATCCGCATCATCGGGCTGACCAACGACATCCTGGGGTGCCCGCGCGACCTGCACCGGCGCCACATCGCCAATCTTCCGATGGTGCTCGCGCACCACGACGGCATCACCGTGCAGGAGGGCATCGACCGAACGGCGGCCGAGGTACGAGCGGATACAACAGAATTCACCATCCTGGCAGCGAGCTTGCGCGGACGCGAGCTCGACGTCGTGAACCGCTACGTGCGCGGCATCGAGTACCAGATCGCCGGTCACCTCGCCTGGCTCGCCGAAACCGGCCGCTACGACATCGGCCTGTGACCAACCGGCCCAACGGAATTCGGCACGTCCGTAGAGCACGCGCGGATAGACTGCGAGTGGCGGAGATTGTGAGATGAATCCGTGGGTTGTCTGTCGCAAGCACACGAGCTGATCCGGGCATACAGTACGACCTGGTACGAGCCGGTGCTCTCGATGCCCCCGGGATTGAACGAGGCGACGACGTCGGCGTACCTGATGATGCGGGCCATCGATGAGATCGAAGACCATCCCGAGCTGAGCGCTACCACGAAGGCCGAGCTGCTCGAATCGATGAGCCGTATTCTGCAAACCCCGTTCACCCGAGAAGATTTCGATGTCGCTCTCGCCGGTCACGCCGGGCTGCCGGAGGTCAGTCTGCGCATCGGTGAATGGGCGGCCCTCGCCCCGCCTGATATCGCACCGCGGGTACGTGAGACCTTCGCGGCGATGGCCGAACGCATGGCCGACTGGGCCCGTACCGGTTTCACCATTGCGGACATCCATGACCTGGACCGCTACACCTACGCGGTCTCGGGCACCCTGGTGCTGCTGCTTTCGGACCTGTGGTCCTGGTTCGACGGCACGCGCAGCGATCGCGAGCACGGCATCGGCTACGGCCGCGCTCTGCAATCGGCGAACATCTTGCTCGATCGCGGTACCGACCTCGGCCGCGGGGTCGACTTCTGGCCCACCGGCTGGCGTGCCGCGGACATGCTCGGCTACATCCGGACCGAACTGACCGCCGCCCGGCAATACGTGACCGCCCTCCCGCCGGACGGACCCGCGTACCGCTTCTGCCGTCCCGCGCTGGACCGCTACGAGTTCGCTGTCGCGGGATACCTCGCAGATCACTGACGGATCGGCGGGCGGTGTCCGGTTATCGCGGGCGGTGCACGTCCTACCAGCGCACCGCGCCTGCCTTCAATCTGCGGAGGCTGCGGCTGAGCACCGGGGTGTCCCACAGGCTCGGTGGGGTGCGCTCGGGATCCATCAGTTCGTTCTCGGCGAGCGGACTGTCTTCGTTCGCAACGGTTTCCGGTTCGAACCGCACCAGCGTGCGGCCGGAGCCGCGCAAAGTCTCGACGGTGTGCAGGAGCGAGGAGGTCTCGGCGAGGGCCGCATCGAACGTCGCGGGCTCGGCGTCGAGATGTTCGCAGATCAGCTGGCGCCGGATCCCGAGGATGGTTTCCCGCAGCGCCGGGCCGTCCGCGGTGTCGGGGGTGACCTCTACCGCCAGATCGCATTCGGTGTCGAAGCCCATCGACCGGTTGTTGAGGTTCGACGAGCCCACGCGCAGCAGCCGATCGTCCATCACGAGCACCTTGGCGTGCACGTAGATCGGCGCACCCGCCGCGGTCACCGGGTAGTAGACGCCCAACCGGTGTTCGGTGTCGGCCTGCCACAGCAGGTGCAGCAGGCGACGGCGTGCCCCGTCCATGGTCTGCTGTTCGAGCCAGCCGTCCGCGTGCCGCGGCAGCACCAGCACGATCTCCGGACCGCCCGGTTCGCGCAGCCGCGCGGCGATCGCCTCGGCCAGGGTGCGCGAGGCCAGGTACTGGCTTTCGATGTACAGCGAGCGGGTGGCGCCCGCGATCGCCGCCAGATACAGCGCCTCGATCTCGCGGACCTCGGCACGGTCGGCGAGTTCGGGCAGCGTCCGCGCGACACCCACCTCCACCGAACGCATGGTCGGTTCGAGTCCGTCCGGCCACGGTGTCCCCCCGGCGATCCCCTCGACCGGAGCCAGCTGCTCGCCCGTCGCCGCCTTCCAGCGGGCCCGGGCCAGTTCGCCGATCACCTTGGCCGCCGCGCCGTCGACGGCGGTGGTCGCGTCGTGCCACGGTCCGTAGCGGTGGCCGTTCGGCTCGGTGCGATAGTGGTTGTCGTCCGCATGGTCGCTGGTGTCCCAGCGGTCCACGGTCATATCGATGCCGCCGCAGAACGCCAGCGCGTCATCGATCACCACGATCTTCTGATGGTGCGCCGAGCCGATCGGGTGCGCGCCGTCCATCTCCAGATGCAACCGGCGATCGGTCAGCCAGTTGACGACGAAGATCGGCGTCATGCCGCGCCCGATCGCCGCGAACGCACCGACATTCCATTTCAGCAGGTAGATATCGAGATCCGGTCGCTGTTTCGGCAGCCAGGACAGGAACTTGCCCAGCCGGTTCGGTCCCGCGAGCGTCTGCTCCCGCGGCTCGAACTTGATCCGGGTGTCGAAGTCCCAGCCGATCAGCACGATGCGCTTGCGGGCCTGCAACATCGCGGACTTGGCGTGCCGGAAGTAGTCGGCCGCGTCGACGATGCACGCCAGCCGGTCGGCGCGTGCGATCTGCCAGCAGGTTTCGCCGGGGGTGAGGATTTGACGCTCGTCGCCCATGGGTAGTCGGTTCTCCGTCCGGCCGTGCAAGATGGACGTTTCAGATTACTGCGCGACGGCTCAGCGGAAGCTCGCGCCGCCGTTCACCGGGAG
This sequence comes from Nocardia brasiliensis IFM 10847, assembly GCF_000710915.1. Lineage (GTDB taxonomy): Bacteria > Actinomycetota > Actinomycetes > Mycobacteriales > Mycobacteriaceae > Nocardia > Nocardia brasiliensis_A. Next base: position 8,054 of record NZ_BAUA01000197.1, read on the forward strand.
CGTTCGAAGACGCGGGCCATCTGTTCCGATGATTTGAGCCCGGAGCCGGTGAGCACGACGACGGTGGTCTCGTCGGCGGCGATGAGGCCTTCGGCGAGAAAGTGATCCAGTGCGGCGACGGCGACGCAGCTGGTGGGTTCGGCGTAGAGCCCACGCGCCGCGAGCTTGCGCACCGCGGCCCGGATGGCCGAATCGGGAACGGCGACGGCCGCGCCGCCGGACCGGCGGATCGCCGCGACTGCCTCGGACAACCGGACCGGATCGGCGATGGCGGCGCCTTCGGCGATCGTGGCTTCGCGTGGCGCACGGTCGGCCGGGTCGAGCCCGTTGCAGGTGTCGGCGATGGTCGCCCAGTGTTCGGGCTGGCCGACCAGCAGCCGCGGCAGGCGGGCGATCCGGCCCGCCGCGAGCAATTCGCCGAACGCGATATCGCAGCCGAGCACGTTGCTGCCGGCGCCGGCGACGAGCACGACATTGTCCGGTGCGCGGAACCCGAGGTCCTCCCACATCTCGTAGCCGACGGTCTTGGTGCCCTGCAGGAAGAACGGATGCCAGTTGTGGCTGGCGTAGGCGAGTTGCGCGGACTGGCGGATCGCCGCATCCGCCACCTCGTCGCGGGTGCCCGCCACGAGTTCGATCTCGGCGCCATAAGCCTTGGCCTGCGCTATCTTCGCGGCGGAGGTCAGCTCGGGCACGAGGATCTTGGCGGCGAGTCCGGCGGCCGCGCAGTAGGCGGCGACCGCGGAACCGCCGTTGCCGGAACTGTCCTCGAGGACCTTCGTGACGCCCTGACCGGCCAGATGCGACATCATCACCGCGACCCCGCGGTCCTTGAAACTCGAAGTGGGGTTGAACCATTCGAGTTTGAAGTGCACTCGCCGGCCATCCCAGTCGAGCGGCACCATCGGCGTCGCACCCTCGCCGAGGCTGATCCGATGCCGCGCCGGAACCGGGATCACCGCCTGATACCGCCACAGCGATCGCTCAGACGTCACGATCTGTTCGGGGGCGATACCCGGCATGGGGCTGACGGTCAGGGGAGTGCCGTCGTCACCGCGCCAGCGCGGGCTCGAGATCTCGTAGCGGCGACCCGAACGGTCGTAGAGGAACGGTTCCGCAGAAGAATTCACCTGTCCTTTCTAGCGCTCGCCAGACCTGGCCGGCCCGGTAGGTGTCCGGATCTGTGGGGTATGTGTCCTTGTGGACATCGTGCGACTGTTCGAGACTGAAACCATGACCTCGAAAGCCGATGTGGTGGTGGCGGTGACGGACGGCGTGCTGCTGCTGGATGTCGCCGGCCCCGTTCAGGTGCTGCACTGGGCCGGGCACGACGTCCGGTTCGCCTCACCCGACGGTCGCGACGTGTGCAGCGATGTCGGTGTGCCGCTCTCGGTTTCGGGTGCCCTCGGCGAGTTCGCCGACCGGATAGATACGCTGCTGGTACCCGGTTACGCGCCGGAGGACGGCACCGGGACCGTGCTCGCCGACGCGGTGCGTGTCGCCGCGCGCGGGGCTCGCCGAGTCGCCTCGGTGTGCACCGGAGCCTTGGTACTCGCCGCCGCGGGATTGCTCGACGGACGCCGGGCGACGACCCACTGGCTGGCTTGTGCGCAACTGGCGCAACGGTTTCCGCGGGTACAGGTCGATCCCGACGCCATCTACGTCCGCGACGGGCGGGTCCTCACCTCGGCGGGGGTCACGGCCGGTATCGACCTCGCCCTGGCGCTGGTGGAAGAGGACCACGGTGTCGAGCGGGCTCGCGCGCTCGCCAAACACCTGGTGGTCTATCTCCGTCGCCCGGGCGGTCAGGCGCAGTTCAGCATGCGCTCCGGCCTGGGTCACCCGCGCACCGCCGCCCTGCGTGAGGTCATGCATGCCGTTGCCGAAAACCCTTCCGCCGAACACGGACTCGCCACGTTGGCGCGCCGTGCCGCGCTGAGCGAACGGCACCTGGGCAGGCTCTTCCGGCAGGAAATAGGCGTCACCCCGGCGCAATACGTCAAGCAGGTGCGGCTCGACACCGCCCGCTCGTTGCTCGAATCGACCGATGAGCCGATCGCCACCATCGCCAGGCGTAGCGGATTCGGGTCGGAGGAAACCATGCGCCGCACCTTCGCCGAGGAACTCGGCACCGCGCCGAGTGAGTACCGAGGGCGCTTTCGCGCCACATCCTGAACGGCTGCGTTCACACCGAATGTCGCTGTGCGCCACGTTATCGGCGCACAGATGTGCCCCGCACCCCCGAGGAGTTCCGTCATGTCCATATCACGCCGTACCGCGCTCACCGCCGGTGTCGCGGGCACCGCCGCGCTCGCACTGGCCCCTACCGCTGCCGCGCAGCCGTATTCGCTGACTCTGCCGTCGACGCCACTGGCGGTTGCGGCGAGCGCGTTGATCGATCGAGTCCTCGACCCGGCGCTGCGCAACCACAGTGTGCGTGGGTTCCTGTTCGGCCGAGCCATGGCGCACGCTGAGGGGTTGCGGCCCGGGGCGGACTACGACGAGGAGGCGATGTATCTGATCTGCGCGCTGCACGATCTGGGGCTCGCCGAAAACGCCGGCGGCGAACAGCGATTCGAGATCGACGGCGCGGACGACGCGGTGCGGTTCCTGGAACAGAACGGTATGAGCGACGCCCGAGCGGACACCATCTGGGATGCCATCGCCGCGCATACCGCCGGGTTCACCGCCTCGCCCGTCTACCGCAGGCGCAGGCCGGCGGAGACCTGGATCGCGGTGGACGGCATCGGAGTGGATGTCGGCGGTTCGCCCGCCGCGCTGCCGCCCGGTTATGCCGACCTGGTGCATGCGGCGTACCCGCGACTCGGCGGCACCCGCGTGCTCACCGACGCGATCTGCGCCCAGGGTGTCGCGAATCCGCAGAAGGCGCCGCCGGGCAGCCTGGCCGGAGAGATCCTGCGGCTGCGCCGCCCGGACATTGCGCGGCCGACCTGGGACGATTTCATGTCGATGAGCGCGTGGGGTGACTGATCGTCCGGTTCATGCGGGTGGGATGAGGTGGATCAGGAATTCTTGGTCGCGGGCGCCGGAGCAGCGGCCCTGGACTATTTCGGCGCCGTCGGTGGTGTCTTGATCGCGCAGGGCCAGGCAGTGATTCGTGGCTGTGGTGCGGATGCGGAAGCGGGCGGCCGAGGCCGGGCCCGTCGGTTCGATGCGGAACTGCTGGGCGGGATTGTCGTCGGCACAGTCGTCCCTGGGTTCCAGCAAGTTGTCGCCCGGTCCGCCGGCCAGGACGGTGAGGCAGCCGATGCCGTATTTCGAGTGGTGCCATTGGATCTGGACCGTGCCCTCGTCGATCGGATCGAGGTAGACCCGCGGCGACGCCGGCGTGCAGACGCGCTGGGCCGCGATGGCGGTGGGGTAGCGCTGGGTGCGGTCGCGACCTTCGGACAGGCACAATTCCGGCGTGCGGGCCGGTTGGATGCGCACCCAGCTGCCGACATCCGCGAGCGCCAACCCCGGCAGCGGTTGGCTCGGCGTCGGCAGCGTTTCGTCGTGGGTGTGCAGCACCCAGCCCTGCACGGCCAGCGTCCCCACGATGCCGACCGCCGTGGCGACGGCGCAGCCGACGGGATACAGCCAGCGCGAAAGGCGTTTTCGCCGTGCCGGTTCCGATGTCGCGGCGACTGGTTCCGGCTCGTCGGCGGGCACACTCTCGACGACGGTCCGGACCGGCGCCTGGTCGCGCATGGCGAGGGACCGGCGCACCTCGAGCCACTTCTGCACCTGGGTGTCGTCGAGACCGCAGGCGCGGGTGAACGCGATGACGAATCGTTCCCTGGGCAGGGTGTCGCGCCCGAGTGTGGTCGCGATCGTGCTGGACGGCAACACGTCACCGGAGGCCGCGGCCTTCCCTTCCAACTGCCGGTAAGCCAGCCCGGACCACGTTTTCAGCAGCCGCAGCACGGCGATGAATTCGACAGGAGAACCGGCCCCGCCCGGCTCAGGTAGGTCACCAGGCGATGGGGCGGCCCCACCCTCCTCCGCTCGCTCCATAGCTTCCAGCATGGCAGAAGTTGCGAAACGGTATCCCCCAGATGAACACCCCCTAAGGGGTCGAACCGGTTGTAGCGCAACGGATTGCGGCGTACTCCCATGTGGTCGCCCCGGTCGCTGTCTCAAATGCGCTGCACGGCTTGTTCTTCAGGGTTGCTTCCCCGCTCCGGCCGACGCGGCACCGGGTGGCACGCGCCTTGTGCACCTGACGTATGGGGAAGGCGCAGCGCCGGTTGAACGCTCGTTCGCGCACTGCTTCGCACAGGCCGCGGTTCGCTGTGCCGGTCCGGCGCGTCACCGCTGGCAGCCGCCGCGACCGGGGCGATCGGTGCGCGTTCGAGTGTGTTCGCGAACGTGTCCTGGGTGTCCCGAACACGGCCTGAACAGCGAAAACCATTGGCGGACTGCACAGTCGAAGCAAGACTAGGACGACCAGTTTGCGATCACGGACCGGACACGCACCGTGCCGTCGTACGGGGTTTACCCACACGGGGGATTCGTATTCATCGTCGGCAGCCCGCTGCCCAGGGGGATTCGACATAGGAGGGTTCTGCATGAATGCCCGAGCAAGTATTCATCACGAATGGCAGGTCGTGGTCGTCGGCGCCGGCCATGCGGGCCTGTGTGCGGGAATCGCGGCGCGGCAAGCCGGCGCGGAGTCCGTGGTCGTCCTCGAAGCCGCGCCGAAGGACCTGCGCGGTGGCAACAGCGCCTTGACGAAGAGCGTGCGGTTTCCTTGGCACGACCGGTCTTTCATTGCCGCGCTGCTCGATGAACCGGACGACCGCCGCGTCGACCCGTTGCTCGCGGGGCGGCGGGAGTACACCGAGGACGACTACCTCGACGATTGGCTTCGGGTCTCCGGCAGCCAGGTCGACGCCGCACTCATCGAGTCGATCATCCATCGCTCGAACAGCGCGATCACCTGGATGCACGCCCTCGGCCAGCGGTGGGTGCCGCGAAAGAATCCGCTGCCCGGCGACGTGCCGGTGGTGTTCGACGGCGGCGGGCAAGGCCTGCAGGACCGCAACTTCGATCAGTACGAACGCCTCGGCGGGGTCGTCTATTACGAGAACCCGGTAACCGGCATAGAGCCGGCGGCCGGCGGAAAGTACCGGGTGCTCGGGTCGGGATCGGCCTTCCCGCTCGTTTGCGACGCACTGGTCCTCGCGTCCGGTGGATTCGAAGGCAACGCGCAGATGCGCGGGCACCACCTGGGCAGTCCCTGGCGCGAGGTGAAATTACGCGGCGTGCCGTTCAACGACGGGCTGCCGTTGGCGGCGGCCATCGCACTGGGCGCGGATACGGCGGGCAACTGGCGAAAGTGCCACACCACCCCGCAGGGGACCGGCTTGCCCAGCTACATGTTGCCCGGCCAGATGTCCCGATCGCACGAGCTGACCCGGTACGCCTTCCCGCGCGGCATCGTCGTCAATCGGTCCGGCCGCCGATTCTTCGACGAATGCGCCGAGTACAGCAATCTCGCCTACGTCACGCTCGGGCAGAAGATCATGGAACAGCCCGGCAAGATCGCGTTCCAGATCTTCGACAGCAAGGTGATCAATGCCGGGGGCCTGCCCGACAGCTATTTCAGCGACCCGGCGTCGATCATCGCTCCCTCGCTCGAGGACGGTGCTCGGCAGCTGGGCATCGATGTCGGCCAGCTGCGTGACGAGGTAGCGCGGCTGAACGGCGACAAGCACGCGGTAACCCACATCGACACGCCGCCTTATCTTTTCGCTCCGGTGGTTTCCGGGCTGACGTTCACCTACGGCGGACTCTCGGTGACCGAGCACGCCGAGGTACGCGGCGGCGGCGAGCCGATCGACGGACTCTATGCCGCGGGCGTGATCGTCGGCGGACTCTACGATCAGGGCTATCCGGCGGGCACCGGATTGATGGCAGGCGCGGTGCTCGGCCGAGCGGCGGGCACGCACGCGGCCGCATACGCCCGGCGTACCGGGGCGGTCTGACATGCGCATCGTTGTCATCGGCCGCGGCATGATCGGCGCGCGGCACGCCACGTACTTCGAACAGGCCGGCCACGAGGTGGCCACCGTCGATCGGCGACCGGGCGCGGATTTCACGCGCACGGCGCTGGTACCCGACCCGGCGCAGGTGGCGGCCTGGGTCGTCGCGACGCCGACGGACACGCATCTGCCCGTGGTCGCCGAGTTGCTGCGGGATCGTCCGGACGCGCGCATCCTGCTCGAGAAACCGGCGTGCTATCCCGCCGAGCTATCCGAACTGGCCCGGCTGCTTCGGCAATATCCGCAGGCACGGGTCATCGTCAACGATGTCTACGCCTACAGCGCGGCGGTGCGGCAATTCGCCGAATCGGTCCGGCAATGCGGCCGAACGGATCAGCTCAGGAAGATAACGATCGAGTTCACCAAGAATCGGGAACTCGACGTCGCGAACGGCAGGTTCGTCGATACCCGTTACGGCGAGGCCGGTTACGAGTTCTTCCACATGCTGAGCATTCTGCGGTCGATCCTGCCGCGCGAGCAGTATCGGACCTATCTGCGCACCACTCCGCTGTCGATCACGCCCGAAATGCGGGTGCGCACTACGGCGATGGATCTGCCGGAGGTCGAACTCTACGCCTCTTCCAGCGGCGATATCGGGTTCGCCGATCTCGCGGGGTTCGCCTTCCCCGGGGATCTCGCGCGGGATTGCCTGCGGCATTCGGTGATCCCCTACGGCGTCGAAATGCGCTATCGCTTCGCCGATGTGGAACTCACCTCCGGCAGGCACGTGACGCTGGTGTTCGAGCCGCATTACGGCGTGGCGCTCGATTACAAGAACCAGCACGCCGTCTATGTCCGTGATGCCGCGGTGCGGCAGCAATTCACGATCTCCGGAAACCATTTCAAGGAGGCGTTGCTCATTCAGCTGGACCTACTCTGCGGCACCACCGAACCCGTGCCGCCGATGCGACTTCCGGAGCATCGGTTCATGGCGGGTCTGGCCAGCCGTTTCATCAATATCTGAGAAATATCGCACGATCGAAAGAGGCACCGAAATGCACACCATCGAGGAAGTTTCGAAGCTCCTGCGGGTGGCCCCCGACATGCTGGCCGAAGTCACCGACGCGGAATCGGCCCGGACCCGGGTCGCCACCTGGATCAAGTCCGAAGACGCCGCATACCAACTGTTTTCGCAGGTCTGCCGCTTCGAGAACCCATTCGTCGTGAGCTGGGTCCACCAGCCGGGCGAACGATCCGCGTACCTCTCGCTGGAACTGGCCGCGGAATCACTGGACGACGACCGGCACCGCGCCCTGGTGGCCGGGGTCGTGCTGTCCACCTCGACCGCGATTCCCTACGACTATCGCGCATTGGCGGCGGAGGAACTGCGGCGGCTCGGCCCGGGGGAGTACACCGGTGCGCTCGAGGAGGTGGTGGCTTCCTATCAGCCGCTGCCCGCGCGCAGTCTCGAAGCGAAGATCAACGTGCCGACCGACGGGATCGATCACCTCTTCGATATCCCGGAAACCGCAGCGGAGCGAATCGACCTGCTGATCACCGCCAGCACCGCGAAAACGCTGGAGAGCAGGTACCTGCTCGCCGGGCGCATCCTCGCCCACGGCACGCCGGTCGCGCCCCCGACCACCGACGCCGAACGGCTGATCGTCGAGGACGCCGGAACGAGCATGATCGCGCCGTCGGACTACCTGGTGCCATGGGATCAGGAGTTCCCCGGCCCGGACGGCGCCGGGATCACGCTCGCGGAACTCATGCGAATCGTGTTGCTGTGCCCCGAATTCAAGTTGCCGGACGCGCAGGTGCGACCGATCCTGGTCGACTTCTACAAGTCCGTGCTGCGGATCAGCGGCCGCTCGATCATCGGGCTCTCCGCCGGCGTCTTCCACGTCGAGCACGGCACCCTCGCCACGCCGTCCTACTACTACCAGGGCCGTGATGCCATCCTCGGCAAGGGTTTGGTGATCGACTGCGTCGGCGGCGCGATCCTGCAGAGCGGATCGTTCCTCGGCGGCGGGTTCATGCCCATTCTGATCCACACGCACAAGCACATTCGCAAGAGCGGCGGCTCCGGGGCCTCGGAACGGAAGACGATCCAGCCCTGCATATTCGCGGCCGAGGCGGGCGCCCGCTTCCCGATGGACGCGGTCGGCTTGTTCGAGACCGTCGACTATCTCGGAAAAGACGCTCCGTTCAAGGGCATTCGGGCGATCCCGCTCTGATATCGCCCGTTCGCACGATCAAGGAGATGAATGCTGTGTTCACAACTGATATCGCTGTCGTCGGCGCCGGCTACGTCGGACTGACGACGGCGGTGTGCTTGGCCTCGCTGGGCCATCGCGTGGTGTGCGCCGATGTCGACCCGGCGAAGATCGAAACCCTGTCCGGCGGTGCGTCGACCATCGCGGAGCCGGGGATGTGCGAACTCGTCGTGGACGGGTTGGCCTCGGGGCGACTGAGTTTCGTGCTCGGCGCCGGCGCGGCCGTGGCCGCGGCCGAGTTCGTCATCCTGTGCGTCCCCACCCCGATGGGCGCCGACGGCGCGGCGGACCTGCGGACGTTGGAGGCCGTCATCGCGGAGGTGCGCGACCAGCTGCGGCCCGGCTGCGTCGTCGTGAACAAATCGACCGTGCCCGTCGGCACCGCGGTGCGCCTCGGCGGGGTGATCGGCCGAGACGACATCGCGGTCGTCTCCAACCCGGAGTTCCTGCGGGAAGGGTCTGCGATCCGGGACTTCCTGAGGCCCGACCGGATCGTGGTCGGCTCGAACGATCCCACAGCGGCCGAACGGGTCGCCGCGCTGTACGGCCCGCTCGACGCACCCGTGCTGCTGACCGGTGCGGCGAGCGCGGAACTGATCAAGTATGCGGCCAACTGCTATCTGGCCACGCGGCTGTCCTACGTGAACGCCATCGCGGAGCTGTGCGAATGTCTCGGCGCGGATATCAGCGACGTGACCGCGGGCATGGGATACGACCAGCGGATCGGCAAGGAGTTCCTCCGTCCCGGTCCAGGGTGGGGCGGGTCCTGTCTGCCCAAGGACACCCACGCGCTGTTGCGTTCGGCGGAAACGGTCGGCTGCGATTTCCCGCTGCTGCGGGCGGCCATCGACACCAACGCCAGACAGCGCGACCTGGTGGTGGACAAGGTGCGTCAAGCGGTCGGCGGCGACTTGGCCGGGGAACGAATCGGGTTGCTGGGCTTGACCTTCAAGGCCGGCACCGACGACCTGCGGGACTCGCCGGCGCTGGCGATCGCGGACCGGCTGCTCGCCGAGGGTGCGGACGTGCGCGCCTACGATCCCAGCGTCCGCGCCGGGGTGTCCGGTACGCCGGATCGCCTGCGGGTCATGGACACCGCCTACCACGTGGCACACGGTTCGGCGGCGATCATGCTGCTCACCGAATGGCCCGAGTTCCGCGACCTGGACTGGAAGCGGATGGCGGGCCTGCTCAGCGGTCGTGCGGTGATCGACGCCCGAAATCACCTGGACCCCATCGCCCTGCACCTGGCAGGCCTGTCCTGTGAGCGAGTCGGCCGAGCCGGCCCGAAGCTGACCGATCTGGGGCTGGCCGGCTGACCCGAACGGCCCGGAACCCAGGTTCCGGGCCGTGCTCGGCGGCAGATAGGTTGCTGCTCAGCATCTCCGGAGGAGTCTTGTTCGTTCGAAGAGCGCGAGCAGGTCGCAGGCGTCGGGTTTGGGCAGTTCGGGGAAGGCGGCGACGAGGTCGGCGACGTCGACCCTGGTGCCGGTTTCGAGAGTGTTCAGCCAGCGGCAGGGCGGCAGCAGTCGTCGGTCGACGCTGGTCGTCGAGGTGGTCGTCTCGCTGAAACCGAAGGCGGTCAACGCTATTCGCGCGCCAGCCGCGTCTGCCGACTCGATACTCAGGCACGATTGACCGGCCCGCACAAAGCTCGTGCCGAGCTGTACGGGGTGGTCGGGGAGCGGCGCCCGGGTGAGATCCGCGATATCGATCCGGTCGACCGCGGTCGCGAAGGCGTCTCGCGCGGGGCCCAGCCAGTCGGATCCGCCGCAGTCGTACGCCGATTCACGCCAGTACCGGTCACGCAGCAACTCGTTGCGCAGCGCGGCGAGCAGGAAATCCAGACGCAGCGGTGGGATCAGGAGGATGTGCAGGGAGATCGAATCCTGATCGGAGGCGGTCTCGTGCCAGTAGCCGCGCGGAACATGCAGTACCGCACCGGGTTCGAGGACGAACTCGGTCGCGTCGTCGGGAATGGCGTTGGGGCGCGGTCCGTCGGCGTAGAGGCGCAGCACCGGCGGTACCGACTCCTTCGTCGACCACCCTTCCAACGGCGCCGGTGCGAACGAATTCGGCGCGACGCGCCACGTTTTACGGCCGCTCAGCTGCACGGTGACCACGTCGATCGGATCGAAATGCACGGCGGTCACCGCGCCGGGACGGTTGCAGAACAGTTGGCATTTCGCCGATTTGGCGGAGACGCCGAACGCGGCCGCCGCTTCGCGGGCGAACGGGTCGAACTCGGCGACCTCCTGATAGAACAGGGTCGTTCCGGCGTCGTAGAAGCGTTTGGCGGTGTCGGGCTGGATGATCGCCGAGCTGATCGCGCCGTCGAGGCGCGGGAACCATGCCGAGACCTGCCGGACTCGTTTGTCGAAAAGGTCCTGCGCGGTTCGGATATCGAGCGCCTGGCTGAGCCGCTCTGCCAGTTCGGGACGCGGCGGGGTCACCAGCGTCCGGCGGCCGAGCACGTCGCGGTTGAACTCCGGCAGCGTGAGCGGCGCGAACCAGTCGGCGAAGCCGAACCCGGCCGAGGCGGCGGTCATGCGTCGTCCCGCGCCTGGATGACGAGTTCTGCCGGGCGGTTGACGAATTCGTCCACCAGTCCCGCGGAGGCGATCGAGTCCTCGTCCGCGACAACGTCCGGCGAGTCGTCATCCGCGCCGGGACCGCTGCTGACGAGTCCCGCGGGACGGTTGAGGAAATCGTCGGCGAGCCCGGCGGAGATCGTCACCGACACCTCGCCGATCGGGCGGGCCGAGTAGTTCTGCTCGGCATCCTGTTCCACGCGCACGTGGATCGCGGGTGGAACTTCCGGATTGTCCATCACGGCCATGAGCTTCCCTTTCCTCGGCTATGGGCAGGCTATCGGCCGCGACTTCCTGAGCGTGCCAAGGTAATTCGGGAAGATTCGGGAAAGTTTCCCGGGCGATCGGGAACGGTGCCGGGCTACACTGCGGCGTTTCGCGGCAGCGCCGGTGTGGTTCGCTCGGTGGGCGCTAGTGGGAGGCGAAGTTCACCACCGCGATCCACTTGGTGCCGCCGGGGTACAGCAGTCCGATGCCCGCGTGGGTGTATTCGCAGGTTTCGATCTGCTCTCGATGGTCGTCGCTTTGCATCCACCAGTCGATGGTGGCCTGCGGGGTGTTTCCGGGCGGTCCGCCGGCCCAATAGATGATTTCACCCCAGCGGATCAACGGTGCGTAGCCGGCCGCGGCGATGCGTGCGCCGCCGTCGGAATTGTCGGTGCCGGTGTGGATATCGTTGCGCGGCGGATCGGTGCCGGGCGGGCCGTAATGGTCCGGATGCTCGCGGATATCGACGGCGTGACGTTCGGCCGCGACGCGCAGCTGGTCGTCACCCGACACCGGGTTGCAGCTGTGCGCCGCCCGCTTCTGATTGATCAGATCGAGCAGGTTCGTGCCCGGCACACTGGAGGTGCCCGGGCAAGCGGTGAGCACAACGCTGGAGGCGGCCGCCAACCCCAGCGCGGTAATGATTCGATACTTCATACCCCCGATCGTCCGCCGGATAATCGCAGGTCACGCGAGTAGAGCACTACTCGATTCCACGATCGGCGGTTCCATCCCGGCTACGTGCGAGCGGTTGCCCGGACGTGGCGGGTACTGCCAGAGCGGACCTCGCTCAGCTCGAACCCACGGACGCGTAGCGGCGAGCGGACCGTTCACCGGGTGTGGGCGGCGAAGAATTCCCAGGCAAGGTCGGTTGCGCTGAGTCCGGCCGTCGGATCGGACATGGCGCCCTCTCCGCCGCCGGGCCACTCGTGTCCCATCCCGGGGAGCCGGTAGACGTGCACATCGCTGCCGTCGCGGCAGGTGGCTTTCGTGCGCGTGATGGCTTCGGTCAGGGTTTCCGGTGCACCCGGCGTACAAGCGCGGTTCTCCTGCCATCGGGTGATTCCGGCCTGGAACTGTTCGAAGTATCGATCCTTGCCGCCGAGGAAAGTGATCGTCGACACCGGTGTGCTCGGGGTGTAGCTCGGGTCGGCGGCCTTGGGCCCGATGAAGCCGCCGCTCACCGGCGCGATGGCGGCGAAAGTGTCCGGCAGTTCGACCGCGAGTTTGTAGGACATGTCACCACCGTTGGACAAGCCGGTAGCGTAGACCCGTTTCGGGTCGGCTTTCCACGTGCCGATCAGCTCGGCGACAACGGTCCGGAGAAAGCCGACGTCGTCTTCGCTGCCGCAGCAGACCAGGGCGTTGTATGCCGAGGAGTAGCCGGCCGGGTAGACGACGAGCGCTTTCTCCTTGTCCGCCTTGGCGTTCCACTGACTGACCCGCGCGATCTGCGCGGGCTCGCCGGGGAAGGAATGCATGACGACGACGAGCGGTAGCGCGGCGAGCCCGTCGTGACCCGGTGGGGTGTGCACCACGTAACTGCGCGACTTGCCGCCGAATTCGAGTTGTACGGTGTGATCCTGGCCCGCCGCCACCGGTTCGGACGGCGGCGCGACGGAAGTAGCGGGCGTGGTCGGCTCGGTGCGCGGTGTCTGCGAGCTCGTGCATGCCGCGCTGCCGACCGCGCATACGAGCATGCCCACGACGGCCAACAACTGAAGCCGACTCATCGAATCACTATGTCACGAAATGGTTTTCCGCGTGGTCGGTTGTGCCTACCTCGCGCTGATGGTCAGCCCGTCGCGCGGTGTCGCGCCTCCTCGGTCACCACGACGCCGGCGCGCAGGTGCAGGTGGTGGTCCGCGCGGGCGGCTTCCGCGGCGTCGTGGGTGGCCTGCAGCACGGTTACGCCGGCGGCGCTGATCTCGCGCAGGATGCGTGAGATCTCCTGCTGGGTAGCCGAATCCAATCCGGCGGCCGGTTCGTCGAGTAGGAGCATCTCGGCTTCCTGGGCGAGCGCGCGGGCCAGCAGCACGCGCTGACGTTGGCCGCCGGAAAGGTCGTCCAGTCTGCGGGCTGCCAGTTCGGCGAGGTCGAGCCGGTCGAGGCAGGTGTCGACGAGGTCACGATCGGCGCGGGTCAACCGCCGCCACGGACCCCGATGCGCCCACCGTCCCATGGCCACCGTCTGGCGCACGGTGATCGGCAGCGTCGGCGGCACGCTGGTGTGCTGCACCACGAACGCGGGCCGGTGCCGGTAGGTGTGCGAGACCGTCCCCGCGGTCGGGGCGAGCACTCCGGCGAGGACCGCGAGCAGGGTCGACTTCCCGGAACCGTTCGGCCCGACCAGGGCGGTGACCTTGCCCAGGGGAATCTCGGCGGTCACGTCGTGCAGGACGGCACGGCCGCGATAGCCCGCGAACAGACCGGACAGCCGGATCGCGACGGGATCGGGGGTAGGGGACATCACACCTCACTTGTAATGACAATCATTTTCATTCTACTGTATGTCCCATGGATTGGCTGTTCGCCCCGTTCGAGGTGGCTTTTGTGCAACGGGCGCTCTGGAGCGGCCTGCTCGTCTCGGGTATCTGCGCCCTGGCAGGCACGTGGGTCGTCGTGCGCGGCATGGCCTTTCTGGGGGATGCGATGGCGCACGGCATGCTGCCCGGCGTCGCGGTGGCGTCGCTGGTCGGCGGGAATCTGCTGATCGGTGCGGCGATCAGTTGTCTCGCAATGGCTTTGGGTGTCTCGGCGTTGGGCCGTAATCGGCGGCTGTCGGCGGATACCGGCATCGGATTGCTGTTCGTCGGCATGCTCGCGGCGGGCGTGGTCATCGTGTCGCGGTCGCGGTCGTTCGCGGCGGATCTGACAGGGTTCCTGTTCGGTGACGTATTCGCCGTGCGCACAACGGATCTGGTGTATCTCGTGGTGGCATTGGCACTCGCGGGTCTGCTCGCCGTGCTCGGTCATCGCGCGTTCGTCGCGTCGACGTTCGATGCGCGCACCGCGCACACCCTCGGATTGCGGCCGCGGCTCGCGCACGTGACGTTGGTGGGCTTGGTGACGCTGGCCATCGTGGCGTCGTTCCACATCGTCGGCACCTTGCTGGTTTTCGGGCTGCTCATCGCGCCCCCGGCGGCCGCGACCTACTGGGCCGACCGGATTCCGACGGTGATGGCACTGGCCGCGGTGCTCGGCGGGATCGCCACGGTGACGGGGCTGCTGATCTCCTGGCACGCGGGCACGGCGGGCGGGGCCACTATCGCCGCCGTGGCGGTGGGACTGTTCTTTCTGTCCGCGCTGGCGGCTTCGCTCCGTGACCGATTGCGCGGCAAAGGTGTTCGCACGGCTGCGGCGACCGCGAGCGCGTTGGCCGTGCTTCCGCTGGCCGGGTGCGCGACAGCCACGGAGTCACCGGCCGCGGTCGAAACGCCGCACGGTTACGTGGCCGGCGCCGAGGAGACGGCCGAGCCGCAGTCGCGGCTGGTTCTCGCCGACCGGAGCACGGGTGCGATCCAGGTCCTGGATCTCACCACCGAGAAGGTGGTGGATGTGGCTGAGTCGGCGGGCGTGCGCGCTATCGCCGGTGACGGGCGCTACGGCTATGTGAGCGCGGCGAATTCGACGCGCATCGTGGACAGCGGCAGTTGGCTGGTCGACCACGGTGATCACGTGCATTACTACCGCGCTCCGATCCGCGACGTCGGTACGATCGACGGACAGGTGAGCGCCGCACACAGCGATCCCGCGGTGGCCGCGTTGCAGCTCGACGGTGGCGCGACGCTGGTGCTCGATCGCGCCGCGCTCGATCAAGGCTCGATCGTCGAGCGGGTCCGGATCGCCGACGGCGCCGCGCTGCCCTATGCCGAGCATCTGCTGGTGGCCACGGGTTCCGGGGTGCAGGTCCGCACCCGCGACAACGCCGCGGTCGGCGCGATCGCCGAACCGTGCCCGGACCCGCGCGGGCAATCGGTGACCCGCCGCGGTGTCGTATTCGGTTGTGCCGACGGTGCTCTCGTCGTGACGCGGCAAGGCGGCGAGTTCGTCGGTGAGAAGATCCGCTACCCGCAGGACGCCGGTGCGCGGGCCACGGCGTTCACCCATCGTCCGGGTAGCGCGACGCTCACCGCACCCGCCGGGCAGCAGGGCCTCTGGCTGCTCGACGTGCGGAAGCGGCGATGGACACTGGCCCCGATCGGCCCGGTCGTCGCCGTGAACACGGCAGGGGAGGGCGCGGCGATCCTGGCACTGACTCCCGACGGTGTGCTGCACGGTATCGATGCCGAAACCGGCAGGGAGACAAACCGGGTCGCCTTGCTCGAGCCGCTCGCGCCGGACGCCCCCGCCCCGGTGATTCTGGTCGACACCAACCGGGCCTACCTCAACGACGCGCCCCGGCGTCAGGTCTTCGAGATCGCCTACAACGACAATCTGCGCCTGGCCCGCACCCTCGGTGTCGGCCTGGCCCCGGCTCATATGGTGGCGGCGGGCGAATGAAAACTCTTATACGACTTCTCATTACGTTGTCGATGACCCTGCCCCTGGTCGCCGCGTGCACCGGGGGTGGCGGTGACCGTACCGGGATAGTGGTCACCACCAACATCCTGGGGGATCTCACCCGAGCCGTCGCCGGCGACGCCGCCGAGGTGACCGTGCTGATGCCGCCGAACGCCGACCCGCACTCGTTCGCGGTCTCTGCACAGCAGGCCGCGAAACTCGATCGGGCCGCATTGGTGGTGCACAACGGCCTCGGCCTCGAGGAAGGGGTCGCGCGGCATGTGGCTGCGGCGCAGAGCGCAGGCGTCCCGGCCCTGGCCGTCGGCGAGCACGTCGACCCGATCAGCTACACCTCGGACGAATCCGCGGGCCGACCCGACCCACACTTCTGGACCGACCCCAAGCGGGTGCGCGCGGCGGTGTCGGCGATCTCCGCGGCGGTCCTCGCGCACGTCGACCGAGTGGACGCGGCGGCGATCCGCGCGAACACCGATCGCTATCTCGCCGAGCTCGACCGGCTCGATCAGTGGGTCACCGAACAGTTCGCCGGCCTCCCCGCCGAACGTCGCAAGTTGGTCACCAACCATCACGTCTTCGGTTATCTCGCACAGCGTTTCGGCTTCCAGGTGGTCGGCGCGGTGATCCCCTCCGGCACCACCCTCGCCTCGCCGAGTTCCTCGGATCTCAGCGCACTGGCCAATGCCGTCCGCACGGCGGGCGTCGGCGCGATCTTCGCCGACTCGTCGCAGCCGGACAAGCTGGCCCGGGTACTGGCCGAGCACGCCGGTGTGCACGTGCAGGTGATCGCGCTGCACACCGAGTCGTTGACCGAACCCGGCGGCGGCGCCGGCACTTTCCTCGAGATGACCCGCGCCAACACCGCGGCCATCGTACGCGGCCTCGCCGCGCCGACAGCCTGACCTTTTCACGAGAAACACGGAGTAGCAATGCATATATGGTCACGCGCCGCCAAGCCGGTCGCCCTGTCCGGCATCGTCGCCGCGCTCGTCGCGGTGAGCGGTTGCGGCACAGCTGATTCGAAGAACGCCGCGGCGCCTGCGCCGGGCGCCGAGCCGATCGCGGTCACATTCGACGGCGGCATCTACGTCCTGGACGCGACAACGCTGGCGAAGACCGGTGAGACGCGCCTGGAGGGATTCAACCGGCTCAACCCGGCCGGGAACAACCGGCATCTGCTGGTGTCGGTCAAAGACGGATTCCGGGTGTTCGACGCGGTGACCGCCGAGTTCACCGGGACCGAATTCCCCGCCGCCAAGCCGGGACACGTCGTGCGGCACGCGGGCCGCACCGTGCTGTTCGCCGACGGCAGCGGCGAGGTCACCACCTTCGACCCCGCCGCGCTCGGCGGCGGCAAGCCGGCCACTGAGGGGTATCGCGCCGCCGCACCGCATCACGGGGTGGCGGTGGAACTGGCGAACAAGGACCTGGTCGTCACCCTCGGTACCGAGGAGAAGCGGGTCGGCGCCGTGGCATTGGACAAGCAGCGCAAGGAAATCGCGCGCAACGAGGACTGCCCCGGTGTGCACGGTGAGGCGGCCGCCAAGGACGAGGCGGTCGTGATCGGTTGCCAGACGGGCGCTCTCGTGTTCCGCAACGGCGCTTTCACCAAGGTTGCCAGTCCCACCCCGTACGGCCGGATCGGCAACGCCGCGGGCAGCGATCTCTCGCCGATCGTGCTCGCCGACTACAAGCAGGACAAGGACGCCGAACTCGAGCGGCCGCAACAGGTTTCGCTCATCGATACGGTGTCGGGCACATTGCGGCTGGTCGACCTCGGCACCAGCTACACCTTCCGGTCCCTGGCTCGCGGACCGCTCGGCGAGGCGCTGGTCCTCGGCACCGACGGCCGGCTGCACGTCATCGATCCCGTCGCGGGCACCGTCACCCGGTCGATCCCGGTGCTTTCGCCCTGGCAGGAACCACTGAAGTGGCAGGAGGCGCGGCCCGCCCTGTTTGCCCGCGACGGCATGGCCTACGTCTCGGACCCGGCGACCAAACAGGTCCATCGAGTCGATCTCGCCACCGGTGCGGTGGCGGCCACCGTGACGCTGCCCGCCGCCCCGAACGAACTGAGCGGAGTCGTCGGCCACTGACCCGGCGCAGACTTGCGCGTTGCCGCGCTAAACGTCTCGGTTCGGTCCGTAGAGCCGCGCGACATCGGGGGAGTCGAGCCACTTGGAGTAGGTGGGCGACTGGGGCCAGCCGTCCGGGGAATCCTGCCATTCCTCCTGGCGGCCCCACGGCAGGATGTCGACCAGCGCGAAGGTGTAGCTGAGCTGTTCGGTGCCGCGGCCGTTGGTGTGCCAGGTGCGGAAAACCTTGTCGCCGTCGCGCAGGAAGACGTTCACCCCGAAGCCCCCGCCGGGCGGTGCGTCCACGTCGGCGCCGAACGAGCTCTCCGAGCAGGAGTACCAGTCCATCTGGTTGCCGACCTTGGTCTTGTAGGCCAGCGCTTCTTCGATGGGTCCGTTGGTGACGACGACGAAGCGCGCGTCGTAGTTGTCCAGCAGATCCAGGCGGACGTACTGCGAGGTGAGCCCGGTGCAGCCGCCGCACTGCCATTGTGCGCCGTCGGACCACATGTGGTTGTAGACGATGAGCTGGGAGCGCCCGTCGAATACGTCGACCAGCCGGATCGGGCCGTCCGGGCCGATCAGCGTGTAGTCCGGGAGTGCGACCATCGGCAGGCGGCGGCGCTGCGCGGCGATGGCGTCGAGTTCACGAGTGGCGGCCTTCTCCCGCGCCCGCAGGTCATCGAGCGCGGCCTGCCAGGTCTGCCGGTCGACGATGGGAGGCAAGGCGGTGGTCTTTTCAGTCATGATGTGTAGACCGGATACGGCTGTGAAATTCATCGCTTCGGGGCGGGGGTGTGGACGCACCGAGGGCAGCGCACCTGATGTGGCTGCCCTCGGTGTGAGTTGTGGTGTGGTCAGCGCATAGCGCTGCGGCGGCCGGTGACGAGCCCGACCAGGAACAGCAGGATCACCGCGCCGCCGAGGCAGGTGAAGAAGCTGAACCACAGGCCGCCGCCTTCGACGTCGACCCCGAGCAGCTTGAGCAGGAAGCCGCCGAGCAGGCCACCGACGACGCCGACCACGATGTTCAGCAGGATGCCCTGCTGTGCGTCGGTCTTCATGAATTTGCTGGCGATCCAGCCCGCCAGTCCGCCGATGATGATCCAACCGATGATGCCGAGTCCGAGCATTGCGAACGTCCCTTTCGTGTCCAGCGGCCTCGGTGCGCGGGCCGCGTTCGTCGCTGGACATACCCCGCATGTTCGCCGTCAACCACCGATCTTCAGTCGGTCTGCCGACGGGCCGGTTCGAGGAATTCGGCCAGCGCGGCGGTGTCGTGCAGGTAGCTCTCGTAGGGAAAGTCGGCGTCCAGTTCGGCGGCATAGGGGTTGCGGGTGGCGTGGACGGTCTCGCGGCCCGTTTCGGTAGTGCTGACCAGGCGTCGTCGTTTGTGCGCGGGGTCGATGTCGACCCGCACGAGGCCGGCCTTTTCCAGTGGGCGCAGCGCTCGGCTGATCGCCGGATCGGACACCGCCAGCGCTTGCGCGAGCCGATGCTGGGTCGCCGGCTCGATGTCCTGCAACGTCGTGAGCAGCCGCAGTTGGCGGTGACTCAACCCACAGTCGTCCATGCGTCGTCGTGTCGCTTTGTCGACCAAACCTGCGACGCGGTGCAGCAGGTCCGCGAGTCCGTCGTCCATGTTCACGACCGGGTCAGGCCGCGGAACCGGCTGATGACGCGGCCACCGAAGGCGGCGGCGAGCGGCGCGAAAAGCCACACCACCCACACGTCGGAGGTGAGCCACGCCAGAGCGGCGGTGACGGCGAAAGTCGTTGCCACGGCGTATGATCCGTCCGCGTTCACGCGGAGGTCGGCGGCGGTGATCTGCTCGGCCAGCACGGCCTTGCGGGCCGCGATCTCCTTCACCACCGCCTCACTGGCGAACAGTGCCGCGGCCACGCCCGCGAACATGCAGACGGCGAGCTGGTTGCCGGGAGCGCCGCCGAACACCGCGGTGACGAACGGCAGCAGCGTCGCGAACAGCAGCATCGGCGCGTGCGCGGCCAGGGTGTACCGATCGACCCGTTCCGCCTGGTAGATGAGCACATGGTGACGCCGCCACACCGACCACAGCAGGCAGAACGCCAGCAGCAGCGCCACGAACGAGGACCGCTCGTGCCAGAGGAAGTCGGCCAGCGCGGCGGCGTCGGTCACGTCATCGTGCTTCGGCCGCTCCAACTCGATCGCCAACAGGGTGATCGCGATGGCGAGTACGGCGTCGACGAAGGCGCCGATCCGATGCGGCGGCCACCCAGCCTCGAGGACGCCCGCGTCCCTCTGCTCCTCCATAGTCCTGCCCTTCGGTTCCCAGTTGTATACGTGCCCGCGCCTTAGTCTTGCATAGTTAATATTAACAGGGCAAGACGGAGGTCCGCTGGAAATGGTGCGTATCGGCTTGGCTCATCCGCCCCTGTTCCCGCCGAGATCGGACTGGTCGTACTCGAACACGAACTACGTACTGGCGGGGATGATCATCGAGCAGGTCACCGGCCAGGCTCCCCGAGCAGCGGTCGAACAGCGCATCATTGCGCCGCTCGGCCTCGATGACACCACCGTTCCCATCCGTACCGCCCTCGAAACGGCCCTCTGTGCCGGCGTCCCCACCAAATCTCAATCCTGACCACGCGCCGGCGCTGCTGTGTTGATACGCGTTGAGGCCGAACGGGTTTCGTGCACTGTCATTCGGTACCTGATCGCGGGCGCAGGCCGCGGGTCAGGTTGGTCACCGTTTCCTCCAGAAGGTCATCGATCGCGTCGGTGGCAACAATTCCCGCGACGACGAAGCTCGCCAGGCCCTGGAGGGCTATCGCAACGGTCAAGCCGATCCGCAAGGGCTCGCCATCGATGATCTCGCCTCGCTTCTGCGCGTCCATCGTGAGGGCCATCGGCACCGCGAACGCGCTCGCCACGGCCGTGCCGATTTCGACACTGGACTCGAGGCTGTGCTTGCGTGCGAACATCAAGGTGAGCAGCGCGGGGTTCGCTAAAGCGAAATCGAGATAAGTACGTGCCATCAGGCGGAAGCGGCCCTCGAACGGCAACGGGGCCGCTGCGGCGGCGAGACCGTCGAACGTGTCGCCGATTCGCTGGAACCCTTTCACCGCCAAGGCATCGAGGAGGGCCTGCTTGTCCGCGAAATGGCGGCTGGGTGCGTTATGCGTCACCCCTACGTCGCGAGCAAGCCCGCGGAGGGACAGTTGTTCGACATCATGCTCGCGCAGCGCCTGCTCGGCGCGTTCGAGCAGGCGATTCCGCAGGTCACCGTGATGGTAAGGGCGGTCGGCGCACACGGCGAAACAGTAGCATAATGTGGTCATTAGCCACATGCTCGACTTTCGCGTCGGCCACTGCGGCTTCCCGGGACTCGCGGGTGGCTCAGGCGGGGCCGCTGGTCGCGACCGTAGCGGTCGCGAAGTATCGCAGTACGTTCGCGGATGTGATATGCGGGCGCCAAAGGCTGGTACGTATGTAGCCCCTTGCGCCGAGTGCGTGGTCGAGAGCGATGAGCGAGATCGGGCTCCCGGGGTGCGTGCACACGGTGTCCGACCATCCGCACATCGCGGGGGTGTCGGACGCGTGATCGGTTGTGCAGTAGAATATTTCGTCACTGTAGAGGTCGGCGACCGCGCAGTCGGCCGCCAAGCGGGCGATGACATGTAGATCGAGAGTCTTTCGTCCCGTCCTCGCTCGACTGTGCCGTGCTGCGATCGACTGGCGACCCGCCCCGATGTCGAGGTGAGCGGCGGACGTTGTGGCGCTCATGTCGGCGCGCCCGTTGCTGCTGTGTCGGGGTAGCGGGCAAGACTGATTTCGCGAAACATGGCATCAATGTAGGCATTGACCACCGCTGTGGTCAATGCCTACATTCAAGGCGGTCATATCAGCCCTTAAAGCTCGATTTATGGCATCTGAGCTGCCGTTTAAGTGGGCAACGCTATGTGGGCTGTGTCTACATCTAAGTCTTGCCAGGGCTGGTCGTGGTCGCTAATGTGGGCGTCGTCCACATATCGGCATCCCATCGGCACCTGTCGCGGGTGAGTAGCCATATCGCTCGGTGCCGACCTTCCGTCGGTGCGGCGGGTGGCGTCTGCCAGAAGGAGTTATCCGTGCACGGAATCCATCCACTCGAAACTCGGACGCCGGTCGAGCGTGGGCGCGCGCCTGCGGTGACACTGACGACGGTCTGTATTGCCCTGTTCATGCTGCTGCTCGATGTCTCGATCGTCGCGGTCGCGCTGCCGGACATCCAGCGGGACTACGACGCGGATCTATCTGCGCTGCAATGGATTGTCGACGCCTACACGGTGCCCATCGCGGTCCTGCTGCTGACGATCGCGGTCGCCGGAGACCGATATGGCCGCAAGACCTTCTTTCTGGCCGGCCTCGCTGTCTTCACCGTGGCCTCGGGCGCTTGTGCGTTGGCGCCGAATATCCTGATGCTCAACGTGTTACGTGCGGTGCAGGGCTGCGGCGCCGCCGCGATGATGGGGCTCGCGCTGCCGTTGATCTCGGCGGCCTTTCCCGCGGCCGCCGGACGTGCCAAGGCGATCGGTATCTACGGCGCTGTCATGGGCCTGGCAACGGCGTCGGGCCCGGTCGTCGGCGGCGTCCTGGTCGAATACCTGGACTGGCGATGGATCTTCCTGATCAATCTTCCCATCGGGGCGATTGCTCTCGTACTGGCTCGGCGGATCCCGAACAGCAAAGACACACAGGCATTTTCCCTCGACATCACGGGTACCGTGCTCGCGACCGTGGCGTTGCTGGCCGCCGTCCTGGCGCTGGTGAACGGCAACGGATGGGGATGGTCCGACACCAAGACGATTACGCTGTTCGCTGTCGTCGCGGCGGCGTCGCTGTTGTTCGTCTTCGTCGAGTTGCGCACGCCGGACCCGATGGTCGACCTGCGGCTGATCGCACGACCGGAGTTCGCCGCGATCTGCGTACCCGGGTTGATCGCCTTCGCCACCGTCACCGCGGCTGGAAACTATCTCGCGCTGTATTTCGTGAACACGCTACATATGTCGGCCATCCACACCGGTTTGGCGCTGGTGCCGATGTCGGCGGGCGCGTTGATCACGGCGCCGATCGTGTCTGCGTTGCAACGGTTCTTGCCCAACATGCTCTGGTACGCACTCGGACTGGCCGCGATCGCGGGCGGTACCGCATCGGCCATTCATGTTACCGCCGATGACACTTGGACCCATTTCGTGCCGGCGCTCATCTGCGCCGGTATCGCGCTCGGCATCATCGTGCCGACCACGTCGGAAGCCGCGCTTCGCGTCGCTGCCAATGTGCGGCCCGGCATGACCAGCGGCGTGGCCTCGACCGCGCGGCAGATCGGTACCGCTCTCGGTGTCGCGACCCTCGGCGCGGTCTTCGGTTCGACGGTCAGATCCAGCGCCGAGGAATCCCTGCGCGCGTACCCGCAGATTCCGGACCAACTCGCTCGCGGAGCCGTCGATGTGCTGGCAGCGGGCGGATCGGTCGACTCAGCAGCCGCCGTGTCTCGTATGCCACGCACGCTGGTCGATCCGCTGGTCATCGCTGGTCGTCAGGCCAGCGCCGACGGCATGGGGGCAATTCTGGCCACCTCGGCCCTGCTCGCCGCATGCGGAATCGTCGTGCTGTTCCTGTTGGCCATCGTCTCTCGGTGCGCCGGTAGGGGATTCGGTCCCCGTGCAAAACAGCTTCGCGGTGCCGTCTTGCTGGCGGTGGTCGCGTTGGCCGGTGCGCAGGTGCTCGCGGTATCGGAAGTGCGTGCGGCTCCGGACCCGGTGCCCGTCGCGCCGGCGCCTGATCGCCCACTGTTGCCGGAGCAAGACCCTGCCTTCTATCGACCAGCCGTGCAGCGATACGCCGCGCTCGCCCCCGGCGAAATCATCATGGCCCGCCAGATCCACCCGGCGAACTTCTCGGCGGTTGCCTTGAATGTCGATGCGTGGCAGCTGTCCTTCCGCTCGACGAACAGCCGCAACGAGCCGATACCCGCGGTGGCCACGGTCTTGAAGCCGCAGGGAGCGGCCGCGGATCGCCCTTTGCTGTCATTTCAAATGGCAGAAGATTCTCTCGGCAGCTGGTGTGCGGGTTCCTACACTGTGCAGTCCGGCTCGGAGTCGAGCGTGATCACCGGCCAGAATGCGACTGCGGTGGAGTTCCTGTGGGTCGCTCATGCCGCGTTGGCGATGGGATGGGCCGTCGTCATTCCCGACCATCAAGGACCGGACTCAGCCTTCGCGGCAGGTCCGTTGGCAGGCCGGATCACGCTCGACGGCATCCGCGCGGCAGAGCACTTCGCGCCGATGGAGTTATCGGGAGCGGCAACCCGGGTCGGCATGTTCGGCTACTCCGGCGGAACGATTCCCACCGGGCACGCTGCGGAGCTGCATGCGACTTACGCCCCTGAACTCGACATTCTCGGCGCAGCAGAAGGGGGCACCGTCGCGGACCTTCGTCCGGTAATCGAGTTGGCCAGTGGGAGAGTCTTTTCCGGTCTTGCACTGGCCGCGATCATCGGTACAGGCCGGGAGTATCCGGAATTGTCCGGCTGGCTGAACGAACATCTCGACCCGCTCGGCCGAACCCTGGTGAACGCGAAGCAGAACCT
This sequence comes from Nocardia brasiliensis IFM 10847, assembly GCF_000710915.1. Classification (GTDB taxonomy): domain Bacteria; phylum Actinomycetota; class Actinomycetes; order Mycobacteriales; family Mycobacteriaceae; genus Nocardia; species Nocardia brasiliensis_A. The sequence continues at coordinate 32,381 of NZ_BAUA01000197.1, forward strand.
CTGCGGCACTTACGGTGTCGTCGTCGCGCCGTTCGTCGACATATCCGGTCTACTCGGCGGGGCCGACCTGCTGACCGATCCGATCCCTGCCTCGGTATTCGAGCAGAACACAATGGGCAAGACGGTGCCGGATCTACCCCTGTACATCTTTCAGTCCAACCCGGACTACGTGGTCCCCGTCGGTCAGGTGAATACCCTCGTCGACACCTACTGCCAGGATCCTGCGGCGCGGGTGCTGTATACACGTGACCATTTCAGCGAGCACGCAAGCATGGAATTGATCGGGACGCCCCGAGCCCTGCTGTGGTTGCGCGACAGGTTCGCCCGGATCCCCGCGGATCGCGGCTGCACAACCCACGATGTCGGCTCGATGGCCTTGGATCCCGTCACGATGCAGCAATGGACGTCGATGGTCGGCACCGCAATAGCCGGCCTGTCCGGTGCGGCAATCGGAGAATAGGCAGAACGCGCAGGCCATCGGGCGGACCTAGCGGGCGCGCTCGAGGATCTCGGCCAGCCGGATCGTGTCGCGCAGGTAGCGCTCGTAGGGAAAGCCCGCCGCGAGCAGGCCGTTGCGCAGTTCGTCGTAGAGCGGCTTACCGCTCGTGTGGAAGGCGTTGCGGCCTGCTTCGGTGGTGCTGACCAGTCGTCGTCGCCCGTGTTCCGGGTCGGGGGTGATCCGGATCAGCCCGGCTGCCTCCAGCGGGCGCAGGGCCCGGCTGATCGCCGGGTCGGACACCGAAAGCGCTTGCGCCAGTTGGTGCTGGGTCATCGGTTCGTTCTCTTCGAGGGTGCCGAGCAGCCGCATCTGGCTGTAGCTCAACCCGCCGGAACTGTCCACCCGCCGCCGCGTGGCTTCGCCGAGCAAGAACACCACGCGATGCAGTAGATCACCGAGTCCATCATCCATGGGGCGAGTTTACCAGTATCTTTACTGGTTAATATTAACGTCACAATTCTAGCCTGTCCATTCGCCGTGTGCGCTCACCCCGCCTGCGGTGCGGAAGCCCGCGTTGCCCATGGTGGCATCGGGGGCGTTCGAGGAGCGGGCGGCATTGCGGTATCTGGAACAGTAGCTGTCGTGGCAGAGGTACGAGCCGCCGCGCAGTACCCGTGACTGTCCGGCGGACGCGCCTTGCGGATCGCGCACGTGCTCTGCTCGGGCGTCGTGGCCATAGGTGTTGGGGGAGAACCGATCCGAGCACCACTCCCAGACGTTGCCCGCCATCTGCCACAGCCCGTACCCGTTGGGCCGGTACGAGCGCACCGGCGCGGTGGTCAGGTACCCGTCCTCCTGCGTGTTGTCGGTCGGGAACGTGCCCTGCCAGATATTCGCGCGCCACTCGCCGCCGGCGCCCGGGGCCTCGTCGCCCCACGGATAGCGCGCCCCGAGCAGACCGCCGCGGGCGGCGAACTCCCACTCCGCCTCGGTCGGGAGGCGCCGTCCGGCCCACTCGCAGTAGGCGACGGCGTCGAACCAGGACACGTGCACGACCGGGTGCTCGGCACGGTCGGCGATGCTCGAATGCCGTCCTTCCGGATGTCGCCAATCGGCGCCCCGCACATCGATCCACCACGGTGCCCGCGGGTCACTGCCGAGCAGATCCCCCGGCTCGGCGGCCAAGGCGAGGTGGAACACGGGGGAGCAGCCGAATCTTTCTGCGTCACTTACATATCCGGTCTCCCCGGTGAACGCTTTGAACGCGGCGTTGGTGACGGTGGTCGTGTCGATCGTGAACGGCGAGAGTGCCACGGTGTGCACGGGCGTCTCGCCGTCGGCGTGAAATCCGTCGTGGTGCGGATCGCCCATCTCGAAGATGCCGCCGGGCAGGTGCGCCTGTTCGATCAGGTGCCGTGCGGGGCTCATTCGGCCGCCGTGGTTCGGGCCCGTTCGGCCAGCAGAGCGCGTTGCCGTTCGACGTCACGCGGATAGGTGCGATAGAGCAGGGTGCAGAACGCGGCGTTGACGAGCATGAGAATGCCTGGGATCCACAGCATCACCCCGCGCAGGCCGATCACGTCGGTGAGCAGTCCGGCGGCGAGGTTGAACAGCGCGTAGGCGAGGCCCTCGAACACCGACAGCAGCAATGCGAAAGCGGCGCCGCGCATTTCGGGCGGCACGACCGCGGCCACGATGGGCCGGTTCACCCCCGGGTTCAGACCCTGCAGGAAGCCCAGGACCGCCCAGAAGCCGGCGAAGATCTCGATGCCGCCCCAGTCGTGCTGGGTGCCGATCAGAGCGACGGCCCCGAAACCGAGCTGGGCGAACTGCAGGACGATGACGCGTCCGGTCCTGGGCAGCCGGTTCTGCAGGAAGTCGGTGGCCAGACTGCCGCCGAAAGTGCCGAACAGGTAGCCGATGCCGAAGGGCAGGGTGACGATCGCGGCGACCGCGGTGGTGAAGCCGTAGGTGTGCACGAGGAAGACGATGCCGAAGCTCGCGATCAGCAGGTGACCCGAGATCAGCCGTTGGATCAGCATGAGCACGAATGTCGGAATCCGCAGCATCAAACGTACTTTGGCCCAGGTGATCTGATTGTCGTCGGTGGGCGGCGCGGTGGTTTCGCTGGCGCCGACGGCGGGGTCGGTGAAGAACACGGCCAGCAGCACGGCGGTCAGCACGGTGATGGCGCCCCAGGCGAAGAACCCGTAGCGCCAGCCGTCGGGCACCCGTGACAACTGCCCGATCAGCGGCCCGAGCAGCGAGCCGAGCAGCGAGATCACGCCCCAGGTGTAACCATTGGCGCGACCGCGGGATTCGTCGTCGAACAGGTCGGCGGTGATCTCGCTGGCGATCGGCAGTGCGGCGGCGATGAACACGGCCGACAGCCCGTACAGCACGATGAGCTGCGCGTAGTTCTGTGCGAGTCCGGTTGCGGCAGTTGCGATTCCGGCGAGCCCGGAGGCGATCGCAAAGGCGACTTTGCGGTTCGTCCGGCGGGCCACCCACGCCCACAGCGGTCCGCAGACGACGCTGATGAACTTCCCGATCGAGGTCAGATAGCCGACCGCCGCCGCGGGGGCGGCGACCGCGGTGACGATGACCGGGGCGAGGGTGCTGAGCACGCTGGACTCGTTGTTGTCGGCCCAGAGCGGTGCGACGACGAGGGCGAGTTTGCGCCAGCGGTGCGGGACGTGCGAAGCGGTGGGTGCCGGGATCGCCGGTACAACGGTGTCTGTCATGGTGTGCCTCTTGTGGAGTGGAGAAGGCCGGTCAGCTTGCGGCCAGTGCCCGATCGAGCTGAAAGAGGATTCGCCTGGTCAGCATCGGGCTGAAGTCGGCCAAATCGAGCAGGGTGGCCGAGCCGGTCTGCGCGGCGATGTCGGCGACCGCCGGTCCGAGCGCGGACTCGACGATCGCGCGGGTCTTCGCGGCCGCGAGCAGATCGGTGATCGGTGTGTTCACGCCCGGGCGTCCAGTAGGGAAGTCCGTCGGGACCGGTAGCGGGGCAACGGCTTCCAGATAGGCCTGGATCTGGGCGCGCGCCAGTAGATGCCGCGAATCAGCGGGCCCGTCGAGCGGCAGGCCGAGCCGGGTGAATTGGGATTCCGGCGCATCGTTCGCCCGCATGAGCTCCAGCAGGAGCGTGACCATGCGCAACTCGAGCTCGTCGTCTATGAGCGGATTCTCTTGGTGCGGGTCGCTTTCCAGATCGAACAAGGCCGTACCGAAGGTGAACGGGTCGCCGACGGCGAAGCCGGGCACCCGCAGCACCGGAACATTCTTGGTGAACGGGAGCGGGTCGACGAGTTGTGCGTTCGCCAATTCCGCTGGGGTGAAACGGGAAGCCATGTGCGTGGGCATCAGGGTGTGCTCGAAAAGCGGCGTGTTGCCCGGTGCGGCCGGGGCGCGCAGGTACACATACCGCCCGTCGGTGACGTTGACGTGTCCGCCGAAGATGCCGAACAGCGCGCCGGTGCGGTGGGCGCCCGGCACCGGTTCGCGCAGCAGCGGCAGCAGGGACCGCCCGCGCATGTCGGGGGTCGGCTCCAGGCCGAAGAAGTCCAGCAGCGTGGGACCGAAGTCGATCGTCTGCACCAGTTCCGGGCAGGTGCCCGCCTGCGTACGTGCCACCGGATCCCAGACGAACAGCGGCGTATGGATGTTCTCGTCGTACCAGGGCTGCACGTTCTTGCCCCACCAGCCGTGTTCACCGAGCAGGAAGCCGTGGTCGGTGCACACGATGAGCAGCGTGTCGTCCCACAGGCTCAGCTCGTCGAAGAGGTCGAGAACCCGGCCCAGCGACACGTCGCACATGGTCAGCAGCGCGGCGTACTCGGCTCGCGTGCGCTGCACGGTTTCCGAATCTTCGGCCACCCGTTTGTAATCGGGCCAGGCCGGGGCCTCACCCGGGGTTCCCAGGGCAGGGTAGTGGCGCTTATGTTCGCGGTGGGAGAAGTACGGCTCGTGCGGGTCGAAGCACTCGATCTGCAAGAACCACGCGTCCTCGGTGTGATTGGCGCGGATGAACTCGAGCCCGGCGTGCACGGTCTTGATCTGTGGGTGATCGTCCGGTTCGGTCAGGTACTGCCGGTTCACCAGATCCTGTCGCCACAGCTGGTGGCGGACGCGGCGCGGGCTCTGCGGTTGCGGCGGATCGGCGACCTGGCCCTTCCACGCGTCGCCTTCTTGCCCGCGGAAGAACTCGAAGGTGCGGAACCGGGTGTGGTAGGTCGCTCCGCCGTCTTCCCAGTAGTGCGGATGATCGGTGACGAGGTGCGGATATATCCCAGCGGCGGAAAGCATTTCGGGCACCGAATCATCGAAGGGCTCCAGCGGGCCCCAGGACCGGTGCAGGAAGTTGTGGCGGCCGGTGTGCATCTCCCGGCGGGCGGGCATGCACGGCATCGAGCCGCCGTAGCAGTGGTCGAACCGCACGGTGCGCGCGGCTAGCCGGGTGAAGTGCGGGGCGTGCACCCGGTCCGCGCCGTAGGGTGGCAGGAGCCGGCGGTTGAGACTGTCGAACAACATCAGGACCGCGCGCATCAGCTGCTCGCTTTCGACCGGCCGGAGCGCTCGGTCGCCGCGGCGTCGGCGCGGGCCTGCATCACCTCCTGTAACTGCTCGAGCCACGCGATCCATTCGTCGATCTGCCGCTCACCTTGGCGCCGGATCTGGTGGGCGATGAAATCCAATGCCTCGGCATCGATTTCGGCGCGGTCGTCGTCGGTCTCGGTGTCGTACGGGCGGTTTCGGTTGAGCCGCACCTGTTCCCGGCGCGCGGTCAGTTCTTCGCGCACCAGGTCGAGCATGCCGGGTTCGCGCAGCATCATGCCCACGCGGAGCCGGAACGCGAACTCCGGATCCTGGAATCGGCGCGGCGGCACATACGCGGACCGCACCCAGCGCCGCAGCCGTTGCATCCCGGCGTCGGTGACGGTGTAGATCTTCGCGTCCGGTCCACCGTCGCGGGGATCTGTCCGCCATTCGACCGAGCCTTCGACCTGCATCCGGTTCAGTTCGCGGTAGATCTGGCTGCCATGGCGGTCCAGGCCGACGAACTTGCCTTCCACCTCGCACCACCGCTTGATGTCGTAGCCGCTCATGGCCCGGGCTGCCACCAGCCCCAGGAGCGGGAATTCGAGCTTCATCGCGCCCTCTCTGACTTAGGTGCGAATGCACCTAGGTGCAAAAGCATATAGCTCGGTCGGTGAGCGCGCTACCGGAAGACTTTGCTGCGAAGGTGATTTCGTCTCTCGGCCGCTACGCGTCGGCGGCGGCCCGATGCCGGTGGCACCGATTCCGCCGCGGATCGCGACTGTCCTGCTCATGCCCGCAGGCTGCCGACCTCGTTCGAGTTGCCCAACACGACTGCGCGGGTTGTGGTTTCGGGCCCGGCCAGGCGCTGCGAGTACCGGGCGAGGGCGATCAGCACCGCCGGGAAGAGCAGGTCGCAGACCAGGACGCCGCCGGTGTTGCCCGGCGCGTGGTCGCCGTGCGCGAACCACTGGTAGACGTGTCCGATCAGCGCGCCCCACAGGAACATTCCGGCACCGAGGCCGACGGTGATGCGTTCGCGGGCAGTGGCCGAGGGTGACGCGGCGCGAAAGCCCATCACGGCGAGTCCGAGGTTGGCGAAGGCGATTTCGAACTGGAACGGCGTGGCGGTGAAGCCGATGGACGTCGCCATCTGTTCGGGGATGGTCAGGAACGCGACCGTCATCCACAGGCTGCCGCAACCCAGCGCCGCGACGGCCCACCACCGCTGCCAGGTCTCCAGCGTGGCCTGACGGGAGGTGCTGTGCCGAGTCCGGACGACAGCGCCGACGACCGCGATGAGCGGCCAGATCAGGGGGAAGGCGGTCTGCGTGAGGTAAGTCGATGTGCTCATGCCCTAGAGTCTTGCATAGTTAATATTAACCACGCAAGACTTGATGAGAATCCACCCCGTCGGGTGGTAGTGGTGCCGTTCGGGATTGCCGACAATGGTGGGTGGTCTCGCGGTAGGGAGTCGGTCATGGACGAGCGGTCACCGAATCGGTGGATGGTAAAGACGATTCGCCGGATGACGGGCCGAGTGCCTGCCGCCGCGGTCGAAAGCTCTACGAGCCAGAGCGCGGCCGCGCCGATCGCGGTGGCGCCGGGCCGACTGCCGGTGCTGGGGCATCTGGTGCCGCTGCTGCGAGATCCGTTGGGGTTCATGACTTCTCTGCCCGCGCACGGTGATCTGGTCGGGATCGGACTCGGACCGATGACGGCGGTGGTGATCTGCGATCTCGAACTGACCAGGCAGGTCCTGCGTCAGGACCGCATCTTCGACAAGGGCGGGCCGCTGTTCGACAGCGGGCGCGAGCTGGTCGGGGAGGGCCTGGCGACGTGCCCGCACGCGAAACATCGACGGCAGCGCCGGCTACTGCAACCAGCGTTCCATGCCAAGCGCCTCACCGGGTACACGCCCGTGATGGCCCAGAAGATCGCCGAACTGGTCGACTCCTGGCCGGACGGACAGGTCGTCGATGTGAAAGCCGAACTGCACACCTTCGCCGCCCGCGTGATCGCGGCGACCCTGTTCGATCAAGCGATCTCGGAGGCGACCCAGGAACGGCTGCTCCACGACGTCGAAGCCGTTTTCGCCGGTGCGATGCGGCACGCGATCGTGCCGGAATGGATGCGTCGGTGGCCGATCGTGGGCAACCGGGCCTGTATCGACGCGGCGGCCGAGGCGCGTGCCATCCTCGGGGAACTGGTGGCCGCGCGCCGCGCCGCGGGCGACGATCGCGGTGATCTGTTCTCGGCCTTGGTATTCGCCCGAGACAGTCAGGGCGGCGGGCAACTGACCGAAGGCGAGATCGTCGATCAAGTGCTCACGTTCTTCTTCGCGGGCACCGACACCAGTGCCGCGACATTGGCCTGGGCGCTGATCCTGCTCGACCAGCACCCCGAGTTCGCCGCCCGGGTGCACGCCGAGGTCGACTCGGTGCTGGCCGGGCGCTCCGCGGTCAGTGCGGACCTGCCGAGTCTTCAGTTCACCGGCCAGGTGATCGACGAAGTCCTGCGCCTGCACCCGCCGGGCTGGCTGCAGACTCGGACGGTGACCGAGGACACCGAACTCGGCGGGCACTCGCTGGTCGCCGGGACCACCGTCATCTACAGCTCGTACCTGATCCAGCATCGGGCCGACCTGTACCCCGACCCGGAACGTTTCGATCCGGACCGCTTCGCCGCCGACCGCGGCACGCCACCCGCGCGCGACACGATGCTGCCGTTCGCCGCCGGCGCCCGCAAATGCATCGGCGACACCTTCGCCCTGGCCGAAGCCACCCTCGCGTTGGCGACCATCGCCGCTCGATGGCAATTGCACACCGTCCCCGGCACCGACACCAGCCCCACCCTGGCCGTCGTGCCCCAACCTCGGCAATTGCGAATGAAAGTCACCGCCCGCGCGTCCCAGACCACCCGAACCAGCAGTACCGCCTGAGACCTGCCACCGCCGTCAGGCGGAACGGCGCCAACCAGGGGAGCCGCCCGTCGGCGAGCCCGCTGACCGCAGTTCGACAGTTCGCCCAGCGCCGAGCGCTGGGGCGAGCCGGTTACCGCGCTCGGACCGCTGGTGCAGTTCTTTCCACTGCTGGCCCATCAATTCCGCGGGGGATTCGGGCGCGATGAACCCGTCCAGTGACATGGATACGCTGAAGAAGACCTTTCCGGCCATCAGTTCTGCACACCTGCCGCGACGAGTGCGGTGACGTAGGCCGCGAGTGCGTCGAGGGTCTGGCGGCCGCCCTCGACAGCGTGGTACTTCTCGACCGCTTCGTCGCGTAATTGCTTGGTGGGAAACACTGTTCGCATCTCGATCCGGGTCGCCGCACCGTCCGGGGTGAACGTCAGGACCGACTCGAAGGCGTTCGGATCGTCGCTGGACTCGCCGTGCAGCATCGCGATCCGCGCCGGCGGGGTGATCTCGGTCCAGGCGATCCACTCCTGGTAGTCCGTCCCGTCCGGCCCGTGCATCACGAAATCCCAGGCGCCGCCTACGCGGAACTCGAATGCCCGCGTGGTGGTGGAGAACCCCTCCGGTCCCCACCACCGCGACAGATGCCGGACCGCGGTGAACGCCTCGAACACCAACTCCCTTGGGGCGTCGATGATCCGGCTGATCACGACCTCGCGTTCGGCGGTCGCCGACTGCGTTGTTCCGCCCGGTTCGCTCATCAGTTCTCCTTTTGCCTCTCCTGCTTCAGGTCCTGCACGTACTCGTCCAGCCGGTCGAAGCTCTCGTTCCAGAACCGCTCGAACCCGCCGGTCCATTCGTGCACCGGTCGTAGCCCGCGGGCGTGCAACCCGTACAGGCGTTGCTTGCCTGCCTTGCGATCCCGCACCAGCCCGACTTCTCGGAGCACCCGCAGGTGCTTGGACGCCCCCGGCTGGGTCATCCCCAGCTCCTGCGCCAGCTCACTCACCGGTCGCTCGCCCGCCCGCAACAGCATCAGGATGTCGCGGCGCTGCGGCTCGGCGATGGCGTTGAAGACGTCCGATGTGGTAGCTGCTCGTGCCATGAGCGCAATCATATTCCGATATGGGTATACGTCAAGCGCCGGTGAAATCTAGGATTGCCCGTGAGCCCGCAACGGTGGGCCCGCATAGATTGATGAGGAGCCGATTGTGTCGGACACGTTTGTCGTAGCTGCGCGAATTCCCATGGGGCGGGAGGCATTCGAGCAATGGCTGACCACACCGGCGCCGGGGACGGAGGTCATCGAGAATCCCGGCGCGATGTACGACCGCTGGTTCTGGGACGGGAAAACACCGGATTGGCGGCAGGCAGAGAGCGGGGTAACGCCCCGGGAGTACTTCGCCGACTGTTTCGGCGAGGACACCGGTGGACTGACGTATGTGCTCAGATACCGAGCGGGGGCGCTCGAGGCGTATCTGATGCACTTCGGGTTCTGTGCATCGAACATCTATACCGCGCTGGTGATGCTCGCCGCGGCAGGGCGATTGAGCTCCACGGCAGCACCGAGCACGGTCTTGTTCTGGGCAGAGACCAGCGGGTCGATGTTCGCGGCCGATTCGAACGGATGGCTGGCCACCCTGTCGGTGGGAATCGACGGCGCGCGGTTCACTGCCGATATCGATCTCACCGCGACGATCGCGCAGCTGCGGCCGGCCGAGGCGAGCTATTTCGATCTGCTCACCCGGTTGGCCGAGGTGCAGGAAGCTGTCGGCGGCGAAGGGGAGTCGAGCTTCGCCGCGATCGCGCGCGATCCACGATTCGTGGACGCCGCGGTGCTCGCCCGGAGTTGAGCACCCGGCACGGTGCCGCGCCTACGTTTCGTCAGTGCCGGGCATGCCTGGTTTCGTACCACTGGTCGCCGACCGGTTCGCCCGCCAAGTTCCAGCTCCACGACTCGACGGGTGTGATTCGCAGGTAGTGGCCGGGCCCTACCATACCCACGCGCTGGACCGGTGGTTCTGTACGACCGTACACGCGAATGCCACGGGCGACAAAGGGATCGAGGGAGACGAGATCATCGATGACGAGCGCGATTTCGGCGTTGCCCGCGCAGACATTGCGTGCCTTGCGCGTCCCGGGGAAGGTCGCGCCGCCGCCGACCCAGAAGTAGGCGCCATCGAATTCGAAGGCGACGGGGACGACGTCGGGCTGCCCGTTCGTGGCGCGGGTGGCCAGGCGCGCGACCGGCTGCGACCGGAGATACTCGACTTCTGCGTCGTTGAAGGTCATTGGCGGATTATGTCGCGCAACATCGAATCAAGTCGGGGTTCGCTCGGCTTCGGCGTTGCGTCACTCGATGACGCGCTCGCCGCGCTGAACCCGACCGAACGGCGCAAAGGTAAGACCGTTATTCGCTTGCGGCCCTATAGTGTTCGCGTACCCCGCGCTTCATGAGCGGCGCGCCCGCAGTATGCGGACCGGTCGCAGTGCCTGCGGATCGTCCTCGAACTCCGCGGACCCGCCGAGGTAACCGGCGATGAGGTCCGCGGCCGCGTGGTCTTCGACGTCCGTGAGGCCGAGCGCGCGCAATTGATCTGCGATGTCGTCCGGCGTGAAGTAGCTGAACCAAGGTTCGCCGACCGCCGCCGCCCGCTCTGCGCGTGCCAGCAACTCCGCGCGATTCGCACCGGTGTCCGCCAAGTAGTCGAAGATCACCTGGACCGGCGCTGCTTGACCGGCAAGGTATTCGAGGGTGGCACTGGCGGCCTCGGGAGTCAGATAGAAGACGACGCCGAGCCACACGAACACGGCGGGCTCGGACCGGCTGAATCCGGCCTCCGCCAATTGTGTTGCCAATAGGTCTGTTTCGAAGTCGACCGGTACGAAAGCCGACAGCTCAGGCAGGTCGATACCGGCCGCGGCCAGAAGTTGACGTTTCCATTTCTGGGTAGCGGGATGATCGACCTCGAACACCCGCAGTCCGGGATGCGGGTTGCGGTAGGCGAAGGTGTCCAGACCTGCGCCGAGGATCACGACCTGCCGCACGCCCTCCGCGACGGCTTCGGCCACCCGATCCTCGGCGAATCGGGAACGAGCGGCGAAGAACAGCCGCCGCGGCCGATCGCTGACGCCGAGCCGCAGTATTCCCAGGCCGTCATCACTCTCGGGACGAGCCGCTGACGACTGCCCCGCTTCCGTCAGCTCGTCCACCCCGACACCCAGCAGGCGCACAGCCAAGGGGTCCGTGAGAATCCTGGGCTGATCAGCGATTTGGTGATAGGCACGCGCGTAAGCAGTGGCGAGCGCGGTCCGGCTCGGTCCCTCATTCTCCATATTCGGAACCTACTCATGAAATCGGCGCGAGCACCATGAACTCGGCCACACCGGGTGTTTGCTGAGTCGGCAGGGGATGAACCACCTGGGGGCTTTGCCCGACATGATCGGACGCAATCCGTGTCAGCCCGGTGTCAGGGCGATGTCAGGCCAGGCGCTGAAAGTTCATGAAGTCCGCACTCAGAAAGGGATTTCAGCAATGACAAGTGCAATGAACCAGAACGGTGTCGAGGACGGATGGGGCAAGGTCGCCGACGCGTTCCGCGCGAACTTCGCCAACTTCGGTGAGCGCGGCGCGGCGTGCTGTGTGTACGTGGACGGCCGCCGCGTCGTCGACCTGTGGGACGGGGTCGCCGGTCGTGAGGTGGGTGGTTCCGATGACGAGGCGGCCGAGCAGCCTTGGCGCGAAGACACTGTCGTGCGGGTCGCTTCCACGACAAAAGGCGCCACCGCGATCTGCGCCCACCTGCTGGCTCAGCGTGGTCAGCTCGATCTGGACGCTCCGGTGGTCCAGTACTGGCCGGAGTTCGGCGCGCACGGCAAAGACCGGATTCCGGTGCGCTGGTTGCTGTCTCATCAGGCCGGCCTGCCGGTCGTCGACGGGCCGCTCACCTTCGAGCAGGCGTGCGCCTGGGATCCGGTCATCCGCGCGCTCGAGGCGCAGCCGCCGCTGTGGGAGCCGGGCACCGAGCATCTCTATCACGCGGTCACCTACGGCCACCTGGTCGGGGAAGTGGTGCGGCGGATCTCCGGCAAGTCGCTCGGTACGTTCTTCGCCGACGAGGTCGCGGCCCCGCTGGGGCTGAGTGCCTGGATCGGGCTGCCCGAGGAGCACGAGCACCGTGTCGCACGGATCGACTACGCCGATCCCTTCAGCGTGGAAGAACTGACCGCGGGGATGATCAAAAGCACTGGGCTGGACGCGGATACGGTTACCGCCTGGATGAACGCCGGGTTCGGGCCCGACGCCGTCTCGCTCCGCGCCGGGTCGCTCGGCGGTGCGCTGGACAACATGGCCGACCCCGCGACCGCGTACTACACCACGCGGGCGTGGCGCGCAGCAGAGTTCCCGGCCGCCAACATGATCGCGGACGCGCGCTCGGTCGCGCGGATGTACGCCGCCACGGTCGGCGAGGTCGACGGCATCCGCCTGCTCGACTCGCCCACGGTCGCGAACGCGATCGAAGTACAGACCGAGAAGACCCGGATGCACGGGCTGCCAACGGGATTGGACGTCCCAGCGGATCGCAGCTTCTACATGTCCCTGGGTTTCTGGCGCGCCTGTCCGCCGCTACCGATGCTCGGACCGTCCTCCTTCGGCCACCCCGGTTCCGGCGGCTCGATCGGCTTCGCCGACCCCGACGCCGGCGTCGGCTTCGCCTACGTCCCGAACCTGTGGAACTTCCGGCCCGACGACCCCCGCGCCACCAATCTGGCCCAAGCCGTCCGAACCTGCCTCGGATGAACGAGGACCTACGGGAACGTTCGAGGCGTGCTCACCAAGTCGTCGGCAGCGTAGAGCGGACTCCGCGGGGTTACCGGATGCTCCGCGGGCCATACCCGGGCCAGGTCCAGTAGCTGCCGGAGTTCGGTGTCGAAGTCTTGTGCGGTCGGGAACGGTTGCGGCACAACGCCAGTTCTGGGCGGCAGGGTTCCCGATCGTCTGGACCGCGCTGCGTCCGCCAGACGGCACGCGTAATCACGCAGTTTCGCCTCGGATTCGTCGTGCTGGTTCGTGGACGACTCGGTTGCGGCCGGTGCGGCAGCCAGATAGGGGCCCAGATGCAGGAGTGCGTCCCGGATTTCGACGGTCATTCGTAGCAGACGGGCGGTGGTGTCGCGCCGGGCCGGCCCGTCGACGGGGGACATCACGATCTCCGGCACGGCCGCGGTGACGTCGCGCCACAGAGGTCGCAATCGGCGGCAGACTCGTCCGTCCCGATCCAGCCCGGCGTGTTCCATCAAGTGCCCGACGACCGGACCCGCTACGAGCGTGGTGGCGAAGAAGCCGATGCTGGTGAAGGCGAGTTCCACGCGAACGATATGCGGGTAGGGCGGCTGCCAGCCCCAACACAATTCGCCCATGACGACCACGACATCCGCATAGAACGGCACGATGGACAGCAGCATCAGTACGCACAGCCCCCGCACCAGCGGTCGGCGGTTCGCGGTGCGTAGTTCGTCGACGACCAAATGGGTGAACGCCAGCATGGACGCCACGAGGGGCACGCTGTTCGCGGTCCAGAAAACGAGGCCGCCCCAATTCAGGTTGTGCTCGACCAGCCGCCCCGCCCTTTCCGCGAACGGGCCGGCGAGCATTGTCAGCGCCGTTGAAAGCACCGCGACCGCACAATAGATTCGCTGGCGTCGCCAGGCCGCCTCCGATTCCGCACCCGCTTCCCACAGCCGGACGAGACCGTAGAGGTACATGACGATCATCGCAATGCAGCCCAGCGCGAGTTGGTTCGGCACACTGCCGACGCTCGGGGCCGGAGTGCACCGATACAGCACCAACCCGATCAGAAACCACAGCAGCATCCGATTGGCCAACTGATCGAACATCGTCCTGCTCGTGAAAAGTAGCCTGCCGACCCCGATCAAGGCGGTGTAGCCGATCACCGTCCATGCGACGACATCGGAAACCGGTGATACCAACGATGCTCCCTGATGCCCGACCACTCCTTGCGCGGTGAATCCTACCCACCGCCCTACCGGTTACTTCGGGGCGATGAGTTGGGACGGCACCGTAGTTGTGCTGCATCCGGCCGGCACCGGAGCATCGGTCTCGAGGCGCTCCCGCAGCCAGGCGAACGCGGCAGGGGCGGCCGATAAAATCGTGCTCATGTGCTCGGCGAATTCCTCACGGACGTAGGTGACCCGGGCCCCACGAGCACAGAGATCTTCGACCATGCGATCGGTCGACCCTACCGGGATCACTTCGTCCCGCACCGCTTGGAAGACATAGAGCGGCGCAGTGGCCGCGTGGGTTCCGAGCCTGGCCGCGTTGATAGCTTCCGCGAGCGGCGGCAATGCCAGAACCTGGTCGAGCGGGATGTCGAAATACCGTTTCCAGTCGGACAGGAACTGCTGAACCAGAGTGACAGACAGACACTGCGTCTGGATCTGTTCCATCACGGCTGCGCCCTCGGGTGTGAGGTGCGGTTGCATGGCCGCTTTGACCTCGGGATAGGTGGCGTAATAGGAGGACAGGCCGCTACCGACTATGGCCGAGAACGGCCCGCCGTTCGTGGTGAACAACGCCGCGTCGATATCCGCTCCGGGGCCGCCGTATGCGGCGCCGGTCAGATTGAGCTCGGGTGCGTAACTGGGTTGCAGCTCGGCTGTCCAGCCCGTCGCGAACCCGCCGCCCGAATATCCGTACAGGCCCACGCGGGTTTCGGAGTCGAGACCCAGTGGTGCGAACTGTTCGGCCGCGCGAATGCCGTCCAGCACCATGTAACCGGGCTCCTCGGCAACCGGGAAATGGCCGGATCGCCCGCCGAAGTCGGGTACCGATACCACCCAGCCGTTCTGCAACAGGGTCTGCAGATCGGTCAATTGCCCCATGGTTTCCATCGAAGTCTGGGCACCGGTCTGTAATCCATAGGACGGTACGCACAGTGGACCGGAGGCGTCCTCGAACATTTGCTGCGATACCAACGGCCGGTCCGGCCGGACGTTGTCGGGCAGGAAAACCGTGGTGACGGTGACATCCGGCTGTTCGAACACGTCGGTGGTGCGATAGAGCAGTTGCCAAGCTTGCGCCGGCAACGGCACCACCAACTGAATCGGCCGGGATCGCAGAATCGTGCCCGGCGCCGCCGCCGCGAAACCGTCCGGCGGCTGGTAGAACTCATCCACCTGCGGCGCGGGTGGCGCCGCATCCGCCGGATTCGATGAGACAATCATCGGTCCGGCCAGAGTCATCATCACGGCCACTGCGGCCACGCCGAACCTGCGGACGCGTCGTTGCGCCTCACTGGACATGTCGACCTCCATTGTTCGAATTCACCGGCCTCGCGGTCGCGGAGCCGGAACCACCCGAAATGCACGTACTGATACATATCATGCCCTGTGTCTCAATAAGACACTATATGTCGGGTGTCTCAAAGGCAAGTGATGGGTCGGTTGGATCGCGCCTCGTTGGTCACATTGCCGATGAGACACATCGGGCGTAGTGTCTCCGATGAGACATCGGGCATTATGTGTATCAACCCGCAAGGAATCGAGGTTCGATCATGGGTGCACAGGACGGGTTCGATTGGAGCTGGGCCAGTGGCACCGGCGGCAAGCTCGACCGGCGGCAGATGGGCAAGCTCTTGCTCGCCGCCGCCACCTTGGTTCCGGGGGCATTCGGCAGCCATGCGCTGGCATTTCTCGGCGTACAAGGTTCGGCCGCGCTGGACGAGATCGGGATGCGCATTCCGGATACCGCCCTGGCCAAAGAGGCTGAATGGGAGGCCCGGCGGCGACTGACCCCGTGGGTGCTGGAGCACTCCTATCGGGTCTATTACTTCGGTAAGGCCTTGGCGAAGCTCGACGGGGTGCCGCTCGATGAAGAGTTACACTTCACCACGGCCATTCTCCATGACATCGAGTTCGAACATCCCGTTCCCGGAAGGTGTTTCGCGGTTCGCGGCGCCGAAGACGCCGAACGCTTTCTCACCGGCCTCGGCGTCTCTCGGGACAAGGTGGTCCTCGTGCGCAACGGGATCTCCGGGCACATCACCTTCGGCGTCGAGAAGGATCTGTCGGATCTGGCCGGTGTCGTTTCGGCCGGCTGCGAGACCGACCTCGCCGGGACCCGCGTGGAGGAAATGAACCGCCAATGGGTGGATATGGTGGTGGCGCAACACCCTCGTCTCGATTTCAAACGGAGGGTGATCGAAGCAGTGCGCCTGGAATCCGAAGCCGTTCCGGACGGACGCACGGCCTTGATGCGTCAACTCGGTTTCGAAATGGGCGTGACGAACGCACCTTTCGCGGAGTGACGTCGGCGACCGCCGACACCGCAACAACTTTCGGTCGCACGTCTGGTGATTCTTGCCGGGTCGCCTCGAGTAACGGTGTCAGCAGTCGAGATGGACCAGGTGCCTCCGCTATGTCTCCTGTGGTGTTGATTGTTAACTGTTGTGCACCAATGCCTTTCGTGATTGTAGTGGTTGGCGGCGCCGACCCCGGCGGCGTTCGGAGCGGTTGGCGGAAGGTTCACACGTCGATGCCGTAGGTGTGATTCATTGCGGCTCGCAGTCGTTCGGAGGGGTGCCAGCGGCGGGCGAGGTCGTGTTGGGCGGCGATGCGGTCGGGGTCGAGGATGAAATCGGGGCGTTGCGGCTCGGCTCGGTCGAGAGCGGTGCGAACGCCCGCGGGGTCGAGCTCGGCGAGAAAGACGGGTGTGCCCATGTGTTGTCGCCATGAGGTTTCGAGCTCGCCGGCGTCGACGGGGTCGAATCCCACCGCGTCCACCAGGTCGAGCACCTGTTGCTTCTCGATACCCGCGGGGCCGGCGACGGGCAGCGCGATGCGGTCGGGTGCTCCGGCGGGGCGGCCCGCCCGTTCGAGCAGGAATGCGTGAATGGTGTTGAACGCCTTATAGACCGGACGGCCGAGCTGCTGTGCTACCCAGACGCTGTCGACGGTATCGGTGTCGAAGCCGGGTAGGGCGACGTCGCGCTGCGCAAAGTAGTTTCCCGTGTCGAGCACCGCAGGGCCGGTCGTGCCGGCGAAGACGGTGCGGGCCAGCCGTGGGATCGCCACATAGGGGACACTCACGATAGTCAGGTCGGTGTCGGTGGCCGCCGCCCGCGCCCAGACCGGCTCGATGCCCGGCAGGTCGGCGAACTCCTCGGCCAAAGCCGCCGGATCGCCGGAATTGGCGACAACGACCTCATATCCGTTCGCCGCGAGCAGCCGTGCCAGCGTGCCGCCGATCATGCCGATACCGATTACTCCGATGGTCTTCATATTTCGCTCCCGCTGTCCTCGTGCTCGAAATCGCTTGCTGCGCTGTCATTGCGCTCTTGGGCCGCCAGCAACGCGTCCCCGTTCTCATGAATCCACCGCCCCAGCTCCCGCACCGGCCCGTCGACGAGACTCGCGCCGAGCGTTGTCAACGCGTAGTCGACACGCGGTGGCCGCTGCCCGTACCGCTGCCGCTCTATCAGGCCCGCTTGCAGCAGCCGCCGCAGCGTCTCGGTCAGCGATTTGTCACTGAGCCCGCCGACTCGCTCGTGCAGCGCGCCGCGCCGATACGGCCCGTCGTGCAGGGCGGCGAGTACCACCAGGTCCCAGCGGTGGGTGAACAGATCGACCACCGCGCGCAGCTGACAATCCGCCAGCAACTGATCGGGACCACCATTTCCGTTCATGTCGCCCATGGTGCACCGTAGTTTCCTACCGATCGGTGCATATCGGGGCAGTGTCCGTTAAGCCGCGGCTACCTACGGGTCGTCATCGCCCGCGGACCCGCTGCCTGCGAGGCATTCATCGACCGAATGCTTTGAGGAAAGTCGTGACCGCGGCTTCGGTGAGAGCGCGGAGTTCCGGCTCGGGGACCGGTCGCGTGCCGAGCCGAAGCATCCCGTCGGCAGGCCCGGCGAGCAGCGCGGCGAACTGGGCTGCGGCGATATCGGGATCGTCGATGTCGAGGACGCCGGCCAGGGAGAGCCGCGCGAACCGGTCGGCGAGGGCCGCGGTGGCCCGGCGGGAAACTTCGGTCACGAGGTCGACCAGGTCCGGAAACTGCGCGGCTTCCGCGCAGACCAAGCGTCGCAACGCACGGGATTCGTCGGTGCGGTAGCAGCGCGCCAACTGCAGGCCGACCTGGGTGAGGCGGGTGGCCGGATCGTCGCCGGGACGCGCCAGCTGCTCGATCGCGGCCAAGTTGGCAGCCAGTGCGGTCTCCGAAAGTGACTGTACCGCTTGGCGAAACAAGGACTCCTTGTCGCCGAAGTGGTGATAGACGGTGGCCTTGGCGACCTTGGCCGCTGCCGCGATGTCATCCACCCGGGCTTGTGCGTATCCCACGCGCGCGAACACCGTGAACGCCGCGGCCATGATGGCCTGACGTTTGTCGATACGTCCACGCTGTGGCGCCAGTGCGGACGGAGAGGGCTGCGGCGTGCTCATCGGCTCATCGTAGTCGTATGGATAGATATCTGGACTGATCAGTCTACTTAACGCTACCGATTGAATTAGACTCGTGAGTCTAGTTATCTAGTCTCACTAGTTGAATGCGAAGGGAAGCTCATGAAGACGGTTGTGATCACCGGTGGGACCGACGGCATGGGAAAGGCGCTCGCCCTGGCGTATCTGCACCGCGGCGACCGGGTAGTGGTCATCGGCACCAGCTCAGCCAAGGGGCGGGCGATTCTGGACGCCGCGGGCGAGTTCGGTGCCGGTGCGCGCATAGCGTTCATCCGGGCGGATCTGAGCCTGGTGGCGGAGAACCGGCGGGTGATCGAGCAGATCGCGGCAAGCTACCCGGTCGTCGACGCACTCGTTCTCGGTGCTCGGTATTACCGCGCCACCCGATTCGTCACGTCCGAAGGCTTCGAAGCCAGTTTCGGACTGTTCTATCTGAGCAGGTACCTGTTCGGGCACGGTCTGCAAAAGCAGCTGGAGCGGGCCGATTCGCCGGTGATCCTCGATTTGGCCGGCCCTGGTGGCGACCTTGCCGAAATGCGTTGGGACGACTTGCAGTTCGCCCGCTCCTATGACCCTGATGCCGTCATGCGGCAGTGCGGAAAGTTGAGCGATCTACTCGCGGTCGGCTTCACTCGCCGCCATCCCGACAGCCGGATTCGATACGTCCTGTTGCATCCGGGACTGACGGCGACGGGGTTCACCGGGCAATACGACGCCGCCAGTGCGGAGCTCGTCGCAGGCATGCGCGAGCGCGGCCAGCCGGTGGAAGCCGCCCTCATCCGAATCCTCGGTCACCTCGATCATCCGCCGGCCGCGCCGCTCAGCGCGTTTATGCAAGACCATGCCGTCGATGTGCACGGCGAACCCTTTGATTTCGAAGCCGCCGACCGCCTGGCGCACCTGACCGCGACCCTGTTGCACGCGGCGAATACCAGTGGCACATAGACGGCGAGAGTCGAATCCGCCACCGGCGGAGCAGGTGAAAGACGTCCGGGTGCTGACCCGTTCGTTGTCGGTGGAGCGCGGCGAGCGGACCGCGAGTGGCAAGATCGGACGCAATGCGGTCGTGGACTTGCGCGACCCTGATCGACGAGATGTACGGCGCGACCGACGACGCGGTCATCGCGAACCACGTGCGCTATGCACCGAATTAGGCGCGGACCCACCCGAACACCCGGATGCCATTCGAGGAGATGCCGATGACCGAGGTCACCGAGCCGAAATACCAGCACGGCACCGTCGATCTGGATGCCTTGGCCGAGATCGAGCGTCGCACGTTGTGGCTGGCGGTTTCGATGATTCATCATGCCAACCGGGTTCGGTCGAATCCGTCGGGGCTGAAGGTGGGCGGTCATCAGGCGTCGTGCGCGTCGATGACCACGATCATGACCTCGCTGTGGTTCACCGCGTTGCGGTCCGGTGACCGGGTTTCGGTCAAACCGCACGCCTCGCCGGTGCTGCACGCCGTCAACTATCTGCTGGGGGAGTTGGACGAGTCGTACCTGACCACGCTGCGTCAATTCGGTGGTCTGCAGTCCTATCCCAGCCGATCCAAGGACCCCGACCCGGTCGACTATTCGACCGGATCGGTCGGGATCGGGGCGACGGCGCCGATCTGGGGTGCGATCGCCCGGCGCTATCTCAACGACGCGCTGGGTGCCGAAACCGGTACCGGTCGGCAGTATTCGCTGGTCGGTGACGCGGAGCTGGACGAGGGGGCGGTGTGGGAGGCGGTGGTCGATCCCGGCAACGCCGACCTCGGGGAGGTCGTGTGGATCGTCGACCTGAACCGTCAGTCCCTGGATCGGGTGGTGCCCAATATCGCGGCCGGTCGGCTGGAGGCGATGTTCGCCGCCGCGGGTTGGCAGGTGCTCACGGTGAAGTTCGGGCGTCTCCTGGAATCGTTGTTCGCCCGGGCGGGCGGTGCTGCGCTGCGCACCCGGATCCTCGACATGCCCAACCCGGAGTACCAGCGACTGCTGCGCTGCGACGCCGACGAACTTCGGCGCAGGCTGCCGGGCAGCGGGGCGGACCACGGGCAATTGGCGGAATTGATTGCAGGTTTGGATGATTCGACACTGCTGGCGGCGATCCGCAACCTGGGCGGGCACGATATGCAGGCCTTGATCGAGGCTTATGCGCAGATCGATGACACCCGTCCGACGGTGATCATCGCCTACACCATCAAAGGTTATGGCTTGCCGACACAAGGGCATCCACAGAATCATTCGTCGTTGCTGTCGGTGGCCGAGTACGAGTCGCTCGCCACCGAGCTGGGCCGCGATCCACAGCACCCGTGGGCGCGGCTCGATGACCACGGCGCCGCCGGGCGGTTGTGCGCGGATACCGCGCTGCGATTGCGCCGTGAACCGGTACGTACGGTCGAAGTGCCCGAGGTGCCAAAGGATTTCGGCCACACACCGAAAAGTGTCGCCACCACGCAGGCGGCGCTGGGGCGTACCCTGCTGGACCTGAGCCGGGCAGCGCCGGAGATGGCGCGGCGGGTGATCACCGTGAGTCCCGACGTCAGCTCGACCACCAATCTGGCGGGCTGGATCAACAAGGTGGGTGTGTGGTCGAGCGCCGAACGGCACGACTGGTTCGCCGACGACGCCGAGACGCTCGTGCGCTGGCGTGAACAACCCACCGGCCGGCACATGGAACTCGGTATCGCCGAAACGAATCTGGTCGGACTCATCGGCGAACTCGGCGCGACCTGGAGCCGGTGGGGCCAACCCCTGTTCCCGATCGGTGTGCTCTACGACCCGTTCGTCGAACGCGCGCTCGAACCCTGGACCTACGGCATCTACGCGGGCGGGCAGTCGATCCTGATCGGGACGCCGTCGGGTGTCACGCTCGCCGCCGAAGGCGGTGCCCACCAATCGATTACGACGCCCTCGATCGGTATCGAGACCCCGGGGCTGATCTGTTACGAACCCGCGTTCGCCATCGATGTGGAATGGACGCTGCTGGCCAGCATCGCCCGTCTCGGGCGACCGGACGGGACCTCGGCATACCTGCGGCTGTCGACCCGCCCCGTCGAACAACGCCTCGCCGAGGTGCCCGCCGACCCAGCGGCGCGCGAGCGCCGTCGCAAACAGGTTGTCGCAGGCGGATATCCGCTGCGTCGGCGCGAGGGTGCGGTCGTCACGATCGTCGCGATGGGTGCGGTGGTGACCGAGGCGGTGGCCGCGGCCGACCGGCTCGAATCGGCCGGCGTCCGCGCCGACGTCGTGTGCGTCACCAGCCCCGGGCTGCTCTTCGAGGCATTGCAGGCAAGGCAAGGCATCGGCCACGGTGACAGCTGGATTCTGGATCAGTTGTTCCCGCCCAGCCGGGCCACACCGATGGTGACCGTCCTGGACGGTCATCCGCACACCATGTCTTTCCTGTCCGGGATCAACCGGGTGCATCACATCGATCTCGGCGTCACGCGTTACGGGCAGGTCGGATCGCTCGAGGAGGTGTACCGGTACCACGGGTTGGACGCCGACAGCATTGTCGCGGCCGCCCTCGACGTTCTCGGCGCGGCCGGTTGAGCAGCGGGTCGGGGACAACAGGCGTGGTGACCGGCATGACGGCGCTCGAGTCATGCGGCTCGCTGACACGCCCCCGTCATACCCGCCGGTTCGAACCGTCGTCCGGCGCGCGAAGGGTGCTCGAATCCGGGGTGGCCGATCGGAGGTCGAGCATCAGCTGGGCGCGCAGTTGTCTCGGCGTCACGGAAAGGTCGGTCAGGCAGTCGACGGCGGCTCGATTTATCGCCGCCAGCCAGGTGCCGATATCGGACTGTCCCGAGGCCTCGCGAAGTTTCGTTTCCAACTGAGCCTGATACTCGACGCGGGTTCGCCACTGGCGCGCAGCCAGGCGTTGGACCTCCAACGAAACAAGTTCAGCCCATGCGCTTTCCAGTGGTGGACTCGATGCGGAGTCGGGCAGGCTCGCATACCTCGACTCGAGTGTGCGCAGCACCTCCGCGGCCACCGAAACGGAATGGTTCTTGATGGTGGCCAGATTGAAACTGAAAGCCCCGAGCCGTCCATGCCGAACAATTTCGTCGCCTTCGCGAGGAGCCCCCACAGTGGAGATCGCTCCGGACTTACGGCCGTCAGCCGTGAGCAAGGCGCCGAATCTGTCCACCTCCACGCCTCTTCGAGTCTTCCGGTGCGGTACGGCCAGCCCGCTGTCGAGGAGGCGTTGCCACAATGGAGAGGCCACCGCGGCATAGTCGAATTCCCGGCCGAAATTGGAGATGACCAGGTCTGCTGCCAAGGTCCGGTGCGGCCCGTCGCCGGAAAGTGTCAGCAGCAGTCGGTCTTGCTCGAGCGGCCGCAGGTCCGTGACGCGACCGGTGACCACCTGGACCTGCCCGCTCACGCGGTGCGCGGCATCCACGACGGCGGTGGTGTACGCCATCGCGCTGACCCGCAGCGTGGCGAGACGGCTGCCGTACTTATCCAAGAGGAACTGCAAGTCGGCAGCGGAGATGTTCTGGAATATGCCGGGCAGATACGCTTCCCAGGCTTTCGCGACTCGCTCCGAAATCACGGCTGCGTGCACTTCGGGATGCTGCTCGGCGACAAATCGGCATGCCCTGGCCCACTCGGCTTCGAGTTGACGGGCGAGAGTCGCACGTCCCTGCTCGACGTCGATGATGGGTGGCGGGACGGCCAGTACATCATGCCGGTGGTCGGCCGGGTAGGTTCCCGGCGTCGAGCTCGACGGCGAAATCATGTATATCGCGCCGGTGTGCCCTTGCCGTAGCAGCAGCGCAGCGAAATCGTAAGCGCTGAGCAGTGTTCCGATGATCGCGACGGCGGCACGCGGCGGTAATGTCCTGATTCGCTCCACGGCCTCGCCGGTGTAGGGCCGCCGAATGTAGGACGGATGGTCGAGCACAGCCTGTGCGTAGCGCGGATGACGCAGTTCGGGTCCTGTTGCGAGGATTATGTGGTCCGCGTCGACGGTCGTCGATTCGAGACCGGGACCTCCCGACCAGGACAGATTTTCGATCACGGCGCAAATGCCATCGGCAGACGGCGTCAGGTCGACCATTTCACCGTCTGCCTCGAGCAGGACGACGCCGTCCCCAGCTTCCGTCGCGGCTTCGGCCAGGCGTTGACCGAGATAATCCGCGTAGATGCGGCGCGGTGCCGGATCTGATTCGAAGAAGGTGACTTCCCGCCATTCCGGCGGCCACGCCGATCGATCGGCTTCTCCGTTGGCCCAATTCAAGAAGTCGTCGACATCCTCCCGGAAAGCAGACATCCGGCCCGCTTGGATGTTGAAGATATGGTTCCACGGATTTCCCGCCGCGTGATACGCGACTCCCGCGTGCCGGTGTTCCTTCTGGCGTTCGAGCAGGACGATTTCAACGGGTTCGGTGGCGAACCGAAGCAGTCGTATGGCCGTGGCGGTGCCTGCCAGACCTGCGCCGACCACGATGATTCGCCGGGACCTCTGTGGTGATCCCGCCTGATTGGTTGCTATCCGCACGATGACGGCAAGAGTGTCAGGACCGGGGGGTTCTCCTCAGTCCACTCGCGGACGGCATGGCCCAGCGCCCTACGCCACTGCTCGACACTGGTTGCCTGCGCATCGAGCCGGCGTACGGGGTCGAGTAGCGCTGAGCGTAGCGTGGCCGAGAACCCTAGTGTCGCTAAGGAAGACACCCCATGGGGCGGTATGACAACAGCGTGTGTTGTCGGAACCCCGGCCGGGCCGGGCCCGGAAACATCCGCAACTGTCGCCAGCGCAAACATCATGCGCGAAGTATTCCTCATCGTCGATGATCTTGACCCTGCAATAGCTTCATTCTGTTCGACACGAACCCTGAGCAGTATCGGCCGAACGCATGACAACCCTTGCCACGTGCCGGAATCGACACCGCGTCCCCGTGGATGTGCCGGACTCCGACGCATCCTGCCCGAACAGCTGGGTCAAGAGTCGAACCGCACCTGTTCCCACGACAGTTCTGTTCGCCACCCCTCGCCTTGAAATGCCCAGTCCTGCACTACTTTCACCACGGCCTCGAAGGCGGGTGAGAAGACGCTGCCCCACGGTGCGTCGTCTCTGGTCGTGGCGCGGAAATGCGCGTCGGGTCCGCCGTCGCGGAATTCGACGATGTAGCTGTGACCGTCGGCGGGATCCACGTCTTCATCGAGGTGGACCTGGATGTAGTAATCGCCGGGTTCGGGTCCGCCGAGCCGATCGACGATCACGAACGGCGCGTTGAAACTCATGTCCGCCAGGATGTCGTGCAGCTGGGTTCGAGACGGGTTCTCGATGGTCCGGTCGGAATCGGTCGCCACCACTCGTGGCGATCCGGTGTGGTCTTGGGTCACCCGAGCACGGTACGCGCAAGCAAGTGACAGCGCGACCGTGTCCGGCATCGTGGACCTTCCGTCAGCCGCACCCTTATCCTGCAGGAGTCCGGCTCGGGTGCGCCCGTCGTGCTAGTGCGCGTTCAATGCGTCCAGGATCGCGGGGCGGGCGGTAGCCAGGGATTGTTGCCAGTAGGGCCAGGTGTGGGTGCCGTCGGTGATGTCGATGCGGGCGGGAATGTTCAGAGTTGCCAAGCGGTCTCGGAAGATTCGGGTCGCGGTGACGGTCATGGCTTCGAGAGTCATGCCGTTGATGGTGTTGGTGACGGCATTGGGAGCGTCCAGCGGACCGGGCAGGCCGTTGCCGGTGGAAACGTAGATCGGGAGGCCGCGCAGTAATTCGGCCTGAACCGTCGCGTCGTTGCGGAACCAGGCGGGAGTGCCTGCGGGGCCCCACATGTCGTCCACATTGAAGCGGCCCTCGTCGAGCATGGCGGCGCGCATCGCCTCGTGCCACAGCGGGAAGGTGGGGTGCACGAAACCGGAGAAAGAGCCGGCGAATTTGAATTGGTCGCGGTGGTGGCCGGCCAGGGTGAGAGCGGCGTTGCCGCCCATGGAGGCGCCGACGATCGCATTGTTGGTTCGCGAAACACCGTAGCCCGCAAGGAAAGCGGGCAGTTCTTTGGTGAGGAAGGTCTCCCAGCGGTAGGTGGTCTGCTGACTGTTGGTGCTGCTCGGCCGGTACCAGTCGGTGTAGAAGCTCGAGTGACCGCCGACCGGGAACACCAGTGTGACGTTGTCGCCGGCGAATTGGCGCATCGCGTCGGTGTCCGAGGTCCACTGGCTGTGATCGGCCGGTGCGCGTAGGCCGTCGAGGAAGTAGAGCGCTGAGCTGCCGCCCCGCGACGCCCACTGCACCTGCACCTTGATGGGACCCATGCTGGACGGTACGACCAGCTCTTGATAGCCGCCTGCGGGCGTACGCAACACCGGTCCGTGCACCGGGGCGGCCGTCGCCGTCGCACCGATCCCCGACACGAGTACAGCTGCCGCCAAGACAACGCCGGCCCGTCGGCGCCAACCCGGCGCCTTCCCCCGACCCACCGAAAACACCACTATGCGTATACCTTTCAACTTTCCCGCCCGCGACCCGACCGGCGGGGACCCGAATCGGCCTGTCGCCCAGGCTAACTGTGCACCTTGCCAAGTCGCCAATGCCCAGGTGGGGGAAGAGCAGATCGGGTCCGCGCACGCGTCTGCCCGGAATCGACGTATCACCAGTGCGCTGGCAACGTCACTGACGCCGGGGGAGGCCGGCCCGGTGGCGGCGCAGGGTAGACAGTGGACTCGGCTGGCAGTTGCGGTCGCTTACCGGCTCGGGTGCTCGCTGCGGGTTTCGAGGACCATGTCACGGAATTCGATGGCGAGCCGCTGACAGTCGCCGGGCCAGCGGGCGGAGATGTAGTTGCGGTCGCGGATGGTGAAGCCGCGCGGTAGTTCCCTCCGAGCCAGTTGCCGGTGTGCTGCCACACCTAGCGGCACGGTTTGTGAGGCTCGACTCAGCGCGCTAGCGAAGCTTCCTCGGCGTCGGACAGAATTCTCGGGCCCGCAATTACCGGAGCAACCGAGGAAGCCGTTTCGACTATGTGTTGAGAGGTAGGTGTGGTTGTGCGCCTGGATTCGGATACCGAGATTGTGATGCGTGGGCTGGGGGTGCCCGGGCTGCGCCCGCCGAGTGCGGCCACCGTCGCCGAGCGTGCCGCCCACACCCGCGAACTCGTGTCGGCGTTGGCGCCGGAGCCGCCGATCGCGGTCCGCCGGGTGGAGGAGACGGTCGTGGCCGGGGTGCCGGTGCGAGTGTTCCGGCCCGAGCGAGACGGCGTGATCCCGGTCGTGGTGTTCTTCCACGCCGGTGCGTTCGCCTACGGCGATCTGGATATGTGCGACGCCATGTGCCGGCGGATGTGCCGGGACGTGGCGGCGATCGTGGTGGCGGTGGATTATCGCCTGCCGCCCGAATTCCGATTCCCGACCGCCTATGCGGACTGCCTGGCCGTGTGCCGCTATATCGCGGACCACCCGGCCGAGTTCGGCGGTGGGCCATTGGGGATCGCGGGGGACAGCTCGGGGGGAAATCTCGCCGCAGCGGTCGCGTTGACCCTGCGCGATGACGGCAGATCGGTGGCCGCGCAGCTGCTCGGCTATCCGGAACTCGATTTGACCTTGGACGGGTACCGGTCGCTGACCGACAATGCGGCGACCGGATTTCTGTTCAACCTCGACGAGGTACGCCGCGATGCCGCCGAGTACCTGCGCGACGATCCCGGTGCGGCCCACTCGTTTCCGGCCTCACCCATGTACGCCCAGCAGCTCGGTGGGGTCGCCCCCGCGGTGATCGGGGTCGGCGATTGCGATCCCCTGCTGGACATGAGCATCGAATACGGCAAACGGCTCGCCGCCGCCGGGGTGACGGTGAACCTGCACGTCTACCCCGGGTTGATCCATTCTTTCCTCGGCCTCGACTCGATCCCGGCGAACGATGCGGCCGCAACCGAGTTGTATTCGGAATTCAAGGCACTGCTCGACACCGCCCCGCAACGACCATGAACGTCGACCCGACTGGACGGATCGCGATCTGGGATCGGTACGGAAGAATCACCGCGGCAGACGCACAAGCCGCCGAGAATCTCGGCTACGCGGCGTTGTGGCTGGGCGGCGCACCTCCGGCGACATCGGCTCAGGTCGAATCCGCACTCACGACCGCGCTCGAAGCCACCACGTCGCTGACCATCGGCAGCAGCATCATCAACATCTGGTCCACCCCCGCTGACCAGGCGGCGGCACTTTTCCACCGATACGAACAACGCTTTCCTGGTCGCTTTCTGCTCGGTATCGGCGGAGGCCATCCCGAGCTGACCCCCGCACCGCGAAAACCCGTCCGCACATTGATGGAATACCTCGACGCCCTCGACCGAGCAGGCGTACCCATTCAACGACGAATACTCGCCGCGCTCGGTCCTCGCGCACTGGAGCTCGCCCGAGAACGCAGCGCGGGCTCGATCACATATCTCGTGACTCCGGAACACACCAGCCGCGCTCGAAAAATCCTCGGCGATGATGCGATGTTGGTCTCGGAGCAGAAGATCGTGCTGGACACCGACCCGGTGCGGGCGCGCAAGACCGCACGTCCGATGATCGAGTTCTATCTCGAACTGCGGCACTACGCGGCCCATCTGGCACGCCTCGGATTCACAGCCGACGCTACCGCGTCGGGCAGCGACGCCGTCATCGATGCCTTGGTCGCGCACGGAACCGCCGACCGAATCGCCTGTCGGGTCACCGCGCACCTGGACGCGGGCGCCGATCAGGCGGCCGTCCAATTCCTTGCCCGTGACCATCTCGCGGCCGCGCGGTTGTTCGCCTTTTCCCTAGATCGGATTGTCCGTGAACGAGCGTGAGGAGTGTTCTCATGACCAGAAATTCGGGATATCGCATCGGATCAAGGGCACTTCGCCCGCTACTGGCTGCGGTGGTGGCCTTGGCTCTGCTCGCCGTGGCGGCTCCGGCCCCCGGCGCCGCGCCCGACAGCGGGCGGCCGGGGTTCGCCGAGTACCACGGGGTGCGGGTGTCGTATTTCGAGTACGGGCCCGACGCCGAGCACGCGCCCACCGTGGTGGTGACCGGCGGCTGGCCCTGGGACAGCAGTTCGGTCGAGACCCAGGCGGAAAAGCTGGCCGCGCGAGGACTGCACGTGGTGCGTTATGACCAGCGCGGGTCGGGTCGCAGCGATCACCCCGCGGGAGTGGATGCGTACGGATTACCCGAACTGGCAGGCGAATTCGGTGCAGTGATCGATGCCGCCGCACCCGGGCACACGGTCAATGTCTTCGGCGAGGCGTGGGGCCCGTTCATCGCTTCGGAGTACACCACAGTCGAACCGGGCCGAATCTCGGCGATCATCTCCGTGGGAGCACCGTCGCTGGATCTCGCCTTCGCGGCGCTGTATCGCCAGACGCGCCGCGCGGTCACCGAGCCGAGCCTGCTCGTACCGGTGGCGGCGCAGTGGGCGGCCATCTCCTATTTCTTCGGACTCGCGATACCCCAGATCCCGGAACTGATCATCGGCACCGGCGTCCCGACCGCGATCGTCAACACGATCACCGATCTCACCGTCGGCCAGATGGACAAGATCCGCAACGACCCCGCCTCGGTCTTCCACGGTCCCGTCACCGTCCCCGACACCGGCGCAGGCATCAACAAGTACCGCTGGTTCGTGTACCACCGACTGGCCCACCCGGAACACGACTACATCGATGTACCCCGGTTGCGGCTGTATCAGATGAGCGACGACGCGGTCGAGACCGACGTGCTCAACGAGGGTCTCGCCGAACGAACCCCGCACCTGGACAAGGACACCCTGCCCGGCGACCACGGCAGCTATATCGCCGGACCCGACGCCGAAACCATCCTCGACGGAGTGCGGGCGACGATCGACCAGGCGCCGCAGCGATAACGCGTGTCCATGCTGACGGCGACGGCCGCACGGCGATCCTCGGGACACCCGGAGAGTGCCCAAGCCTTATCCCGATCGATCCCGAGAGGGATCTGCACGGCTTCAGGCATGAGGCGTGGCCTCGGCTCCGAGGTCGCCTGTGAAAGGCACGGCTGAGAAGGGGTTCACGCGGCTGGCGTGATGTGCCGCGCTGCCAGGTAGGCCTCGAGGTCGCTTTCGGGGTACTTGGCCACGCGGTCGCAGATCCGAACGAATCCTGGCCCCCGCGCCGGAGATTCGCGGCGCCACCGCCGTAACGTCGAGGGTGTCCACGCCGAGGATTTCGGCGACTTCCCCGGTGGTGTAGAGCCGTTGGTTCAGCAAGCCCAGCGGGGCGTGGTCCGAATACTGCATGGTGGACCCCTTGTGTTCGAGGTCGACGGTGCACCGACACCGAACTGCGACAGCACGCTCGAGCAGAAGATGGCGTCGACGGTCGTTGATGGCCAGCCGCCTCCGGCGGATCCGGATTACCTTCCGCATCGGAGACGATGAGAATGGCGCGCGCGAGTTCTGGGAGCTGCTGGCGGGCGCTACGTCCGGCTCTGCCACTGCGGTTGCCGGGAAACCCCGACAAATGGGGCGCTCTAGAAGAGTAAGTCCCGAGCCGGGCCGCGGGTAACCGTCCGGCATCGTCCATAGGATCGGAACGGGGACCAACGACCAAGAACTGGTCCATGACATGAAGCGATTCGTCGGACGGACGCCGACAACCGTTCGACCTACGCGGAGAACCCGCTGACTACCCGTGTGCCCGCCACCCACCGTGTGGTCCACAGTTGGTCCCCAAAATGGCACAGGTCAGAGGCGGAAACCGCCTCTGACCTGGTCGGGCTGACAGGATTTGAACCTGCGACCACCTGACCCCCAGTCAGGTGCGCTACCAAGCTGCGCCACAGCCCGTTTGCGCTCATTGCTGCGCGCTCGAAGAGATTACCTCAGGGGCGGGCGGTGGAGCTAATCGGCTGGTAGACGGCGTGGCGCGGGGCTGGAGTGTGATGGGGGTCGTCGGATTCGGGCGATTGATGACGGGTTGTCGGGGCATTCGGGATTCGGCACGGTCAGTGACAGGCACGGGGTGCCGAAAGCGCGAAGGAGGCAGCGGTCATGCGTCGGGAACGGCGGCTGGTTGAGGCGTTTGTGCAGCTGGCGGACTCACTGGTGGAGGAGTACGACCCGGTGGACGTCGTGCAGGGGCTGCTGGATCGGGCAGTGGACCTGCTGGAGGTCGATACCGCGGCGGTGTTGCTGGCGCGCGACGACGGTGAGTTGCGGGTACTGGCGTCCACGAGTGAGGCGACGCGATGGCTGGAGCTGCTACAGATCCAGGCGCAGGACGGGCCGTGCCTGCAGTGCTATCGGACCAGTGAACGGGTGATCGTCGAGGACTTGGAGGCGGCGCAGGATCGTTGGCCAGCGTTCGCGAAACAGGCTCTGTTGGAGGGGGTTCGGTCGGTGTACGCGTTGCCGATGCGGTTGCGTGCGGACCGGGTGGGGGCTCTGAATCTGTTCAGTGACGGGGAGACGCGGCTGTCGGAGGACGATCTGGTGGTGGGGCAGGCGATGGCCGATATCGCGAGCATCGCGATCCTGCGGGCGCGGCAGCTCGCCGACCACAAGACGGTGAACGGGCAGTTGCAGTCGGCGCTGGAGAGCAGGATCGTGATCGAGCAGGCGAAGGGGATACTGGCCGCGCAAGGCGATTTGGATCCGGAGACGGCGTTCCACGCGTTGCGGGGCTATGCGCGTCACTCCCGTGGTCGGCTGCCCGACCTGGCGCGTGCGGTGGTGGAGCGGACCATCGATGCGCGCGTGATCCTCGCGCACGGCAACCATAGACCGGGATGACACCCGTCCGGCCGCGATGCCCGAGGTGAATTGCCGCTCCGGCGTTCCGGATCGGGCACCGCGCTATCTGTACCGCCTTGATCGACGTCGAGGCAGCCGGTGGTGTTGTCTGACTCGTTGCTTGCTACCTCCTGAGCATGGCTACGCTCAGGCGTTGACGATTGCCGAATCGGAGGCGAGGTGGTGCGGTGGGCGAGGAGGCCGGCGGGCGGGTTTATCGCGGGCGCAGCGCTGACGAGCGGGCGTCCGAGCGGCGGCGGCGGATGCTGGACGCGGCGGTGGAGTTGTTCGGCGAGCGTGGGTATCCCGGCACGTCCATCGGCGAATTGTGCACGGCGGCACGGGTTTCGTATCGCTCCTTCTATGAAGAGTTCGGTGCGCTCGATCAGTTGCTGATCGCGGCGGTGGACGAGTTCGACGTGCGCGCGACGGAACGGGTGGGTGCGGCCCTGGCCGAGACGGACGGAGCTGATTTCGCGACGCGTGCGGCGGTGACGTTCCGGGCGTTCCTGGCGGCCACGTGCCCGAATCGGAAGGCGGCGCGGATGTGTTTCGTCGAGATCGTGCGAGTCGCCGATACCGTCGAGATCTGGCGTAGGGAACGGCGCAAGCGATTTGCCCGATTGTTCGTGTCGCAGGCCGAGATCGCGGCCGAGCGCGGCGAGATCGCTTCGCGGCCGTTCGCTTTCGCGGCGATCGCGACCATGGGGGCGGTGATCTACGCGATCCAGGAGTGGGTGAACGCCGAGCCGGTGTTCGCTGAGTTCGTCGGAGCGGGCACCGATGAGCTCGCCGACCAGCTCGCCCGGATCTACCTCGACGCGGTGGGCCCGCTGCTGCCGTGACTCAGGTCGGCGCACTGCTGCGCTGCCGTCGATCGATCGAGCGCGCCCACTGGGTGATGGGGCGGTCGACGTAGCGAAAGATGGCTGCCGCGAGCGTGATCGAGAGCACGAGACAGACCGCGGACCAGGCGAGCCAACCCCGGATGTCGTAGCGATGGCCGCTCATCCAGGTCTGGGTGACGGTCACCATGATCGGGTACTGCACCAGGTAGAAGGCGAACGAGAGATTGCCGAGCCAGAGCAGTGGACGGCTCGCGTTGAGGCCGCGGTATCCGGCCGTGTCGCGACAGCAAGCGGTGGCGATGACGTACGCGGCGGGCAGGATGATCGGCACCGACAGCTTGAAGTTCAACGGCACCACCCAGGTGAGCGCGTACCCGGCGGCCAACAGCAGCAAGGGGTATCGATATCGAGTGGCGGTGAACCGGCCGACCATGACGAGTTTGGCCGTGAGCGCACCGATGTAGAACTCGAGCAGGCGGCTGGGCGGGAAGTTGTAGCTCAGCCAGTACGACGGTGTGACCGGGATGGAATCCTGGGCGAACCATACTGGCGCGGAATGTATCTCGTGCTCCGGTGTCACGTCGCCCGGCAGCAGGCGTGGCACGAAGATGTTCGCCACGCCTTTCGGCCCGTCCGCGAAGAGATAGAAGGCGCAGTGCAGTGCGACGATCATCGCGAAGACCGCGATCAGGCCGGGCAGGATCTGGTGGTCGCGGAGCCGGTCGACGTACGGTGCGAGGACCGGAAAGGAAAGGTAGAACAGGACTTCCGCGACCAGCGACCACGAGGGCACATTGAGCCCGCCGAGCGCCGTCCAACCGGGCGCCCAGGTGTGGATCAACAGGAGATTCGGCAGCCAGACCATCGCTCGGGCCAGCGGTACCGGCGCCACGACGAGCAAGAACACCAGCGCGAGTACGTGTGTCGGATAGATCTTCAGAAACCTGCGGCGCAGAAAGGATTTGGCGCTGTCGCCCGGTCGGCGGTTCCAGTAGAGGATGAACCCCGACAGTACGAAGAAGAACGTCACTCCGGCTGCGCCGAGCTGCATGGGCAGGACCGCGTGGATGCGCCGGAAGGTCTCGCTGTGCTGGAACGGATACGCGGGCAGAAAAACCACGGCGTGCAGCGCGAACACCGCTGACGCCGCCCACCAGCGCATGCCGGTGAGTGAGGGGAGCTGGGCAGGTTTTCGCGCGGCGAGGCCTACAAGCGCACGAGTGTCTTCGATCGTCACGACAGCCCGAGCATCTGCCGTATTCCCGCCGCCGTCGCGGCGTCACCGCGCTGTGCCGGATGCCCGGGGATGCCGAGCAACTCGGCGCGAGGATCGCCGATTCCGTTGAGCCACGGCTCCGCTGAGCACATCCCGTGCCCGCGATAGGCCGCCGCGGTATCGAAATACTCGATGCCGAGCGCGGCCGCGGCACCCGCGGTGGCCGCGCGGAGTGCCGTGAGATAGGCCGCGAGTCCCGCCGCACGCGGCTGTACCACCGTGCCGAGGCCGAACAGCCCGAGGCAGGCCGTCGTGCTGGTGGGCTCGAAGAATTCGGGGTAGCCGACCAGGGCTATACGTGCGTGCGGAGCGTAGTAGCGGACGTATTCGATGACCCGGGCGATCCGGGCCGCATAGTTGTCCGGAGTGATCCGGCTCAGGTCCGGCAGCCGGCCCTGCCCGGCGGCGTCGGGCTCGCATCCTTGCAGCAGGTTGATCGCGCAGCGCAGCACCACGTTCAACGCGACGACGTCGTTGTCGCCCCAGATGTCGTTGAGCCCGAACTGGAGCAGGACCGCCTCGGTTCCGGCACCGAAGGCTGCGGCATCGGCGGCTTTCCTCGCCTGGTGGGCGAGGTTCCAGCCGGCGCCGGTGTCGAGCGCGGCTCCGGCGCAGGACACGTCGACCATGGTCGCGCCGGTCGACTGCGCCAGCTGGTTGGGCCAGGAGCGCGGGTTCCGGTCGCACTGGTTCGAGTGCTGGTCGGTCCCTATCGAATTCGAGGCGAACGAATCGCCGAGCACCACGATCCGTGCCCCGGTGGGCTCCGGCGTCGCCTGCGCGGTGGCGGCGTGCGCGATGGCGCACAGCGTCGCGGTGGCGGCGATGCAGAGGCGGGAAATCATCGAGTTCGGTTGCACTGGTTGCTCTCCTGCTCGTGGCGGGCTGGAGTCAGTACCCTGGCCGCGGGGCGAAACCCGGGTCCGGAAGTTCGGGCGGCGCGGGCGCTTGCGGTTGCGGCGGTCGCGGTGCCTCGGTGACCGGTGGGCGGTACGCCGGCGGAGCGACCGTGCTCGGGACCGTGAAGGTACTGGTAGGCAATGGTTCTGGCGCGGTGCTGGTCGAGGGCGGCACCTCGGTTGTCGACGGGGCCGGAGTGGGCGCACCACGACTGGTGGTCGCGGCGGGGGTGGGCGAGGTCGTGCCGCTCGAGCAGGCCGTGAGCAGCCAGCTGCTCAGCAGGAGGGCGCCCGCCGTCAGTGCGGCAGTGGTCCGGGGTGCGTTCATCGAGAGTTCCTTTCCGGCAACGCCGCCCATCTCCGAATGAGTTCCGCGTTCTACCGAGGGTGGAGATTTGCTATTCAGCAACTGATACGTGAAATTACCAGATGTGTTACAGCGATGCCAGGAAGTAGCTATACTATAGTGATCTGGATCACATATTATGCCATCGGATTGCGATTAGTGGCACTGAACTGGGGATATTGAATGCGCGACGCTCATATTTGACGGTTGCGAAGCGATCACGAGTATGGCATAGGTCTGATAATCTGCCTTATCATTTCGTTCTGGTCACCGGCGATCCGACGGTGACCGCGAGAAAAACGAGGTACCCATGTGGCGCAACGGTGCTACCCATGAACCCCGCCCCGGCCGTCGAGGCATGACCCTGGCCGCCCTGCTCTGCGTGGCCGTCCTGGCATCGACTCCGGGCCTCGGACACGCCGCACCCGACCCGCGGGACGTGCCGATCGCGCCGTTGCCGGTGCTGGTCCTCCCACCGGAGCTGGACCCCTTTTACAGGGCGCCGGCGAACGTCATCGCCGACACTCCGCCGGGCGGCATCATCAAGGCCAGGATGATCACACCCGCGCGTTGCTGTCGCTCGTTCCGTTCAACATCGATGCGTGGCAACTGCTGTATCGCACCAACGACAGTCATGGAAATCCGATCGCAACGGTCACCACCGTCGTCAAGCCGCGCGGTCCCGCGCCGGCGGAAGGCTTCAAGTTGCTGTCCTATCAGGTCGCCGAGGACTCCACCGCGCAGTACTGTGCGATGTCGTATGTGGTGCAACAGGGTTCGATACCCGTCGACTATGTGAATTCGGCGGAGGTGTCGCTGGCGATCGCCCTGGGGATCTCGCAGGGGTGGGTGGTGTCGATCCCGGACTACCAGGGGCCGGGGTCCGCCTATGGCGCGGCGATTCTGGGTGGTCAGGCCACCCTCGACGGCATCAGGGCGACGCAGAACTTCATCCCCGCGCAGCTGACCCCGGACGCGCGGGTGGGAGTGATGGGCTATTCGGGTGGCTCGATCCCGACGGGCTGGGTCGCGGAGAACCACGGCGAGTACGCCCCGGAGATCAATATCGTCGGCGTCACGATGGGGGGCGTCGCGATGGCCGATCTGCGAGCGGTCCTGCGCTCCAACAACTTCAACCTCGGGGCGGGACTGATCGGGGCGGCCCTGCGCGGTTTCGCGACGGAATACCCGGAGGTGCAGCACGTGCTCGATACCGAATATGACTGGTTCGGTCGCTTCATGACCTCGATCAAGGGAATGCTCTGTCACACACAGGGTTCCGCGTTCTTCCCGTGGTGGAACTATCTGGGGTCCTACACCGGCCCGGGTGACGTGCTGGACGTCCCGGAGCTGAGCGCTATACCCGCGAGTTCTTCGCCGAACACGTCGTCGGCATCCCGGGGTGGCTGCCGAAGGGCTACCAGTTCATCATCGACCGGCTCAACGACGTTCCGGCGAGCCGGGGTTGCGCGATCGACAGCCCGTTCTCCACGTTCACCGACGGTGATTTCATCGCGCTGCTCGCCGAAACGTGGCCCGCCATCGCCGGTCTGGTCACGGGGTTGCCCGTCGGTGCGGGCACCCACCCGTAAGGTGTTCAGCCGTGCAGGGTCTGGCTCGGGTGCTGCCCATAGACGCGCTTGTACTCCATCGCGAATCGTCCCGAATGGGTGAAACCCCACTGGTACGCGATGGTGGTCACCGTGACGTGCTCGCCGGGGGCCGCGGCGCGCAGTTGCTCGTGTGCGGCGGCCAGGCGCAGCCGCCGCAGCAGCGCCAGCGGGGTGGTGTCGAGGTGCTTGCGGAAGGCCAACTGCAGCGCGCGTACGGAGACGAAGGCGGCCGTCGCGATATCGGCGACGGCGATGTCCTCGGCGAGATGCGTCTCGATGTAGGCGATGGCGCGTCGCACCACGTCCGGGTGGGCGTCGCGCCGGTCCGTCGCGGTCGGCTCGGTGACCACCGTCGTGGGCAGCGTGTCCAGCACGGTCGCGGCCAGATAGTCGGTGAGCGTGGTCGCGACGAGCGTGCTCGGGGGAGTGGCAGAGTCCGCGGCGACCTCTTGCAGATGTGCGATCGCGCGTTTCAGCCGCCGGGTCGCCGCCGCGCTGGTGGGTTTGTGGCCGGTGAAGCGAACGGGCTTGCCGAGCGGACCGCACACCCGGGACAGCAGCGCCGGGTCGAACATCGTGATGCTGTAGCGGGCGGTGCGGATCGTCCCGCGGTAGGGCAGGTCCGGCGGGGTCAGCAGGCCGACCTCGCCCGGCTGGAACACATCCGTGCCGACGTCGCGATAGGTCTCTTCGATCGCGCCGGTCTGCACCGCGCACAGGCACACCTGCTCCAGCGGGTCGGCGTCATAGCTCATGTCGAATCCGAGATCCAGCTGATCCAGGCTCACGCCGCCGAGCATGTCGCGCCGGATCTGTGCCGACGCGTCCTGTGGGCTGCCGTTGCCGATGCTCATGGTCGTGTAGGCGCTGTTCAGGAATTCCTCGATCGCGCCTAGGTTGTGGCTGTCGAAAGACAGAGTTCGCACCGTGCATCCTCGTTCCTGTATCGGCGTTGCCTGGGAACGAACACCGTGGTCACATGGGAGGTGCCGCTCATGTCGTCAGGCGTTACCCAGAAGCGAATGGCTCAAACAGCAACGTCGCGATGGCATGCCGAGCGCGACCGCGCCGATCCGGACGCTCGCCGGTCGAAGCGGTCGCGGCGACAACAGCGGACTAGGACTGACTCGCGAGCGCGTGGTGGTTGTAGCCGGTGACCGGTTCGCGCAGGGCGTTCGCCGCCGCGGTGTGCAGGCACGATTTGATGTGCCCGAGCACCGGTCCGCTGGTGTGCGCCAGCCCTTCGGCGTACCGGATCGCGGCGGGCAGGACGGCCTCGTCATCGGCGACGGCGTCGACCAAGCCCGCGGCGAGTGCGTCGGGACCGTTGTAGCGCTGGCCGGAGACCAGCGCGTGGTGGGCCAGATGGGCGGGCAGCCGGGACTGCACCAGCTCCACCGATGCGGGGGCGTAGTCGGCGCCGAGGGTCACGCCGGGGAAACAGAAGTAGCCGCGGTCGCTGCGCATGATGCGCCGGTCGTGCGCGACGGCGAGAAACGCGCCCGCGCCGAAGACGTGCCCGTTCACCGCGGCAACGGTCGGAATGGGCAGCGTGAGGATGCGGGCGAGCAGGCGTTGCAGGTCGGTGAGGTAGGCGTCGATATCGTCGGGATGTTCTGCGGCCCAGGCCAAGTCGGCACCGGTCGAGTAGAACTTTCCGGCGCCGGTGGTGACCAGGGCGGCAGGTCCGCCGGTGGCGGTGGCCTCGTCGAGTATCGCGTCCAGCGCGGCGATCCACTCGGGGTTGAATCTGTTCTCCGTGTCCCGTTCATCCCTGTTGCCCAGATGCGCGATGAACACCGGTCCTTCTCGTCGCAGATACGGCATCCGGGCAACATAGCGCCTCACCTCGTGCGGACGAGGCTGACACACCAGGCGGCGCAGCGCGACGGGGGACAATCACGCCAGCGGGCTGGGGGCACTGCGAACATTGAGGACAGTCGGCGCCGCAGGGGCGGCGCTCGCGCTGACCCGATTTCGAACAGCGAGGAGAATCCGATGAGTTTGCCCGCACCCGCACCCACCGCTCGCGCGGTCGTCACGGGGGCGTCCTCCGGTATCGGCGAAGCGCTCGCGGAAGGTTTGGCCCGGCAGGGCCATTCGCTGATCCTGGTGGCCCGGCGCGCGGATCGGTTGCGCGCCCTCGCCGACCGGCTGGCCGACAGCTATCGGGTCGAGGCCGAGATCCGGGCGGTCGACCTGTCCGACCGGAACGCCCGCGCGAAACTGTGCGCGGAGCTGACCGAACGCGAGATCACGGTGCTGTGCAACAACGCCGGCTTCGCCACCTATGGTGAACTCGCGCAAGCCGATCCGGCCCGGGAGCAGCAGCAGGTCGAACTGAACTGCGTCGCGGTGCACGACCTCACGCTCGCCGTGCTGCCCGGCATGGTGCGCCGGGACGCGGGCGCGATCCTCATCACCGGATCCACCGCGGGCAATCAGCCCGGCCCCGGCAACGCTACGTATGCGGCGGGCAAGGCCTTCGCCAACACCCTGGCCGAATCGTTGCACGGTGAGCTGGCCGGTACCGGCGTGCGGTGCACACTGCTCGCGCCCGGCCCCGTGCGCACCGAGTACGCGCAGGTGGCCGAGGTGCCGAAGCTGGACACGCTGCTGCCCGCGCTGTGCTGGGTCAGTGCGGAACAGGCTGCGGCCGAGGCGCTTTCAGGTTTGGCCGCGGGCCGCCGCCGGGTTGTTCCAGGCGCCTTCGCCAAGGTGCAGACCATCGGCGGTCAGTACACTCCGCGCGCATTGATCAGTCCGATCGTGCGCGCGGTGTACCGGAGGGTCACGTGAGGTGAACTCCGAACCCGTTGGCGGCTCGGCCGATTCGGGCTGGTAAACGGCTGCGCCGCTCAGGCGATGCCTTCGGCCAGGCGTATCCCGTTGAGGTACGAGCCTTGGTCGAAGTGTGCTTGCAGGTTGGGATGGAAGGGGAAGAACGGTTCGCCTGGGTCGGCGAGGCCGGTCCAGTGGGTGGCGGGGGCGCAGAGGTCGCGGCCGATGCCGACGGGGCGCAGGGACCAGAAGCCGATGCCGATCTGGTCGGCGGCGGCGCTCATCGCGTTTTCGATGTTGTCGGTCAGCTTGTGGGCGTACGCGGTTCGGTATTGCGGCCACTGGAAGCGCAGTCCGAAGACGGAGAAACAGGTGAAAGGGACGCCCGGCGGCGGGTTCTGGTCCTCGTAGCCGACCAGGCGGATCTGCGCGTGGGGTGCGGCGGCGCGGATGGCGCCGA
Source organism: Nocardia brasiliensis IFM 10847 (assembly GCF_000710915.1). Lineage (GTDB taxonomy): Bacteria > Actinomycetota > Actinomycetes > Mycobacteriales > Mycobacteriaceae > Nocardia > Nocardia brasiliensis_A. The sequence continues at coordinate 71,701 of NZ_BAUA01000197.1, forward strand.
TCATATCGCCGCGGATGCCCGCGGTGAGCCGATGCGCGAGGTTGGGTCCGGTGATCGCGTCGGCGTCGATGTAGTGGTCCGGGTCGGTGCGGTAGTCGCAGCCGCGCACGATATCGGTGAGGCACATGGCGAGGGTGTAGGCGTAGTTGGAGACCTGGCCGGGGTGCCAGACGTCGTTGGCCGAGATCTGGATGGTCACCAATCGCGTTGCGGGTCCGAGCATTCCGTCGTGAACGGATTGGTCGATCTGGGTCCGCAGGTTGTTCACGGGCTCGGTGTCGGTGGTCGCGGACTGGCAGGCGTAGTCGGCCCAGTCACCGGTTTGCGCAGCGCCGAGTCCCCACTGCGCGGCCATGATCGAGGGCCAGCCGAAGTTGCTGCGCGCGCAGGCCAGCGGATTGGGTGCGGGCACGGTCTTCGGCTGCTGTTGGTAGGTGGGCAGACCGAGCACGCCGCCGCCACCACCGTGCGGCGCTACGGTCATGCTGTCCCCGAATGCCACGTAGCGGACGCCGGGTTCGGCCGCGGTCGCGGCCGGCGCCAGGCATACCGTCGCCATCGCTATCGCGGTGGCGACAACCGAACTGATTCGCAAGACCTTCATCGGTGTCGTCCTCTTTCTCGGGTTGTCCGGCCGAGCCGGATGTTTCGCGCGCGGGCTCAACAGCTCTGCTGATCGGGCCCGGCGCCCGGCAGCACCGTCACCGCGACCTGCCCGGCGCCAGGGCAGGACGCGACCCGTAGTTGCGTCGCGTCCGGCTCGGAAACCTTTGTGCCGCCCTCGATGCGCAAGTGATAGCCCGCGCGGTATTGCCGTTGCGGCACCGCGATGACCGTTTCGGCGCCGTCGTCGAAGACCCCGCCGGTGACCCGCGCGGTGCGCCACGAGTAGGTGAACACGCCTGTGCCGCGGTCGAAGTGCCAAGGTCCGGGTGTGCCCGCGGTGAGCTGCGGATAGGGCCGGGCCAGTGCGTCGAGGTTCGCTTCGCGCACGTTGCCGGGGGTGCGCGGGGCATGGCCGTCGGTCACGATGGCCTGCGCGTCAGCGTCTTTGGACACGGTCGCCGGGTCACCACCGAAATACGTCCAGTGCAGCCAGCTGTTCTGGTTGCGGTCGAAGATCTCCGCGGTCTCGCTGAGCGCGTCGGCCGCGCCCGTCGCACCGAACTCGGTGACGACGGCGGGCACGTCGGCGACTGCCGAATATTCCGCCGCGCGAGCGACGCTCGCCTCCCACTGCGGCGCGCAACCCAGTCCGCCGCCGCCCTGCAGCGCCGCGACCACGCAGTAGGAATTGAAGCCGTACACGACGTTCGGGTCCGGCGGCGGGCCCAGTTCGGGACGAGTGCCGTAGTTGGCGGTGATCAGCGGTGCCACCCACACCGCAGTGGCGGTGTCGCCCTGCCGGATCGCTGCGGTCGCGTCCCGGTTGAGCGCGCGCAAGTGCTCGACCGTCACCGTCGGGCAGACATCGGCCAGGCACGGCAGGAACGCCGCGCCCGCGGGCGGCTGGTTCAGCGGCCCGTAGCCGATCACACCCGGTGTGCCCGCGAAGAATCCGGCCACGTGGGTCCACATCCGCAAGAACCTGTCCCGGATGCCGATACCGCCGGGGCCGGGCCGATTGGCATAGAAATTGTCGGTGGCGCGCCAGTAGGCGATATTCGAAAGGTTAGCGGCCACCAGATCGCTTGCGCCGCTGGGCAATCCGTCGTCGATCGCCGCCCAGTCCGGTGCGCCGTCCCCGCCGTACTTCGCGGACCAGATGTCCTGGTGGAACTCCAGTTCGGTCACGATGCCGTGCTCGTGCAACAGGGCGACGGTTCGCGCGATATCGGCGAGATAGGCATCGTCGTACTGGCCGGCGACCGGCTCGACGGCGGCCCAGAAGAGGGCGAGCCGGACCGCGTTGAAGCCCTCGCGCGCGAGCAGCTCGGCATCTTCGGCGCCGAACCCCGCCGCGGAAGGGAGATATGGCCCACGTTTATCGGCAATGTTCTCGCCGTGTAGCACCACGACCCGCCCCATGCTGTCGGTTAGCCATTTGCCAGAAGATTGCGCAGAAAGTCCTATTTTTCCGGAATTCGGGTCGGCGGCCGCAGCTGCGGTTGCACCGATCGTCACACTCAGCGCCACCAAAGCTGTTGATGTGCACAAACTAAGCGCGCGAAGCCGATGTGAACCCCAGAAGCTCATGTTCCACAACGTAGCAGTCGACCTAAGCTGCAATAGTGATAGCTATGAGTTAGCTTGGATCATGACCAAGATCCTGGCATTCACTTCACCGGCCAAGGGCCATCTGTATCCGATAGCTCCGGTCCTGGCAGAACTGGTAAAGCGGGGACATGACGTCACCGTGATGACGCTCCCGGGAAGTGAGAAAGCTCTCGATCCGCTGGGTGTCGACGTCATCGAGCTGCCCGCGCGGTTGGCGCAGGACACGCTCGATGATTGGGCGGCTACTTCCAAGATCGGTGCGTTGCGGGCTGCCGTGCGTGCTCTGGTGGCACGGATCCCGGACGAGATCGCGGCCATTCGTGGCGCGGTGCGCGCCGAACGTCCGGACGCGCTGCTGGTCGACGTGACGACAGTGGGCGCGCAGACCTACGCCGCGGCGAGCGGACTGCCGTGGGCCTCGTGGGCGCCGATGCTGCTGCCGATCCGATCACGGGAGGTGCCGCCGTTCGGGCCCGGGCTGCACCCCATGCCCGGACCACTCGGGCGATTGCGCGACGGGGGTGTCCAGTGGGTGTTGAACCGGCTGTGGGACGACATGCTGCCCGCGCTCAACGGCGCGCGGCGACAGTACGGGTTGGCCGCGCTGGACCATGCGCTCGACTATCTGGAACAGCCTGCGCTGCTGTTGAACTTCACCGCGCCGCCGTTCGACGACGAGCGCAGCGACTGGCCCGCGTCGGTACGGCAGATCGGTCCCGGCCTCTGGGCTCCCGGAGGCGAGCGTCCGGGGTGGCTCGACGAGATCGATCGGCCCCTGGCCCTCGTCACCTGCTCCACCGAATTCCAGGACGATGGGCGCCTGGCGCAGGCGGCGATGGACGCGCTGGCGGACAGTGAATTGTTCACGGTGGTCACCACCGGTGCGATCGACCCCGCGACCTTTCGGGCACCGCCTAACGCCCGCGTCGAATCCTTTCTGCCGCATCACTTGTTGCTCGATCGCACGGCCGTCGTCGTGTCGCACGGCGGGATGGGCATCACGCAGAAGGCGCTCGCCGCGGGCGTGCCGGTGTGCGTCGTGCCGTTCGGGCGGGATCAATCCGAAGTCGCGCGCCGCGTAGTCACGAACGAGGCGGGCACCTGGGTGCCGAAAAAGCGGATGAGCGTGTCGAATCTGCGGACCGCGATCGATCGGGCGCTGACCTGCCAGGCCGGGGCGGAACGGGTCGCGGCGGGTTTCGCCGCGGCGGGCGGCGCCGCGCACGGTGCCGATCTGCTCGAACGGCAACTTTTCCGCGCCGGAAATCGAGGCGCCGCAATGCGATCCGTGCCGCGAGTGGTGCGACGGACGGAGAGCGCGACGTTTCCGGCGATCACGCCCGGCGAAATGGAACCACTGGTGCGCGGTGACACCGAGGACGCCCGCGGGCTCACCTAGCCCGGTTCAGTCGGATCTCGATATCGTCGGAGGCCGGTTCGGGCACGGGCTCGGTGGTGATCCGGACCCGCAGGGGGCGGCCGGTCTCCGCGTCGACGAAGGTCAGCGGTGGGCGGCCGTCCTGCAGGTATTTGTCGCCCCACTGCATCAGGGACAGGAAGATCGGGAGCAGATCCTCGCCGGACGCGGTGAGCCGGTATTCGTCGTGGATCCGCTTGCCGGGCTCCCGGTAGGGCACGCGGGTGACGATGCCCGCGCTTTCCAGCTGTTTGAGCGCCCGGGAGGCGGCGGGTGCGGACGTGCCGACGCGGTGCACGAAATCCTCGAACCGGGTTGTGCCGTAGAAGCATTCGCGGACCACGAGAAACACCGTCTTGGTGCTGAGCAGGCTCAGGACGCGCTCGGCCGAACAGCCGTCGCCGATCGACCACGCGTCGCGGTCGCGCAACTTCTCCTCGAACTCCATCGCCACCTGCTCATTATAACTAACGCTTGCGTTATCCAGCAGTCTCGTGGTTCCATCTAACTAACGACATCGTTACTGAGATGGAGGTCGCATGGTGGCGATAGCAGGCAAGGTGGCCCTGGTGACCGGGGGCCGGCGCGGGCTCGGCGCGGCACTGGTCGACGAACTACTCGCGCGCGGGGCACGCAAGGTGTATTCCACCGCCCGCTCGGCGTACTCGGACCCGCGCCCGGAGGTGGTCACGGCCGAGCTCGAGGTACGTTCCGTCGAATCGGTCGCGGCGCTGGCGGAGCTCGCTTCCGATGTCGAGATCGTGTTCAACAACGCCGGGATTCTGCTGCCGGCGCCGTTGGCGACGGGTGACTTCGACAGTGTCACCGAGACATTCGACGTCAACGTGTTCGGGCCGCTGCGCGTGGCGCGCGCGTTCGCGCCGATCCTGGCCGCGAACGGCGGTGGGGCACTGGTGAACATGCATTCGGTGCTGTCCTGGTTGGCGGGCAGTGGTGCGTACGGGGCGTCCAAGGCGGCGGCGTGGTCGGTCACCAATTCGTTGCGAGTCGAGTTGGCGCAGCAGCGGACTCAGGTCGTCGGGGTGCACGCGGGCTTCATCGACACCGACATGGTCGCCGCCATCGCCCAGCCCAAGGCCACGCCCGTCGAGATCGCCGGCCGGATCCTGGACGGTGTGGCGGCGGGGGATACCGAAGTGCTCGCCGACGCCGTCACCGTGGAGGTCAAGGCGGCGCTGTCCGGTCCGGTCGAGCGGCTGACCTTCGCGGCCGCCCGCTGAACTCTGCTAGGAGTACGAAAAGTCATGCCCCTGTGGACAATCCATCACACGCCCGGCATCTTCGGTGACGACGAGAAACGCCAGTTGGCCACGCGTATCGCCGACCACTACGAAAAGGTCGGCTTGCCGAGGTTCTACGTCGTCACCGTCTTCCAGGAGGCCCGCCCCGAGAACTTCTACGTCGGCGGCGAACCCACCCCGTCCGGTGTGCGCATCGTCATCGACCACATCGCCCGCCGCAACCCCGACCAGGAAAGCCGCCGCCGCACCGCCCAATGGATCAAGGCCATCCTGCACCCCCACCTGACCCGGCACCCGAACCTGCACTGGGAGTTCCACGCCGACGAAACCAGCGAAGACCTCTGGATGATCAACGGCCTGGTCCCCCCACCCGGCGGCTCCGACACCGAAAAGCTCTGGGCCGACCAGAATTCACCAGTCCCATACTGAACTGATCGCCCAGATCCCCTGCCTCGAACCGCCAGTCCTCGGTGTCGACTCGGGCCGACGGGAGACGCCGGGTACCGTTCGTCTGCACGAAACTTCAGTCCGTGACGGGGAGGGCGAACGTGACGCAGGAAGTCGGTGGGCGGCATTTCAGGCCGCCGGAGGACTCGCAGAAGATCAGTAAGGAAGATATCGCGAAAATGAAGGCGGGGTTCGCCGAACTCGATCGACAGGCGGGCCGCCGTCACGGTTATTACCACGACGAGGATGTGCTTCCGCCCGGCGCGGGGGCGCTGACGGGGCTACCCCGCCGGGTGTACGGCGATCGGTCGGTGGAGCCGTGGCCGGGCAGTGCGGACGAACGCGCGGCGTCGGCGAGCCGAGCCGCAGCCGAGCGCAAGCATCAGGAACAGATTCGAATCGCGTTGCAGTGGGCGGATATACCGGCGGCACTCCGGGCCGGGTACGACGAAACAGGGGTGTGGGAGCTTGCGTGGAAGAACGCATCATCACTGTCGGACCTCGACGATCTGACCGAGTATCTCAATGCCGCAAGCCTTCCGGCGCGATCCGGCGTGGCCTGGGATCGGCAGGCAGTGCACGAGGTCATCGGGCTGTTGTGGCCGCAGGAGCGAGCAGGCGGATGGCCGCGCGCGGAGTTGGGCACCTATCCCGGGTATCTGGGGCCGTTACGGGACAAGCCTGGGCCCGTCACGCAGTTCTCGGTTACCGCCGCCCAGCGGGCCCAGTTCCATTGCCTGCGTTGCGGTGCTCGGTGGCCTGCCGGCTGGCCGGATACCGGCGACGGATTCAAGGACATACGTTGCCCGGACTGTGCGGCCCCGGGCGGCGGCAGCTGTGCCCGCGACACCGAACACAGCATCATCGACTTGCATTGGTTGACCGACCATTACGCGCCGCGGGCGGTGGAGTCGTGCGCTGTGTGCGGTACGCCGCGTGAGCTGGTCCCGCGCGGCTACAGCGGTCCGGAGCGAGTGTTGTACTGGACTTGCCCGAACGGCGACGCTTTGCGGCGCGACGAGCATTTTCTGACGGCGCTCGAACGCGCGGAATGGGAATCGACGGCTGCCCATCACGCCTACTGGCTGGCCGTCGACATGCTCCGGTTGGCGTACTACAGCGGCGAGGTCACGCACCTGCCGTTCGGTGCCACCTACGACACCCGTGACGGCAGCAACGAACGGTGGGTCTTCGGCCCGAACGGTTGGGAACTGTGGCCCGGAAGCGTTCGAGGACAGGACGGTACGCGTCCGTAGGCCGTCGTTGTGCCCGGGTCGTGGGTTGCTTTATGACTGACTGGTCATTCATAATAAGTCGGTGCCGAAGAGAGTTGATCGGGTTGCCCGGCAGGAGGAGATCCTCGACGCCGCTGTTCGGGTGTTCGCTCGCAAGGGGTTCGCGGCGGCGCGGATCGAGGATGTCGCGGCGGCGGCCGGTATCGCGAAGGGCAGTGTGTATCTGTACTTCGACAGCCGGGATGCGTTGCTGTCCGGCGTTTTCGAGAGTTATTCGGCGCGGGCCGCGCAGGTGCTCGGCGACCTCGGCGGGGGGAGCGGGCTGACGCGGTTGACGCGTCTGGTGCGCGGCATCGTGGACCTGCTCGCCGCGCATCCGGATCACGCACGCGTGCTCCTGGACGTGTGGGCCTCGAATCCGCCGCTCGACCTGGCCGCCATGTATCGCGAATACCGTGACGCCGTAGCCGATCTCCTCGCTCAGGCGCAGGCCGAGGGCGAGCTCCGCGAGGGCATCGACACCCGGCATGCCGCGGTGATCGTCGGCGCGATCGAAGGCTGCCTGGTGCAGACGCTGGCCGATCCGCAGGTCTCGCTGCGCGACCTGGCCGACCCGCTCGTGCAGCTCTGTGTGGAAGGAATCCGGAAATGACCACGCTCACCGATCGATTGATCGCACCGAACGCGACCCACGGCGAGGTCACCACCGCTTTCGCGGCGGCATTCGCCGGTGCGGCAACAGCTTTCGCGCTGAGCCTGCACGCCGACCTGGCGCCGTGGCGTGCCGCGATCGTCGCCCTGGTCGCCTTCGACATGTTCGGCGGCGCCGTCGTCAATGCGACGAACTCGGCGAAACGCTGGTACCACCGACCCGGCCGGACCGCCGCCCACCACCTCGGCTTCGTCGCGATCCACCTGCAGCCGTTCATCTTGGCGGCGGTGGTGCCGGGGTTCACCTGGGCGAATGCGGTGGTCATCTACGCGCTCGCGCTGATCGGCGCGGTTGCGGTAACCATCTCGCCGGATGAGCTGCGCCGTCCGATCGCGTTCGGGGTGACGGCCTTCGCGATCGTCGGCGTGACCAGTGTGCTGACGGTGCCACATGCGCTCTCGTGGTTCGCTCCGGTGCTGCTGATCAAGTTGCTGCTCGCGCATCTGCTGTCCGAAGGCGCCCGGTGAGATCGCCGGCGCACGGTGGGTGCCACGGTAGGATTCCGGTCCGAGGTCGGCGTGGCGCTCATCGCCCCGCACCGTAATTTCTCGATCATCCTCGCGTAATCTCCGATTGCCGTCCGGTCGGCACGCTTCTACGGTCATTACATGGCCGACTTGCCATCAGCAGAGGTGACGGCGACCGGTGGTCGCGTCACGGCTCGCATATTCCGGTGAGTCCGCTGTACCGGCATGGTCTGCGCTGACGGGATGTGAGGGATTCGAGTGGCACCGCAGCAATGTTCAGGACTCGACGGGGCGGGCCCGGCCGCACTTCGGTTACGGATGTTGGGGCCGGTCGAGGTCTGGCTGGGCGACAAGCAACTCGAACTCGCCGCCCCGCAGTTGCTGGCCGTACTTGCCATGCTCGCGGCCGAGCCCGGCCGCACTCTTTCGACGACGCAACTGGTCGCGCGCCTGTGGTCGGCGCGCCCGCCCAAGACCGCCGGCAGTGTGCTGCGCAACCATGTCCTCGCCCTGCGCAGGCAGTTCGACGCGCACGGGTACCCGGGTGCGGGGACCGAGTGGCTCGATTCGACGCGCGGCGGCTACCGGCTCGGGGTGCCGGTGGAGTTCGACGTGATCGCGGTCGAGGACCTGATCGCGGCCGCGGAAGCCGATCGGCGGGCGGGCGCGGCCGACGACGCGAATGCCAAGCTGGCCGCGGCCCAGCAGCTGTGGCGCGGGGATCCGCTGATCGGGCTGCCCGGCCCCTGGGCCGAGGGCGAGCGGACGCGACTGGATCGGTTGCGCCTGGCCATGTATGAGGTGGGGGTCTCGGTGGCGCTGGATCTCGGCCGGTACGCGACCGCCGTCGCGGAGTCGGAGGCGCTGATCGCGGCCGATCCGCACTGTGAGCGGTGGTACGAACTGCTGATGATCGCGCTGCACCGCAGCGGCAGGCGGGTCGAGGCCCTGGACGTCTACCGGACCGCGCGTCGGCTGCTCGCCGATGAACTCGGCCTGGAGCCCGGGCCGGAGCTGGTGCGCCTGCATCAGCAGATCCTGTCGGCCGAGTCGATGGACACCGAGCCGGCCTACGAACCGCCGCCCGCGCCGAAGAGTTTCGATCTCCCGCGTGTCCCGGCGCAGTTGCCGCCGGATATCGCCGACTTCGTCGGGCGCGCGGAACTGGCCCGGGAGTTGGGCGGACTGCTCGACGCGGACTGCACCGGCCGCCCCGTGATCGCGATCACCGGCCTCGGCGGTGTCGGAAAGACCACGCTGGCAGTGCATCTCGCGCATCGCGCGCGCAAACACTATCCGGACGGCGTGCTGTATCTGGATCTCGGTGGCATGGACGAACATCCACGCTCGGCCGAGGTGCTGCTGGCGGTCGCGTTGCGCGCGTTCGGCATCGAGCCCGGCGAGGTGCCGACGGAGCTGGCCGAGCGCACCGCGCTGTGGCGCGACACCGTGGCGGACAAGCGGGCGCTGCTGGTGCTGGACAACGCGCGCGACGTCGACCACCTCACCCCGCTGCTGCCCGGCGCCGGCACGGCGGCGGTCCTGGTGACCAGCCGTTCGAGCCTGGCGGAATTGTTCGGCGCGCGGCTGGTTCCGCTGGACGTGCTCACCCCGGACGAATCGCTGACGCTGTTGGAGCGCATGGCTTCGGTGCGGCGGGTATCGGACGAGCCGGACGCCGCGCGCGAAATCCTGCACGCGTGCGGGCACCTGCCGGTTTCGCTGCGGATCGTCGGCGCGCGGCTGGCGAGCAGACCGAACTGGCGGCTCGCCGCGGTGGCCGAGCGGCTGGCCGACGAGCGCGGCCGGCTCGCCGAACTCGCGGTTGGCAATACCAGCGTGGAACACGTATTCCGGGACAGTTACCGGCAACTCGCGCCCGAGCTGGCGCGCGTGTTCGTCCTGGTCTCGTTCTCCGACGCGCCCGACCTGTCGGGCGCCGCGATCGCCGCGCTGATCGACCGGGAACCGGCCGAGGCCGAGCGACTCTGCGAAGCACTGGTCGATCTGGGCATGTTGCAGACGCCGGAATGGGGTCGCTACCGCTATCACGACCTGTTGCGACTGTTCGCTCGCGGAGTGGCCGATCAGTCGCAGCGGGGGGAATGGCCGCTCGCCCTGCGCAGGCTGCTCGACTTCTATCTGGCGAGCGCGAAAAACATTGTGGAACTTCGTGATCCGGGTGTCGGCACGGAGTATTACGCCGTCACCGAACAGGCCGGGCAGCGCTTCACCGACGAGCGGCAATGTGCCGTCTGGGCGATGACCGAGCGATCCGGCCTGGTCGCGCTCTATCGGCAGGTCACTGAACTGCCGGATGCGCAGACCCGCATGCTCGCAGTGGATCTCGCGCTGTCGCTGGCCGTCGGCGGGGACGCGGGCGAGCATCTGCCGCAGGTGGCCGAGGCGCTCGAATTGATGAGTTACGCCGCGGAGAACGACGGCGACCTGCGGACCACGGCGCGTGCCCAACTGGCCGCCGCCGTCGCCCGGCTGGTCGGCATGGGCGATCTGAGTGCCGGGCACATCCTGCGCCAGGCCGGTGCGATGTTGCGCGAGGCGGGCGATCGCCCCGGCGCCATCCTCGCCGAACAGATGCTCGGCACGGCGATGGCCTACCAGGAGAAGGTGGACGTGGCCGTGGAGCACTTCCGGCGGGCCATCGAACTGGGCCGCCAGGACGGCAACCAGTGGAGCGAGGGGATGGGCTGGGCGACCCTGGCCCGCGCCTACTGCGATGCGCGGCGCTGGCCGGAAGCGGTCGAGGCCGCGGGCAAAGCCCTGTTCCTCGCGCGCATGGTGGGAAGCCTCCGGCTCGAATCAATGGCGTTGCACGAGTTGGGCTTTGCGACGTTGCAGCGGGGTGATCCGGCGGAAGGGCGGGAACTGTGCGAGCGGGCGCTCGCGGTGGCCCGCCGCGACGGACGCCGGCATCAGGAGGGCTGGGCGCTGGCCCGGCTCGCCGAGGTGACCCTTTGCAGCGGCGACGCCGAAGCCGCGGTGCCGATCGCGGCGGAGGCCGTGCGGGCGCTCACCGAGGTCTCGGCCACCGTGCGCCGGCTGCGGGCCATGCGGGTGTACAGCCGCGCGCTCACCGCCGCCGGGCGCGGCGACGAAGCCGAGCCGATCATGCGCAAGGTCGCGCAATCGCGCCGCCACATCGGCTTGCCCGTGCCCGGGCGTCCGGCCGAGAACCCGGCGCCCGCCACGCTCACCGCCAGCTGAGCGCGAGCGGCTCGCGGCGCTTCAACAGAGATCATCTGGGTATCGGACCAGCATGAGCCTCGCGTTGAAGCGGACGGTGAGCACACCCCTGCTGTATTTCTTCATACTCGGCGACACCCTCGGCGCCGGCGTCTATGTGCTGGTCGGTTCGGTGGCGGGGGAGAGCGGCGGCGCGGTTTGGCTGCCGCTGCTGGTCGCGCTCGCGCTCGCCACCCTCACCGCGGCGTCCTACGCCGAATTGGCGACCCGGTATCCGCGGGCGGGCGGGTCCGCGCACTACGTCACCACGGCATTCGGGCCCGCCGCCGGATCGTTCGTCGGATTCTGCATGCTGGCGGCCGGGCTGGTTTCGGTAGGCGCGCTGGCCAGGGCCTTCGCCGGGGACTACCTGCAGGCGCTGATCTCGTTGCCCGCGGCGGCGGTCGTGGTGGTCTTCCTGGCCGCGCTCGCCGCGCTCAACATTCGCGGGATCAAAGAGTCCCTGCGCGCCAATGTCGCGGCGACGCTGATCGAATTGGGCGGGCTGGTCCTGATCATCGGGCTCGGCGCGTGGATCATCGCGCGCGGCGACGGCGACCTGCATCGCGTCACCGAGGTGGGCACCGCCGAGCACGGTCCGTTCGGCGCGGTGCTGGCCGGGACCGTACTCGCGTTCTACTCGTTCGTCGGGTTCGAGACGTCGGTGAATCTGGCCGAAGAGATCGAGAACCCGCGTCGCTCGTATCCGCGGGCGTTGTTCGGCGCATTGCTCACCGCGGGCGTGGTCTATGTGCTGATCGGCTTCGTGGCCAGTGCCAGCGTGCCCACCGGGCAACTGAGCGGGTCCAGTGGTCCGCTGCTCGAGGTGGTGCGGGCGGCCGGGGAGCTGCCGGATTGGTTGTTCAGTCTGATCGCGCTGGTGGCGGTGGCGAACGGGGCGCTGCTCACCGGCATCATGTCGTCCCGGTTGACCTATGGCATGGCCCGGGACGGCTTGCTGCCGCCGCTCTTCGCCCGGGTGCTGCCGGGGCGGCGGACGCCGTGGGTGGCGATCCTGGCGACCTCCGCGGTCTCCCTGGTGCTCGCCTCGACCGGCGAAGTCGATTCGCTCGCAGCCACTTTGGTGCTGTTGCTGCTCGTCGTGTTCGCCGCCGTCAACGCCGCGGTGCTGGTGCTGCGCCGCACCGCGGGCGGCGAACCGGACCATTTCCGGGTGCCGGCGGTCATCCCGTGGCTGGGCCTGGCGTCGTGCCTGTTCCTGTTCACCCGGATCGAGGGCGAAGTGTGGTTGCGGGGACTGATCCTGGTCACCCTCGGAGTCGCGCTCGCCGCGATCAACGCGGTCCGCGCCCGCAACGGCGGCGAACTACGGACCAGAGAGTCCGCCGACGCCGAACCGGACGAACGTTTTGCCCGCGCCGATGAGGGAAGGGCGTAAGGGAGCTACATGGTGCCGCAGGCCGGCACCGCCCTCACCGAGGACGAGTGGCGCACACCGTGATCACACGCGTTCGTGGACGGTGAGCAGTAGATGGTCGAAGCGGGTGCGGAGTTCGACCATCGAGCCGCCGAGAGCGGTGAACTCGGAGAGTAGCTGGGTGGCCAGGACACGCAGTTCGACACCGCTCTCCTGGGCGCGCCAGACGAGCACGCGGAAGGCTTGGTCGGCGCTGATTCCATAGACCAGCCGGAGCGCGCCTTTGGCCTGTTCGATGGCGGCGCGGGCGGCGTACAGCTCGGGTAGGGCATCGTTGAGGGTTTGCCTGCGATCCTCGGCGAGGGTGTCGGTGATATCGACGTAGTAGCCGGACGTACCGACCACTCTCGCCATGTCGTCGTACATGTCGTCACCGACCACCAGCACGTGGCGTACCCGTCCTCTGGTGTCGATGATCCGGTGTCTGCTGCAGAACGGCTCACCGGTTTCGACGGTGCGCGCAATGGTGTTCGCGACCTGTTCCCGATCGTCCGGATGTTTGTGGGAGAGCAGCAGTTCGGTGGTCGGCTGGACGGTGCCCGGTGCGTAGCCGTGGATCTGGGCGACCTCGTCGGACCATTCCCAGCGCTCGTCGGCCAGCCAGAACCGGAAGGTGCCCGCGTTCTGCCACGCGCCCGTGCCGAGGACCTCTTCGATCGGACTGATCGGCTCGATTCCGGGATCGAGCAGTGGTGTCGCCGCGCCTTGGTTGTCGTTGCCGTCGCCCCGCGCGATGTTCGGCGTATCGACAGGCTGATCCACGAACTGCCCCTTCCCACCTCGACCGACTTCGTTGCTGTGTGGTCGGCTGGCGGGGTCTGGGGCAGCGCGTTCCGAGCGACAAGATTACCGCGCGCCGCCGACAGCTCGTCGGCGAGGCGCGCCGAGATGTCAGCCGCTGCGCGCGACGGTCAGCTGGTCCGGGACGAACGCCTCGGGAATGGGCCGGCGCACCGGTCGCTGCTCCACCACGTGAAAGCCCGCCGCCACGATCAGCTCCCGCATTTCGGCGGGCGGCGGAAAGTAGGCGACCCCCTGGACCGGAGTGGGTTGCAGCAGCGGCGCGAACCGGCTGCGCGGGTTGATCACGACGATCGCGAGTAGCCCACCGGGGGAGAGGATCCGGTGGAACTCGGCCAGCGCGCCGGGCTGGTCGAAGAAGTGGAAGGCGTGCGTGGAGACGACGGCGTCGACCGAGCCCGCGGGCAGGCCGAGGTCTTCGGCCGGGCGGTTGATCCAGTTCACCTGTCCGGAGCGGGCTTTCGCCTGGCGGAGCATGCCGGGCGAGGCGTCGCAACCGTAGATCACGTCGGGGTGCAACTCCTGTTGGATGCGGGCGGCGAGAATCCCGGTGCCGCAGCCGACATCGGCGATCCGGCGGCTGTCCGCGCGGCGCAACTGGTCGATGATCTCGTCCTGCGGCGGCCGATACATGACCCGTTGCGCGAGCGGATTGTTGTAGATCGTGGCGAGCCGGTTCCAGCCGGAGGTCACCAGTCGGTTGTAGGCG
>NZ_BAUA01000196.1 GCF_000710915.1 Nocardia brasiliensis IFM 10847
CCGAGCTGCTGGTTGCCGGTCGTGGCGACCAAGGAGATGTCGAAGGCGCTCAACCAGCCCGCGGTGCGGACCAGTTCGGGGAAGCGGTCCTGCCGGTTGCCGCCGCACCATGCCTCACTGCCCACGATTCCCTTGGCGTGCAGTAGCTTCGCGCGCTCGACGGTCAGCCGCATCAGGTCGTCCACGCCTAGCCGGTAGCGGACGTGCGGATCGAAGAGCGGGTCGCTGAGCAGATCGATCACCGGTGATCCGGACACTATCGCTCCTTCCGGTGGCGGGTGGGCGCGGGCAGATCGTGGCGGGTCAGGTGCAGCGCCGAGAGGGTGGGCGCGACGATGTCACGCAGGTAGACCTGCGCGTTGATGCCGGTGGAGCGCATCAGAACCGAGCGGGCTTCGGGATCGGGCAACAGCTGCTCGGCGGGCATGCGAAAGGTCCGCAGGACATGGGCCAGATCGACGAGAGTGCCTGCGCGGTCCTCGTCGAGTAGCAGCGCGACCATGTGCTGGTAGAACTTCGTATGCGCCATCTCGTCGCGGCCGATGATCCGGTAGATATCGGCCAGGACCGAGTGCCCGGTCTCGTCGGCCAGCGTGCGCTGCGAGCGATAGACCACGAAGGTCGTGAGTTCCTGGATCATTCCGTAGATCAGCATCTCCCGGGGACTCGCGTACGGCCGTTCCCAGCGCTTGGCCAGGACCGTGTCGGCGTAGTCGTGGAGTTGGGCTTGGGTACGTTGACCGCTGCGATGCAGGTATTCGCGGAGCACGAGCGCGTGTTTGGATTCCTCGTACCCCCAGTTCGCGGCGAACCAGGCCTGGGCGTAGTTGCGGCCGAACAGTTCCAGGTGCGTGTTGAGGTAATCGGGGAGAAAGAGTTCGACACCGCAGAATGTTTCGGCGTTGGTCGCGAGCTGCGCATCACTGCGCGCGGTGTCGAGCCCGTCCCAGTCGATGTCGTTGAACGGATTCCAGCGGCGCGTGCGCTCGGCGTTCTCGAAGAAGGTCATGTACGTGCGGTGGAAGGATTCGCGCAGATCCCTGTTCAACGGTCGACCCGATGCGCTAGTTCGGTGATGATGAGCTGGCACAGCCCCTCGACATCGGTGACGGCGTAGAGCTTTTCGTCGGGCAGGCGGATGTCGAGCTGCTTCTCGGTCCACGTGACGAGCTCCAGCAGTTGCACCGAATCGATGCCGGAGGAGAAGAGGTCGGAATCCGGGCGCAGGGGCGGATGTGCTGCGGAGGTGACATCGCGCAGACCGCTGCCGAGCAAGGCCAGCAGTTCGTCCTGGGTCATAGGCGTTCCTTCGATGCGGTTTCGTTGAGGCAGAGAGCTTTTACTCGGGATCGTCCACGCGACGCAGGCACCACTGGGACAGGGTCATGTGCCTGCGCGCGAACGAGTTGATACAGCACGTCAGATAGCGGTCATAGGTTGCGAACAGTTCGCCGCCCCAGCGATCGCGAATTTCTTCCTCGTGCGCGCGCAACCGGGTGCGCCAGTGCGTCGTGGTGCGTTCGTAGTCCTCGCGCCGGGTGCGCAGTTGCATGACCTCCCAGTAGGGGCCGACGGCCATGATGATGTCCTCGGCCCGGGGCGCCATGCCGCCGGGAAAGATGGTCTCGCCGAGCCAGCGCAGCTCGCGTGCCTCTTCGGCACGGCGCGGCAGGCGCTCACGCAGACCCGTCTGGAGTGCGAAGTACGCGCCAGGGTTGGTCCATGTCCACGCTTTGTGGAAGTAATCGCGGTACCTGGCGACGGCTCGTCCGGCGCGGGCGTCCTCGGGGGTGCAGACATGTTCGATCATGCAGATCGACTGCACCGCGTCGAAGGTGTGCACCGGGATGAAGTCGCGATAGTCGACGCAGGAGACGGTGACGCCCGGCAGATCGCGGCGCACGATGTCGTCGTACTGGGCTTGCGACAGGGTGATGCCGTGTGCTCGGGCGACGTCGCGTTCCTGCGTGAGGTACGCGAGATTGTTGCCCCAGCCGCAGCCGATGTCGAGCACCGTGCGGTCGGGCGCGATGTGCGCGAAGTCGTGCAGGACCGCGAGTTTGGCGAGCTGGGCGGCGTCGAGGTCGTCGGTGTCGTCGAAGACGCCACACGTGTAGTTCATCCGGCTGTCGAGCCAGAGCCGGTAGAACTCCGGGTCGAGGTCGTAACTGACGGCGATGTCAGCTTTGCTGGACATGCAGCGCCCCTTCCAGATAGCGGCGGCGGGTCTCCTGCCGTCGTGGCTTCCCCGAGGTCGTCCTCAGTACGGTGCCGGGGGCCACGGTCACCACGTCGTGCACCGGGATGCCGAGGGCGGCGGCGACGGCTTCCCGCAGTGCCGCAGGTATTTTCATGTCCGCGGTCCGGCATTCCGCGACCACGACCAGTTCCTCGGAGCCCGATCCAGGCCGGGTGCAGGCCACGACCCCGCCCGCGCGCACACCGGCGACGGTCTCGGCGACCCACTCCACCCGTTGCGGATCGATGTTGCGGCCGTTGAGGATCAGCAGATCCTTGACCCGGCCGGTCACGAACAGCTCTCCCTCGGCCAGGTAGCCGAGGTCACCGGTACGCAGCCAGTCGTCCGGCCGAAACGTGTGGTGCGTCGCGGAGACCGCACCCAGATAGGCGTGTGCGACCGAGGGACCGCGCACCCAGATCTCGCCGATGATCCGCTCGGCGACGGTCTCGCCGGCGTCGTCGCGCACGGCGATCTGATGACCGGCCAACGGCGGTCCACAGCTGACAATCGTCGCGGTGTCCTCGGGAACCGTAGACGTGGCGTTACTCTCGGTCTCGGCCGGTATCCGGGCGGCTGTTTCCGGATCGAGGGGGACGGCGCGTCCGCCGGACAATTCGTCGGCGCGGAGGTGGTCCACGCGGTAGGGGCGATCCGGCGTGGCGAGCGCGACCGCGAGCGTGGCCTCGGCGAGTCCGTAACACGGTGTCAGCGCTTCGGGTTCGAGTCCCGCAGGTGCAAAGGTGTTCAGAAAGTGTTGCAGCACAGCATGGTTGATGGGCTCCGCGCCGCATCCGAGCACGCGCACCTGATCGAGTTTCAGCGCGGTGATCTCCTCGGGCGAGGTCCGGCGGGCACTGAGCGCGTAGGCGAAATTGGGGGCGAAACTGATCGTCGCGCGCCGGTCGGACATGGCGCGCAACCACAGCCCGGGGTGGCGGACGAAGGCGCGGGTCGGCACGAAGGAGACGGGAACGCCGATCAGCAAGGGCGCCAAGACGAATCCGACCAGCCCCATGTCGTGGTGCAGTGGCAGCCAGGACAGTCCGCGGTCCACCGCCGGATCGGCGCGCAGGCCGTCGCGCATGATGGCCATCCCGTTGGCGCGCACCGCGGCCACCCGCGCGGGAATCGCGCGCGGAGTTCCGGTGCTGCCGCTACTGAACTGCACATACGCGGTCGCGTCCGGTTCGGGAGGGCAGGGGTCCGACGTGTCCGGCGGCGCGGCCACGACGGTATCCAGGACTATCGTCCGCTCGCTGCCCGCAGGTGCGGCGGTGCCGGCGCGCAGCGCGATCGCCCGGGTCTGCGCTGCCGCGGCCATCGCTGCCACGTGATCGTGCCAGGCGGCGCGACGTCCCTGCGGCGGCGGTGGCGGCACTGGAACCGGCACCACTCCGGCCCACAGGGCGCCGAGGAAGGCCGGGACGAACAGGCGCGGGTCGGTGGCTTCCATCGCGACCCGGTCACCGGGTCGCGCACCGGCCGCGCGCCATCCCGTGGCGGCAGAGCGCACCTCGTGCAATAGGTCGTGCCGGCTGAGGACGCTCCATTCGCCGTTCTCGCCGAGGTACTCATGGGCGGGCGCGTGGTCGTTCTCGTAACCGGCCACGACATCGGTGACCCAGCTTTCGCGCAAGTGTCGTTGCCCCTCTCGCACAGCCGATTTCGAGGAATCGGAGCGGTCGTGTTCCGGGTCTCAGTACACGTGACCGCGCGGCGCGAGGGCCAGGCACGCAATTGCGGCGTGCCGATCAGTTCTTGCGATACACCGAAGGCCGGACGCCGGTGTACCGCAGGAACGCGATGGACAGCGCACCGGCGCTGCCGAAACCGCAACGCGGAGCGATCTGTTCGATCGAGAGCTCGGTGTCGCGCAGCAGCCGCTTGACCTCATCGACCCGCAGCCGGAGCAGGAACTGATGCGGTGTCGTCCCGGTCTCGGTCCGGAAGACCCGGACGAGGTGGTAGACGCTGAGATGCACCTCGCCCGCGATATCCGCCAAAGTGATCGACTCGGCGAACCGTTCACGCATCATCGTCACCGCCGCGCGCACGCGCCGATCCTCGCGGTTCGGTGCCGTCGGCGCCGCCGCACCGGCATGCCGGACGAGCAGGTGCATGCTCAGGAAGGCGGCTGCGGACTCGGCGTAGAGATCGTCCGCACCGCTGGGGACCGCGAGTGCGCGTACCACTTCCTCGATCAGCGGATCGCCCTGTGTGAGCGCCGCGGACACCGCTTCGAAATCCACGTCCTGTTCGCCCAGCTGTGCCGCGGCCGCGTCGACCGTATTGCGCGGGATGTGCACTTGCACGCTGCGCATCGGTCCGTCGCCGCGATAGCTCACCGACGTGGCCTGGCCCGGCAGTTTGGCGTCGATCGTGCCGGGCAGCCAGGTGGACCGCACACTGCGCCCGCCATTTCGCGTCTGCAGCACCGCCTTCCCCGTCAGCGGCAACACCAGATGCACATCCGCCGCGGCAGGCAACGGCATCTCGCGCACCACGGGCGCATGCTCGAACCGCTGAACGAGCAGCGACTGCCAGCCGGCATCCTCGAAGCTGCAATACGTCCGCCGAACGCAGCCGTCGAAGTCGAAACCGGCATAGGGTTGCAGATCGAAACGAGTGGAATCGAACACCATATCCCGACCCTACTCAGCGGGTAGTTCGCGACCGTAACTACTCGATAATCCGCGGGTCATCGTCTCCGAGAACGCGCCGCTCCGGCGCAACTGGGGTCGCAACTGGGGAATGTGGACGACTTCGATTGTCCTACCATCCATTCGACGGCAGACTCGCTGGAGCCGCCGCATGACGGGAGGGGTACGACAATGCGATTTCGCATGAATTTCAAACAGGGCGTCGCGGCGGTTTCAGCGGTTGCCGGAATGGTCGGAATGGGCGCGTTCGCCGCGCCCGCGCAGGCCGAAGCAGCTGGATACGACCGCTGCCCGAGCGCCCGGTTCTGTATCTTCAGCGCACCCAACGGCGGTGGCCGAATCGCCTATTTCCAGCTCGGTTCGACCGACCTCCGCCTGCAGAACATGGACGGTCAGGTCTATTCCCTCTGGAATCGCACATCGCAACCGTGGCACGGATACACCGAGTACAGTTATCGCGGCGGTATCATTTTCAGTGTCACCCCGGGCTGGAAATCCGACGTCCCAGCCGACGTCGCCGTGCAAATTCATTCCGTACGTGGTGTCTGAATCGCGACGTCAGTCTGCGACGGGCGACGATGTGGCCGGAACTTCCGGAGCCGTCGGCGCCCGGCCAGGTACCCGAGCGGCGATCGGGCGAAGGGCGAAACCAGGCGTGCTGTGCGGCCCCACTCGCACCGTGGCGAATTCCGTCGGCGTGCCTACCGGTCGACATCGCTGCCGTCCGAACCACCCCTGCTAACATCCGGCAACATCGCAATAAATCAGCCGGGTCGTGGTCCACAGAAGGGATCGGTCGGGGCGTGGCGGAAACTGTGATCGGACGACGTGCGTTGTTGACCACCGCGGCTGCGGCGGGGGCGTTGGCCGCAGGGGCGACGACCCTCGCCTGCGGGCCGCCTGCCGCTCGAACCGACTTCGCTCGGTCGATGGATCGCAGCGTGGAGTTGGCCAGGGAGATGCTGGGGGTCGACGCCGCGGGCAACGATATGCGGCTGACCTACCTGCGTACGCTGATCGACACCGGTCTGCCCGAAACTGCTGCGCCCAAACGGGTTCTGGTGATCGGCGCGGGTCCGGCCGGACTGACCGCGGCGAATCTGCTGGCCGACGCCGGGCACCGGGTGACGGTCATCGAAGCCAACGGCAGCCGAACCGGCGGACGCGTCAAGACCTTTCGCGGCATGTTCAGCGATCCGAACCTGTATGCGGAGGCCGGGGCCATGCGGCTGCCGAGCGCCCATCCCATGGTGCTCGCGCTCGCCGACAAATTGGGTCTGCGGCGGCGGCAATTCCACAACGCGGACGTTGCACCGGAGGCACGTTCCGCGGCGGTCACGCCCGTCGTCTATCGCTCCTTCACCGGTGAGCAATGGAGCAACGGTCCCGCTGCCGAGTTCCGGCCGCCGCCCGCGGCGGGCCGTACGCTGATCAACACCAACGGAAGGATCGTCACGCGCGCCGAGTACGCCGGCGATCCCGCGGCGTTGCATCGCGATTTCGGTGTGGACCTCACCGCGCCGGCCAGAGCTGCGCTCGATTCGGCGTTGCACAAAGTGGGAGTGCCTGACGACTGGCCCATCGAGCGTCGAATCGATGGCTGGGCAAAGGTTTTCAATACCTACGAGGACTACTCCACGCACCGTTATCTGACGGAGCACGGCTGGAGCCTTGCGCATCTCGCCACGGTGGGCACCCTGGAGAACCTGACCTCCCGACTGCACTACGGTGTCATCTCCGCGATGGTGGACCATGCCCTCATCCGCCCGGACGCGAGCTACTGGGAACTCGAAGGCGGCACCGCGACGTTGACCGACGCGCTCACCCGCAAACTCGGGCCTGCCGTGCGTCAGGGCAGACGCATGACCCACCTGGAGCAGACCGATCGCGGTGTAAAGGTGTGGACCACCGCCGAATCCGGCAGCGAGCACACCGATGGCGCACCGATGGATCCGATCGAATCGTTCGAGGGCGACTACGCCATTCTCGCTATCCCCTTGACCGCCACCCGTTTCTGCACTTTCGACCCACCGCTGTCCTATCCGACCCGTCGTGCCATCACCGAGCTGCACCATGATGCCGCCACCAAGGTGCTGCTCGAGTTCAAGACCAGGTTCTGGGAGCAAGGCGTTCGTGGATTCCGCGGCGGTGGGTGCGTATCGGACTGTCCTAATCGATTCACCTATTTCCCCTCTCACGTGCCCGATTCCGACGGCGGCGTCGTCCTGGCCAGCTACACCTGGTCCGACGATGCCATGCGCTGGGATTCGCTCACCGAAAGCGAGCGGGTGCATTTCGCGCTCGCTGGGATGCGTCGCATGTTCGGTCCCCGCGTCGACACCGAATTCACCGGTGTCGGTGTCTCGCAGTCCTGGCAACGTGCCCGCTATGCCCTGGGTGAAGCGGTCATTCCCACCCCCGGCCAACTACACGAACACCACGCCGCGACCCGAACGATCGAAGGGCGAATCCATTTGGCCGGCGACCACACCACGCTCAAGCCGGCATGGATCGAAGGAGCGCTCGAGAGTGCGGTTCGCACTGCCCTGGAAGTTCACCAGAGATGAAGGGGCGGTGTCGATCGCGGGTACGACCGCTGCCGAGGATTCGGGATCACAGTAGATACTGGGCGACGATGTGGCCGGAGTTTCCGGAGACGCCGGCGCCCGGCCAGGTGCCCGAACCGAGGACGTAGAGGTTGGGGACGAAGGTGCGGTGACCGGGTGCGGCGGAGATCGGGCGAAGGGCGAAGCTTTGCGCGAGGTCTTGCGCGCCACCGTAGGGGTCGCCGGGCCCGCTGTTCGGGTTGAACGCGGAAAGAGTTGCGGGAGTGACAATTTCGCGGGCGATGATAGTGGCGCTCAAGCCCGGGACGTGGCGCTCCACGACCTCGAGTACCCGGTCGGCGAAATGGTTCACCACATCGGTGTTCCAGGTGCCGTCGGTGGTGATCGCCCCTGCCGCGTCGCCGTGTGGACGGGTGGGCACATCGGTGACCTGGATGCGCAGCACGCTGGTGCCCGCGGGTGCGCGCGTCGGGTCGTGTGCGGTGGGGGAGTCGATGGTCATCGTCGGCCACGCGGGCAGCAACCCGGCCCGCGCCTGAGCGACGTGCAGGGACAGTCCGTCCAGCGAATCGGTGAGGAACGGTTGCCCGATCCGTTCGAAACGCTTGTCCGTCCAAGGGATCGGCGCGCTGGTCGCGAGGTGGAGCTGAAAGAGACCGGTGCCGTAGCGGTATCGGCTCGCTTGCCGCAGGATACGTTCGGGCACTTCGGTTTCGCCGAGCAGCCACTCGTAGAGCTGGTCGGGATTGACGGAGGCCACGACGCTGTTGCGGGCCCGACACGCGCTACCGTCGGACAGCTGCACGCCGACGGCGCGTCCGTCGGTCACCCGAATCCGGGTGACGGTGGCGCCGGTCTGGATCACACCGCCCCGGTCGGAGATTATGCCCGCGAGCGCTTCGACGAGTTTTCCGATGCCGCCCTGCGGAATCGGCATGCCGCCCGCGGTGAACCCGAGCGGGAAGATCGTCGTCCAGAACGCGCCGCCCGCGTCGTCCGGCCCGTGACTCACGTGCGCTGGCCAGGAGCCGAAAAGGCTTCGCATCGCTGGGGATTCGATCTCGGAGACGGCCGAGCGCGCGCTGTCCAACGCGATCTCGGCGACCTCGGACCAGCCATTGCCTTCGCGCACCAGCTGAGCGATGGTGGCGCGGGCCGCTTCGCTGGTCAGGTCCTGGCCCAGCAGTCCGAATATCGGGCCCACCGCGGGCCCCAGCGCCGACACGATTTCGGCGACCGCCGAGCTGTCGCCGGGGTGCAGCCGGTCCGCCTCGTCCGCGAGTGCCAGCGGATCCCGGGGGAATACCGCCGTGGTGCCGTCTTCCAGGGACACACCGGTCGGGAATTCGGGCTGCAAGATCTGCAGACCTTGTTTCTCCAGGTCCGGCCCCAGGTCACGCCACGCGGGCCCGCTGGTGAACAGCGGGATCGCGGACGAGAACGGGTCGTAGATCACTCCCGGCGTCAATTCGGCGCTGCGCACGAACCCGCCCACCCGATCATTGCGGTCGATGACGAGCACCTCATGGCCCGCTTTGCTCAGGTAGGCCGCGGCGACCAGTGCATTGTGGCCGCCGCCGACGAATATGTGATCGAAAGTCTGCATCTGTTCAGTCGACCAGCACCCGCAGGGGACGTCGATATTTCTTGTCACTCACCGGACCGGAACCTCGTTTTCGGCAGTGGGCTTGATGGCGACCAGGATGTCGAACGGTCCGGGCAGGACCGCGGCCTCCTGGAAACCGATCTCGCCGAGCAGGTCGAGATAGTCGGTCGCCTCTCGCAACATGCTCGTGCAACTGTCGACGCCGATGAGGAAATACGACCAGAAGAATTGCCGGGCGAGCCGTTCGGCGTCCCGGAATTCCTCGCAGATGAGCACCCGCCCGCCCGGGGCGAGGGCGCGGTAGGCCTTGATCAGAAGTTCCCGGGCTTGCGGTCGCTGCCAGTCGTGCAGCACGCGCACGAACGACAGGACGTCGTACCCGCTCGGCAGCGGTTCGGCGAGGAAATCGCCGCCGACGAAACCGAGCCGGTCGCCGCAGCCAGATTCCGCCCGCGTGCGGTCCACGAGGGGACCCAACGCGGGCAGGTTGTAGACGTCGGCCCGCAGGGACGGCTGATTCCGCAACAGGTGCGCGGCCAAGGTGCCGTCGCCGCCGCCGACGTCGAGTAGCCGTGCGGTGTCGCGCCACAACTCGGCGTGCATGCCGAACGCCTCGGCGATGGGGCCGATCCCGGCCGCCATGCTGTGTTCGAATCCGGCGATCTGCTCGGCGTTGTCGAGCGGCCATTCGAAAGCGGAGGCCGCCATGCCATGCGTGCCGTGCAGTACCTCGGGCAGCCGGCCGTACAGCGTGCGCCACGGGTAGCCGTCCCGGTCCCGTTCGACGGAGGCCGGGCCCAGCACGTCTACGGCCGCGTCGCGCGCGCCGTCGATCGCGTGATATCTGTTGTCGCGCAACAGGTCCGAAGACTGCCGAGCGACCAGGCCGAGGCATTCGAGACAGTCGAGCAGCTTGTAGAGGCGGATCGGCACCACCTCGAAGCGATCGCACAGTGCGCCGAGCGACACGGGGCCGGTGTCCAGCGCATCGAAAAGGCCCATCTTCCAAGCGGTTCGCACGACATCGATGGCTTTGTCGCCGTTGAACAGCAAACTGAGCAGTGCGCGCGGCGAGACCACGATCCCGGTCATGCGCGCAGCCCCTTTCGCTCCGCAGCCAACGCGTCCATGAAAGCGTCCACTTCGTCCACCGTGTTGTAGATATGGGGAGCCACGCGCAGCCCCTCGCGCCAGCTGCACACCATGCCGCGTTCGACCAGCCGCTGCTTGACCAGCTCGTCGCCCGGAAAACTGAGGCAGACAACGCCGCCGCGGTGCTGCGCCGCCTTCGGGGTGCGCACCGTGAGACCCGCTGCGACCGCCCGCTCGATGATGCGTCCGGTGCAGCGCAGCGAGTGCGCCCGGATGGCCGGCATGCCCACCGAAGCCAGCAGATCGAGGCCGACGCGGGACATCATGGCGGTGAGCGGAATCGGCGTGCCGCCCGCGAGCCGCCGCGCATCGGCGGCCCAGTCCTCGGCGGGCCGGAACGACAGCGGGTCACGACCCGCGAACCAGCCGGTGGCGGCGGGTCGCAGCGTCGGCAGGAGTTCGCGGCGTGCGTAGAGGAACGCGGTGTGCGCCCCGCACAGCCACTTACCCGCGCCGCCGAGCACGAAATCCGCCCCGAGCGCGGGCAGATTCAGCGGCACTGCGCCGACGGTTTGGAAGGCGTCGACGATGACCAGCGCACCCATCCGATGGGCGCGCGCGACGATCCTTTCGAGATCGAGCATTGCTCCCGTGGTGTAACTGCCATGGGCCACACAGACGAGCAGGGTCTGCTCGTCGATCGCGGATTCGATTGCCTCGGTACCGAAATCGACCACAACGCGTTCGGCGCCGTAGCGGGCGAAGCCTTGCCACAGGAACGGCACGGTGGGGAACTCGCGGTCGGTGGTGAGCACCTTCGAGCGCTCGCCACGAAAATCGAAACAGGTGGCGAGCCGGCCGAGCAGTGTGGTGAGGTTGGTGTCGGTGACGATCGTTTCCGCTGGGGCGCTGAGGAATTCGGCGAGCGCGTGGATGTAGCCGTCCAGCTCGTCGAGCCATCCGCCCCATGCGTCGTCTCGCCAGCTCCGCATCGTCGCCCAGTAGCGATCGAGTACCTGCTCGACGCCGCGCGGCATCGCCCCGGTCGAATTGCTGTTGAGATACACGCAGGTGTCGAGCACCGGGAACTGCGCACGCAAAGTGTCGATATGGCCGAGGTAGTTCATCGGGCCGTCGCCGTACGTGCCGCTCCGGGTGCGTATCCGCACTCGCGTCGCCAACCCTCGGTCAGCTCGATCCGGATCTGCCACAGCGAGCGGAACAGCGGCTGGGTCATCCGGCCGGTCAGGACCCGCGTCGGCACCCCGTCGAGCGCGTGCACCCCGTGGCCGATGCCGATCGTCCTGCGCACCAGCATGAAGTGGCTGATCAGCCACAGCTGGAACCGTTCGTCGAAATCGACCAGCAGCTCACAGATGCGTTCGAGCTCGGGCTGCGCGCCCGCGTAGACCTGCGCCAGGCCGACCCCGCGGCGGTCCAGCAGCCGTTCCATTGCCGCGTCGACATGTTCGGCGGCGAGGAGAACGGCGTTGTAGCCCGGCGATTCCTGCCCGCTGCCGTTGCCGAGACTGCGCCGGATGGCCTGATAGGTGCTCGGTGTCAGCGTCTCGAGCACGCGGATTTCGCGGGCCAGGCACTCGGCGATCCGGATCGTCCGATCGAGCCGCGCGGAGACCCGCCACAGGTCGTCACTGTCGAGTTCGCTTACAACACCGACGAGTTCGTGGGCGATCAGCTTGAGCCAGACCTCCTGAGCCTGATGGACGATCTGGAACATCAGTTCGTCCGGCTCGGTGAGCCGGTCCACCTCGGTCTGCAAGGACAACAGCTCGGTGGTGCGCAGATACACCTCGTAGTCGGAAGTCCCGTCGCCGACCCAGGCCTTCAAGACGGTGTTGAACATCGGCTTCGACAGTGCCTCCCGCAACTGTGCCGCCGCCGACCCGTCCTCGATCGTGGACATGAGCGTTCCCCCCCGGGCGGCATCGCGCCGCCTGTTCGAAATACCTTGTGCCCCCGATTTCGCGACCGGACAGCCGGGCGCATCGCGCCGGTTCACCCAGCGGATCGGTCGCCGGTGACAGTCGGTGTGCAGAACCACACCGAGGGTTCGTGACCTGCGTGCGGTCCGCTGAGTCGACCGAGGTCTTTACCCGGCGAGGGTGGGGTTCGAGAGTGGTGGTCGGCGCCGGGGTTGCTCGGTGGTAGCGAAATGGGCTGTGCCCCAACATTATCTAGATGTAGGAATAATCGTCGTATGACTGCTTCGGCTCGGCTGCACATCAGCAAAGAATTCCCTGCGATGCTGGAACGAATCGACGCGCTCGCCGAGTCGATAGAAGCGAACGCGGCGGCGGCCGCGGAACGTGGCAGCCTCACCGACGATGTGGCGCAGGACTTGCTGGCCGCGGGGATCGTCCGGGCCGGACTGCCGGAGAATCTCGGTGGCTACGAATTCTCGCCGCTGCAGTTGATCCAGACGATCGAGCGGCTCAGCTATCACGACGCCTCGGCCGGATGGACGATGATGGTGTTGCAGATGGTGACGGGCACTACCGCGGCCTACCTCGGCGCGGCCGCGGCGGCTGAGTTGTTTCCCGATGTCGCTGCGGGCAAGCACGCATTACTGTCCGGCCACGGCACCCGGCCGGGACGAGCCGTCCCGGTGGACGGCGGCTACCTGGTGAGCGGGCAGTGGCAGTTCGCCTCGGGCATGGCACTGGCCACGCATATCCACAGTGCGATCCAGGTCGAAGGGACGGGGGAGCCGCGGATCCTCGCGATGCCCAAATCACAGGTGACGCTGGTGGACAACTGGGATGTGCTCGGTCTGCGCGCGACGAGCAGCATCGACTATCACTGCACGGAAGTCTTCGTCCCGCAGACGCATACCTACCCCGCGACGACCATGACGCCCGCCAATGGCGGTGCGATCTACCGCATCGGCGTGGTGAACATGTCCGCGATCGTGCACACCGGCTGGGCGCTCGGCACCGGCCGGCGACTGCTGGACGAGCTGCGACGCTACGCCGTGCAGAAGTCCGGCTCCTTCCACGCCGCCGTCGACACCGCGCAGTTCCACGCCGAATACGCCGGTGCCGAAGCGAAACTACGGTCGGCCCGCGCGTGGGTGATGCGGGTCTGGCAGGATCACGAAGAGACGCTGACCGACGGGGATCCGCTCAGCACCGAACAGGAGACGCTGGTCCGGCTGGCGCTCAACCACGCGACGTGGACGGCGCACGATGTCGGCCGGACCGTGCACCGCTGGGCCGCGACGACCGCGATCCGGCGCGGCCCGATCGATCGGTTCCTCCGGGACCTCGAAACCGGTACCCAGCACATCACTTCGGGCCCGGTGGTGTTGCAGAACTGCGGCAAGTGGCTCAGCGGTGCGCAACCCGGAGCGCACTGGGAGTTCCTGGATCTGGTGGAGTGAGCGGACTCTCAGTTCTGCAATGTGATCGGGGCGTTGACGAGTTCGGCCTCGGTGGGATCACCGTTGGCGTCGTAGAACAGCCAGACACTGGTGAATGTGGCGGGGCCGGGCTGGAATTCGAAGTAGCTGCCGGGCGGGAAATGGATGGTGTAGGGGTGTGCGGCGCCGTCGCAGTCGCCGGGCACCGTGACCGACGGTGACGAGACACCCGCGTCGTCCTGGTACAGCCCCGAATCACCCCTGATGATGCTGCTCGGCCCACCACCGCACGTGTAGGTGCCCGTGACGTCTACGCTGCGGTCGGTGTTCAGGTGCGCAACGCTGTCCACCGTGAGACTGGGCGGCGGGGCGGCCGTGGCAACGGCGGTAGGTGCCATCGTGACACCGAATCCCGCTGTGGCGGCGACGGCCAGTCCGGCGATCCGGTGCTTGACGATGCGCCTTCCAGTGCTTCGGGCATGGTTCAACATCGCATGACTCCTGTTGCGTAGGAGAGGAATTCGAAGACGCTTGCCCAAGTGAGCGTATCCCGTCCCGGGCCGTCCCACGATCCCCAGAAAGTACGGTCGTCGCGCGCGGGGTGGTCATCGCGCCGAACGGATCTGCTGCGGCGTCGCAAGACCGCTTACAGCGCAGCGTATGCGGCGGCGACGAGGTTGTGGGCGCGGCGGTCGCCGGACAGCCAGTCGCGGCGCAGATTCGGCACGAAGGCGATGGCTACCCGGTGGGTGTGGTCGCCCAGCCCGATTGCACCGCCCGCGCCGGGATGTCCGAAGGCGCTCGCACGGGCCGGTTCGGGCAGGATGAAGTTTTCGCAGGGCAGCATGTAGCCCAGGCCGAAAGCGCTCTCCAGCAACAGCACCGCGTCGGGGCCGCGGACCTGTTCGCGAGTCGCTTCGCTCAGCAATCCCGGCGGCAGCAGCGTTGCGTCGACGAGATCGCGATAGAACCCGGCCAAGGCGCGCGCCGTGGTGACCAGTCCGCCCGCGGGCCACCCGCCCGCCAGCACCTCCGGATTGTTGAAGGACCCAGCGGGATTGGTGGAGGCGCGCAGTGCAAGCGAATCGGGGTCTCGAAAGGCCTGCGCCATTTTCGCGACCGTCGCGGCATCGATCGGGCCGGGATCGGACCAGAGCTGTTCGGCGGCAGGCGGGAACGCGACCCGGGCCGCCCGTGCGGCTACCTCGGGCGGTGCGCCGATCCACAGTTCGCCGCCGAAGTGACGGCGTACGTATTCGCCGACCGTGGCACCCGTACGGCGCCGGATGAATTCCCCGACGAGCCAGCCGAAAGTGAGTGCGTGATAGCCGTGTTCGGCACCCGGCCGCCACAGTGGTCGCTGGCCGGCGAGGAGCGCGGCCATGGCGGCCGGGTCGGCAGCGTCGGCGGCGGTGACGATGCGATCGAAGACCGGTAGCCCGGCGCGATGTGCGAGCAGGTCTGCCAGGGTCGTCGCCGCTTTCCCTGCGGCGCCGTACTCCGGCCACCATTTCGTCACGGGTTCGTCCCAGCCGATACCGTCCGCGTAGGCCAGCGCGAGGGCGGCCGTCGCGGTGACCGCTTTCGTGCACGAAAAGGTGACAGCTGGGGTGTCACGCTCCCAGGCTCGCCGCGTGCGTGTGTCCGCCACGCCACCCCAGAGATCGACGACGGCACGACCATCCACGAAGACCGCGACGGCGGCTCCCGTGTTCTGTCCATCGTCGAAACTCGCCTCGAAAACTTCGCGCACGGCCCGGAACGCAGGATCTACGTGCCCGTGCACCAGCCGGTTCATGGACAGAATTAGAACACGTTCTAATTTGTGGCGGGCAGTTTTCGCTCTCGATGAACCCAGAGGTCGGCGCGATCGCCCGAAACCAGAGCCAGCGCCCTGGATGCAGTGCGGAAGTAGCGCGCGCCGAACGCTGGGGTCAGTCGCCGTATTGGTCGTATGCCTCGAACTCGCCGAAGCCGTCCTCGAACCAGCCCAGATCACGCCACGTGCCCGAGCCGTCGAGCGGGCCCTCGTACACGATTTCGAGATAGCTGCCGGACTGGTCGTCCAGTCGCACGCGGCGGCCCCGGCTGTACAGGAACAGGGACACGCTGATATCAGGCTTTGCGTCCTCGTACGCCATACCGAGCACCCCCTCCCACGCCACCTGGAGCGGCCCGGACGGAGCCGGCCCCCGTAGGAGACAGGAGAACCCCTCGTCGAACTGGTTCGACTTGACCAAGGTCACCTCTTCGCCGAGATGCGCGCCGAAACCTGCGACGAGGGTATCGATCGTCGCCTGCCACCGGCCGGGTGGCGGGTTGTCCTGAGGGTCGTTTTCGACCGTCACTGCCAGCTGTTCCCTTCCCAGCTCTCCCGCGTGGGATACACCACTTCATGAGCGCCGTTGTTACGGGTGATTTCGACGTAATGCTCGCTCTGGGACCATTTTTCCGGTTTGAGCGCTTTCGGCTTCTTTTCGTTCTTGTCGATCAAACCATAGGCCGTGATGACGGAGTTCTTGTTGCCTGCCTCGGTGACGACAATCGAGCCTTTGCTGTAGTAGACGTCGACGGGGCGGATGTAGGGCTCCTTGGTGACATGGTGCTTGCCGTGGTAATCCCCGCTGAAGATCCGTTGCGGGTTGTTGAGGATCGATGCTTGAACCTCAGGGGTGACACCGTGTTTCTGCAGCGCGTGACCGATGCGGCCGCCGGGGTAGGGAGCAGGCGCCCGTTGCAGTTCCTTCGGCGTGACCTGCCGGTAGAAGTTGGCGAAGCGTTCGCACGCGGCCGGCGTCAAACCGAGTGGGTCGATGAACCGGAGCGGATTGCTGGTGTAGGCGTACGGGTTCGGTGCGGGGTCCAACCCGAGGGGATCGGGTGTCAGGTACTGGCCGGTGTCCGGGTTGTAGTACCTGAACATGTTGTAGTGCAGGCCGGTTTCGGGGTCGTGGATCTGGCCGGGGAACCGTAACGGCGAGCCGGTTCGCCCGCGCCAAGTCGTCCGGCCCCACAGATCGGTGTGTGCGTCGGCCACGGTGTCGGCGGTGGCGGGGTCGACCAATTCGGCGGGGGCGCCTACGAGATCGGCGACGATCGCGTAGAACTCGCGATCGACCGTGCCCTGGTCGGTCGACTGGGTGAGCGGCGTGTGTGAGCCGGGTTGGTACTGCCAGCGAACGGTCGCGGTACCGCTGGACTGCTCGATGAGATGTGTGCCGTCCCAGAGATAGTCGACGCGCTCCAGGACGGTGCCGTCGGTAGCGAGGTGTTGTTTGGTGGTGCGGCGGCCTAGGGCGTCGTAGGTGTAGTGCCACCACTGGCCATCCGGCGTCCAAGCATCGGTCAATTGGTCGAAAGCGTTGTAGCGGTAGTGCCATACGTCCGGTTTCCGGGACAGCCGGACAGTGGTTTTGCGAATCAGCCGTCCGGCGGCATCGTAGTGGTACCGGGTGCGGCCATCCCGGACGAGGAGAGCGCCGCGGTACTCGCGACGACCGTTGCCAGGCGGAAAGCCGGGTTTGCCCCCAGGTGTCGGTGCTGACACCGTGGCGCTGGTGACGTTGTCGAGTGCGTCGTAGGTGTAGCGCTCGGTGGGCGCGCCATCGGTCGAAACGGTGGTGACCCGACCGGCGGGGTCGAGCTGGTAATCGCGTCGCAAGAGGTCGGTCTGCGCACGGTCGACGGTGTGGGAGATGAGGTATCCGTCTGGGCGATAGGCGAATTCGTCGCGACGAAGGCGGATCGGGTCCGGTCGAGCGGACGGCCCGGCTGCCAGTGACAGGGAGCGTGGCGGAAAGGCGGTCACCTCTTGGTGCGTCACTCGGCCGAGGGCGGTGAGGCCACGCGTGACGGCCACTTCGCCTACCCGCCAGGTGGTCAGCCGTCCGAGCGGGTCGTAGTCGAAGGTGATGTCGTGGTCGTCGGCGTTGAGATGGTCCAGGCGGCCGGTGACATCGTGGTGCCAGGTGGCGACGGCGCCCGAAGGTGTGGTCCGGCGCGTGCGGTGGCCGCGCCTGTCGTGTTCGAAGAGCATCGGCGGGTTGGCGTCGAGTTGCTCGGACGCAACGGCACCGATTGCGGTGTAAGCGAATTCGAGACGATGGGTGAGATCCGCGCCGACGCCGTTCACCGCGGCCAGGACGCGGCCTGCCGGGTCGTGGGTGTAGCGGATCCACTCGTCGCCCGCGGAAATCTCGGTCAGGCGGCCGAGGACGTCGTGGTGCTGGTGACGAGTCGCGCCGGTTGCCGGGGTGATCGCGCTGACCCGCCCCGCGCGGTCGTACGCGTATCGGGTGGTCGCGCCGCTGTACGCGGTCTCGGCGACCAGCCGTCCGGCACTGTCGTATTCGTAGGTCCAGGTCTGGCCGATCGGGTTGTGTACGGCGACGAGGCGGCGTTCGGTGTCCCAGGTGTAGCGAGTGGTCGAGCCGTCCGGATCGGTCCGGGAGCGCAGGAGGTCGAAATCGCCGTACACGAGCCGGGTGACCGCGCCGGTGCGATCGGTGCGACTGCGAATGTTGCCCTCGCCGTCGTAGGTCCACGATTCGCTGCGCCCGTCGGGATCCGTTCTGCGCAGCAGCTTTCCAGCGGCAGACCAGTCGAAGCGAGTGACCTCGCCGAGGGGATCGGTGATGTGGGTGGCACGGCCCGCGGCGTCGCGCCGGATATGCGTCACCGCGCCGTGCGGCTCGGTGACCTGGATCAGCAGCCCGGCCCGATCCACCTGAAAGGTGGTGCGGGCACCGTTGGCTTCGACGACGGACGCCAGCGCGCCGTTGGGGTGATACGTGAACTCGGTGCGGCCCCCCACGGCGTCCACCGCCGCGGAGAGATTGCCGTCCACGGACCATTCCCGGCGCGTTACCGAACCGTCGGGGGAGGTGATGGTGAGTGGACGGCTGCGCCAGAGATATTCGACGTCGGTCGAATACCCGTCCGGCCGAATGACTTTCGCGCAGTCGCCCGCGCCGTTGTAATGGTAGCGGGTAATCGCGCCGTCCGGCCCGGTGACGGTCAGCGGCCTGCGGTCGGCGTTGTAATCGATGTGCGTGCGGCCGCCGGTCGGGTCGACGAGATCACGCAGTTGCAGTTCGCGGTCGAAGCCGTGGGACGTGGTGGCGCCGGACGAATCCGTGACCATGGTGAGCCGGCCGGTGCCGTCGGGGAGTTCCAGATAGTCGTAGTCGCAGTTCAATACTCCGGCAGTGCCGCGCTGGAAGACGACGCGACCGTACTCGTCGTAGGTGTTCACCATCTGGTTGCCGTTGGAGTCGGTCCACGAGGTCATCCGGTGCTCGGCGTCGTAGGTGTACCGGGTGGTGGCTCCGTCGGCATCGGTGACCGCAGCCAAATCTGTTCCGGCATAGGTGAACCCCAGCACCCGGGTGGCTGATTCGCCGAGCTCGGGATCGTCGGAGAGCAGCGACAGGCCGGTGATCCGCGCACCGTCGGAATCGATCCGGACCCGATACCCACCCGAGTGCGTGACCTCGACCGGCACGCCGTCGGCGTCATAGTGGAAGCGGATACGGTTGCGGTGCCGGTCGGTGATCGCCGAGATCGCGTAGTTGCCGAATCTGGCCTCGATGCCGTCGAGTCCCAGTTCCGGCGCGAAATGCCAGAGCACCTCCGCTCGTTGATCCCACACGCGGTAACCGCCGGCCTCGGTGCGGGTCAACGACCACTGCTGCCCCTCGGTGAGCGGGTGCACCGGAACGCCGACCTCGGCATGCGGGTAGGCGAGCATCATCGCGTTCTCGCCGATGAACGTGACACCGGCGTCCTCGACCACGATCCTCGCGTCCAACGTGCTCGACCACGACGGGCCGAACCAGCGTCCGAAGCCGTAATTCGAATGATGGGCCCGCTGCAAGGTCAGCGGCAGCACACCGGGTAGATCGAGATCAGTGTCGGGCAGGAGGAATTCGCCGGTGCTGATATCGACCGGGTCCGTGGAACAGGTCTTCTGCGCGGGCGTCCGATCGGCCTCGGGACCTGCCGCTCGTGCGTGCTCATGCGCATTCCGGTCGGCGTCGGCGCGATTGCGGGCGGGGTGATCGGCATCAGGGTCGTGGTGGTCCCGCGGTGCGTTACCAGGATCGTGCGGACGGTCGCGGTCGGTGTGGCGATCGCGGGGTGCGTCGTCGCGGTCGCGGGGGCGGTCGTTGTCGTGTTCGCGGTCCCGGGTGCGTTCGCGGTCACGGTCGGTGTGGCGATCCCGCGGTGTGTTCTCCGAGTCGTGCGGACGATCGCGGTTGTCGGTGCGGTCGCGGTCGGTGTGGCGATCGCGCGGCGAGTTGTCGGGCCTGTGCTGCCGGTCGTGATCGGTGTCGCGATCGCGCGGTGTGTCG
Source organism: Nocardia brasiliensis IFM 10847 (assembly GCF_000710915.1). GTDB lineage: Bacteria > Actinomycetota > Actinomycetes > Mycobacteriales > Mycobacteriaceae > Nocardia > Nocardia brasiliensis_A. The sequence continues at coordinate 19,900 of NZ_BAUA01000196.1, forward strand.
TTGCGGGGGCGGTCGCTGTCCGGGTGGCGATCGCGCGGTCTGTCGTTGAGGTCACGAGGGCGGTCGTGCTCGCCGTCGCGGGTTGGTTGGCGGTCGCGGTCGGGGTGGCGATCGCCCAGGTCGCGACGACGGTCCCGCGGTGCGTCGTCGGGCTCGTGTGGGCGCCGGTGGCGGTCGGCGCTGTCCGGGGCCCGATGCGGGTCCTGGTGCGGCGCAGACCTGTTCGTGTCGCGGTCCGGGTGGGAATCGGCGTGCCGAGCAGGTGTTTCCGGGTGCGAGCGGGCCGTCGGTTCAGCGTGTGCGCGCTGCGGGGCGTGGTCGGGGGTGGCGCGGGTGGCCGGCGACGGGTGTGGCTCGGTGCGGCTGGTGGTAGCGGGGTCGCGGTGCGGGCGGGCGACCGGTTTCGGATCGGCGTAGGGACGCGTCGCCGGGTCCGGCTGCGCCCGTGCGGCAGGAGTCCGGTCGGGGTGGGGGCGGGTACCGGGTTCTGGGCGTGACGAGGGGGTGAGATCGGAGTATGCGCGTGTGGGGTCGGGCTGCGCGCGGACGCCCGGCGCGGGATCAGGGCGGGTGTATGGCGCCGGAGCGTCGGGATGCGACCACGGGCTGGTCTGCCAGACAGGTGCGGGATCGGGTTGGCGTGCGGTGCTCGGCTGCGGGTCCGGCGTGTGCGTGCGGACCGACGCCGGGTCGGTCTGCTGTGTGGGCGTGGCCCCGGTCTCGGCGCGTGCAGGCGGCGCGTGGTCGGGGTGGGTGGTCGAAGTGTGGTCCGGGTCGGTGCGAACCCGCGGTGCCGCTTCGGAGTTCGCCTGGGGCGATCGCGGGGAGTCGGTGTTCGCGCGGGTGTCAGGTGTCGCGTCGGAGTTGGCGCCCGGTGACCGCGTCGCATCGGAGTTCTCGCGCATGCCCGGCGTGGTGTCGGCGTGTGGTGCTCGCGCGGTGTCGGGGTCGGCGTGGCTGCCCGGTGCGGTGTGCGGCGCTCGCGCGGTGTCAGGGTGCGCGTGGGTGTCCGGCGTGGCGTCGGTGTGCGGCGATCGCCCTTCGGGGCTCACTTGCGGCGCATCGGAATTGGCGCGTGTGGAGGGCGAGTCGACGTCGGTGCGGGAATGGGGTGCGCGTTCGGGATCGGCGTGCACCGTCGGGGGGTTGTCCGCGTGGGTCGTGGGGCGCAACGCCTCCGGGCGGGGTCGGTGCGATGCGGCGGTGGATCCGCGTCAGGGCGCGCGGCCGGGGTCGGGTCCGCGTTCGTGTGCGGCGACGGTGCGGGGTCGGGATCGCGGTGGGTGACCGGCGACCGGTCAGGGCCGGGATCCGCGTGCTGGTTCGGTGTGGGCGAGGGGTCGGTACGCGAGGTAGGGGAGGGGTCGGCGTGCGGGCTCGGTGCCGGGTCAGGGTCCGAGTGCCGAGTGGGCGCCGGATCGGGCGCCTGCCGCGCCGGACCGGCTGCGGGGGACTCAGGTCTATGCGGTTGCTCCGTCGTCGAATGATTTGTACCGCCGACGTTTTCGGGCCTCGGGGCGGGGGCCTCGGGACGGCTGTTCGCCTGCACCGGGTTCTGGTCGGTGGGCGTATGCCCGTTGTCCACCCGGGTGGGCGCGGGTCGCTGCGAGGTTTCCATCGACATGTGCGACGGCGTGCCGCTCGGGGTGTGCGTCGAATTGGGCAGGTGCCTTCCGACGTCGCCGACATCGTCGGCGACGCGGGCGAGCCGGCCCGCGTCCTTCATCTTCCGCAGTGCACTGACGGCGACCTTGGCACTGCCGCCGCCACCGGTGGCGGCGGTGAGCAGCGCGTCACCGGTCAGCGCGCCCATGAACTCGAACGGATTCTTCCTGGCGTCGGACAGTATCGCAGAGACCGTCGCGCCCGGATCCGCCACTGCGACAACCAATCCCGTCGCGAGATCGGACAAGCCGGCCGCGTACTCGGCGGGGTGGGTCATGTTGTAGATATCGGTCGGGTTGACCTGGCGCACGAACTGCACGAGTCCGGTGAAACTGGTGAGCAGCCCGGAGGTGAAGTTCAACGCCCCGTGTTCCAGAACGCCGCCCATATCCGAGATGTTGGCGATCCAGCGGTCGGTGAAAGGGGGTTCCTTCGGCGCCTTGTCGGTGGCGGCGCTGAACGCGCCCACGGCGATGGATGCCCCGTTGTCACGCTGAGTTCGCGCGCCGCGCAGAATTTCTCGCGCTTCGTTGCGCATCGAGGTCCAGGTGTCGACGAGTGTGGTCTGCGCCTGCTGTTCGCCGGTGAGCGAGTTCCACCAGTTCTTCTGCCTGCGTTCCTCCGCGTCGGCGGCCTTCCACTTATCGATGGCGTCGGCGGCCTTGCCCTGTCCGGTTTTCACCTCGTTGTGCCAGGCTTCCATCGCCTTGGCTGCCGAGGTGAAGGCGTCGGCGCAGTCGAACCACAGTTTCGGCTGCTTGTCGTAGACCGCGTTGAACGCGTCCGCGCCTTCGCCGACCCATTCGGCGGCATCGATCTGCTTGAGCGCCTGCCCCGTCGAATCGATGGCGGTGGCCATCTTCTGCAAGGTCTGCGCGGTGGAGCTGATTTCGGCAGGCTCGCCGCGGATCAGTTCTTTCGGTTCCTCGGTCTCGCCGAGTTCTTCCTCTTCGACGTCGCCGCCGGTGCCGGAGGCGATGTTGTCGCCGAGGTCGTCCAAGCCCTCGGCGATGCCGTCCAGACCGATCGCTTTCGCACCGTCGGAGAGCACGTCCAGCGCGTCGTCGGCGACCTGTCCGACTCCTTCGACGACCGCTTCGACACCGTCCTCGATCGCCTCGCCGATGTCGTTGACAACATCCCAGAATCCCAAGCCTATTGCCCCTCGGACTGTTTCATGATTTCGGCGGCCTTCTTCGCGGCGCCGGTGTCCCACCCGGGTGTCTGGCCGGAGAGCAGGCTGCCGCTGACCGGGGACACATTCGCGATCGCCTGCGGAGCGACCGCTTCGATCACTTTGAAGTTCGTCATGATCTTCTGGTTCGCCTTGTCGAACGACTGCATGCTGTAGTCCGCGTTGCGAATGTGGTTGAAGGCGTTGTCGGAGAAGGTGTCTCCCCAGGAACGGGCGGTGATCTGCTCGTCGGTGAGATGTGGGTTGCCCGCCAGGTGGGTCCACATCTTCTTGAGCATGCCCTCGGCCTTCTCGTCCATCTCGTGGTAGCGCCCGGCCGCCAGACCGAGCGTCTTGGCGATCGAGTTGCCCGCCTGCACCAGTGCCCGTACGCCCCACGACCAGCGCTCGGTGAACTCCTCGAACGTCTGTTGCACGGTGTGCTTGCCCGCCTCCATCGTCGACAGGGTGAGCAGGGCGAAACCGCGGCCCATGTTGCCGGTTTCGCCGATGCCCAGGTTCGACAGCTCACCGATGGTGGACTGAATGCCTTTCGCGGCCTGCTGCAGCACCGCAGGATCGACCTTCACCTGCTGGGTCACGCTGCCCCCTCGATTCGTGTGTTACTCGGTTACTTCGGGTGGAAATGCCATCGGGGTCGACCCGACGATGTCTACTGCGATGCCGGTGGGTTGCTTGCACGATTCGGCGTAGTCGAGCAGTCGCCAACCGGAGAGGGTGTGGTACCGGTACTCCCGGTCGGCTTCGATACCGTCTTCGGCCAGATAGCCTCGCGCCGTCATGTAGCGGGCGTATTCCTCGACGCTGGTGAACGCACACAGCCAATCGACACCACACACCTGTGACGTGGAGATGCGCTCGTCGTCGGTCACCGGCACGAACAGCGCTGCCTGCCGAAATGCGGCCTGCAAAGCTTCGGCCTGACCGAAACCGGCATAGAATGCGGCGATTTCACCGCGCAGAATTCCCCGGCCGTCGGCGTCGGACATCCCCCGAACCCTCCCCTGTGATTATGCATTGTCCGCTGAACGAGTTCAACAGAGTGTACGCACATCCCGCGACCAGTCGAGGTGCTACCAGTTTGCTGGAGCGCCCCTATTTCTACCGGCACGAACGATTTCAAACTGCGTCGCGAGACGTGTCGGCGAAGGGGGTGGCAATTCGCGGGCATCGGCCCGTGCCAATAGAATTGGGGGCATAAAGGTCGTCCGGCGGTGCACCACGTTCGGTCGTCGGGACAGTCTCGAACCGGGGCGAATCGTGTCGAAGACAGCTCAGGTCAGCTTGGCGGCCAACCTCTTCGCGTTCATGTGGGCGATCGCTTCGATGGAGATCATCGGGTTGACGCCGGAGGCGGTGGGGAAGCAGGAGCCGTCGGCGACGACGATGTTGGGGACGTCCCAGGTGGCGCCGTCGGGATCGGTTGCGGACAGCTGCGGGGAGCCGCCCATACGGGCCGAGCCCATGATGTGCAGGGCACCCATCGCACAGCGTCCGGGCGCGTAGCCCGCGGCACGGCACGCGGCGGCGAATTCGGCGTGTGAGCCGCGGCGACCGGGCTCGTAGTCGACGCCGGCCTGATGGCCGGAGAAGATGCGGCGGGCCCCCGCTGCTTCGAGAATGCTTGCGGCGCCTTCGATCCCGGTGTGCAGATGTGCGGCGTCGTAGGACGAGAGACGGTAGTTGACGATCGGTTCGCCGGATTTGTCGACGGTGACGGTGCCCGAGTCGCGGTCGCGGGTGATGATGCCGATCGGTGTGGTGCGGGCGAATTCGAGCAGGGTGCGACGGTGGGCGTCCGCCCCGCGCCATCCCATGAAGCCGAGGGCGAGGCCGGGGTGCACCGGCCCGGTCTCGTAGATGACGCCGTAGCCGTTGCCGTCGAGATCGGCGTGCTCACGGCAGATTCGGCCCTGCAGCGCGCCCTCCCAACCCCGCAGTTGCGCCCCGAACACGCCGAACACCGCGGCGGCCGGATGCAGGCGTAGGTGGCGTCCGATGTTCTCGTTGCCCAACCCCGATCGGCGCAATAGCGCGGGCGTCTGTACCGCGCCCGCGGCGACGACGACGGCGCGGGCCCGCACCTCGATCTGCGACCCGGACTCGGTGATCGCCGAAACGCCTTCGGCGCGACCGTGTGTCACGTGGATTCGGCGGACGTTCGCGCCGACGACCAGCCGCGCACCGGCGGCGGCCGCGTCAGCGAGCCAGGTCTTGGTGACGGACTGTTTGGCGCCGACACGGCAGCCGTAACCGCAAGAACCGCATTCTTTTCCGGCGTCGCAGGCGTCGGTCACGTTGCGCGGCAATGTGTCGACCGCCCAACCGAGCGCTTGTGCGCCGCGTTCCAGCACGCCGTCGCGGGCCGAGAGCGGCGACCGGGTGTCGGTGACGGCCAGTCGTTGGCTCACCACCTTCAGTGCTCGGTCGAACTCGGTCTCGGCGAACTGCTCGGCGCCCAGCGCGGCCCATTCCGCGCGGACAGAGTCGGGAGTCGGCAGAGAGGTGCTCCAGTTGACGACCGTGCCGCCGCCCAGACAGGTACCCGCGACCAGGGTGATCTGCCCCTCCGCGGAACTCGCGCCGGGCGCATAGAGCTGTTCCAGGGCCGCGAGTTCGCCCGCGCCGAAATCCCGGTCGTCGTAGTAGCTTCCGCGCTCCAACACGATCACGTCCAGGCCCGCTTCGGCCAGCACGGCTGCCGCGGTGCCGCCGCCCGCCCCCGATCCGACGATGACGACATCGCAGGTGAGTGTGGCGTTTTCGGTGTATCGCAAGGGCGTGAGCGCGGGTGCGGGGGCGGTGCCGAGCGGTCCGCTCGGTGCGGGATAGCCGATCTCGCGCCACAGCGGATTGGTGCCCGCCGGGCCGGGCGTCACGTTGTAGGCCAGCAACGCTGCCTGTTTGAGCGCTTGGAAGATCGCACGCACCGGCCCCAGCCGGGAATCACCGAGGCGCAGCAGGGCCTGTTCCCGTTCCTGTTGCGACAGTGTGGAAAACCGTCGCGGTCCCGCGCCGAGCAGCAAGCCGGTCAGCCGAGAATCCCACCACCCCAACAGCATTGCCAGCTGCTTGCGATCGGCCTCCCGCGGGCTGCGCCGCAACAGCCGGAACACGGTGTCCACCGCCCCGAGCTCGCTCGCCGACGGCAGCGTCGAACCGTCGCCGGGAACGAAGGTATCGCAGATCATCCGCAGCGCTGCCCGCTGCTCGGCCGTCGGCTCCATCCGAATCTCCCCTTCTCCACTGCCGGACGCAGTTAACCATGCGACGCGTGTGTAGTACCCACTTTGGTCCATATATGCAGGTAGGGATCTTGCAGCAGAAGAATGTAGATTTACTTTCCGGTGTGCGGCGAGTGCTTCCGGCAGTGTGCGCCACCGCACGCTCGGACGGTTGCCTGCAGTCCGGTTCGCTGAGCAGACCGGATCGTGGTGTCCGGGCGGCGTTCCTGACACGCTGCGGATGGATGGCACAGTTCTGGTGCCACTTCGGGAGGGGTGATCAGATGAAGGGGCAGTGGATATCACCGAGGTCAGCGGGCTGCTGATTTCCGACAACTGCCACACCGACGTGGTGGTCAACTGGTTCATCTGGGCCTGACCCCAGCACATTCCAAGGAGTCGAGATGGAATTTCCACTCTTGCAGGGCGCTGGAGAAGTGCCCGAGGTCGACAGCGTCCGAACCGTCGCCCTGTACGAACCCGGGTCCGGCCGAATCATCCACCAGCACATCGCGGTCGTCTTCGCCGGTGGACGCGACCTCCCTGAGGCGGAGGCGATCGAAGCCGCCCGCCGCAGCGCCGCCGAGGCCGGTCACCGCACGAAGGACCTGAAGGTCGCCGTCGGCACCAGCCCCGACACCCTCCGCGGCGCCCACCGAATCGACACCGCCACCGGCGCATTCGTCCGCATCCCGAATCCTGTTCCTGGACAACGTGGCCCGTCTACGTCCTGACCGATCGCCGACCTGGAGTGAACGCGATGGTGGATCAGCGCACAGTCTCGGCGTGGTCGAGGATGACCTGTTGTGCGAGGGCCCACGCCGAGGAGGTGGCGTCGGCGAATTCGCCGTGCCCCGTGCCCGGCAGCAGCCGCAGGTCGGCACTGTTGCCCGCGCGTCTGGCCGCGTTCACATAACGGCGGCTTTGTTCCGGAGCCACGACGGTGTCGGCGTCGCCGTGCAAGGCGGTGATGCGTACGCCGGTCGGGAGATGAGCGATGGGGGAGGCGTATCGGTAGCGTTCGGGGACCTCGCTGGGCGAGCCGCCGAGGAGTTTCCGGACGAATCCGTCGCGCCCTTTGGTGACGGCGTATTCGGGATCGAGCACCGCGGACATGAGGGTGGCACTGCGGATTCGCAGCGCCTTGGGCTCGGGCGACCGCTGGAACCGGCCGGCCACCCAGGCGGCCAGATGACCGCCCGCCGAGTGCCCGGCGACTTGAATCCGCTGTAGGTCCAGCGCATTACCCGACTGCTGCTGCACGGTGGTGGCGAGCGCGAGAACCGCGTCCGCGACGTCGGTGAGGGTGACCGGCCAGCCGCCCGCACCGTTGACCCGGCGGTATTCGATGTTCCACACCGCCACCCCGTTCTCCGCCAAAGCCGTTGACTGTGCGTCGAATTGGGTGAGCGTTCGATTCTGCGACCAGCCGCCGCCGTGGATCAACACCACGACCGGAAACGGGCCGGGTCCGGTGCGCGGCAGATAGAGCTCGCCGAAACAGTCCGGCGCAGTGTCGTACGCGATGCGCAACGGCCGGTCCGGGGTGGCGGCAACAATGCCGGAACTGATCATGGCCGGTGCGATGGGTTCACGCGGCCCGTACGCGATCCCCAGGGTGACCAGCGCGGCCAAGACGGCAACGACTAGTCGGCGGACTCGCCGCGGGCCGAACACCATGATGGCCGGCACCTCCTCTTCCCTGGCGCATCGCCGCCACCCTACTGGCCGCCGGTGTCCGATATGGCAGGCAACGGACAACAGGTGTCGACCGTCACTCCAGGGCGCGCGCCGACCGGGTTCAGCGCATGATCGAGGGGCTGCCCATACGTGGCCGCGAGACAAGGACTCGGCGAAAGCGAGTGAATGCATGGACCGGAGAATCCACAGTTGGCGCACCGTGTCGGTGGTGGCGGCCGCGGTCGCGCTGGCCGGCGCGGTGTCGTACTGCGGTTCGGCGGCCGCCGAACCGATCGCACCGGCAGGCTGTGCGACGCCGGACTTGTGGACCGTGCCCACCCGACCGGCGGAATCTCTGACGATGATCGTCGCGTACAGCTTCGGATATCGGAGTCCGGCCGATCCGTCCAGCGGTGACCACGAACCGGGACCGGTCAACGAGGCGCTGGCCGACGCGGTCGTCGCCGCGCGGGGTACGCGCGACATCCCGGTGTTCGCGCAGTCGGAGATCGCGGCGGTACTGCGGTCCCGGTATGCCATGCACGATGTGATCAGCATCGACGGCGACACGAATCCGGACGGTTCGCCGATCTATCTGTCCACCGAGGGCGTCGCCGCGAAGGTCGCCGCGTTGCGCGGTAGTGCTCGTGACACCGACATCGCGGGTGTTGTCGCGTTCCGCGATCACCTGTGGCGCGCAACTCGTACAACGTCGGCGGCCGGTTTCACAGCCGGAGCACCGGCCGACGTTGCGATGCCCGACCGATACGACCCCCGGTCGGCCCAGCCCTGGACCACCGGCCCGGAACGCTATCTGCCCGTCGACTACGCGGGAAGGCTGAAATTCCTGATGTGCCGATAGCGGCAGCGCCGTCGATTGCCCCGCTGTCGAGCCCGGCCCCGCCGAACACTCCGGCGCCGCCGCAGTTGCGGCGGATCACGGCCGGGGTGCTGGAAAATATGCCGTCCGGAAGTTTACGCGGTGCATACGAAAGGGGCAGGGCATGCTTCCCTCGGCAGATGTCGTCGGCATCGTCGCGCAGCGGGCGAGACCTCGGCGAGCTCGGCGTTACCTCTCGGTCGCAACGCTTCTCGCGCTGTGCATCGGACTTCTGGTGGTACCTACGGTCTTCGCTTCGGCAGATTCGCTGCCCACAGCGCCGAAACTCTGCACAGCCGAGGAAGAGAAGTCCGGCGACGCTGAAACGATCGACAGTTGCCAGCGGAGAAGGCTCGACAGCGCGATCGCCCGCTATGACGCATTGCCGGAATCGGCCAAATTTTCGCCTTTCGAGGTCAAAGGTGACATGAAGGCGCCGTCCAAACCCAGGGACGCTCAGTCCGCGGCCAATCCTCGCTTATATGAGGCATGGGCAAAGGACGTGAACTTCAGTGTGTGTCGATACGTCGCGATGAACGGCGGCGAGCTTTGTGGCTACGAGGAATGTGCGAGCGGCGATAACGTGCTGAAATCCGGGCTGTGCGACGCGTTGAGTGGTGGCTATCCCGAGGATGGTAAACAGCACGATGATGACAAGCTGCCCGAGGATCTCCTGGATCTGAAAACAACCACTGAAGACGTCGTGTTCGCCGCCGGCGCAGTGGATACCAGCGGCAGCTCGGCGGAAAGCCGGATCGCCGCGAACACGGCCGAAGCGGCCGCGGTCGCGGCGCAACGCGCGCTCGGCTGGCTTTCCTGACCCTTCAGCTCACGGCCGGGCTCTCAGCGCAATGCGAGGTATTTGGTTTCGAGGTACTCCTCGATACCTTCGGTGCCCGCCTCGCGGCCCAGACCGGATTGCTTCATGCCGCCGAAGGGGGCCGCGACGTCGGAGACGATGCCGCGGTTGACGCCGACCATGCCGGACTCGACCGCTTCGGCGACACGAAAGGCTCGGTCCAGATCTTTGGTGTAAATGTAAGCAGCCAAGCCGAATTCGGTGTCGTTCGCGGCCTCGACCCCTTCGGCTTCGCCTTCGAAACCCGTGATCGCGGCGACCGGGCCGAAGACCTCCTCGCGCAGGATACGGGCGTCGGCGGGGACATCGGCGAGGACCGTGGGCGCGTAGAAGTAGCCCTCGCCGGGCAGGCTGTGGCCGCCGGTGGTGACGACGGCTCCCTTCGCGACGGCGTCGAGTACCAAGTCGGACACCGTGTTTCGCTGTCGCTCGTTGATCAGCGGCCCCACTTGGACACCGTCGAGGTGACCGGGACCGATCTTCAGCGCGAGCATGCGGGCGGTGAGCTTCGCGGTGAATTCCGCGCGCACCGCGTTGTCGACGTGGAAGCGGTTGGCCGCGGTGCACGCCTCACCGATATTGCGCATTTTGGCCGCCATCGCGCCGTCCACCGCCTCGTCGAGGTCCGCGTCGGCGAACACCACGAAGGGGGCGTTGCCGCCGAGTTCCATGGACGTGCGCAGCATCCGGTCGGCGGATCGGGCGAGTAGAAGCTTGCCCACGGCGGTGGAACCGGTGAAGGTGACCTTGCGCAGGCGCGGGTCGGCGAGCAGGGGGCCGGTCAGTTCGGCCGCGCGCGAGGTCGGCAGGATCGACAGCACGCCCGGCGGCAAGCCGGCCTCGGCGAACATCTGTCCGAGCAGCAGCATGGTGAGCGGAGTTTCGGGGGCGGGCTTGACCACCATGGTGCAGCCGGCGGCGAGCGCGGGCGCGATCTTGCGGGTGCCCATCGCGAGCGGAAAGTTCCACGGCGTGATCGCCAGCGTGGGGCCGACGGGCTGTTTGGTCACCAGGATCCGGCCGTTGCCGGAGGGCGAATGGGTGTAGCGGCCGTGTACGCGCACCGCTTCTTCGGCGAACCAACGCAGGAACTCGGCGCCGTAGGCAACCTCACCGTGGCTCTCCGCCAACGGTTTTCCCATCTCCGAGGTCATCAGCAAGGCGAAATCGTCGCGCCGCTGCAGTACCAGTTCCCAAGCCCGGTGCAGGATTTCGGCGCGTTCTCGGGAAGGCCGCGCCGCCCAGTCGCGCTGCGCCGCCGCGGCGGCGTCGAGCGCGGCCACCCCGTCGGCGACCGTGGCGTCGGCCACCTCGGCGAGCACCGCACCGGTCGCCGGATCGTGCACCGGGAACGTGGCGGCGTCAGCGGCCGCCACCTGCCGTCCGGCGAGCCACAGCCCGGTCGGCACCTCGTCGAGCAGGGCGGTTCGGTCACGCATCGTTGTTTCTCCTGGTGGTCGCGGGGGCTCGGTCGCGCAACACCTCGGCGAGCACCTCGATGCCGTCGGCGAGCAGCTCGTCGTCGATGATCAGCGGCGGCAGCAATCGGATCACGTTGCCGTAGGTGCCGCAGGCGAGCAGTAGCACGCCGCGCGAAAGCGCTTGGGCGACAATTTCTTTGGTCAGCAACGGATCCGGCTCCGTAGTGCCCGGACGGACGATTTCGAGGGCGAGCATCGCACCGCGTCCGCGCACCTCGCCGATCACGTCGACCTGCGCCGCCAGTGCGCGCAACCGTGGCAGCACCGCGGCTTCGATGGCCCGGGCCCGGGCGGGCAGATCGAGCTCGCGCATGGTCGCGATGGTGGCGAGCGCGGCCGCGCAGGCCACCGGGTTCCCACCGTAGGTTCCGCCGAGTCCACCCGGATGCACCGCGTCGAGCAGCTCGGCCCGTCCGGTGACGGCCGCGAGCGGCATACCGCCCGCGATGCCTTTGGCCATGGTGACGATGTCGGGCACGACGCCTTCGTGCTCGCTGGCGAACCAGGAGCCGGTGCGGGCGAAGCCCGTCTGCACCTCGTCGGCGATGAACACGATGCCGTTGCGCGCCGCCCAATCCGACAGGGCCGCAAGAAAACCGGGGGCCGGAACGATGAAGCCGCCCTCGCCCTGGATCGGTTCGATGATGAGCGCGGCCACCGCGTCGGCGCCGAGCTGCACCTCGATCCGGGAGATCGCGCGCCGCGCGGCCGCCGCGCCCGACAGGCCGCCGTCGCGATAGGGATACGACATCGGCATCCGGTAGATCTCCGGCGCGAACGGGCCGAAATTCGCCTTGTAGGGCTGGTTCTTCGCGGTGAGCGCCATCGTCAGGTTGGTGCGGCCGTGATAGGCGTGATCGAACGCGACGACCGCGCTGCGCCCGGTGGCCAAGCGCGCCACCTTGATCGCGTTCTCGACCGCCTCGGCGCCGGAGTTGAACAGCACGGAGCGTTTCTCGTGCCGTCCGGGTGTCAGTGCGGCTAGTTGCTCGGCGACCTGTATATAACCCTCGTACGGCGTGACCATGAAACAGGTGTGGGTGAAACGTGCGGCTTGGTCGGCGATCGCGGCGGTGACGGCCGGGTGGGCGGCGCCGACACTGGTGACGGCGATCCCGGAACCGAGGTCGATCAACGAGTTTCCGTCGACATCGACGATGACGCCACCGTCGGCGTCGGCCGCGTAGACCGGCACCGAGGATCCGACTCCGGCGGCCACCACGGCCGAGCGGCGGGCGGCGAGCGCCGCCGACCTCGGGCCCGGCAGGGCGGTGACGAGTTTGCGCTGCTGCGCTAAACGGTGGGCGATATCGAGCATCGAAGACTCCCTAACGGGTCGAGTTGTCTGGGGCACTCCGAATAGAGTTCTGCCCCGTGCGGTGCAGGTGGTGCCGGCGCTATTCGACCGGAACCAAGGCGGGGACAACAGGTTCGGCGGGCACCGTTTCCGTGCGGGTGGCCACGCCGTCGCGGAAGAAGCCGGGATTGCACCAGCGCGCCGCCAGCATCAGGACCGCGCCCAGGCACAGCATGCCGAAGCCCATGAAGAACACCAGCCCGATGCCGCCGATCGAGGCACCGCTGCCGTTGTCGGGGTTCATGCTCTCGCGCACGGAGACCGCGAAGACCGCGAGCAGCATCAGCCCGCCGAGCAGCGGGAACGCGAACTTGAACACGACATTGCGTGCGCTGCTGAACAATTCGGCGCGGAAATGCCACACGCAGGCGAACGCCGTGATGCCGTAGTACCAGCAGATCATGATGCCCAGCGCGGCAACGGTATCCATCAGCGTGTGCTCGGAAAGCAAGGTCACCAAGGTGTAGAAGATTCCGGTGACGACGCCCGCGACCACGGTGCTGAACGCCGGTACCCGCAAGCGCGGGCTCACGGCGGCGAACTTCTTCGGGAACGCCCCGTAGGCGCCCATCGCCAGCATCGTGCGGGCGGCGGGCAGGAACGTCGTTTGCAGGCTGGCCACCGAGGAGGCGAGCACCGCCAGCAGGAGCAGCGGGCCTGCCCAGCCGAGCACCGGATCGGCCAGCGCGCCGAAGACATTGTTCGCGTTCGCCGCGTTGCCCAGGCCGAGACCGCTCTCGCCGACCCCGGCGTACATCATCACCGCCACCGCGACGAGCAGGTACGTCAGCAGAATCGACAGCACGCACAGTAGGCCCGCACGGCCCGGCACCTTGTCCGGGTTCTTGGATTCCTCGCCGAGGGTCAGGCAGGTGTCCCAGCCCCAGAACGCGAAGATGGATCCGGTGACGCCGATCGCGAACGCGCTCAAGGTGATTCCGGCGAACGGGTTGAACCAGTCGAGTGCGAAGGACAAGCCGCCGGGCGCATCGCCCGTGCCGACGCGGACCAGCGCGACGACCGCGAAAGCGAGCAGCACCACCATCTGGAATCCGACGAGCACGTATTGCACCCGTTCGCTGGTGGTGACGCCGCGCCCGGCGACCACCGTGGCGATCGCGATGAACAACAGCGTGGTAGCGATAGCGACGGCCTTGTTGCCCGCCAGCTCGGCGAGGGCGGCGTTGCCGGATACCCGCGCGAGGAACAGGTAGAGGAATTCGACGCCGATCGAGGCCAGATTGGACAGCACGATGATCGTCGCCATCACCATGCCCCAGCCGCACATCCAGCCCACGTACGGCCCGAACGCCTTGGTGGACCAGGTGAACGAGGCCCCGCAGTCGGGCATGCGCGAGTTCAGCTCGCGATAGGCGTAGGCGGTGAGGAACATCGGGACGAAGCCCGCGATCAGGATGGCGGGCAGTTTCAAACCCACGGCGGCCACGATCAGGCCGAGGCTCGCGGTCAGCGTGTAGCCGGGCGCGACGGTCGAAACCCCCAGGACGGCACCGGCGAACGCGCCGACCTGCCCCGAGGCGAGTCCTTTGTCGACCAATTCCGGACCCGGGGCGTTGGTTGTGCTCATCTATCCGCCGCCTAGTCGTGTGCGCTCATCACGTGCTTGACGCGCGTGTATTCCTCGACGCTGTAGGCGGAAAGGTCCTTGCCGTAGCCGGAGTACTTGAAGCCGCCGTGCGGCATCTCGGCCACCAGCGGGATGTGACAGTTCACCCAGACGGCGCCGAAATCCAGTGCGCGGGTGCAGCGCTCGACCGTGGCGTGATCTTTGGTCCAGACGCTGGCGGCCAGGCCGTAGCGGACGCCGTTGGCGTATTCGATGGCCTGTGCTTCGTCGCGGAACGGTTGCACGGTCAGCACCGGGCCGAAGGTCTCGTCCTGGACGATGTCGTCGTGCTGGCGCACCTGCGTGATGATCGTCGGCTCGACGAAGAAGCCCTTCTCGCCCAGTCGATGTCCGCCGGTGACCACCTTGACGTGCGCGGGCAGCGCGGCGAGTTTGCCCAGTACCGCGGCGAAGTGACGCGCGTTGTTGAGCGGACCGTAGAAGGTGTCCGGATCCTCGGGCAGGCCGGGTTTCAGCGTTTCCGCCTTCCGGACCAACGCGTCGACGAGCTGATCGTGGATCGATTCGTGCACGAGCACGCGCGTCGCCGCGGTGCAATCCTGGCCCGCGTTGAAGAACGCGGCCTCGGCGATACCGCTTGCGGCCCTGTCGATATCGACGTCACCGAAGACCACGGCCGGCGCCTTGCCGCCGAGTTCGAGGTGTGCGCGCTTGAGTTGCTGCGCGGCCGATCCCGCCACCGCGATACCCGCGCGCACCGAGCCGGTGATCGACACCAGTCCGGGAATCGGATGGCTCACGAGTTCGGTTCCGGTGCTCGCATCGCCGAGTACGACGTTGAAAACCCCGTCCGGCAGAATGCCTTTCGTCAGCCGCGCCAGCACCAGCGTGCTCTCCGGCGTGGTGTCGCTCGGCTTGAGCACGATCGTGTTGCCCGCGGCCAGCGCGGGGCCGATCTTCCAGATCGCCATCATGAACGGGTAATTCCAGGGCGTCACCTGCCCGACCACGCCGATCGGCTCGCGCCGGACGTAGGAGGTGAAACCCGCCATGTACTCTCCGGCGGGTCGGCCCTCCAGCATTCGGGCCGCGCCCGCGAAGAACCGGATCTGATCGGCGCTGACCGCGACCTCCTCGGCGGCGATCACCGCTTTCGGCTGACCGGTGTTGCGGCATTGCGCCTCGACCAGTTCGTCGGAGTGCGCCTCGATGGCGTCGGCCAGCTTCAACAGCGCGGACTGGCGCGCGCTCGGCGTTGTCCGCCCCCAGGATTCGAATGCCCGGGCGGCCGCGGCCATGGCGGCATCGATGTCGGCGCGGTTCGAGATCGGCGCCCGGCCCACCACGGTCTCGTCCACCGGATTCACCAGATCGATTGTTTCGGCGGCGCCGGAAGCCACGAATTCGCCGTCGATGAAGTTCTCGAGTACCGGCAATGACATTGTTCACCGTCCATCTCTCGGGGCGTGTCCTTCGGTTCGCCCTGCGATCAGTGTGCCCTGAGACACACTCGCGCGCCTCTCGACAAAGTGGCGAAACGGTCGGTCACCCTTCGCCATTCTGTACACTCCCATCGATGGCGGTACCGATTAGCTGGGTGTTGTCCCAAGCGGATCTCGCACTCCGGCTCCGGGGCGGCGCCGGTGGTGTCGGTCGCGAGGTCGATCTCGTGCTCACCACTGAACTGGAAGATCCCTTTCCCTGGCTCTCCCACGGCGAACTGGTGCTCACCACCGGCATGCGGTTGCCGCGCACCAGCCGGGAGCGCGCGGCCTACCTGCGCGCGTTCGACGACTGCGGGGTGGCGGCGGTCGGCTTCGGCACCGGCCTCACCTACGCCGAAGTGCCCGAGGATCTGATCGCCGCCGCCGACGCCATCGGTATCCCGCTGCTCGAGGTGCCGTTACCGACGCCGTTCGCGGCCGTGGTCAAGAAGGTGTCCGCGCGTGTCGCCGAACTGCAGTACGACGCGCTGCTGCGGGCCTCGCGCGCACAACCGCGAATGACCAAGGCGCTGCTTAAATCGGGCGCGCGGGCGATCGTGCGGGAACTGGCCGGCTCGCTGGCGGCGACGGTGCTGATCGTCGACGCGGCGGGCACGGTCACCGAATGTCATCCGGAGGCGCCGTCGGACGCGCTGCTGCGCGCGGTCCGGGCCGCCCTCGCCGCCGACCCGGCCGCTGCGGCCAGCAGCGTCCGGACCGATACCTCCGGAGCCTCGATCACGCATCAGCGGATAGGTGTCGACCGCCGCTCGTTCGGTGAACTGGTGGTGGTCAGCGCGGCACCGCTGAGCGGTGTGGATCAGATCCTGCTCGGGCACGCGAACTCCTTGCTGGCGTTGGATTTCGCGAAACCGGTTCGGTTGCAGGCGGCGCAGCAGCAGCTCAACAGCCAGGCGCTCGCCTTGGTGCTGAGCGCGGAAACCGATCTGGCCCCCGCCTGGGCGCAGCTGCTGCCCGTCCTCGACGCGCACGGCCGGATCCGTGTTCTCGTCGCCGAATGCGATTCGGCCGCAACGATGTCCGACGTTCGTGACGTGGTGGCGGCGGCGCTGCACGACGCCGGGCACCCGGTGTTCCTGCATATCGCGGACCAGCGGGTATCAGTGCTGCTGCCCGGCTCCGAGGGGGTTTCGTTCGCGCGCCGCCTCGCGCTCGAAATCGGCTCTTCGGCAGGCACACTCACCCGGATCGGGCTGAGTGGCGGACATCGGCTGCGTGATCTGGGCGTGGCGGCCGAGAACGCGACGCGGGCCGCTTCGGTGGCCGAACGTGGCGGCGCCCCGGTGGAATTCGACGCGATGACCGGTCGCTCGCTGCTGGCGTTCGACGCGACCAGGCAGGTGCTCGACGCGATGGCCGACACCGTGCTCACCCCGCTCGTCGAGCACGACCGGAGCAACGGCACCGACCTGCTGAACGCCCTGCACACCTTTCTGGAGGCGAACGGGCAGTGGGAGTCGGCCGCGGCGACGCTCGGCGTGCACCGGCACACGCTGCGCAAGCGCATCGCCTTCGTCGAGGACCTGCTCGCCTGCGACCTCGACAACGCCAGGGTGCGCGCGGAGCTGTTGCTCGCCATCCTGGTGCGCCGCACGTGACGGTGTCCGCCGCGCTGCAGCGCAGAATTCGACGGATTTCGTTGCCGAGCGGGTGGCCAGGTGCCTGATCCGGCCGTCGACATCACCTCTCGATGCTTGTCGGTGTCCGAGTGTTCGGGCAGGATGCCGGGCGTGAGCGACCAAGAATCGAGCCGGACGGCGCCGGTACTGGATGACACCTCGAAGAAGATCATCGCCCAGTTGCAGGAGGACGGGCGGCGCGCCTACGCGACGATCGGCAAGGCCGTCGGGCTGTCCGAGGCGGCGGTGCGGCAGCGGGTGCAGAAGCTGTCCGACTCCGGTGTCATCCAGATCGTCGCGGTCTCGGATCCGTTGCAAGTGGGACTGTTTCGGCAGGCGATGGTCGCGATCACGGTGGACGGGCCGCTGCAACCGGTATCCGACGCGCTCACCGCGATGGACGAGATCAGCTATGTGGTCGAATGCGCGGGTCGCTACGACGTGCTGTGCGAGGCGGTCTGCGCCGACGACGCGGCACTGCTCGACCTGGTGTCGAACCGGCTGCGCACGCTGCCCGGTGTCCGGCACGCCGAGATCATGATCTATCTCAAGCTGCGCAAACAGACTTATCAGTGGGGGACTCGCTGATCTGCGCAACGAAATCCGTAGTTCGTCTCGGTATTTCAGGCAGAAACAATCGATAGATGGAGTTTTTGCAACGGATCTAGTTGCGGCCTGGGGTGTGATGTGGGATAACCGAAAACATGACCGCTATCACCGATCTGTCCGCCGTAGGCTCCAGCGACTCGGCCCGCGTCGTCCGTGACCATCTCTGGATGCACTTCACCCAGCAATCCGAGGACACCGATGCCGAGACGCCGGTGATCGTGCGCGGTGAAGGGGCCTATATCTGGGACGCCGCCGGCAAGCGCTACCTCGACGGGCTCGCGGGCCTGTTCGCGGTGCAGGTCGGCCACGGCAGGGCCGAGCTCGCCGAGGCCGCGGCTCGCCAGACCCGCGAACTCGCCTACTTCCCGCTGTGGGGATACGCGCATCCGACGGCGCTCGAGCTCGCCGAGCGCCTGGCCGTGGCCGCCCCCGGCGACCTGAATCGGGTGTTCTTCACCGTCAGCGGCGGCGAATCCGTGGAAACCGCATGGAAACTCGCGCGGCAGTACTTCAAGCTCGTCGGCAAGCCGACCAAGCACAAGGTGATCAGTCGGTCGATGGCTTACCACGGCACCTCGATGGGTGCCCTGTCGATCACCGGAATCCCCGGCGCGAAAGCGGATTTCGAGCCGCTGGTGCCCAGCACCGTGCGAGTGCCGAACACCAACTTCTTCCGCGCCACCGAGCACACCGACGATTACGACGCCTACGGCCGCTGGGCCGCCGACCGCATCGAAGAGGCGATCCTGTTCGAAGGCCCCGAGACGGTCGCCGCGGTATTCCTCGAACCGGTGCAGAACACCGGCGGCTGCTTCGTCCCGCCGCCCGGCTACTTCCAGCGGGTCCGGGAGATCTGTGACCGGCACGACGTACTGCTCGTCTCCGATGAGGTGATCTGCGCGTTCGGCCGCCTCGGATACGATTTCGGCGCAAAACGTTTCGGCTATCAGCCCGATATCCTCACCACCGCCAAGGGGCTCACCTCCGGGTACGCCGCGCTCGGTGCGGTGCTGGTCAGCGATCGGGTGGCCGAACCGTTCCGGCACGGCGCCACGTTCATGCACGGCTCCACTTACGGCGGCCACCCGGTCGCCTGCGCGGTTGCCCTCGCCAACCTCGACCTGATCGAGCGCGACGGCATCTACGAGCATGTGCTGGCCAACGAATCCCGGTTCAAGTCGACCCTCGACAAGCTCACCGATCTGCCCATCGTCGGCGAGGTGCGCGGCGCGGGGTACTTCTATGCGGTGGAGCTGGTCAAGGATCGAAATACCAAGGAGCGCTTCACCGATGAAGAAGCGACCCGCATCCTCAAGGGCTACGTGTCGAAGTCGCTGTTCGAAGCGGGCCTGCACTGCCGGGCCGACGATCGTGCCGAGCCGGTCATCCAGCTGGCTCCACCGCTGATCTGCGAGCAGGCCCAGTTCGACGAGATGGAACAGATCTTGCGCGAAACCCTCACCGGCGCATGGTCACTGCTCTGACCGGCAGTTTCGGCTGGACGAAGGGGAGACCCGTATGACGAAAACCGGCGCATACGCCGATCTGATCCTGCTCGCCGAACGGGTGCACACGCTCGATCCGGCGCGGCCGCACGCGCAGGCGGTCGCGATGCAGGGCGGGCGCATCATCGGCGTCGGCGGCCCGGCCGATATCCGGGACTGGCGGGGGGCGCGGACCGAGGTCATCGATCTCGGCGACGCGACCATTACGCCCGGTCTGGTGGACGGTCACGCCCATCCGCTGGTCGGCGCGGACATGACCAACGGTATCGACCTGTCGTCGGTGTCGAGCGTCGACGAGCTGATCGCGGCGCTGCGCGCCGAGGGCGTCGCGCCGGTCGACGGCTGGATCCGCGGCTGGGGCCTGGACCCGAATGTTTTCGCGGACCAGCCGATTACGTTCGAGCCACTGCTGCGGGCCGTCGCCGAGACGATCCCGGTGTATCTCGACCTGAACGACGCGCATTCGGCGCTGGTGAACCCGGCCGCGCTGCGGGCGGCGGGCGTGACCGGCCACCGCGAGTTCGATCAGGGTGCGCGCATCGTCTGCGACGGCGCGGGCCGGCCGACCGGGCACCTGCTCGAACCGGCGGCGATGGACCTGGTGCTCGACGTCGCCCCGGTGACCCCGATGCGCGTACGCCGTGCCCGCGTCGCCGAGGTGCTGCGAGGGATGGCCGCGACCGGACTCACCGCCGCGAATGTGATGGACTTCGACGGTGACAGCGAGGAATTGATCACCGGACTGGCCGCGGAGGTGGAGCTGCCCGTCCAGTTGCGGTTCGCACCACGTTGTCACCCGGGCACCGGACGCGCCGGGCTCGAGCACATCGTCGACTTGCAGCGCCGCGGCGGACGCCGGTGGCGGGTCGACGGGGTGAAGTTCGTCATCGACGGCACGATCGACGGCGGCACGGCATGGCTCGACGAACCGGACAGCCATGGCGAATCGACGACGCCGTTCTGGCCGGACCCGGCGCAGTACCGAGAAGCCGTGCACTACTTGGCCGCTCGTGGAGTGCCGACCGTCACCCACGCGATCGGTGACGCCGGCGTCCGGTACGCGCTGGAGACGCTCGCGGGCGCCGCGCTGCCGCCATCCGGCGTGCGGCATCGAATCGAGCACATCGAAACCATCCCGACCGAACTCGTCGCGAAGTTCCGGGAATACGGTGTGGTCGCGAGCATGCAGCCGACGCACTGTAGTCACTTCACCCGTGCCGATCACACCGACAACTGGTCGGCGCGATTGGGCGACGAGCGCGCGAACCGCGGGTTTCGCACTCGCGATCTGCGCGATTGCGGGGCCACGGTCGCGTTGGGCTCGGACTGGCCGATCGGCCCCTACGACGCTCGCGCCATTCTGGCCGACGCGCAATTGCGCCGTCCGGCAGGACGTTCGGAGGTCGAACCGGTTTCTCCCAAGCAATCGCTCACTGCGGCAATGGCGTTGGAGGGTTATACCTCGCACGCCGCGCGCGCGGCGGGGCGGGAAGGTACGGCCGGGCGCGTGGCGATCGGCTGCACGGCTGATCTCACGGTGTTCTCGCTCGATCCGCTGGCTGTCCCGCCCGATGAATTGGCCGGTGCGCCGATCGCTGCGACGGTCGTCGCCGGAGCTGTGGTGCACCGCGCCGAATTCGCTTGAAGTCGTTGTGTGACAAGGGAGTAACGAACGATGAAAGCCAGCGCCACAGTATTGACTGAATATTCAGTTGAGAATACCGTCGCCTCATGAAAGAGCATGTGGACCCGACCAGTGATCGGGTCGGCCGGATCGAACAAGCGGGCGTCGAATATCTGCCGGAGGCGGCCCGGGATTCGTCGCCGTGGAATGTGGCCGCGGTATTCCTGGGCAGCGGATTCACCTGGACCGCGGTGATCTACGGCTGGGTGGTGATTCAGCTCGGACTGTCGTTCTGGCAGGCGCTGCCGGCGCTCCTGGTCGGCGGGCTGATCGGTGCCCTGGTCGTGCTGCCGACCGCGCTGATCGGCCCGCGCACCGGAACCAACATGACCGTCGCGAGCGGTGCCGAGTTCGGTATCCGCGGGCGCTTCATCGGTTCCGGGCTGGCCTTGGCGACCGCCGTCGTCTTCGCCGCGATCACCGTGTGGACCAGCGGTGACGCTCTCGTCGCGGCCGGCGCCCGGTTGCTCGGAACGCCCGACGCGGGTTGGGTGCGCGGCCTCGCCTACGGCGTGATCGGCGCGGCGATGGTCGCGATCGCCTTGTTCGGACACGCCACTATCGTTGCGGCACAGAAGATCATCGTCCCGGTGGTCGGGCTGCTGATGCTCGCGGGGGTCTTCGCCTTCGTGGGCCGGTTCGACGCGGACGCGGCGCCGGGGGAGTACGCCCTCGGCGGATTCGTGCAGACCTGGGTGGTGGCCGTGGTGATCTCCGCGTCCGGGCCGATCTCGTATGCGACCACCATCGGCGACTACACCCGCCGGGTATCGCAGCGGCACAGCGACCGCCGGATCGCGGGAGCGCTCGGTCTCGGCCTGTACTTCGGCGGCATCATTCCGGCGACGTTCGGTGCGTTCACCGCATCGGCGCTCACGAGCAACACCGGCTCCTATACCACCGACCTGGTCGCCGCGGCGCCGCTG
The DNA here is from genome assembly GCF_000710915.1 of Nocardia brasiliensis IFM 10847. Lineage (GTDB taxonomy): Bacteria > Actinomycetota > Actinomycetes > Mycobacteriales > Mycobacteriaceae > Nocardia > Nocardia brasiliensis_A. Next base: position 41,677 of record NZ_BAUA01000196.1, read on the forward strand.
TGGTTCACCTTCGCGATCGTGGTGATCTCGATCCTCGGCGGCCTGGGTCAGGGCGTGCTGTGCGTCTACGGAAGCGGCCTGGATCTGGAAGGGGTGTTTCCGCGATTGCTGCGCGTGCAGACCACGATGATGACCGCGGCCCTGGTGGTCGTGCTGCTCTACGTCGGCGTATTCGTCTTCGACGCAGTGGATTCGGTGAGCGCGGTCGCAGTCGTACTGAACGCCGTGGTCACGCCGTGGGTGGTGATCATGGTGATCGGCGCGCTGCGCCGGCGCGTGCACGGCTACGACGTCGTGGATCTGCAAACCTTCGCCCAGCGGCGCACCGGCGGTCGGTACTGGTACACCGGCGGCTGGCATCTCGGCGCTGTGGTGGCTTGGGCCGCGGGCGCGATCGTCGGCGTACTGGCGATCCACACCACGGTGTACACGGGCCCGATCGCTGCGATAGCGGACGGAATCGACATCAGCATGATCGGTTCCGGACTGGTCGCCGCGACGGTTTACCTTGTCGCCTCGCGTATTCGGACCACCGCGGCCGCGTCGGTGCCGCTGCCACGGGCGGTGTCCGAGTTCGACGAGGCGCTGATCTTTCGTCCCACCAATCTTGACTGAATATTCAGTTATGTATATCGAGAAGGCAGGTAGTGATGACCGAGCAGACCTTCGTGGTTACCGCCGCACCGACACCGCCGGTGTCGCCCGCGCGCGTCGCGCCGAGTGACCGGACGCCGCTGCGCGTCGGACTTGTTCAGCACCAATGGGTTCCGGACGCGGAGGCGTTGCGCGCCACGCTGTACGAGGGCATCGGCCTGGCCGCGGCCGAGGGGGCGCGTGCGGTGTTCCTGCCGGAACTGACGCTGTCCCGCTATCCCGCCGACGTGCGAGCGGCGGCGAATCCGGGCGCGACAGCCGAGGACCTGCGGACCGGGCCGACGTTCACCTTCGCCGCCGCCGCGGCCCGCGCGCACGGCGTCGCGGTGCACGCCTCGCTGTACGAAAAGTCGATCGGCCCAGATGGTCTCGGCTACAACACCGCGATATTGGTCTCACCCGAAGGCGAGCTGATCGGGCGGACCCGCAAGTTGCACATCCCGATCAGCGACGGCTACTACGAAGACACCTACTTCCGGCCGGGCCCTGCCGAGGACGCCTATCCGATCTATCGACCCGCCGCGCTCGACGGTGCCGCCATCGGTCTGCCGACCTGTTGGGACCAGTGGTTTCCCGAGGTCGCCCGGATGTATTCGCTCGGCGGCGCGGAAATCCTGGTGTACCCCACCGCGATCGGGTCCGAACCCTCGTTCCCGGGCTTCGACACCCAGCCGCTGTGGCAGCAGGTCATCATCGGAAACGCCATCACCGCGGCCACTTTCATGATCGTGCCGAATCGGTTCGGCGACGAGGGCGGTGTCACCTTCTACGGATCTTCGTTCATCGCCGACCCGTACGGGCGGGTGCTCGCGCAGGCGCCGCGTGACCGTGCCGCCGTGCTGGTCGCCGACCTGGATCTGGATCAGCGTAAGGACTGGCTCGGTCTGTTCCCGTTCCTCACCACCCGGCGGCCCGATACCTACGACCGGCTCACCGCGCCCGTCGACCGGGACCACGCCTTCGGCGCGGATCAGATCGGGAGCCGGGCGTCATGAGCTGGGTGATGCCGGCGGAAACGGCACCGCAGGAACGGATCTGGATGGCCTTTCCGCCCCTGGGCGCGAGCGTGTTCGCCACGGCGGAATCCGCGCACGAGGCGCGTGAGGCCTGGGCGCGGGTGGCGCACGAGATTCTCGAGTTCGAGCCCGTCACGATGGTGGTCGACCCGCGTGATCGGCGGGCGGCTCGAAAGTATCTGTCGGGCATGGTCGATCTGCTCGAAGCGCCGCTCGACGACGCCTGGATGCGCGATATCGGCCCGTCCTTCGTGCTGGACGCGGACAGCGGCAGGCTCGGCGCCGTCGACTGGACCTTCAACGGCTGGGGCAGGCAGGAGTGGGCGAACTGGGCGCGGGACAGCGAGATCGGTGCGACGGTCGCCAGCGCGGCCGGCGCCGAAACGGTCGGCTCGAAGCTGGTCAACGAGGGCGGCGGTATCCAGGTCGACGGGCTGGGCACCGTACTGGTCACCGAGACAGTGCAACTCGATCCGATGCGCAATCCGGGGCTCGACAAGGCCGCGGTCGAAGCCGAATTGGCGCGTACCATCGGCGCGCGGCACGTCATCTGGCTGCCGCGCGGCCTGACCCGGGACAACGAACAGCACGGCACCCGCGGGCACGTCGATATCGTCGCCGCGATTCCCGCGCCCGGAACTCTGCTGGTACATGCCCAGCACGACACCGCGCACCCGGACTGGGCGGTGACCCGCGAGCTGCTGGCACTGCTGCCGGACACCACCGATGCCGCCGGCCGAGCTTGGGAGATCGTCGAACTGCCTGCCCCGCAGGTGCTCCGGGATCGCGAAGGCTGGGTGGACTACAGCTATATCAACCACCTCGTCGTCAACGACGGCGTAATCGCCTGCGGCTTCGGCGATCCCCATGACGACGTGGCACGGGGCATCCTCGCCGAGATGTATCCGGGCCGGCAGGTGCGCACGGTCGATGCCCGGGAGTTCTTCGCCCGCGGTGGCGGCATTCACTGCATCACCCAGCAGCAGCCGAGGGTGATCGACTGAAAGTTCAGTTGGGCTATGTTGGTTCGGGAACCGGAGCCGACCGACTGGAGCAACTGCGATGGCGAGCCGACGCGAAGCGATCCTGCGGGCGAGTGCCAAGGCGATCGCCGAGCGGGGTGTGCGCGGACTGCGCGTACACGATGTCGCCGAGGTCGCGGGCGTCTCGCCCGGCCTGCTCTACTACTACTTCAAGGATCGGGACGGCCTGCTCGCCGCCGCGCTGACCTATATCAACGACCGGGCCCGCGAATCCGGTACCGCCAGTGAGGGATCGGATTCTGCGCTGGAACGGCTGCACGCGCATGCGCTCGCCGACATCCAGGATGAACCCGAGGTGTTCGAGAACGCGTTGGTCTGGCACGAATTACGGGCGTCGGCGGTCTTCGAAACGCCGCTGCGGGCACCGCTCGCCACGACCTCGCGGCAGTGGGACGCGGAGATCGCCGACGCGATTCGGCTGGCGCAGGCGGCGGGGGACGTGCCGCAGTCGGTGGATCCGAAAGCCATGGGCCTCATCGTCACCGCGCTGACCGACGGCCTGTCCGCACGCTGGCTCTCCGGTGAACTCAGCACCGAGCAGGCACGCTCGCACCTGTCGATCGCGCTGAACGCCCTGCTCCCCGCGACGAATCGAGCGTCCGCGGACCAGGGGTGACGCCATGCGGTGGCCGCCGCGCCGGGAAAGTATGACACGCCGGGACTTTTCGACTGAATAGATCGAAACGATGACATCGGCGATGAGATCTGATAAAACATCGGCCGTACTAGAGGTTGCTCCTCCGCTTACGTCCACGCCGTGCCTACCGTGCGGTAGGTAGAAGGACGGCGCGGGGGAGCTGTTCGCCTGCAAGCGGGCCGCGAAGGTGCTGTACGGGCCCTGATCTCAGCACAACCCGGTTACCTCGAGGAGAGCCCGTTCGTGTCCGTATACCTCTATAAGTGGGGAAAGTTCGCCTTCCGCCGCAAGTGGATCGTGCTGCCGCTATGGCTGGTACTCCTCGGTGCGCTCGGCGCCGGTTCGCACCTGTTGAGCAAGTCGATGAGCGACGAGTTCAGCATGCCCGCGCTGCCGTCGGAACGCGCGACAGAAATCCTGGACAAGCAGTTTCCGGGCATGTCCGCGCAGTTCGGCATCGATGCCGTCAGCGGTACCTACGTGCTCGAGGCGCCCGCCGGTACGAAGCTGACCGACAAGGACAACAGCGCCGCCATCGACGCGCTGATCGCTGATCTGCGGGCGCTGACGGTCGGGGACGACCGGCACCGGCTCGTGGCCGAAAAGGCCGGGGCGGCTTTGCAGAACCCGGTCGCCGCCACCCAGGCGATGGGCTGTCTGACCACCGCCGATCCCGCGACCTGCGCGGGCGCTCCGCTCAACGTGCTGAGCAAGGACGCCCCGGCGACCGTGGCCGTGCTCACCGTGCCGTTCGACATCGCCTCGTCGATGGATATCACCGACGAGCAGCGACGGGCCGCCTACGCCGTGGCCGACCCGGCCCGTGCGCGCGGATTGGTGGTCGAACTCGGCGGGTCCATCGCCCGCGAGCAGGAACAGCCCAGTGGGCAGGCCGAGTTGATCGGCATGGGGGTCGCGCTGGTCGTCATGGTGATCGCGTTCGGCGCCATCGTGGCGGCTTTCGTGCCGATCGTCACCGCCATCGTCGGACTGGGCGCCGCGATGCTGGTGATCTCGCTGAGCACCGCGGTCGTGGAGGTGCCGAGTTTCACGACGTTCCTGGCATCGATGATCGGTATCGCGCTGTCGATCGACTATGCGCTGTTCATCGTCTCCCGGTACAAGCACGAATTGCGCGTCGCGGCGAATCCCGAAGAAGCGGCGGGCGTTTCAGTGGGTACGGCAGGTTCGGCGGTGGTGTTCGCCGGGCTCACCGTGATCGTCGCGCTGGGCGCGCTGAGCATCGTCGGGGTGAACTTCCTGACGTTCATGGGTCTCGGTGGCGCCGTGGCCGCGTTCTTCGCCGTGCTCACCGCGATCACGCTGATGCCCGCGCTGCTCGGCGCTTTCGGCCGATTCCTGTTCAAGCCGAAGCTGCCGTTGGTCGCGCGGCACGACCCGGAGGACGACACCTCCGTCACCAACGGCATGCGGGTCGGCCGACTGATCGGCAAGCGGCCGTGGCTCGCGCTGATCGTCGCGGTGGCCGCGTTGGCGGCACTCGCGCTGCCCGCGCTGCAGTTGCAGTTGGGTCTGCCCGGTGAGGACAGTCTGCCCACCGAGTCCACGGCCAGGCAGGCCTACGACATCCGGACCAACGGCTTCGGCGAGGGCAGCAACGGCGTCCTCACCGTGGCCGCCGATCTGGAGCAGGTGCCGGCAGACGAGCGCAAGGCCGCGGTCACCGCGCTGCGCGACCGGCTCGCGGAGTTCCCGGAGATGGATTACCTCACCTCACCGCAATTCAGCGCGAACGGGCTGGGTGCGATGCTCAGCGGTGTGCCGAAATCTGGTCCGAACGATCAGGACACCAAGGATCTGGTGCGTGACGCTCGCGCCGCCGAAGCCGAATTGACCGAGCGCTACGGCATCCGATACGGCATCACCGGCACCACCGCCATCTACGCCGACATGGACCACGTCCTGCTCGGCAAGATCGTGCCCTACCTGGCGATCGTCGCGGGCGCGGCCTTCGTGCTGCTGATCCTGGTGTTCCGGTCCATCCTGGTCCCGCTCACCGCGGCGCTCGGCTTCCTGCTCTCGATGGCGGCTACCTTCGGCGCCACCGTCCTGATCTTCCAGGAGGGCACCTTCGGCCTGATCGCCGACCCGCAGCCGATCGTCAGCTTCCTGCCGATCATGTTGATCGGCTTGGTATTCGGGCTCGCCATGGACTACCAAGTGTTCCTGGTGACCCGCATGCGCGAGGAATTCGTGCACGGCAAGTCGGCGCGGCAGGCCATGATCGCCGGGTACCACCACGGCGCGCGCGTGGTCACCTCGGCGGCGATCATCATGATCTCGGTCTTCGGTTCCTTCCTGCTGGAAACCGACGTGACCGCGAAATCCATGGGATTCGCGCTCGCGGCAGGCGTCGCCATCGATGCCTTCGTGGTGCGCATGGTGCTGGTGCCCGCCCTGCTGGCGATCATGGGCAAGGCGTCGTGGTGGATGCCGAAATGGCTGGACCGTATCCTGCCCGACATCGATGTCGAGGGGGCGAAGCTGCGCGCGTTGCAGCGCAAGCGGTCCGGCGCGGCCGAGCTCGAGCCGGTTGGGGCCGAACAGGCGCCTGCCCTCGACGCGGCGGTGAATACCGTTGCGGTGCAGCAAATGCCGGAGGCGGAAAGTGAGCAGTTCGGCGCATCGAGCGGCCGCACGATCTTCGGGCGGGTGTGCCGCGACGACGGGTACCCGGTGCCGGACGCGGCCCTGACTCTGATCGACCAACGCGGGCAACAGGTTTCGCGAGCGGTGGCGGATGACGACGGCAACTACGCGATCGAGCCGCCCGCACCGGGCGGCTACGTCCTGATCGTCTCCGCGAGCCGGCATCAACCCGCCGCGGTGAATGTCACTGTCGCCGAAGACGGTGCGCACCACGTCGACGTCACGCTGCAGGGTTCCGGCGAGCTGTCCGGCGTGGTGCGCACCGCCGCCCGCGAGCCGGTGGCGGAGGCCACGATCACCGTGACCGACCTGCGCGGCGAGGTGGTGGGGGTGGCGGTCAGCGCGGCGGACGGCGGCTACGCCTGCAAGGGTGTGCTGGCCGGAACCTACACGCTGGTGGCGGTCGCCGCGCGGATGCGACCCACCGCGACGACGTTGACCGTACCCGACAGCGGCCGTTTGCGTTTCGACGTCGAACTCGCGCCGATGGCAATGCTGTGGGGCACGGTGCGGGCGAATGGCCGCGCGGTGTACGACGCCCGGATCACCGTGCTCGACTGGTCCGGCACGATCGTCGGCACCGCCCACACCGACGAGGACGGCCGCTACGCGGTGGCCGACCTGCCGGAGGGCGAGTACACCGTCGAGGCCCGGGGCTACCCGCTGGTGACCGGTCAGGTCACCATCACCGGCAGCCAGGTCGACCACGATGTCCGCCTGGGCTTCGACATCGACGAACACGCGGAAATGTCCTGAGCCACGGCTTTTCGGTTCGTGACGAGCACGGGCGGACCCCGTGCGCACGGGGTGCTGTGCCCCTGAAACCGTGGGCACGCCCCTGGATGGGGTAGCTCCTACGATGTGAGGTTTGGAGTGCAGGGGCGACAGAGGTGGGGAACGCGCGGTGACCGAGGTGCTCGTCGGTGTGGCACTGCACGACATCGTGATCGCCGCGCTGCGGGAGGCGTGGACGCAGGCGCGCCCGCACCCGGTGGATACGCGCGATCTGCTCGTCGCGCTGATGCGCGCGGACATGTCCACCGGTTGGTCGCGGATCTGGTTGGACGTCGGTGACATTGCGGCGATCACCCGCAAACTCGTCGTGGACCCGGCTCGCGGCGGCACCGCGACGTGGTCGGACGTCGAACTCACGGATACCTGTGCCACCGCCCTCGGCGTCGCTTGGCGGTTGGCCTACCGGTACCACCTGTGGCCGATTCCGGTCGGTGTCGTCGCGCTCGGTCTGGTTGCCGACGACGGTTCGGCCGCCGCACAAGCGCTCCGAGACCGCCTGTCGCGCAGTGAGATGCTGGCGTTGCTCCAGTCCGAGGTGCTGCGCATCCAGCTGGGCGCCCTCGACCGGACACTTCCGGCACTGCTGGCCGAGTCACGCTACCCGGTGCCGGTCACGAATTCGCCACCGCCGATTCGAGTGCCGCCCCCGCCTCCGTCCCCGCCGGTGCGTCGGCCACTGACCCCGGCCCAACTCCGCCAGCAGAAGCGCAATCGCGTCATCATCCCGATCGCCTTGGTGCTGTTCGCGATATTGGCTTTCATCATGACCATGAACCCTTACAACATCCTCGACGAGCCCGGCGCCAAACCCCCGCCTCCGGCTACGGTCACCACCACGAGCGTCGTCCGATGAACGGCCCCGACGACCGTGCGTCGGTCATCGAAGTGTGGTGATCGGTTGGTGGGGAAGGGGTTCGGGCAGAGTCAGGGCGGTATGCGCGGGGCGGCCAGTTTGCGGGGGCAAGGTGGTTAGGCTGCGCAGCCTGGCGTTGCGTTTCGCCAGAGCTTCGGCGGTGGTGGGGAAGAGGGCGGCGTCGCCCGCGCCGACCAGTGCCTGATTCTGTTCCACGAAACCGCATAGGCCGCGCTCGTAGGCGGCGAAAGCCGCGGTGTGGTCGTTGTGGGTGGCCAGAGAGTGGGCGAGCACATACGCGCCGACCAGGGCGAGGCTGGAACCTTGCCCGGTGAGGAACGACGGGGCGTGCGCGGCGTCGCCGAGCACCGCGTATCGCCCTCGCGTCCACCACGGCATGCGGACCTGGCTCACCGTGTCGAAGAACGCATCGTCCGCATCGCGCAAAGCCGCGACCATGGCCGGGATTTCCCATCCGTCGTTCGCGAAAGTTGCTGCGACGAGCTCACTCTGGGCTGCGCGGTCGCGCAGGACCGGGTAGGGCGGTATCGGGTGCGTGAAATTGAGGAAGGCGTGTAGTTCGTTGCTGTCTTCGACCGCGTAGAGCGCCGCGCCCCGTCCCGGGGTGTTCCAGATGACCGCCTCGTGCGAGAGCCCGAATGTGTTGGGCATCGTGAAGATGGCGAAGCAGTAGCCCAGGTAGCGGTGGAACTGTGCCGCGGGCCCGAACACGAGTTCCCTTATCCGCGAATGCAACCCGTCGGCGCCCAGGACCAGGTCGAAACTGCGCTGGACGCCGCTGCGGAAGGTGACCTCGACGCCGTGTCCGTGTTCGGTGAGCGCGGCGACGGAGTCGTCGAACACGAACTCGACGTCGTCACGGACGTTCGCGTACAAGGCTTTCGACAGATCTCCGCGCGACACCTCGAGGTCACGTCCCTCGACTCCGCCGACCACCGCCTGGGGGTGCACCACCGCAGCGGTCGTGCCGTCGGCGTTGCGGAAGGTCAACCGGCCTGAGTTGATATGCGCTTGCCGCAGCTGCGGCAGGATTCCCATCCGGCGTGCGACCTCCACCGCGGTGCCGCGCACATCGATCGGGTACCCGCCGCTGCGCACTCCGGCCGACTTCTCCACCACGGTCACCGCGAACCCGTAGCGGTGCAGCCAGAACGCGACGGCAGGACCGGCGATGCTCGCCCCGGACACCAGCACAGACGTTTTCGATGCGGACTTGCAGTTCATTGCTCAACTCCTGAATCGAGAGGGTCACACGCGGCCGCGGTGGATGTTGCGGGCGAGGACGACAGACAGCACGGCGGCGATCGCGAATGCGGCGGAAGCGATTGCGATACAGCCGAATACGCCGGTTGCCGAGTTCACCGTCGCGCCGTCGACGACCACGGTGGTCGAGTCGAGCACGGCCGCGCCCACGAAGTTGAGCACCACCGACCCGATCGAAACCATGACCATGACGAGACTGGAGACGATGCCCTGCCGCTCGGTCGCGGCCGAACTGCCCGCCATGTTGAACCCCGCCGTTCCAAGCGCGCCCACCGTGACGCCCAGCAGGAAGGCGAAGCACAGCGCGGCCGTCAATTGTGAAGCGCCGAGGAACATTCCGACGGTCACCACGGTGCCCAGCACGATGGCTCCGGCCAAGGTCGACGCCGGCCCGACGCGCGCCGCAAGCCATCCGGCTCCCGGGCCGCCGAGCATCACGCCGAGTCCCGGCGCCGCGAGCAACAGCGCCACCGATCCCTGGTCGGCCAGTCCGTACCCGAGGTGCTGATCCGCCGAGACGTCACCGATGAGTGGGATGAGCTGGAGCATGCTCTGGTACGAACCGGCGCCGAGGAAGACGACGAGCAGCGTGAGCGCCAACGGGCCGTTGAGATCCCGGACGTCGATGAGGGGATCGGGCTTTCGATTCGAGACCAGGAACCAGCGGGCCAGTGCCGCGCCGCCGCCGCAGAGCAGCGCCAGCGGACCGGCGGCAAGCCAGCCGAGATCCGAGCCGAGGCTGATGTAAGCGAGCACCCCGGCGAGACCGCCACCGAGCAGCAGCGCGCCACCGACGTCGATCCTTCCGGGCGTCTTGACCAGGGATTCGGGCACGATGCCGCGCACGACGATCGCCATCGCCACCGCGACGAAAGCCGAGACCAGGAACAGGATTTGGAAGCCGTACCGCATGGCCAGTTGCTCGATGAGGAACCGGGAAGCGATGTTGAGCACCGCCGACCCGGAGGTCACGATCCCCACGATGATCATTCCGATCCGTGGTGCGCAGACACTGCGAACGATCGCGACGGAGAGGAACACGGCCGCCAGCGACGCTCCCTGCAGCATGCGTCCCGGCACGAAGATCCAGATGGTGGGGGCTACGGCGCAGACGAGCGCGCCCACGCCGCTGACGAGCAGCGTCAGGACGAGGACGATGCGTTTTCCGTAGATATCGGCGCTCTTGCCGAGCAGCGGCGCCCACAGCACGCCGGCCAGCATCGCGGTGGCATTGAGCCACGCCGCCTGGTGGGTATCGAAATGGTCGAGCATCTCCGGCAGGACGAGCAGCGGCGCCGTGATGGCCGAATCGACCACGAAATTCACCAGGGCCAGTACCGCCACCAAGCCGATGAGCTGCGCGTTCCAGCTCGAGTGCAGTCCGGTGCTGGTACTTCCGGACACGATCCGGTGCATCAGGGACTCCTTGATACGGGCGCGTGTCAGAGCGACGCGCAGCTAAGTAAGATACGAGAAGGTTTCTTAACGGCGAGAGTAGGCTCCCCGATAAGAAACGTCAAAGGATCTAAGGAGTGCGGTGTTACGACGGCGCGGTGAAGCGCTCGAGGCGGCCATCCTCGAGGCGGCATGGGACGAGTTGAGCGAGCGAGGCTACGCGAACTTGACCATCGATGCGGTCGCCCGGCGAGCCGGCACGAGCAAGCCGGTGCTGTATCGGCGCTGGGCCGACAAACAGCAGCTGGTCGAAGCGGCGGTGGTGCGCCGCAACGTGATTGCGCTGATCGCTCCGGCGGATACCGGGTCGCTGCGCGGCGATCTGCTCGCCACGCTCACCGCGGCGAGCGAGAAGCAGGGACCGTTTCTGGCGCAGCTGAGCCTGTTGCTCGCGGGTTACTTCGCGGAGACCGAGACCAGCTTCGCCGAACTGCGCGACATGATCGTCGCGGGTCGCCGCTCGGGGCGCGACGAGATCATGCAGCGGGCGATCGAGCGGGGCGAGCTCGATCCCGCCAAGCTCACGCCGCGTATCGCGGCATTACCCTTCGACCTGCTGCGCGCCGAGACGATGATGACGCTGCGACCGGTCGCGCCCGAGGTGATCGAGGAGATCGTCGACACGATCTTCCTGCCGCTGGTCCGCTAGTTCGTGCGCCGACGGCGCAGACGCTCAATCCCTCCCACTTCAACATATATCGCACCGGGGGGCTTGCGGCAAGGCCCGGGTGGTGTCGCAGAATAGCCGGCCGGAAGTCATAACCTGCGGAAATGGGGTATTGCGAAGTGCGTGTGCTACTGACGACGTGGGGATCGCGCGGGGATGTCGAACCGCTGGCGGGGCTGGCGGTCGCGTTGCGCGAACTGGGCGCGCAGGCGCGGGTGTGCGCGCCGCCGGACGACGAGTTCGTCCGGTTGCTGGAGCGGGCGGGTGTGCCGCTGGTGCCGCTCGGTCCGACCGTGCACTCGATCGTCGCCAACCCGAAACCGCCGACCGCGCAGGACGCGTTCCAGCTCGCTCCCGCGCTGGTCGCCGCCCGGTTCGAGACGCTGATGACGGCCGGTGAGGACTGCGATGCCTTGCTGGCGACCGGGCTGATGCCCGCGGGTGCGCGTGACGTAGCCGAAAAGCTGGGCATGCCTTATGTTCTCGCGTGCTTCCATACCCTCGGCCTGCCGTCGCAGCACTTCCCGCCGGGGCGGCGGCCGGGCACGCCGTCGCCGGACGGGGAGACCGACAACCGGGTGCTGTGGCGCCAGGACGCCGAGCGGGTGAACGCCCTGTACGGGGACGCGCTCAACAAGCACCGGGCGGCCATCGGCCTGCCGCCGGTCGACAACGTCCGCGACTACGTGTTCACCGACAGGCCGTGGCTCGCGGCCGACGAGACACTGTGCCCGGCCGCCGGAAAAACCGACCTCGACGTGGTGCAGACCGGCGCGTGGATCCTGCCGGACCACCGCCCGCTCCCGGACGATCTGGAATCTTTCCTGAATGCCGGTGCGCCGCCGGTATACGTGGGTTTCGGCAGTATGGCGTCCTACACCGCGACGGATATCGCCCGGGTCGCTATCGAGGCGGTCCGCGCGCAGGGCCGCCGAGTCCTGCTGGCTCGTGGCTGGGCGGAGCTCACGCCGATCGACGACGCCGCCGACTGCTTCGTCGTCGGCGACGTCAATCAGCAGGCCTTGTTTCCCCGGCTGGCGGCGGTTGTCCACCACGGCGGCGCGGGTACCACCACGACGGCCGCCCGCGCGGGCGCGCCCCAGGTGATCGTGCCCCATATCGCCGACCAGCCGTTCTGGGCCGCCCGGATCGCCGAGCTGGGAATCGGTGCGGCGCACCAGGGTTCGACTCCTACCGTCGATTCCCTGTCCGCTGCGCTCGCTACGGCCCTGATGTCCGATACCCGCACCCGAGCCGAAGCGGTCGCCCGCGACGTCCGCGGCGACGGTGCCACGATCGCCGCGAAGATGCTCCTCGACCTGGCGGCCGAGAACAGTCGGTCGTAGACCGTACCTAGCGTAAGGCCGCGGGGAGGCCGTGAGCCCAGCTGCGCTGTTGCCCACGCTTGACGATGCGCCAGCCGCTGGGCGTGCGCACGTATTCGTCGATGTACCACATGCCGAGCAGGGTCACCGCGGGATCGCCTTCCTCGACCGGCAGGAGCAGTGCGTTGTAGCACATGATCCGCCCGGTCGCCCGGTCACCGTCGAGGTGGATCTCCGGGTTGCCCAGCAAATGCTGGGACGCCGAGATCGGCGCCATGCTCGCGGTCAGCCACTCCTTCATGTCGGCCAGTTGCCCCGCGATACCGCCGAACGCCGTCAGATCGATATAGGCATCCTCGACGAACACGTCGTCGAGAGCCGCGAAATTCCGGCTGTCCACCGCGGTCGCGTACGCCACCGCCAATTCCTGGATCGCCAACCGATCCGAGATCTCCTGCATGTCGAGCACCGAACCTCCTGGAACCATGACTGGAATTCGGAAGTTACCGGCGGGCGCAGTACCGAGCACAGCCCCCAACGGGCTGCTCGTATCCCGCCGATCGGCGGAACCGGTCGGACACCGTTCAGCCGTTGATGATCTGGGGCGCGGCGACGGCTTTGAGTCCCTCCGTGCCGAATTCGAGGCCGTAGCCGGATTTCTTGGTGCCGCCGAAGGGGACTCGGGGGTCCAGTCCGCCGTGCGAGTTGATCCAGACGGTGCCTGCTTCGAGGCGGGTGGCGATGGCGCGGGCGGTGGTGGTGTCGCTGGTCCAGACGGACGCGCCCAACCCGACGTCGAGGGCGTTGGCCATGGCGATGGCTTGTTCGACGTCGTCGTAGCGGATGATCGGGAGGGCAGGGCCGAACTGCTCTTCGGTCACCAGCGGGTTGTCGTTGTCGATATCGGCGACCAGGGTGAGCGGATAGAAGTTTCCGGGTGCGGCGAGATCGGGATCGCCACCGGTGAGCAGGGTCGCACCGGAGGCGCGCGCCGCGTCGACGAGCCCGGCGACGATATCGAACTGCCTGCGATTCTGCAGCGGCCCGAGGACATTGGCTTCGTCGAGGCCCCGGCCCATCGGCATGGCCGCCGCGACCTCGACGAGCGCCGCGCACACCTGTTCGTAGACATCGGTATGCACATAGAGCCGTTTCATGGCCGCACAGGTCTGGCCGGTGTTGATGAACGCGCCCCAGAACAGATCCTGGGCGATGGCGCGCGGATTGACGTCCGGCAGCACGATGCCCGCGTCGTTGCCGCCCAATTCGAGGGTCAGCCGCTTCACGGTATCGGCCGAACCCTTGATGACGGCCTGCCCCGTGCGGGTGGAGCCGGTGAACATCACCTTGTCGATCTCGGGGTGGCTCGCGAGCCGGGCGCCCAGCTCGCCCGCACCCGCCACCACTCGCAGAATGTCTTGCGGCAGTGCGCTGTTGAGCACCTCGACCAGCGCGAGCACACTCAACGGCGTGTACTCGGAGGGTTTGACCACGGCGGTGTTGCCCATGCGCAGCGCGGGCGCGACCTGCCAGACGGTGATCATCATCGGCCAGTTCCACGGGCCGATGGCGCCCACCACCCCGAGCGGGCGGTAACGCAGTTCCGCGTGGGCGGTGTCGTCGTCGACCACGGTTTCGCCGGGCAACGGTGTGGTCGCGGCCGACCGCAGCCACGCGGCGCACGCACCCACTTCGAAGCGGGCGTTGGGGCCGTTGAGCGGTTTGCCCTGTTCCCGCGAAAGCAGTTCGGCGAGTGGCTCGCTCGCCGCCTCGATCGCGTCGGCCGCGCGTAGGAGGAGCGCGGCGCGCTCCTCGTCGGTGCGCGCCGCCCACCCGGGCTGCGCGGCGCGGGCCCGGGCGATGGCCGCGTCGAGTTCGCTGACGGGTTGGCAGCGGACCCGGCCGACCTCCGCGCCCGTCGCGGGGTCCGAGATCACCCGGCCGTCGGGGTCGGTGACGGTCGCGAGGAGGTTCTCGTAAGTGACTGTCGGAGAGGTCATTGCGCAATCCTTCGGTGTCGGTCGGGCTCGTCGCGTGGCGAGCCGATGAATCGGTGGGCCAGCGCCTCCGACCCCCGGGCGAGCAGCGCGGCGTCCGCGCCGACGAGCAGGAACGTCGCCCCGTGCTGGGCGTACACCGCCGCCTGGTCGGGATCGAAAGCGTTCACGCCCACGGGCTTTCCGGCCGCCAGCACCGCGCTGAAGGCGCGGCGTACCTGTGCCGTGACATCCGGATGGGTCTGCTGACCGAGCAACCCCATAGCGGCCGCGAGATCACTCGGGCCGACGAAAACTCCGTCGATGCCAGGTGTTTCGGCGATGGCGCGGGCATTGCCGACGCCCTCCGTCGTCTCGATCTGCACGAACACCGACACATGGTCGGCGGCCTCGGGGAGGTAGCCGTCGATGCGATTCCAGCGCGCGGAGCGCGCGAGCGCGCTGCCCACGCCGCGTCGCCCGAACGGCGGGTACTGCGCCGCCGCAGCGATATCGCGCGCCTGCTCGACGGTGGACACCATCGGCACCAGAATGCTCTGCGCGCCCAGATCCAGGACCTGCTTGATGACCACGGTGTCACCCACGGGGACCCGGACAACCGGTGTCACGGCGTAGCCGGACACGGCATACAGTTGCGCGAGCACGGATTCCAGTCCGTTCGGCGCGTGCTCCATGTCGACGAGCACCCAGTCGAGCCCGGACCCGGCCATGATTTCGGCGACCACCGGCGATCCGGTGGTGATCCAGCCGCCGTACAGCGGCCGGCCGGTGTTCGCCAGCACCTCGCGCAGGGTCGGATTCAGGCGAAGCGGCATGCGATCGTTCCCATCGGTCCGTAGTCGGCGAAGATGGTGTCGCCGGGCTCGACCCACAGCGGCCGGGTGAACGAGCCGGCGAGCACGAGTTCGCCGGCGTCGAGCCGGTCGCCGTGCTCGGCGAGCTTGTTCGCCAGCCAGGCGACCCCCGTCGCGGGGTGGTTGAGTACCGCGGCGGCCACACCCGATTCCTCGATCGTCTCGTTGCGATAGAGCAGCGCGGACACCCAGCGCAGGTCGACCGTGTCGGGCCGCACCGGGTTTCCGCCGTAGACCAGTCCGCCCATCGCCGCGTTGTCACTGATCGTGTCGACGATCGTCCGGCCCGCCAGGTCGATCCGCGAGCTCAGGATCTCCAGCGCCGGAACCACGTATTCGGTGGCCCGCATGACATCGAAGATCGTGGCGCCGGGGCCGTCGATCGGCGCACCGAGCACGAAGGCGAGCTCGACCTCGATCCGCACGTTGGCGAACCGTCCGTGTTCGATGACCGCGCCGTTGTCGTAGACCATGTCGTCGAAGACGGCCCCGTAGTCCGGCTCGGTGATGCCGGTGGCCGCCTGCATCACCTTGCTGGTGAGCCCGATCTTGCGGCCGACGGGTCTGCGGCCGTTCGCGATACCGCGCCGACGCCATTCGTTCTGTACCGCATACGAATCCGCGACCGTCATCTCGGGGTAGCGAGCGGTCAGCAACGGGATGGTGCGGCGGTCCCGCTCCGCGGCGGCCAATTCATCGGCGATCGCCGTGATCACCTCGCTGGGCAGCATCGGTGCTCCTGTCAGAGTTGCGCGCCGAGCTTGTACTCGCCGGGCGCCCGGCCGGTATCGGTGCGGCTGTCCGGCTTTCGGGTGTAGGAGAAGCCGTCGGCGCCGATCGTGACGGCCATCTCCGAATCGTCGGTCCGCGCGGCGATCGGCTGCGGATTGCCGTCCAGGTCCAGGACGAGCGAGGCCTCGGTGTACCAGCTCGGCACCACCGCCGTGCCCCACCAGTCGCGGCGCTGATTGTCGTGCACGTCCCAGGTGACCACCGGATTGTCCGGGTCGCCGGTGTAGTAGTCCTGCGTGTAGATTTCGACGCGGTGCCCGTCGGGGTCGCGCAGGTACAGGTAGAAGGCGTTCGAGACGCCGTGGCGGCCGGGTCCGCGCTCGATCCGGTCGGACAGCCGCAGCGCGCCGAGCTTGTCGCAGATGGCGATGATGTTGTGCTTCTCGTGCGTGGCGAACGCGACGTGGTGCATGCGCGGCCCGTTGCCGCCGGTCATCGCGGTGTCGTGCACCGTGGACTTGCGGCGCAGCCACGCCGCGTACACCGTGCCCGCCGCGTCCTGGATGTCCTCGGTGACCCGGAAACCCAAGTCCTGCATGTACTTCACGGCTCGCGGCACGTCGGGTGTGACCTGGTTGAAGTGGTCGAGCCGGACCAGCGCGCCCGGGGTGTGCAGCTGGTAGTGCCAGGCCAGCCGCTCGACGTGTGCGGCGGCGTAGAAGAACTCGTACGGGAAGCCGAGCGGATCCTCGACCCGCACCGAGTCCCCGATGCCCTTGGTGAAGCCGGTCGCCCGTCGCTCGACGCGGCAGCCCAGCTCGGTGTAGAAGGCCACGGCCCGGTCGAGTTCCGCGGGACCGCGCACGCGGTAGGAGAAGGCCGCGACGGCGGCGATCGGCCCCTTGCGCAGCACGAGGTTGTGGTGGATGAACTCCTCGAACGACCGCAGGTAGACGGTGTTTTCGTCTTCTTCGGTGACCACCAGGCCGAGGACGTCGACATAGAAGTGACGCGAGCGCGCCAGGTCCGTCACGACGAGTTCCATGTAGGCGCAACGCAGCACGTCCGGCGGCGCCGAATCCGGCGTGCGGAGTGGCTCGGCCGAGCGAATCGGATTTTCCGCGGTCACAACAGGTTCGGGGGAGTCGGGAGTGATGGTCACGCTGATTCCTGCTTGCCGAAGGTCGGATTGTGGGCCGGGCCGAGGGTGATGTGCACAGCCTGCTGGTCGGTGTAGAAGTCGATGGAGCGGTAGCCGCCCTCGTGGCCCAGCCCGGAGGCCTTCACGCCGCCGAACGGGGTGCGCAGGTCGCGGACGTTGTTGGAATTGAGCCAGACCATGCCGGCCTCGACCGCCTGCGCGAAGGTGTGCGCGCGTTGCAGATTCGTGGTCCAGACGTAGGCGGCGAGGCCGTACCGGACCCCGTTGGCGAGCGCGAGCGCCTCGGCCTCGGTATCGAACGGTGTGATGGCGACGACCGGGCCGAAGATCTCTTCCTGGAAGATCCGCGCGTCCGGCGCGACGTCGGCGAACACGGTCGGCGCGACGAAGTTTCCGGAGTCGAACCCGTCCGGCCGACCGCCGCCGGCGACCAGGCGCCCCTCGGACCTGCCGATGTCGATATAGCTCATCACCTTGGCGTAATGCTCCGGATGGACCAGCGCGCCCACCTCGGTGGCCGGATCGTGCGGGTAGCCGACGGCCACCCGTTTCGCCTGCGCCGCATAGCGTTCGACGAACTCGTCGTAGATCGATCGTTCGACGAGGATGCGGCTGCCCGCGGTGCACCGCTCGCCGTTGAGCGAGAAGACGCCGAAGATGGTCGCGTCCACGGCGGCGTCGAGGTCGGCGTCGGCGAACACGATCGCGGGGCTCTTGCCGCCCAGCTCCATCGACAGCCCCTTGAGTGACGCGGCGGCGTTGCCGAAGATGATCTGGCCGGTGCGACTCTCGCCGGTGAACGAGATCAACGGCACGTCAGGGTGTTTCACGAGCGCGTCGCCCGCTTCCTCGCCGAGTCCGTTGACGAGGTTGAACACGCCGCGCGGCAGTCCGGCCTCCTCGAAGATCCCGGCCCACAGCGACGCGGACAGGGGAGTGAACTCGGCGGGCTTGAGCACCACGGTGTTTCCGGTGGCCAGCGCGGGCCCCAGCTTCCACGACTCCAGCATGAACGGCGTGTTCCACGGGGTGATCAACCCGGCCACCCCGATCGGCTTGCGGTTGACGTAGTTGAGCTGTTGCCCGGGCACCTTGTAGGTGTCGTCGACCTGGGCGACGACGAGATCGGCGAAGAAGCGGAAGTTCTCGGCCGCGCGGCGGGCCTGGCCGAGCGCCTGGGTGATGGGCAACCCCGAGTCGAACGATTCGAGTTCGGCCAGCCGCGCGTCCCGGGACTCGACGATGTCCGCGATCCGGTACAGGATGCGGGACCGCTCGCGGGGGCGCATGCGCGGCCAGGGTCCGTCGCGAAAAGCGGTGGCCGCGGCGGTCACCGCGCGGTCGATATCGGCTCGCTTGCCCGCGGCCGCCCGGACGTAGACCTCGTTGGTGACCGGGTCCAGGACACCGAAGGTGGCATCGTCGACCGAATCCACGAAGGCGCCGTCGATGTAGTGCTGGATCCGCGTCGGCAGGTCCGCGGGCATGTGCGGGGTGGCGGCAGTGCGCACCGCGTTCGTCATGAACGACTCCAGTTCGGGTTCAGGTGGCCGGTAGGCCGAAAGTCTCGTCGGGGTGTTCGTGGATCAGGTAGGCGTCGAGCGTGGCGGCGCGGTGGCGGCGGGCGACCTTCTCGATCTCGCCGAGCGGTGCGCCGATCTCGATGAGGCGCACGATGTTCTCGTGTTCGCGCACGGATTCGTGCGCCCGCCCGGGGACGAAGGAGAACGTCGAGGACCGCAGGTGCCCCAGGCGGGCCCATTCCGCCTCGACGAGCGTGACGAGGCGGGGATTGACGCACTTGGTGAACAGGATCGAATGGAACTCGTGGTTGAGCGCGGTGAAGGCGCTCGGGTCGAAATCGCCCAGGGACTCGACCATCCGCTCGTTCACCGCTCGCGCGCGGCGCAGGTCGTCTTCGGTCAGGCGGCCCGCGGCGAGCGCCGTCGCCGCGCCTTCCAGCACGCTCAGCGCCTGCATACTGTGCCGGTACTGCGAATCGTCCACCATCGAAACCTGCGCGCCGACATTGCGTTCGAAGGTGACCAGGCCTTCGGCCTCGAGCTGGCGGATCGCTTCGCGCACCGGGACCACGCTCATGTCCAGTTCCTTGGCGATGGTGCTGAGCACCAGCCGGTAACCCGGCGTGTACTCCTGACGCGCGATCCGCTCCTTGAGCCAGTGGTACGCGACCTGTGACTTGCTCTGCGTAGCACTGGGATTCACTGGCTCTTGCGCCATTCTCGGTACCTCGCCTTCCATTCCGCATCGGGGGGAAACAGCCCGTGCACCGGATGGCCGGCACCGACCTGCTCGGCGATCCAGCCATCTTGGATCTCCTGTTCCAGAGCATCGTCGACGACTGCCGCGGCCAGGCCAGGGGGTAGGACGAGCACCCCGTCACTGTCGCCGACGATGATGTCGCCGGGCTGGACGGTGGCGCCGCCGCAACAGATGGTGAGATCGGCGTCCCATGGCACGTGCCTGCGGCCGAGTACCGCGGGATGCGGGCCGGCCGTGAAGACCGGGACACCGATCTCGGCGACCGCGTCGTGATCGCGGACGCCGCCATCGGTCACCACACCCGCTGCCCCGCGCACCTTGGCCCGGAGCGCGAGGATATCGCCGAGCGTGCCCGATCCGGTCTCGCCGCGTGCCTCGATGACTATCACCTCGCCCGGCGCCGCGGTGTCGAAGACCCGCTTCTGCGCGTTGTAACCACCGCCGTGGGCATCGAAGAGGTCCTCTCGATTCGGCACGAACCGCAGTGTGCGTGCGATGCCGACGAGCCGGGCGCCGGGACGCACCGGCCGGACACCGTCGATGGACACATTGTTCAAGCCACGCTTGCGCAGCTGCTGCGACAACGCCGCCACCGGCACCCGGGACAGCTTGTCGCGCAACTCGTCGCAGAGCGCGGCATGCGTCGGGGGCAGCCCGGCGGCGGTACGCGATCCCCAGGCCTCGACCCGCTGGGTGTCATCGATCGACGGGAGTGAGCCGAGCGCGGGGTCGAATTCGTGGCTGCCCTGCTCGACCGTGGTGACCAGTCGCCCGGAGCTGGGCGTCGCCGCCGCGCCGGGCGCGTCGACTTCCACTTCGACCACGTCGCCGGGTACGACAACCGACGATCCGGCCGGGGTGCCGGTGAGGATCACGTCGCCGGGTTCGAGCGTGAAGTGCTGTGAGAGGTCCGCAACCAGTTGGGGGAGTGAGAAAATCAGTCCTGCGGTGTGATCTTCCTGGGCGAGTTCGCCGTTGACCCACGTGCGCACGCGCAGAGCGGCGGGGTCGACGGTCCGCGCATCGATGAGTTCCGGGCCCAGCGGCGTGAATCCGTCGCCGCCCTTGGCGCGCACGTTCGAACCCTTGTCGTTCGCTCTGAGGTCGTACAGGCCGAAATCGTTGCCCGCGGTGACGGAAGCGACGTGCTGCCAAGCAAATTCGATCGGCACCCGGCGGGCCGGGGCGCCGATGATCAGGGCGATCTCGCCTTCGAACGCCAGCAGTTCGGTGCCCGCGGGCCGCTCGACGACACCGCCGCTCGCCGCGACCGAACTGCTCGGCTTCAGGAAATAGGAGGGGTGCGCCGGTCGGCGGCCACGCTGATCCGCACGGGAGGCGTAGCTGAGATGGACGGCGACGATCTTGCCCGGACGGCTGGGCAGCGCGGAAAACCGTTGTGCGCCAGCATCGTTGCCGATCTTCATAAACCTCCTCGACTGCTCTTGCATCGTATTTCAAATCGTATATCATTGGTGAATCGCGTCGCAAGTGACGCAGATCGCATTTCACCGCCGTAGAGCATGTCCGGCATCGAAGGAGTCCCAGATGAGCGCGCCACCCCGGTCTGGGCTGCCGAACCCCCCGTTTGTCAGCGAAACCGACCGCCGCCGAGTCGTTTTCGCGACCGTGGTCGGGACGACGATCGAGTGGTACGACTACTTCATCTACGCGGGGGCTGCCGGACTGGTCTTCGGCAAGCTCTTCTTCCAGCCCGCGGGAGACTCGATCGCGACCCTGCTCTCCTTTCTCACGGTGGGGATCAGTTTCCTGTTCCGCCCGCTCGGCGCGTTCCTGGCCGGTCATTTCGGGGACAGGTACGGCCGCCGCGTCATCCTGATGGTGACGCTGGTGACCATGGGCGCCGCGACCACGCTGATCGGCCTGCTCCCGACCTACGCCACGATCGGTGTCGCCGCTCCCGTCGCGCTGATCCTGCTGCGCATCCTGCAGGGTGTCTCCGCCGGCGGGGAATGGGGCGGGGCCGTGCTCCTGGCCGTCGAGCACGCGCCGTCCGGTAAGCGCGGGGTGTTCGGGGCCGCGCCGCAGGTGGGCGTGCCGCTCGGGCTGCTGCTGGCCTCCGGCGTGCTGGCCCTGATGACGGTGATCGCGCCGGGAGACGCCTTCCTCGAATGGGGTTGGCGCGTCCCGTTCCTGCTGTCGATCGTGCTCATCGTGATCGGCCATTACATCCGCAGGCGCGTCGAGGAGAGTCCGGTCTTCGTGGAACTCGCCGAACGCAGTGAGCGGGCGACCATGCCCGTCCTGGAGCTGTTCCGCAGGCACGGGCTGCTCGTCCTGGTCGCGGCGCTCGTCTTCGCGGGCAACAACGCCGTGGGTTACCTGACGACCGGCGGTTATATCCAGAACTACGCCACCGATATCCACGGGCCGGTCGGCCTCGACCGCGGGCCGGTGCTGTGGGCGGTCGCCGGTTCCGCGGTGACCTGGTTGCTGTGCACCTGGCTCGGCGCCGTGCTCAGCGATCGGATCGGCAGGCGCGCAACCTATCTCATCGGCTGGGTGCTCGTGCTCGCCGCCTTGATCCCGCTCTTCCCGCTGGTGGACACCGGCAATCCCTGGCTGCTCTGCGGTGGACTCGCGCTGCTGACGGTGGGCCTCGGCTTCACCTACGGCCCGCAGGCCGCGCTCTACGCCGAGCTGTTTCCGGCCTCGGTCCGGTTCTCCGGCGTCGCGGTGTCCTACGCGCTCGGGGCGATCCTCGGCGGTGCGTTCGCGCCGACGATCGCCACGGCGCTCGTCCGGGCCACCGGCACGACCACCTCGGTCGTGCTCTATCTCGGCGGGTTCGTGCTGCTGAGCCTGGTGGCGACCGCGGTCCTGCGCGATCGCAGCGGAATCCCGCTGGGCCCGGATCACGAAGCGGCACAGGCGATCAGCCCTATCAGAGGAATGACGAGGGTCTGAACAATGCAGTTCCACCATTACGGATACGTGTCCACCGATCCGCGCGTCCAACCGGCCGCGGGCGTCGGCCTGGACCGTCCGGACGAACTGCCCGACGAGGTGGACGTGCTGATCGTGGGCACCGGCCCGGCCGGCATGATCGCCGCCGCGCAACTGGCGCAGTTTCCCACCGTCGTCACCCGGATCATCGAACGGCGCCCGGGCCGGCTCGCCATCGGACAGGCCGACGGCATCCAGGCGCGCAGCGTGGAGACGTTCCAGGCGTTCGGGTTCGCCGAACGCATCATCGCCGAGGCGTTCCGCATCACCGAGATGACGTTCTGGAAACCGGATCCCGCGGATCGGTCCCGGATCGTCCGCGCCGCGCGGACCCAGGACGATCCGACCGGGATCAGCGAGTTCCCGCATCTGCTGGTGAACCAGGCACGGGTACTCGACTACTTCGCCGAGTCGATGCGCAACGCCCCCACCCGGATGCGGCCCGACTACGGCTACGAGTTCCGCGACCTGGAACTCACCGGCGGCGCGTATCCGGTGGTGGTCACGCTGGCGCACTCGGCGGGCGAACGCGACGGACAGTTGCGGACGGTGCGCGCGAAGTATGTGGTCGGCGCGGACGGCGCGCACAGTCGGGTGCGTGCGTGTATCGGATGTGTCCCGCAGGGCGACAAGGCTTTCCACGCCTGGGGCGTGATGGATGTGCTGGCCGTGACGGACTTTCCGGATATCCGCACCAAGTGCGCCATCCAGTCCGGTTCCGGCGGCAGCATCCTGCACATCCCGCGCGAGGGCGGCTATCTGTTCCGCATGTATGTCGACCTGGGTGAAGTCCCCGCGGACGACAACGGCAAGGTGCGTGCCACCGGCATCGAGGCGATCATCGAACAGGCCAACGCGATCCTGCATCCCTACACGCTCGACGTTCGGCATGTCGCGTGGCACAGCGTCTACGAGGTCGGCCATCGGGTGACCGATCGCTTCGACGATGTGCCGCTCGACGAGCTGGGCAGCCGCACGCCTCGAGTGTTCATCACCGGCGACGCCTGTCACACGCACAGCGCGAAGGCCGGTCAGGGCATGAACGTCTCGATGCAGGACGGCTTCAACCTCGGCTGGAAACTGGGCTACGTGCTCGCGGGCCGAAGTCCCGTGGCGCTGCTGGCGACGTATTCGGCTGAACGGCAAGTGATCGCGCGCAAGCTCATCGACTTCGACCGCGAATGGTCGAGCATGATGGCCAAGCGTCCGGAGGAGTTCGAGTCGCCTTCCGAATTAGAGGACTTCTACGTCAAAACGGCGGAATTTCCTGCCGGATTCATGACGGAGTATCAAGCCTCCATGATCGTCGGTGACCGGACCCGGCAACATCTCGCACCCGGATTTCCGATCGGAAAACGCTTCAAATCGGCGCCGGTGGTCCGGGTCGCCGACGCGAACCCGGTGCACCTGGGGCATCACCATCGCGCCGATGGCCGTTGGCGCATATACGTTTTCGCAGCCGATACAGCCGCGGGGACCGCGCTGGACGGATGGGCGCAGTGGCTTGCCACCTCGCCCACCTCGCCCGTGGTCGCGTACACACCGAAGGACGCCGATGTCGACAGCGTCTTCGACGTGAAGGTGATCTACCGGCAGGCGCATACGGAGGTCGACCTCGCGGTGGTGCCGAGGACGTTCCTGCCGACGGTCGGACCGTTCCGGGTGGTCGACTACGAAAAGGTGTACGCGATCGACCCGCAGGTCGACATCTTCGCCGAGCGCGGCATCGACAGCGGCGGCGCCGTGATCGTCGTGCGCCCCGATCAGTATGTGGCGGCGGTTCTTCCGCTCACGGCGACCACGGAGCTGGCCGAATTCTTCGGCCGTAACCTGCTTTCCCCGCACGTTCCCGCGGCAGCGGTCGAGGAATTCGCGAAGGACGAAGCGTGACCAGAAAGAGCCCGGCGTCGAACGAGCCGGTCCGGCACGACGATCGGTTGCGCCGCGGTTCGCTCGGCGTGTTCGGCGTGACGTTCTTCGTCATCTCGGCGGCCGCGCCGCTGACCGCGATGGCGGGCGGTGCGCCGGTGGCGATGCTGCTCGGCAACGGGCCGGGCGTGCCGGGCGCCTACATCCTGACCGCGAGCACGCTCCTGGTGTTCGCCATCGGCTATACGGCGATGGCCCGTCATCACATCAGCACCGGCGCGTTCTACTCCTACGTCACCCGCGGCCTCGGTCCGCAATGCGGTGGTGCGGCAGCGTATCTCGCGTTGCTGAGCTACAACGCCATGCAGATCGGCCTCTGGGGCCTCTTCGGCGCCGCGACCGGTGGTTTCGTGGCCGACGAATTCGGGCTCACGATCGACTGGTGGGTGTACGCGCTGCTCGGCATCGCCCTCGTCGCGGTGCTCGGGTACCGGCAGATCGATCTCTCGGTCAAGATGTTGTCGGTGCTGGTGGCCGCCGAGTTTCTCGTCGTTCTCGTGCTGGCCGCCGTGATCGCCTGGCGCGGCGGCACCTTCGCCGGCACGGCACTGAGCAGCGCGCCGCTGACGCCTAGCGCGCTGACCAGCGGCTCCCTGCCGATCGCGCTGCTGTTCTGTTTCGCGTCGTTCGTCGGCTTCGAGGCCACCGCGATCTACGGCGAGGAAACCGCGGACCCGAAGCGGACCGTGCCGCGCGCGACGTTTCTGTCCGTCCTCACGATCGGCGTCGTCTACACCGTCGTCACCTTCCTGATGATCAACGGTGCGGGCGTGGACAATACGCGCGGCTTCATCGAAAAGCTCACGGACCCGACGACATTTCTGTTCGAGCTCGGCGATTCCTATATCGGATCCTGGTTCACCACGATCATGCGCCTGCTGTTCTGCACGAGCGTCTTCGCGGCCGTGCTCGCCTTCCACAACGCGGTGGCCCGCTACACCTATGCGCTCGGCCGGGAAGGCCTGCTGCCGGACCGTGCGGGCCGGACCCATGTCGCGCACCGGAGCCCGCACGTCGGGTCGGTGGCGCAGTCGGTGCTGGCGCTACTGGTGCTCGCGGTTTTCGCAATGACCGGCCAGGATCCGGTGCGCGCGCTGTTCACCTGGCTGACCAACCTCGGCACGCTGGGGGTGATCGCCCTGATGGCCGCGTGCTCGTTCGCCGTCGTCGCGTTCTTTCGCAGGAACCGCGACCTGGATAGCAACGTGGTCCGAACGCTCGTCGCGCCGGTCGTCGCGGGCACGGCATTGATCGCCGTACTCGGATACGGGATAGGGAATTTCGACCTGCTGATCAGTTCCGGCGGGGTCCTCGTCTGGCTACTGCCCAGCCTGCTGCTGGTCGCTGCGGCGCTCGGAGTCGCTGCGGCACTTCGGCTTCGAATACGCGCCCCGCAGCGGTACGCGGAGATGGGACGTCACTATGTCTGATACAGATTCGGCCCAGCTGCACATCGACGCGACGGTGTGGACCGCCGACGAGTCGGTACCCCGAGCCTCATCGTTTCTGGTCCGCAACGGGATCATCGCCGCGGTGGACCCCGCCGCCGAGCTGCTGACCGGGCGGGAGACCGTGGTGGAACACGGCGGCGCGTTCGTCCTGCCGGGGTTCGGGGATGTGCACACCCACCATCTCCTGGCCGGCCGCGCCGACCTCTACGAGTTGTCGTTGCGCGCCACCGACTCGCTCGATGCGGTGCTCGGAGCCGTCGCGGACTGGGCGGCGGGTCTCGAACCCGACGCCTGGGTCGTCGGCGGTGGCTGGGGAAGCACGCTGGCGGAGACGATTTCGAGCGAGGATGTGCTGCGCCGGCTCGACCGGGCGGCCGGGGGACGCCCGGTGCTGCTGCGCGACGACAGTTGTCACAATCGCTGGGTCAGCTCGCGCGCCATGGAACTCGCGGGCATCGACGGCGCGGGCCCGGATCCCGCGGACGGCGCCGTCGTGCGTGATCGGGTGACGGGAGCGCCCGCCGGACTGCTCATCGAGTCCGCGCTCATCCCGGTGGAGCGGGCGTACGCGACGGTACTGGGCGACAGCACCGCCCGGGACGCGGCCGGGTGCCGCCGGGCCGTCGAGATGCTGCACGGCTACGGCATCACGCACTTTCAGGATGCGGCGGCGTCGTTGCCGATGCTGCGCGCGCTCGCCGATCTCGACAATCGTGGCGACCTGAACGCGTGGGTGGTGACGTCGGCGCAGATCAACGACCGGATCTTCGGGACGCACCCGATCGGCGCCGCGCTGCTCGAGGTCGCCGAGCAGTATCGAACCACCCATCACCGGCCCGATTTCGTGAAGATCTTCCTCGACGGCGTCCCCACCTCGCGCACCGCGTTGTTCCTGGAGCCGTACCTGCCCGACGCCGAGCACGGGAACGCCTGGGTGGGGGAGAGCGCGATGACACCCGCCGAACTGAGCGGCTGGCTCCTCGAAGTGGCCGGGCGCGGGCTCGGCGCCAAAGTGCACTGCACCGGCGACGGTGCGGTGCGCATGCTGCTCGACGCGGTGGCCGAGATCCGCGCCGCCGGGTACGCGGACACGATCGTGCAACTGGCACACGGTGAATACATCGCCGACACGGATCTGCCGCGCCTCGCCGAGTTGCGGGTCGTCGCGGATCTCTCACCGCCGCTGTGGTTTCCGGGTGTCATCTTCGAGGCGCACTGCCACTGCCTGCCGCGCGAGCGCGCGAACCGGATGTGCCCCAACCGGACACTGCTCGACTCCGGCGTGCTGCTGGCCGGCGGTTCGGACTGGCCGGTCACGCCGAGCCCGAATCCGTGGATCGGAATCCAGGGTCTGATCACCCGTGCCGACCCTATCGGCCTGTACCCCGGCACCCTGGGCCTCGAGCAAGCGCTGACGTTGACCGAGGCGCTGCGCGCGTACACGGTGGGCGTGGCCCGCGCGAGCGGGCTCGGCGCGGTCACCGGGTCGCTCACGCCGGGCAAGTCCGCCGACTTCACCGTGCTGGACCGGGATCCGTTCGAGACCGACCCGACCGCTCTGATCGAAACGAAGTCCGTCGCAACCTGGTTCGCCGGACGCGCGGTCCAGCACGCGGCGTCGTGACCGCGAAAAGGCAAGGAATACGCATGGATAAGCCCTCGATCGACTTTCTCTACCTGTCCGAGCCGGACATGATCGCGGCGGGCGTGACCGATATGGCCGCCTGCGTCGACGCCATGCAGGAGACCTTCGTGCTGCTGCACCAGGGCGATTACCGCATGGCGGGCCCGAACAGCGACTCGCACGGCGCCATGATCACCTTTCCGGACGACTCGCCGTTCCCGGCCATGCCCGCCAATACCGCGGAGCGACGGTTCATGGCGATGCCCGCTTACCTCGGCGGCAGTTTCGGCACCGCCGGGATGAAGTGGTACGGATCGAATATCGCCAACCGCGCCAGGGGATTGCCGCGGTCGATCCTCATGTTCCTGCTCAGCGACACCGACACCGGCGCACCACTGGCGCTGATGTCGGCGAATCTGTTGTCCGCGTACCGAACCGGCGCGGTGCCGGGCGTGGGCGCGCGCCTGCTGGCGCGCCGTGACTCGCGCGTGGTCGGCCTCGTCGGTCCCGGCGTCATGGCCCGCACGTCGCTCGCCGCGTTCGTCGCCGCGTGCCCGGACCTCGCGGTCGTCA
The DNA here is from genome assembly GCF_000710915.1 of Nocardia brasiliensis IFM 10847. Lineage (GTDB taxonomy): Bacteria > Actinomycetota > Actinomycetes > Mycobacteriales > Mycobacteriaceae > Nocardia > Nocardia brasiliensis_A. The sequence goes on from NZ_BAUA01000196.1 coordinate 69,648, forward strand.
AGATCAAAGGCCGCGGGCAGGGGAGCATCACCGCGTTCCGCGAGTGGGTCGCCAAGGAGTATCCCCAGCTGGAGACGATCGTCGTGGACACGAACGAGGAAGCGGTCCGCGACAGCGATATCGTCACCTACTGCACCACCGGCGTGCCCGGCGATCCGGCGAATTACCCACTGGTCGCGCGGGATTGGGTGCGACCGGGCGCGTTCCTGAGCATGCCCGCACCGTGCGATATCGACACGGGCATGCAGGCGCCGGAGGTCCGCAAGGTCGTCGACAACATCCGGCTCTACCAGGCGTGGGCCGAGGAAGTCGGCCATCCGTCGCATCGCCGGATCCCGATCATCGGTTGCAAGTTCATGGACATGATCCAGGCCGGTGTGATGGACCGGAGCGATCTGGTGGATCTCGGCGCGATCGCCGCCGGGGCCGCGACCGGACGCCGCACCGACGACGAGATCGTGCTGCTCTCGGTCGGCGGCATGCCGGTCGAGGATGTCGCCTGGGGCACCGTGGTGTACCGCAACGCCGTGCGGCGGGGGATCGGTACCACGTTGAACCTTTGGCAATCGCCCGAATTGGCATGAGAGGCCGAACCATGGATGCGGATGTGATCGTCGTCGGACTCGGCAGCGCCGGTTCGATGGCGTTGTGGCAGTTGGCCAAACGCGGGCTCGACGTGATCGGTATCGAACAGTTCGGCATCGGTCACGCCCGCGGTTCATACGCGGGCGACTCCCGCTTGTTCCGCTCGGCCGTGCACGAAGGTCCGCGGTATGTGCCGCGGCTGCGGCGTGCGCGCGAACTGTGGCTGGAGCTGGAGCGCGAGACGGGCCGGACGCTGTACGACGAGTGCGGTGCGCTGCAGATCGGTACGGCGGGCTCGGGCGGTATCGCCAAGTCCATCGCCTCGGCCGAGCAATTCGAGTTGCCGTACGAGGTGCTGGACGCGCCGGCGTTGCGGGCGCGCTACCCGCAGCACCGGGTCGACGACGACACCGTCGCCGTGCTGGACCGGCACGCGGGCAGCCTCTATCCGGAGGCGAGCGTGCTGGCCGCCGTGCTGGCGGCCAGATCGCACGGTGCGCGCGTGCTGACCAACGCCGTGGTCACCGACTTCGACGAGCAGGGCGGCGGGCTGGAGGTGGTGACGCCCGACGTGCGGCTCACCTGCGCCAAGGTGGTGGTGGCCACGGGCTCGTGGACGCTGCGGCTGCGCCCCGACCTCAGGGGATTTCTGCAGATTCTGCCGCTGTCGCTCACCTGGTTCATGCCGCATCATCCCGAGATGTTCGGCTCCGACCGCTTTCCGGTGTTCATCCGTGACGCGGACGGGGTGCATCTGTACGGGACGCCCAGTCACGACTCTTACAGCGTGAAGGTGGCGACCGAACCGCTGTGGCCCGCTATCGCCTCGCCGGACGACATTCCCGTGTTCAGCCGGGAGGACCTGCGCCGAATAGGCAGGTGGGCAACAGATTTCATACCCGACCTCAACCCTGAACCGGTGCGCTACTCGATGCATCACGACCTCTGCGCGCCCGGTGACCTGCCGCTGGTGGATCTCGACGAAGACACCGGAATGCTGCTGCTGACCGCGTTCTCGGGGCGCGGCTTCAAATTCGCGCCGGTCTTCGGTGAGATCGCCGCAGATCTGCTCACCGGCGCCCGGAACGACCTCTGGGACAGCAATTTCGCGCTGTCCACGCACCCGAGGTGAGTGCGGGTGCCCGACTACGAACTGCAGGCCGACTACATCGTCGTCGGCGCGGGCACGGCCGGCTCGGTGCTGGCGCGCCGGCTGCTCGAACGCACCGACGCCACCGTCCTGGTCTTGGAAGCCGGTGGCCCCGACACCAATCCGGCCATCCGCGACCCGCTGCGAATGCACGAGCTGTGGCACGCGAGCGAGGATTGGGACTACTTCAGCGTCGCGCAGCCGCACGCGGCCGGCCGTCGCCTGCACCTGCCGCGCGGCCGGGTGCTCGGTGGATCGCACGCCCTCAATGCGACCATCTACGTGCGCGGCAACCCGGCCGACTACGACTCCTGGGCGGCCGGAAGTGGGGCCGCCGGCTGGTCGTGGCGCGAGATCGAATCGCTGTTCCGGCGTATCGAGCGCTACGACCGCGACTGCGGCGGTAAAGGCACCGCCGGACTGCTCGACGTGCTCAGCGACTATGCGATCGATCCGATCCAGGAGGCCGTTCTCGCCGCGGCCGGGCAGGTAGGGATAGCGGCCAATCCCGACTACAACAGCGGAGTGCAGGACGGCGCGGGGCGTGCGCACTTCACCCTGCGTGACGGCATGCGCCTGACCACCGCCGAGGCCTATCTCAAACCGGCGCTGGGCAATTCCCGGTTGTCGGTGCGTACCGGCGCGCAGGTGCATCGCGTCTTGACCCGCCGGGGCCGCGCCTACGGTGTGGCCGGGACTATCGACGGCCGTGCGTTCCGTGCTTCGGCGCAGGCGGAGGTGGTGCTGACGGCGGGCGCGATCGATTCGGCCGCGCTGCTGCTGCGCTCGGGCCTCGGCCCGGCCGCGGAACTGCGGGCGGTCGGCATCGAGCCGGTCGCGGATCTGCCCGGCGTCGGCCGGAATCTGGTGGATCACTGGCTCGTGCCGGTGCTCTTCAGCGCCGAACGCGATATCGTACACACGCCGGGGTTACCGCACGCACAGACCCAATTGTTCTGGCGCAGTAAGCCAGAACTGTCGGTGCCCGACGTGCAGCCGCTGCATTTCAGCGTTGCGCTGTATGACCGGTCGTGGATGTCGGGGCCGGACAACGGGTTCTCGCTCATGGCCGGGCTGATCCGGCCCGCCAGTGTCGGGCGGCTCACCGTGGCCGGCGCCGAAGGTCCGACGCTGATCGACCCGAAAGTGCTTTCGGCAGCCGCGGATCTGGATCGGCTGGTCGCCGCGGTCACGCTGTGCCGGCAGATCGGCGCCGCGCCCGCCCTGCGGGAGTGGGGAGCGGCCGAGCGGTATCCGGGGCCGCGGGTGCGTTCCCGCGCGGACCTGCGGGACTACATCCGGCGCACGGTGCTCACCTACCACCACATGTGCGGCACCTGTGCACTCGGCGTGGGACCGCAAGCCGTGGTGGATCCCGCGCTGCGGGTGCACGCCGTCGCGGGCCTGCGGGTGGCGGACGCCTCGGTGATGCCGACCATCACGACCGGCAACACCAACGCGCCCGCCATGGTGATCGCCGAGCGGGCCGCCGACCTGATCGCGCCCGCGCCCGCGCTGCGGGGCCGATGATGGTGACCCGCATCGACTCCGCGACCAAGGGCCGTGCCCCCGCCCGTCCGGACTCGCCACTGGACATCGTGGTCGACGACGCGGCGCATTTTCGTGGCCGTATCCGCGGGCACGTCGCGGGGGAGTTGGTGTTCGCGGAGGTCTCCGCGATCCCGCATCGGGCCGACGGCACGGCCCGCGCGCGGGCCGAAGCGTATTACAAAGTGCTGGTGCCGGTCCGGGGATCCTGCGTGCTGAGCCAAGCCGGTCGGCAGGTGCGCCTGGGCACGAACGACGTCGCGGTGCTGGATACCGCGCAGCCGTATTCGGTGCTGTTCGACGCCGCGTGCCGGTTACAGGTCGCGGCGTTTCCGCGCCGCGTACTGCGCCTGCCCGCCGCCGGAGTCGAGGCGAGCACCGCGACGGTGCTGGCCCGGCGGCATCCCGCGACCGCGCTGCTGTCGACACTGTTGTCCGGAATGACCGCCAGGACCACTGAATTGGGCACGATCGAGCTGCTCCGGTTGGCCGATATCGTCGTCGATCTGGTGGCGACTGTGCTGGCCGCGCACGCCGACGAGGATCCGGCGGCGACCGCCGTCGGACAGCAGGCGGTGTTGGCGCGGGTCAAGGCGTTTCTCGAAGACCATCTCGACGATCCGGACCTTTCCCCGGCGATGGCGGCCGAGGCCGCGCATCTCTCGGTCGGCTACCTGCACAAGCTGTTTCGCGCGGAGGGTGCCACGGTGTGCGGTTGGATCCGGCAGCGACGGCTGGAGTACTGCCGCGCCGATCTGACCGATCCCGCGCTGTACGGGCTCGCGGTCGGGGCGGTCGCGGCGCGCCGGGGATTCGTCGACGCGGCACACTTCAGCAGGCTGTTCAAGCTGACCTACGGTGTGCCGCCCCGCGAATACCGAATCCTCAACGGGAGAGGGAACTTTCCGGCTGGCTAACTTCGCATCGCGGCTTGCACGGCGGCGGTGTCGGTGAATTGCTCGAAGCGCTCGACGGTCCCGTTCGACAATCGCCACACGTGCACGAAGCGCGCGGCCATCGCCTGTCCGGTCGCCCGGAAAGTGCCCGAGTAGGTGCCGATCCCGATGACGATGCCGTCCGAGCCGCCCGCGATCTCCTCGACGGTGGCCGTGTAGCCGTCCCATTCGGCGGCGATCCGCGCGAAGACGTTGTCGCGCACCGCGTCCGGGCCGATATAGGTGCCCGCGTAAGGGAAGCCCGCCATCTCGGTCCAGGCCACGTTCGCGGCCAGCGGAGCCAGCATGCCGGGCAGGTCACCACGGTCGGAGGCGGCGTAGTGGGCCTTGATCACCTCGAGGTCACGGTTCATGTCGTCGCTCACTCTCAAATCGGTTGCTCGTCTTGGGGGTACTGCACGCGGCCGAGGCTGGTGATGTGGGCGCCGCCCGGCGCGTTGCGCACCGCACCGCCCTTGCCGATGCCGAAGAACTTGCCGGTGGAACGCATCGCGGCGAGATCGTAGAGCCAGGTCGCGGCGACCGGGATGAGGAACTCGCGAAAAGTGAAGACGTAGAAGTCGTCCGCGAGTTTCCAGGTTGTCGCCAGGTCGACGTCGCCGTGGCCGCGTTGTTCGCCGATCAGGCACTGCCAGCAGTAGCGTTCGGAACTCAGATAGAGATGTTCGTAGAGATGGTGGGGGCTGTATCGGTAGAGGGCCCGCCATCCGACGAGGTCGCGGGTCGGTCCGGGCACCGCACCGCTCGGGACGCGGCCGTCGCCGGGATCCACGACACCGGCCAGGAAGCGCTGAGACACCTGCGGGACACCGGGTGTCGGCTGCTCGGCGATGGTCGACTCGATCGTCACCGTCCGTGCGGTCGGCAGGTGCACCACCGTGACCTCGCTGACGTGCGGCCGGTCCGCGAAGGTCTGATCGAGGAAGAACACCTCGGGACAGACCTCGATCGCCTGATACCAGTCGGTGCCGGACTGGGCGCCGCGCGTCCACTGCACCTGATCCGCTGAGCGGAAACGCAATTCGCTCCGCGTCTCGTCGGACCGGTGCAGCGACCAGGACCGACCGGTGAGCCGGTCGGTCGGTGGTATCCGGTTGCCGTCGATTCCGGCGGCGAAATCGTCCATCCCCTTCCATTCCGCCGGGACGGCCGGATCCGTTACAGCAGTGGAGTTCTCGGTCATCGGTGTCTCCTCAATCGTGGGGCGCGAACGCGATCGTGGGCAGGTCGACCGCGGCGGCGCCGGCATCGGCGACCACGACCGAACCCGTCATCGCAGCGGCATCGGCGGACAGCAGGAACGCGACGATGGTGGCGATCTCCGCGGGTTCCACCGGCCTGCCCAGCGGGGTGTCCCGGGTGACCAGCCGGTAGGCGGCTTCCCGATCGATACCGCGTTGCGCGGCAAGCACATCCATCTGCTCGTCGGCCATCGCGGTGCGTACCCAACCCGGGCACAGCGCGTTTACCCGGACGCCGTCGCGTCCGTAATCGCGCGCGAGGGACCGGGTGAGTCCGATCAACGCGTGTTTGGCGGTGACGTAGCCGGCCACCGCGGGTCCGGCGAACAACCCGGCCAGTGACGACACGACGACGACCGAGCCGCCTTGCGCGCGCAGGTGCGGCAGCGCGGTGCGCACGGTCACGAACGCGGTGGTGACATTGGTCCGCATGCCGAGTTCCCAGTCCTGGTCGCCGATCTCGGCGACCGTGCCGAGACCGTGCCCGCCCGCGTTGGCGACCACCAGGTCGAGTCGGTCGAAGTGCGTTACGGCGGCGTCCACCATGCGCTCGACGTCGGCGGTGTCGGCGGCGTCGCCCGCGACGACCAGTGCGGCGTCATCCAATTCGGCCGCCACTGCCGCTAGTGGTTCGCGCCGCCGTCCGGCCAGCACCACCGCCGCCCCCTCGGCGACTAGCCGGCGCGCCGTGGCCGCCCCGATGCCGGTGCCGCCACCGGTGACGAGGGCGACCTGGCCCGCCAAACGTTTCGTCATGTCCATGCGAAATCTCCGAATCGCTGTAGTCCGGCCGACCGTAACCAGCACCACCCGGCCGCTTCGAGAGCTGCGCGGCGCGGGTGTTCTGGCGGACAAGGACTGTGCACGCAGGGACAAGGGATCTCGTGCCCCGGTGCCGGAAGCTGGTTCGCACATTCGACGACAGGAACGCGATCGTGACCGCCAATGACACCGAAGAGCGTGAACCGGCAACCCGGCCGAGCACCGCGAAGACCGCATCGACCGGTGTGCCGCCGGTGCTGCGGCGGATGCTGCACGCCGAGTCCAACAGTGTCCTGCTGGCCACCATCGCGCTGGTGGTGTTCATCGGCATCCTGCATCCGGACTTCCTGAGCGCGGGCCAGATTCGTGATGTCCTGCAGACCTCGGTGTACGTCGCGCTGCTGGCGGCGGGGATGGCCTTCCTGCTGGCGATGCGGGAGATCGACCTGTCGGTGGGCGCCGGATTCGGGTTGAGCCTGATCACCGCGGCGGTGCTGATGCGCTCCGGGATCAATCCGTGGCTGGCCGCCGGCGCCGCGATCGCGTTCGGTGCGCTGCTCGGCTTGGCGAATGCGCTTGTCGTCCAGGTGATCGCGATTCCGGCGATCGTGGCGACCTTGGCGACGATGCAGGTCTATCGCGGCCTGGCGGCGGCGTGGAGCAACGGGCAGCAGGTGAACGGATTGCCCTTGCGTAGTTCGTTTTTCACGATCGTCGGGGGGAACTGGTTCGGCCTGCCGGTCAGCGTCTGGGTGTTGCTGGTGGTCACCGCCGTGCTCACCGTCGTGCTGCGCTTGACGCCGTTCGGCTATCGGGTCCGGTCCATCGGTTCGAACCCGGAAGCCGCCGCCTTCTCGGGCATCTCGACGGCTCGCACCCGGCTGCTGGTGCTGATGGGCGTCGGTGCGCTGTGCGGGCTGGCCGGCGTGCTGGGCTTGGCGTTCTTCACCTCGGGCGACCCGAATGTCGGCACGGGGTTCGAACTACAGGCCATCGCGGCCGCGGTGATCGGCGGGACACCGCTGCGCGGTGGCAGCGCGACGGTGGTCGGCGCGGTCGCGGGCGCCGTGCTGCTGAGCGTGGTGGCCAGCGGCCTGGTCTATTTCGACATCCCCGTCAACTGGAGTGCGTTCGCCAGCGGCGTCGTCGTGCTGGTTGCGGTGGCCATCGACAGCCTGCTGCGCAGCCGCCGGCGCGCCAAACGGTCCGAATTCGGGCGGTAGAGCACATTTTTCGAAGGAAGAGAGATCGTGATGAATCGATCGAACAAGTGGTTGCGCGGCGCGGTCGCGGGCTGCGCGCTGGTACTGGTGGCCTGCGGCAGTGGCGGCGGCACGGGTGACGGCCCGAAGAGCGGCACGCTGCGCATGGCCTTCGTCTACGCCACCACCTCGCAGAATCCTTTCCAGGAGATGGCATTGGGAGCCGCGGCCGGGGCGGCCGATGCCGGAGACGTGGACCTGACCGAGACCGCACCCCCGTCGATCAATGGGCCGCAGCAGGTTTCGCAGTTCCAGGCCGCGGTGCGTACCGCTCGCGACGGCATCGCGATGGAAACGCTGACCCCGGATCTGTTCGTGCGCCCGCTCCAGCAGGCCGCCGCCGCGGGGGTGCCGCTGGCCACCGTCGACACCGTGCCGCCGGTCGGCGCGGACGTCGGACTGTACGTCGGCAACGACAACACCGAGCTCGGTCGCAGTCTGGCCATGGAGATCATCAAGCACATTCCGGTGGGTACTACCGGTGAGGTGGTGCTCGGCAACGACATTCCCGGATTGACCCTGTTGAGTCAGCGCTTGGACGGCATGAAAGCCGTACTGCAAGAGCAGCGTCCGACATTGACCGTGCTCGGGCCGTTCGACACCGGTTCCGAGCCCACGGACAACTACAACAAATGGAACAACACGGTGAAAGCGCATCCGGACGCGATCGCCTACCTCGGGGCCGGCGCCTCCGACGCGGTGTCGCTGTCGTTGATCCAGAAGAACACCGGTCGCCGGATGCTGGTCGGATCCTGTGATCCCGACGCGCAGGCGCTGGTCGGGGTGAAAGACGGCTACGTCGCCGCGCTCGCCTCGCCGGAGCACTGGCTCAAGGGTTACCTCGCGATCCGGTTGCTCGCCGAACACGCGCGCAGCGGGAAACCGCTGACGCAGGGCTGGTGGAATCCGGGCGGGCTGATCGTCAACGCCGCGAACATCGACGAGATCATCGCGCGCCAGCAGAGCGAGGAGAGCAGACGGCAGTGGTTCGCCGACGCGGCCGCGCGCCAGCTCGCCGACCCCGGCAGCTATCTGCGTCCGCTGGCGGACGCGAAATGACCGCTGCGGCAATGCTCGAGGTCCGTGGCGTCGGCAAGGCCTACGGCGGGGTCACCGCCCTGCGCGAGGCCGAGCTGACCGTGCGCGAGGGCACCGTGCACGCGCTGCTCGGAGAGAACGGTGCGGGGAAGTCGACATTGATCAAAGTCGTGTCGGGTGCGGTGGCGCCCGATCAGGGCAACCTGCGCCTCGGCGGGCGTGCGGTGTCGTTCAGCTCGACCGCCCAGGCCGCCCGGCACGGCGTGGCGGTGGTGTCCCAGGAATTGAATCTCTTCCCGGATCTCGATGTGCTGGCCAATCTGTATCCGATGCGCGAGCCGACCCGAGGACCGTTCCGGCACCGGGCCGCGATGGTCGCGCGCGCCGAACCGGTGCTGGCGCAGCTGGGTCTCGACGTCGATGTCCGCCGTGCGCTCGGCACCCTGTCCCTGGCACAGCGGCAGCTGGTGGAGATCGCCAAGGCGCTGATCGCGCAGCCGCGCGTGCTGATCCTGGACGAACCGACCTCGGCACTGGACGAGGCGGGCACCCGTCGACTGCTGAATATTGTTCGGGTACTTCGCGAACGCCGGGTCGCGGTGGTGTTCGTGTCACACATCCTGGAGGAGGTGATGGCGCTGTGCGACGAGATCACCGTGCTGCGCGACGGCCGCACCGTGCTCTCGGCGGTACCGCGCGCGGAGCTGGACCTGGCGCAGGTGGTGACGGCCATGCTCGGCGAGCGCGGCAGCGCCGCAGCCGAAGTGGCGGTGCCGCGCCCGTCCGGACCGGTGCGCGGTGCGCTGCGCGTGCAGGGCGTGGCCGTGCCCGGCCGGTTGCGCGGCCTCGAATTCACTGCCGCGCCAGGGGAGATCGTCGGTATCGCGGGGCTGGTCGGTTCGGGTCACACCGCGGTCATCGACGTCATTGCGGGGTTGTGCGCACCCAGTGCCGGGCGGATCACGCTCCCGGACGGTCGATCCGGACCGTCGGACCTGCGTGCGGCGATCGCCGCCGGGGTGGCGTTGGTATCCGGCGACCGGCGGCGGCTCGGGCTGATGCTGGACAAGCCGGTGTGGGAGAACTTGGCCCAGGTCCGATCGGTGGCGTTGGGCCGCGACGGTGCCCTGCTGACGCCCGGCATGTTGCGGGCGCGCGCCCGGGAACTGGTGCGACGGCTGCGGATTCGTACCGCCGACGTCGATCTGGCCTGTGGGTTGCTCTCGGGTGGAAACCAGCAGAAGGTCGTGCTGGCGAAATGGCTGGCGGCCGAGCCGTCGGTACTGTTGCTCGACGATCCCACGCGCGGCGTGGACGTCGGCGGCAAGGCGGATCTGCACGCCCTGCTGCGCACCGCGGCCGCGACGACGGTGGTGCTGCTCTGCTCGACGGACCTCGATGAGCTTGCGGCCCTGTGCGATCGGGTGCTGGTGCTGTATCGCGGGCGCTTGTGCGCGACGCTCGAGGGCGACCGGATCGATCAGCACACCCTGCTGCACGCCATGAATACCGGTGCGGTCTGACCCTGCCCGCGGCGAAATCGTATATGATCGTTACTCGCCGGTGCCGCATCATCGAGGAGGGCACATGTCAGTGGCGATGCCGCCGCGGTGGCCGCGGGTGGATCGATTCGACAGTTTCCGCGACGCCGTCTCCCACACCTTCGTGCCCCTGCAGGTGGAACGCGTCGGACGCGAACCGTTCGACGGCCGATTGCGCAGTGTGGCACTGGGTTCGCTGCAGGTGACCGAGATCGGCGCCACCCCGCACGTGGTGCGCCGGACCGCCGCGTTGATCGCACGGTCCGATCCGGAATGCTACAAACTGGGCGTGCAGTTGCAAGGAGCCTGCCTGCTGACTCAGGACGACCGGGAAACCCGTTTGGCGGAGGGCGATTTCGCGATCTACGACACGAGTCGCCCGTACGCGATGGCGTTCGATGGACCCTACCGCCAACTCGTGCTGATGCTGCCGCGGCGGTCGCTGTGCCTGCCCGAGAATCGGATCGCCGCGGTCACCGCGCGCCGAGTACCCGGCGACGACGGTGCGGGCGCGCTGTTGTCGATGCTGCTGCGTGAGCTGGCCGACCACCTGGACGAGGTCGCCGGACCGGCCGAAACCCGTTTGGCGGACAATATCGTCGATCTGCTCGTCACCGTTCTCGGCGCCCGGCTCGATCTGCTCGCGGCGACCCGGTCCGTGGTACGACGTCCGCTCACCGCCCAGCTCATGTCCTATATCGAAGGGCATCTCGGCGACGGAGATCTCGCGCCGCAGCGCATCGCTTCCGCGCACTTCATCTCGACCCGCTACTTGCACAAGCTCTTTCACGAGCAGTCGACCACCGTCGCGGGCTGGATCCGGGAGCGGCGGCTGGAACGCTGCCGCCGCGATCTGCGCGACCCGCTGCGGCGTGACCGCTCGATCGCCGCGATTGCCGCGCGCTGGGGTTTCCCCGACGCCGCGCATTTCAGCCGGACCTTCCGCGCGGCGTACGGGCTCAGTCCGCACGAGTACCGGTGCGCGCAACGCGCGCAACCGGTCTCGTCACCCGTTGTGCCTCACGATTCCTGAACGGGATCGGGTAGCTGCCAGCGGTCCGGCCGCGGCCGCAGATAGATCAGGTAGTAGGCGCAGCCGAGCAGCATCGCGGCGACCGCGACCACCATCTGCTGCCAGGACGCGTCGATGACGCTGTAGCCCGCGTAGCCCATGGCGGCGACGACCACGATCGGCGGCAGCGGCCACAGCGGCATGCGGTAGCCGCCGGACGCCGGGCGACTGCGCACCCGGAACGCGGCCAGCGCGACGAACAGATACACCAGGACCAGTCCGGCGCCGGTAGCGGTGATCAGCCAGGACAGCGGCAGCACGGCCGCCGCGACGGCGGCCGCCGCACCCACCGTGATAGTCGCGAGCGCGGGCGTATGCCACCGCGGGTGCACGCTGCCCAGTGCCCGATCGATCGGGTCGGGCCAGCTGCGGTCGCGCGCCGAGGCGAAGAGCAGCCGCGAGATCTGCAAGATGATCGCGATCACCGCGTTCACGATCGCTATGGCGATACCGATGCTGACCAGCGTGTTCACCGTGGCTCCGCCGCGAGCGGTGAGGAAATGGTTCATTGGGGCCGCACTGCTGAGCAATTCGGTCAGCGAGGGTGCGCCGAGCACGACGGCCGCGAGCGGCACGATCTCGATGGCGACGGTCGCGGCCAGGCAGATCATGATCACGCGGCCGATGGTGCGCTTGGCGTCCTTGGTCTCCTCCGCGTAATAGACCGCTGCGCCGTAGCCGTTGTAGCCGAACAGCGCGACCGGAACGAGAGCGATCAAGGCGCCGATGCCGATTTGCGTCTGGACGCCCTCGGCCAGGGTGGTCGCGTGCCACCACTGCGACGGTCCGCGTTCGATGTTGCTGAAGCCGAGGAAGGCCAGCACCGCGATCGCCGCGATCTCGACGCACAGGAAAACGCCGGTGACCCAGGCATTCGCCTTGATGTCGAGGATCGCGATGCCGGTCGTCACCACGATGACGCCGATGCCGACCCATTTGCCGCCGAGCTGGGGTACCGCGACGCCGAGGTAGTCACCGGTGCCCAGGGCGATGACCGCGATGATCAGCACCCCGTTCACCAGTGTGAGCGCGAACAGCGCGAACCCGATGGGGCGGCCGAGTAGTCTTGCGGCCCAGGTGTATTCGCCGCCGGTGATCGGGAAGGTGGTGGCCAGCTCGGCGTAACAGAGGCCGATGAACACCGAAGCCACCGCCGCGATCGCCAGGGTCAGCACCGATGCGCCGCCCGCCGCCAGCAAGATCGCCGGAATGATGATGAACACGCTGGACGCGGGGGTGACCGCGGACAGCGTGATCAGGATGTTCTCGCCCATGCCGAGCGCTCGGGAGAGCTGCTGGCGGTAGCGCGGGTGTCGATGGTCGTCGTCGGCGGTGTGGCCGGTGGTCTGGGTCGCCATGGCCGGTCCTTTCTTTGATGTACCGTCAAAGAATGACCTAAAGTTGCTGTGGAGATCTGATTTTCATGGTTTTGCAAAGTTGATTTAGCATCAGTGCCGAGAAAACAGGAGGGGTGAATGGCACGCCGGAAGGATCAGGAGCAGGCGCGTCGGGTGATTCTCGACGCGGCGCTCACCGCGGTGTCCGATCGCGGCGTCGGCAAGCTCAAGATCCGTGAGGTTGCCGAAACCGCGGGGGTATCACCCGCGACGGTGCACTACTACTTCGACGATCTCGACAACCTGTTGCGCGAGGTGCATCGCGAGGCCAGCGACCGGTTCTTCGGCGGCAGGCTGGCCATGGTCGCGCGGATCGGCGATGCGCGCGCGAAGATCGGCGCGCTGATCTGGGCGGGCCTGCCCGCCTCGGACGCCGACGAACTGGTGGTCGCGCTGTACCGGTTGGCCGCCTATCGCAGCGTCGCCGCCGAACACGGAGATCGGATCACCGCACTGTTCGAACAGCAGGTCGCGGTGTACCTGAGCGCGTTGGAGGTGGGTATCGCACAGGGGCACTTCACGATCGATGCGCCCGTCCTCGATGTCGCGGCGAATCTGGTCGCGCTGGAGGACGCCTATGGCCTGCACATCGTCAGCCGGAACCGGTCGATCACGAAAAACCGTGCCGCCGAACTGATCTGCTCCTACGCGCGGACAGCCACGGGCTGCGCCGACATCACCACACCCGAAGGATGAGCCGATGACCGAGCTGCACTCGTTCGCCCCGGACGGACGCCCGCGGGCCCGGGCCCTCGGCATCGCCCCCGAGGGTGAACCGGGACCGTGGAACGCCATCACCGACGTGCCCGGTGTGGCGGTGGGGTATCAGACCTTGATCGCCGGCGAGGGGCCGATGCGGGTGGGCGCGGGTCCGGTCCGCACCGGCGTGACGGCGGTGCTGCCGCGCGGCCGGTCCGGTCTCGGTCGGCCGTGCGCCGCGGGCCGCTACTCGCTCAACGGGAACGGCGAAATGACCGGCACCGCATGGATCGACGAGGTGGGGCAGCTGGCTATGCCCGTCACGATCTCCAACACCCATGCCATCGGGGCGTGTCACACCGGGGCGATCCAGTGGATCAACCAGACCGATCCGGCGCTGGCCCGGCAGTGGCTGCTGCCCGTCTGCGCCGAAACCTGGGACGGCTATCTCAATGACATCAACGGCGGTCATGTCACGCCGGAAAACGTTGTCGCCGCATTGGATTCGGCCCGCAGCGCGCCGCTGGACGAAGGCTCGGTCGGCGGCGGCACCGGAATGAACTGCTACGGGTTCAAAGGGGGCAGCGGCACCGCGTCGAGACGGGTCGAGTTCGGGGCGCACACGTACACCGTCGGTGTGTTCCTCCAGGCGAATTTCGGTGCGCGCCGAGAACTGACGATCCGGGGGCACCGCGTCGGCGCGGAGCTCGACGTGCCCAACCCGATGGAAACGACGGACTGGGGTGTCGCACCCGATCAATCGCCGGCTGCGCCAGGCGGTTCGGGTTCGGTCATCGTCGTCGTCGCGACCGATGCGCCGTTGGATCCGTTGCAGTGCACCGCGATGGCCCGCCGGGTGCCGTTCGGGCTGGCCCGCACCGGTACCACCGGCAGCCTGTTCTCCGGCGACCTGTTTCTCGCCTTCTCCACGGCGGACGACCGCCCGGCGGACACGGGATTTCCGCTCGGCGAGCCCACCGCCGCCGAACTCGTCACCACCGCCAGGCTGCCCTGGAACCGGATGGACCCCGTGTACACCGCGGTGGTCCAAGCGGTCGAGGAAGCCGTCCTGAACGCGCTCGTCGTGAACAGCGCCATGACCGGGCGGGACGGTCATCGGTCGCACGCTCTCCCACACGACCAGCTGAAGGCTCTGCTGGCCAACGGTTTCCGGTGATCAGCGGCCTGCCGCGGTCAGCCGGTGGTCGGCTTCCAGGAGCATCCAGGCACTCAGCTGGACCGAGAGGTCGCGGCTGAGGTTCGCCGGGGTGTCGGCGGGGGAGTACATGAGCTGGGGAAAGGTCTGCGGGTGTCGGGGCACCGGGACGGGACGGGTCCAGTCGACGCCGAACAAGGGCAATCCGTCGACCTCGGCACGGTGCCGCCACGCGGAGTGCGCGGAGGCGTGCACGATCTGCGCGGCGGTGGTGTCGCCCAGCGCTAGTGCGGCTTCGGCGAGGTATCTGGCGAGGATGCCCATGAACAACCCGGAGTCGTCGTCGGCGGAGGCGGCGATCACCCCGGCGGTCGTGAGCCGGTCCGCGACCGCGCCGATGAGGTCGGTGGCGCGCCGTAGATGTTTCGATTCGCCGGTGCGCGTCGCTAATTCGGTTTCCAGGCCGATGGCGACACCCTGGCAGTAGGTGTGGATGGTGCGCTCCACCCGGCCATCTGGCTCGTGCACGCCGTCCAGGATCAATCCGCTGCCGGTGTCGCGCAATCGGGTGTCCAGGAAGTCGGCGAGCTGTGCGGCGCGCGACAGTTCGCCCAAGCGGGCCAACGCGATACCGGCCGGGCCGATCGCCGGGGTGTTGTAGTACTCGTCGTCGTTGCGCCACGGCAGCGCGCCCACCGCGGGATTCCAGCCTGCGATCAGGTCCCCGGCCAATTCCGGGACGGCATTGTCGAACCGGACGCCGAGCAGCCGGTCGGCGCGTTCGAGAGCCAGTGCGAGCCAAGACATATCGTCGTAGTAGCGGTTGGTCCAGCCGGTGAGATTGCGGGCCCGGATGCCCCGGGCCAGCGCGAGCACCCGGTCGACGCGTTCGGGGGTGCGGGCGCGGTCGGCGGCATCCACCGCACAGTCCAGCAGGTGGGCCTGCCACCAGTAGCACCAGCGCGCGAACGACTGATCCAGCAGGGACGAGGGCCAGACGAGCGTGCCCAGACGCAGGTGCGGGTGACCCCAGAGGGTGCGCACATGCCGCTGCACGATCGCCTGTTCCGCCAGATCCGCGCGCTGGGCAGGTGATTCGGGGCCGCTGGACACGTTCCCGCTGATCGCCACCGCCCGCGTCGGCGGCGTCACGGTGGTGAGCGCGATCGAGGCGCCTGCCGCCAGCAGCACCCTGCGCCTGCTGATCCCCGCATGCCGGCGATCCATCCGCTCGGACTCCCTCGACAACCATCGCCGCGGCCGGCGCCACCCGCCCCGCACTCCAACTCTTCCCGCTCCATGAGATCAGAGCGGAGCAGCGTGCGAGTCGTGCCCAGAACGAACATTCCGCAAACAGTTTCCGCCGCTCGGCCAGCCCCCAATTACCGCTGCTGGGCAGTGGGGACCGTGTTGGGCACAATGTGGCCGGTGAACGCACCGCATATCGATCCCGCCGTAGCCGCCGCGGGTCCTGGCCGATCACCGCGCGTATGGGTGCCGGAAGCGGCGGGGGAGAACCGGCTGGCGCTCGCGGCGATCACGGATGGGCTACTGGTCTTCTTCGTGGCTTTGGCGTTGGCGGTGCGGGTCTTTCACGCGTCCGCGGGTGTCGCGGAGTTCGTGCCGGTGTTCCTCCCGTGCCTGTTCGGGGTGTCGTTTGTCAACCATGTGGTCGGCACGCTGGTCTTTCGGGCGAGTACGGCCAAACTGCTCTTCGGCATGCGGGTGCTGCGCTGGAAGGACGGCCGTCGTCCACGCCTGTGGCAGACGGTGTTCCGATGGTTGTTCGGTTTCGTCGTGATCGTGGCCCAGTTCCTGCTCGAAGGCGCGAGCGTGGGCCAGGCCTGCGGTCTGCGCACCGTGCGCCGGCGCGACGAGCGGCGGTGGGAGGCGGCGTGAGCGGGTGCTCAGGGCAGGTCGGAAAACCGGACTTCGTGGGCCACGGCGGTGACGTGCAGGCCGTCGGCGCCCGGCTGGATGGCCGTCAGACGGGCGCCGAGCGGTAGCCGCTGCAGCGGCACGGTGAAGGTGAGCGTGCTGCGCAGCATCGCCAGGGAGATGGTCGGACCGCCGACCGCGGACTGCACGGACACCGGGGTGACCTCGATGCCGCCGTCGGTCGGCGCCACCGTCACGACCACCGTTGCGGGCACCGGGATGCCATCCACCGGGAACGTCCCGGTGACGCGCAGGCCCTCGGGACTGTAGGAGATCGACTCCACACCAGATGGCGCGAAGCCGCGCACGGCGTCGTACGGCACCACCGCGGTCGCGGTAGCGGTCGCCGCAACGAAATTCGAAGTGCGGCTTTGCAGTACGTCACTCAGCGGCGCGGCGACATCGACCAGCGTGATATCGAGATCGTGCACCGTCAGGCCCTGTCCGCTCCAGTCGCCGACCCGGATATCGATCTCGCGGTAGGTGCCGTCGACGGCCTGGGTCAGGAAGGGAAAACCCGTGATATCGACGTTCGGTTGCCGCCCCAGCTGGTATTCCGCGGCGATCTGACGCCCGATCTCGTTCTGCGCCACGGTGACCGCGACCCGGTCCCCGACCAGCAGCGCGATCGCCGCGACCACGATCAGAATCAGCAGTCCGCGCATGTACTCACCCGTTCGCCCATCCCACCATCATGCTGTGCGGGCGAGCGGGTGCAAGCCGCCAGGCGATCTACGCCGCATGCGGCTCGCGCCGGATTAGGGTTCGATTAGAGGGCTCTTAAGATCCTGCCGCCACGGCAAACTGCTGGTTATCGTCGATGTCATGACCGACAAGACGCGATGGACCGCGGGAGCCGGGGCGGCCCTGCTGCTGGCCGGTGCGGTGGGATTCTCGCTGACGCATTCGGCAGCACGGGCGGATCCGATCGAGCCGCTCGTCGTCACGGGGGAGCTGAGCTTCGAGGGCGGGACCCCGCCGGAACGCTCCGTGATCACGGTTCGACTGGCGGATGTCTCACTGATGGACGCGCCGTCGGTCGAACTGACCCGGCAAGAACTCACCGGTGCGCAACCCGCTCGCTTCGAACTGCGCACCGACCGCGCCGGTGCCGATGCCCGCCGCACGCTCGCCGTGTCGGCGGACGTCTATGTCGACGGCAAGCTGCGCTGGATCACCGATACGCGCAATACGGTGCCCAGCGAAGCTCCGGTGCCCACCCTGCACCTTTCCCTCATCGCGGTGCCGTAACCGGACCGCTCACGCGAACTTGCCCGGGTTCGCCGCGACTGCCCGGCGCAGGGTGGGGCGGGCGGCTCGGTAGGCGGTGACTACCGAGGCCAGCTCATGCGGGCTGGCGCCGTGCATGATCACCGAGTGACAGCCCAGGTCGAGTTCGCGCGAGATCTTCTGCACGCACTGCTCGGGGGAGCCGTATGCGGCCGAGGCGAGCCACTCGTCGGGAATGAGGGCATCGAACTGTTCGAGGACCTCGACCGAGGCGGACGCGTCGATCGGGCCCGCCGCCGCCGCGTCGAGGTAGAGCTGGGTGCCGCGGATTCGCTCCCAGATCTGCGGATCCCAGCCGTTGGCGGTGATGAGCACGTCGGCGTAAGCCTGCAGATATGTCACCAAACGGCCGGTCCGTCTGCGCAATTGGTCCGCCGGGGAGAGCGCGTCGCTCGCGGTCGCCAGACACGACCAGATCCGGACGCTGTCCGGGTCCTTGCCCGCCCGTTCCGCGCCACGGCGCACCGCCGCAACGGATTTGGTGGTGGCCTCGTCGGAGAAGAAGGTGTGCAGCACCACGAAATCGCCGATCTCGCCGGCGAGTTCGAGCGTCTTGGGGCCGACGGCGACGAAGCCGATCGGCGGAGCCTCGTCGAGGCCGTTCTGGTGGTAGAGGACAGGCCAGGACCCGGCCGGGCCGTCGTGCCCGATGATGGTCTCGCCCGCCCAGAGTCGGCGCAGCAGTCCGACGAAGTCCCGCAACTGGGCCTCGGTCACCGCGGGCAGGCCGATCGCTTTCCAGTTCGCCGCCATGCCGCGGCCGAAGGCCATGGCGTAGCGGCCCTCGGTGATGGCCTGCATGGTGGAGCCGATGGTGGCGGTGACCATCGGATGCCGGGTGTGGTGATTCGTGGCTGCCGCCGCGATCCCCAGATCGGTGGTGCACCCGGCGAGTCCGCCCGAGAGCACCGCGGAGTCCTTGACCGTCATCCGCTCACCGATCATGCACGAGCCCAGGCCCAATTCCTCTGCCGCGCGGGCTTCCGGGAACAGGACCCGGGCATCGGCGGGATGCCGGGTGATGCAGTAGTACGCCAATTCATTGAGTTGTTCGATCACGAGAGTGCGCTCCCCAGCAGGATTGTCGTGCGGCGGTGCTCAGGCGCCGAGTTCGGCGAGCAGTTCTTCGACCAGCGAGCGATGATGCAGCAGCGACTCGATGTCGTCGGGCCGCGCCATCTCGCCGAAATGGATCTGCCGACCGCCCGAACGCAGAAAGACGACGCAGTAGTTGAGCGCGGCGAACAGCGTGTACCAGGTGAGATCGCCGAGCGGCCGGCCCGCGCACGCGGCGTAGGTCGCCACGACGTCGGCTTCGCGGAAGAAGTCCGGCATGCCCGGGAGGCCGAAAGTCTGCGCGATCGTCTGAAAGACACGGTGCGCGAACACGAGCCAGGCCACATCGAGTTCGCGGGGACCGATCGTCGCCAGTTCCCAGTCGAGCACCGCGGCGGGCACGAAATCCCGGTAGAGGCAGTTGCCGATGCGCGCGTCGCCCCAGGACAGCACGTCGTCGCCGGGCGTGGTCTCGGGAAGGTTCGCGGTGAGCCACACCAGGATTCGCTCGACCAGTGGCGACGGTCCGGTGTCGCGCGCCGCGAACTCATACCACCCGCGAGCGCGGTTCAGGGTGCGCTCGAGCGAGCTGGTGCCCGGCTGTGCAGGGGTGAGGAAGCCGAAGACGGTGCGCGCGTCGGGAATGGCGTGCAGCGCGGCGAGCGCCTCGATCGTGCTGTGCTGCAGTCGGTGCTGCTGTTCGGGGCTCGCGTCGAACAGCCAGTTGCCGCCGAAGGTGTAGGGCATGACGTCCGGGGGCACCACACCGTCCACGCGATCCATCAGCAGGAAGGGCGTGCCCAGTACCGCACCGGTCGCCTCGATGAAGCGCACCCGCGGCACCGGCACATCGCTCGTCTCGGCGACCAGGCGCATGGCGTCGAACTGGGCTTGCAGATCGTAGTGCTCCAGGATGGGGAAATCGCCCGGGGTGGGCACCATCCGGCCGATCAAGTCGACGGTTCGCGGGGCACCGGCTTCGGTCCAGATCGCGTTGAGTACCAGGGTTTCTGCCGACATGCCGTTGCTGTCGATGCCGGAGCGCAGGGTGAGTCGCGGCCCGGCCGCCTCGGGCAGTTGGGTGGCCAGCCATTCGGTGAGGCGCGGGATCAGCGCGCTGGTGTCGCGGCTGCTGCGTTGCAGCCGCATGCCCGATTCGGGCTGGGATGAAGACATCGACCACTCCTGACAAGGTTGCGAAGCTGCGGTAACCATCGGCCGCGCCGTTTCGGGGTGTCAACAGGTGTTCTCGATGAGCGGGAGTGGGTGTGGACGGCTCGCCGTGCCGGGGACAGGGGTCAACGGCTAGTGTCGGGGCCGGGATTGGTTCTGCTCGAAAGATGGTCTGCGTGAACAGCGTTGTCAGCGTGTCGGCCCGCCGGGTCGAAAGTGCCTGCCCGAGGGGCGGTTCGGTGGAGTGCTCGGTCGGTGGCCGAGGGGGTCAGGGGTGAGCGGTATCGGCAGGCGCCGGTTCATGGTCGGCGTCTCCGGCGCCGCCGGTGTGCTCGCCGCCGGATTCGGTGTCGCCGCAACCGCCGGGTCGCGTTCGCCCGCGCAGTCCGGCGACCACGAGGAAAAGACCGATACGCGTGCTGTTTCCAGTCCCGAGCTGAGCACCTTCTTCGCGACGGCCATGGTGGGCAACGCCGTCGAGGTCGACAGCGAAAGCGACGGCGATCTGTGGGTGAGTTGCTGGGCCGACGACGACAACCTCTATTCGGTCAACGGTGACGGCAGCGGGTTCGCGGACGGGCCGCGGCACGACATCGTGGTCAACCGGATCAGCGGAGATCCCAAGAGCGGGTTCACCGGTGAGGTGCTGGCGGTCGCCGACGAGGTCGGCGCGATCTGGGGCGATCCCGCGCACTACAACCGGAAGCCGACCGGGATCGTCTGCGTGGACGGGCGGCTCTATCTCGCGATCCAGGATCTACGGCTGGGGCCAGGGGATATCGCGTTCAACGACGCGCCGGACGCCAGTGTTTCGTGGTCGGACGATCACGGGCGGACCTGGCACCGGACCCAGCAGCCGATGTTCACCGGCGGGGTCTTCACCACCGTCTTCTTTCTCGACTTCGGACGTGACTCCGGCGATGCCGCAACGGCATTGGGCGCGGAGGCGGCCCGCTACGTCTATGCGTACGGCTTGGACGGCAATTGGCGCGGATCGTTCACCGCGACGGTGGCCGACCCGTTCGACCTGTATCTGGCGCGTGCGCCGAAAGAGGCCGTCGAGCAACGCAACCGCTGGGAGTTCTTCGCCGGTCTCGACGGTGACAAACCGCGGTGGAGCAAACAGCTGACCGACCGGCGCGCGGTGCTGCGGGACACCCGGCGGCAGTATCCGACTCTGCGCAACTACCGGGAGTGGCCGCACAACCTCTCGGTGATCTCGCAGGGCGGGGTGGTGTACGTCAAACCGCTGAAACGGTATCTGTACACCTCCTGGACCGAGTACACCTACGAGTTCTACGAAGCGCCCACGCCGTGGGGCCCTTGGAAGCTGTTCCTCACCAAGGACTTCGGCGGCTATCCGTGGTTCGGCCGGGGCCCCGGCTGCCCCGGTCCGAAGAACGGCGGTTACGCCACCACCATCCCGTCGAAGTTCATCGCGGCCGACGGGACGTCGATGTGGGTGCAGTCGAACTGGTGGGTGGGCAGCGCGGGCGGCGATACCGCCTACAGCTTCAACCTCCGCAAGATGACGTTGCTGCCGTACCGCGCACAGGCGCCGGCGAATCAGCCCGACCCGCGCGACAACCTGGCCTACACCGGCGCCGCGGTCACGCCCATCGAGAAATCCGCGCACTTCGGCCACACCGAGTACTACAACGACGGTGATTTCACCAAGAGCGAGAACAGCTTCGACCAGGAGAACAAGGACCTCGACTTCTGGGGTTTCACCTGGTCCGAGCCGTACCTGATGAACCAGGTGGTCTACACGACCGGTGAGATGTTCGACGACGGCGGCTGGTTCGCCGCAGGCCTGCGCGTCCAGGTGCGCCAGGACTTCCGCTGGATCGACGTCCAGAACACCAAGATCGAGCCCCGCTACCCGTACACCGCCTCGACCGGTGCCTTCACGACCTACACCTTCAACTTCGCGACCACCTCCGGCGACGGCATCCGCATCATCGGAAAACCAGGCGGCAGCGCCTATTTCACCTCGATCGCAGAACTCGAGGTCTACTACCGGTAGCGTCGGCCACTCACCTCGCGGCCAGCTGGAACAATTCGACGAGGTTGCCTGCGGGGTCCTGCACGAGGACCTGGCGGCCGCCGGGCACGGGCGTCTCGCCGTCCGGCATCGGACGCGCGCCCGAACTGGTGGGGCCGGACAGCAGTAGCCGCAGCGCGCCACGGATGACGTCGGTGAAAGCGGGGGCGGCATCGTGGTTGACGGTGAAGCCCAAGTGGGTGGTGTAGAACTCGGTGGCCGCGGCTACGTCGTCGACGATGTAGCGGACACTGGCAAGGGTGGTCATGCTGGTTCCTCGGGATGGGGGGCGAGGGTGGGCAGTAGGTAGCGGATGCGGGTGTCGAGTTCGGTGGTGATGCGGCGGAATTCGAGGTAGTCGGCCGTCGCGGGGTCGGCGGTGCTCCAGTGCGTGCTGGTGGTCGCGGGAATGTTGTGCGGGTACTCGCGAACCTTGTCGCACAGCGTGATGACGTGGTCGAAATGCCTGCCCGCCACGGTGGTCAGGGATCTGGGCCGCGGCTCCACGGTGTCGATGCGGTAGTCCTCGTGCAGGATTCGTCTCGTGTAGGGATGGAACTCGGGCTTGGGATGGCTGCCCGCGGACGCGATCCGCACTCGTCTGTCGCAGTGGCGGCGCAACAGAGCGGCGGCGATGGGCGAGCGGGCACTGTTGCCGGTGCAGAGGAACAGCACCGACCCCGCTGTGGGCTCATGGCCGGTCGCTGACGTCGCCAGTGCGGGATGCAGTGCGGCGGCCGCCGCGCCGAATGCGGCGGCGCACCGGGACAGGTCGAGCCGGTAATACGTGTCGCGCCCGTCGAAAGTGCTGCGACGCGTGCCCACGAACCCGGCCGAGCGCAACTGCCGCAGGTGATACGACACCAGATTCTGTGGTTCTCCGACGAGGTCGACGAGCTCGCGGACTCGATGGTCCCCTCGAGCGAGCGCGGTCAACAGCGCCCAGCGCAAGGGATGAGCGGCGGTGCGGAACAGCGCCGGAAGCTCCGGTCGCTCGAGCGACCTCATGGTTATAGAATACATCAAACCAAATTGATGCATCCACCGCCCGCCGACCCGCGATCGCCAACCGGCGAGAGGAGGCTTCATGGCCGAAAACGCCTCGGCTGAAACAGGTTCGGCGCAGCGACTGGCGCGCCGCCTCGGGCTCGGGGATGCGATCGTGATCGGGCTCGGGGCGATGATCGGTGCGGGTATCTTCGGTGCGCTGGGTCCGGCGGCGCGGGCCGGGGGAGCGGGGATGCTGATCGGGCTCGCGGTCGCGGCGGTGGTCGCCTTCTGCAACGCGATTTCTTCGGCGCGGCTGGCTGTTCGGTATCCGGCGTCCGGGGGGACGTACGTGTACGGGCGGGAGCGGTTGGGGCCGTTCTGGGGTTACCTCGCGGGCTGGAGTTTCGTGGTGGGCAAGTCTGCATCCTGTGCGGCGATGGCACTGACTGCCGGAATCTACCTGTGGCCCGCGCACGCCCATGCGGTCGCGGTCGTCGCGGTGGCGACGCTGACCGCGGTCAACTATCGCGGTGTGCGGAAATCGGCGTTGCTGACCCGGGTCATCGTGGTCGTGGTGCTGCTCGTGCTCGCGGTGGTGGTCGTCACCGCTTTCGGTTCGAACCGAATAGATTGGCAGCGAATGCAGTTCGGCGGTGCGCTCACCGCTACGGGTGTGCTGCAAGCGGCCGGTCTGCTCTTCTTCGCCTTCGCCGGGTACGCGCGCATCGCCACGCTCGGTGAGGAGGTCCGTGACCCGGCCCGCACGATTCCGCGCGCGATACCGCTGGCGCTCGGCTGCACGCTCGTCGTGTACGCGTCGGTCGCGGTGGCCGCGCTGGGCGTACTCGGGCCGGATCGGTTGGCGACGGCAGCGGCGCCGCTCATTGCACTGGTGCAGGCGGCGGGGGCCGGGTGGCTGGCCCCGGTGGTGCGCGCGGGCGCCGCCGTCGCGGCCTTGGGCGCACTGTTGGCGTTGATCCTCGGCGTCTCCCGCACCACCTTGGCCATGGCTCGCGACCACCACCTGCCGCGCTCCCTTGCCGTCGTGCACCCGCGATTCGGGGTTCCGCATCGCGCCGAGGTGGTGGTCGGCGTGCTCGTCGCGGTGTCCGCCGCCACCGCCGATCTGCGCGCCGTGATCGGGTTCTCCTCCTTCGGCGTGCTGCTCTACTACGCCATCGCGAATGTGTCGGCCTGGACCCTGTCCCGCGACGAAAACCGGCCACCCCGAGTGATTCCCGCGACGGGGTTGCTCGGCTGTCTGGTCTTGGCGGGCACCTTGCCGGCCGAGTCCATCGTCACCGGGGCGGGCGTCATCGCCGCGGGCGCGATCCTCTACCTCGTCCGCTTGCTGCGCAATAGGTCGCTCAATCGGGATAGAGATGAGTGACCGGGAGTCGGTGGTCGGTGTGCAGGCGGGCGGCCACGAGTGCGCGATGGCAGGCCTGCGGATCGTGTTCGACGCAGAACAGCGCCGTCGTGCGGTCGCTCGGGAGGTCTGCCACGAGGGCGGCGAGGTCGAACGGGTCGAGTATCTCCCGGGTGTAGCGCGCGGAGTACTCGGCTGCCAACCGCACGCGGTTACGCTTGCCGACGCCCGTCAGATCGTCTGCGCGGTATTGGAGTTCGCGTAGTTCGGTCGTCGGTGCCAGCCCTTTGACGTGGCGGTACTCGATGCCCGCCGTGGCGAGCGCGTGCTGCAGGCGGGCCGAGTTCGCCCAGGCGTACTCCGGCCCGCGGACACCGCGGCGCTGGCGCAGGTCGAGCAGTAGTCCGACGCCCTCGTCGGTGAGCGCCGCGAGGAAAGTCTCGACGGTGCCGCCGTAGACGCCGATCGTCGCTATGTGTTTCATCGCAGCCTTTCGACGGCGGCGGTGGGCACGGTCGTTCCGGCCCACCGCCGTGGTGCTTACGGGAGCAGAGTCGGCTGGTCCACGGCCCACAACCAGGACCCGTCCGGCTGGCGGCGCGCGACCTCGGCGGCGATCTCGCCGGTGGTCAGGGTGGTCGTCGTCAGTGCCAGATCGCCGCTCACCAGTGCCGGGTGCTGCCTGCCCGGGGAGAGTACCGGCGCGGCGGCCACGAACTGCTCGTAGACCTTGCGGATCTCCGCGTGTCCGGTCGCGAAGTGGCCCGGCGGGAATTCCAGTACCGCGTTCGGCTCGTACAGCGCCACCAGTCCGTCGACATCGCCCGCGTTGGCGCGCTCGATGAAGTATTTGCCCAGGTCGTTGGGCTCGGTGGCCACTTTGTTGTTCGTCATACCGACTACACTCTCAGCGAATCACGACATCTTGTGTCGGGTATTTCTGCGAAGGTTCTTCTATGCGTGCCGATCGGCTGGTCTCTCTGGTGCTGCTCCTGCGCCGGCACGGCAGGCTGTCCGCGACCGCGCTCGCCCGCGAACTGGAGGTCTCCACCCGGACCGTGCTGCGCGATATCGAGGCACTGTCCGCGGCAGGCGTGCCCGTGTACGCCGAACGTGGCAGGCACGGTGGGTTCGCCTTGCTACCGGGCTTCCGAACCGAGCTCACCGGCCTGAACCACGACGAGGCGCTGGCCCTCCTGGTGGCCGGATCACGGCCTGGCGCACAGGCTTTCGGACTCGGCTCGGCACTCGCCTCGGCGATGCGCAAGGTGGTCGACGCGCTACCCGAGAGCCATCGGGTGACTGCGGCGGGTGCGGCCGAACGATTGCTGATCGATCCGGACACCGATCTCCTGTCGCGGCGTACGACGCCGGAGGCGGTGCCCGATGCGGTGGTGCGGGAGGTCCGGCGGGCAGTGTTCGCCGGGCACAAGTTGCGCATCCACTACGCGGCGGTGGATCAAGAGCCGTCCTGGCGCACGGTGGACCCCATCGGCTTGGTCACCGTGCGCGATCAGGCCTACTTGCTGGCCACCCGGTCCGGCGCGGACCGCACCTACCGCCTGTCCCGGATCTTGGCCGCCGAGGAGTTGCCCGAGCCTGCGCGGCGACCGGACCGGGTCGATCTGGATCAGGCTTGGCAGGAACGCGGCACGCGGTTTCGCGCCGGCGGCGACCAGGTGACGGTGCGGGTCCGGGTACATCCCGCGCGGCGCGCGGAGTTGGTCGGCACCGCGCTGGCCGTGCACGCGGAGACCACGGACGCGGACGACTGGTCGCGGCTGGAAGTGACCTTCCAGGACGCGAGACACGCCGAATGGGCGCTCTGGCAATCGGCAACGAACGCGGAAGTCCTCGCCCCCCAGTGGCTGCGCACCGTACTGCGCGACCGCGCAGCCGAACTGGCCGCCCGCTATGACAGCCCGCCGCTTGACCTCGACACAGGTTGAGCTTTTAGCGTCGAATCCGACGATAGGAGTTCGACAATGGCAACCTTGGTAACCGGTGCAACCGGAAACACCGGCAGGCATGTCGTGGCAGAGCTGGTGCGCCGCGGTGAGCGCGTCCGCGCGTTGTCGCGCAATCCCGCTGCGGCGCAGATGTTCTCGCCGGCACTGGAGGTGGTGGCGGGCACGCACACCGCCCCCGAGACGCTCGATGCCGCTTTGGCGGGCATCGAGCGCTTGCACATCACCGTGACGGCCGGCCTGGCCGAAGTCGGTCCGGAACTCGTGCGCAAAGCAGTGCTGGCGGGGGTGCAGCGGATCACCGTGGTGTGGGGCGGCGCGGTCGGGTCTGTCGAGCAAGCCGTCGCGGATTCGGGTGTGGCATGGACGCGGCTGGAACCCCAGGAGTTCATGTCGAATACGTTGGCCTGGCGGGACTCGGTGGTCGACGAAGGTGTCGTGCGAGAGCCGTACGATTCTCCCAGCGCTCTGGTGCACGAGGCCGATATCGGCGCGGTGGCCGCGGTCGCGTTGCTCGAGGACGGCCACGCAGGGCGCGCCTACAACCTCACCGGGCCGGAATCGCTTACGCCGCAAGAACGTATCGCGATCCTGTCCCGTGCGGTCGGGCGCGATATCGGCTTCGTGCGGATCGGTCACGAGCAGGCCATCGAACGACTGATGGCTACCGGGGTGTCGCGCGCCGATGCCGAATACGTGATCGGCTGGTACGCCACGGCGGATGCCGCCTCGACAACCGTCGTCGACACCGTCGCCCGGGTAACCGGCCGCCCGGCACGGACTTTCGCGCAGTGGGTGGACGAGCATGCGGCACGATTCCGATCCGGCGGAACCGATCGCGCGGCGGCGTCGTGAGTGGAATCGGCTACGTACGGCCCTTGTAAGACGTACGGCCGTACGTATAGTATTTCGCCCATGATGACGGCGGTTGCGGTGAAGAAACAGATCTCCGAGCTGGGTGGGGCGTTCATGCTTTCCCGGGAGGTCAAGGAATTCGGCAGTGCCATCGAGGTGAGCGGGTTCCACGGTCCGTACACGCGCGGTCGCGGCGGCGTGCTCGGCGAGGTGGACGCGGACGTGGTCGCCGCGGCGTTCGGCTTCTTCGCGCCGGAGCGGGTCCGGTCGGCTTGGGAGTCGACGCCGATCGCCGCTGCCGAAGCGGCACAGGCGTATTCGGCCGCCTGCCAGGACTTCGGTCGCCGAAAGCTCGCCTCGTTCGAGGGCGCGGACCGGTTGGCGGCACTGCTGGAGCGGGTGGCCGCCGCGGCGTCGCCGGCCGGGTTGCCGTTGTTCGCGGGCTGGCGGGCGATGCCGCTGCCCGCGGACGGGCTCGGCCGGGCCACGCTGCTGCTGCACGTGGTGCGCGAACTGCGGGGCGGGTTGCACTTCATCGCGGTGACAGCGTGCGGGCTGACGCCGTTGGAGGCGATTCTGGTCTCCGGGTCGCCGATGCTCGACGGCGGTGACCAGGCTCGTCTGCTCGGCTGGCCCGAACCGTTCGAGGCGCCGACGCCGGAGCAGCGCGAGCGCTGGGAAGCTGCGGAAGCCTTGACCGACAAGCTGATTCAGCCGTGCTTCGAGGTGCTCGCCGAGTCCGAGCAGCAGGAACTCGGTGCGCTGCTGACCGACGCGCACCGCGCCGCGTTCACCCGCGAATCGTCTGTTCGACAGTAGGTCCCTACCCCCGTTCGGGGGTTACCGCGGAGTGACCCACATCACTATGGTCCTCTCACCCCGCGCCTGGACTGGCGGCGCAGGGGATGAAATGAGGACCGCATGAAAAGACTGTCGCCACAACAGGCAACGATGACGACGACCGGCACGAGCATGCGCCGGGTGGCCGTCGCGAGCTGTATCGGCACCACCATCGAATTCTACGATTTCTTCATCTACGGGACCGCCGCGGCGCTCGTCTTTCCGAAGGTCTTCTTCCCGGCGCTCGGGTCGACGGCGGGCACGGTCGCCTCGTTCGCGACGTTCGCCGTGGCGTTCATCGCACGCCCGGTGGGCGCCATGATCTTCGGGCATTTCGGCGACCGCATCGGCCGCAAGAAGACCCTCGTCTCCACCCTGTTGCTGATGGGCATCTCCACGCTGCTGAT
>NZ_BAUA01000195.1 GCF_000710915.1 Nocardia brasiliensis IFM 10847
CCGGGGAAGTCTAGGTGACAGGGCGGATAGACAACCTATCCGCGAAGGGCAGTCCGCAGAGGGTCCGCAGCAGTCCCCCAACCAGCCCCATCCGACCAACGCCACCAACGATCAAAAAAGCAGGTCAGCGGGCGCTAGCTACGAGAGCCCACGCCCGCCCATTCCTGCAAACGTCGAGAGGGACAATCTCAAAAACCGTTGTCCGAAAGGACGTGTGGGTTCGAGTCCCACACTCGGCACTCGCTCTGGGCGACCCCTGTCCGCGGAAGGCGCGGGCCGGGGTCGCTCGTCATTTCACCCGGGGGTGCGACCCCCGTGCCCCGCTCGGCGGGGCTTCGCCCCCCGAACCCCCCTTGCCGTGGGCACGTTAGGTGGGGAAGTGCGGGCCAGGGTTCGCTCGTTATAACGCCGGGGTTCAACCCCCAGGACCCGCTCAGCGGGGCTTCGCCCCCGAACCCCCGTGGCCGTGGGCACGTTAGGTGGGAGGTGCGGGCCGGGGTTCGCTCGTTATAACGCCGGGTTCAACCCTCAGGACCCGCCCGGCAGGGCTTCGCCCTCGAACTCCCGTGGCCGTGGGCACGTTAGGTGGGAGGTGCGGGCCGGGGTTCGCTCGTTATAACGCCGGGTTCAACTCTCAGGACCCGCCCGGCAGGGCTTCGCCCCCCGAACGCTTTGCCGTGGGTGCGTGGGGTGGATGGGTTGCGGTTCGCTCGGTTCCCCGCGCACATTGCTGCCGTAGTTGAGCAGGGGGCAGGCGGGGCGTGGTTGCTCGTCATCACTCCGGGTGAGGTGCGGCTCGCAGCACTCTGTCCAGGGCGGACACGCTTGCGGGGACGCGGCCTGGATGCCGGCGCGGCCAGGCAACAGGTCTGGTCCTGTTCGGTGCGGGCTGGACCGGCGCGGTTGGACGGGCCACTCGCTGTGGTGGCGGCTCGGGTCGGCGGTGGACTCGGATCGGGGTGGTGGTCCTTATATAAGGGTGGCGCCTAGGGGGTCGTCGGGTGATCGTTGATCTTGGTGGGGTGGGGGCGTGTAGGGGGCTCGGTTACCGAGTGGGGGCGGGGCCGGCGGTTAGGCTGCATGCCTGCGGTGGGGGTCGGCCCTGCTTCCACGTGGACGCGTCGAGTGGGGTGGATTGGGCAATCTCGTTGGGGGCACACCGGATACAGTGGCGATTGCGGGAACGAAGGAGCGTGCAGCATGTCGGAAGCCAAGTTCGGTGTCGGTGATCGGGTTCGGCACGTCTCCCTCGGCAGGCACGGCATCGTCGTGGAGGTCGACCTCGAATACACGCCCGCGCACGACGACAACGGGCTCACCCTCAACCCGGACGTGCGCTCCAGCCCCTGGTACCTGGTGACAATCGATGACGAGCAGGGCGCACCGGTGGACACCTACCTCGCCGAAGGCCAGCTCACCTCCGACAGCTGACCTCGCCTGGGCGGCGATCCACCACGGAGTCGACACCAGCGCGTCGGATCCGGAGCCCACAGCAGTCCGATGACCTCACGCACTGCCGATCCAGGCCACGCCAGAGCGCGGCGGCGAGCTGGTCAAGTGATAGATCGGCGATCTGGATACGTGCGGGATCGAACGCAGGGCGCCCAGCCGGGGCGGCGTAGCGAGTGACGCAGGGCCGCCGAAAGGCCTACGCGCGCTTGGCTTCCAGGGCGTCGAGAATGAGGTCGAGGCCGTAGGTGAATTCGGCGGTGTGGTCGTAGCCGGGGCGCAGGGCGTGGTCGACGATCATCTCGCGCAGGTACGGCAGGTCATCGGGTAGGTGGTCGAGGATGCCGCCTGCGACGGTTTCGACATCACCGGGGGTCGCCGCGGGAAGATTCGCTTCCTGGAGGACGTAGCCGCCGATGTAGCTGTCGATCAGGGACACCGCGTGCGCGGCGGTCGGGAGGGTGAATCCGGCGTTGCGGAGCACGCCGAGGACGGCGTCGTGGTGGCGCAGCGTGGCGGGGCCGGGATTGCGCCGGGAGTCCAGGAGGCCGAGGGCCCAGCGGTGTTGCGACAGGACCTTACGGGCGGAGTATGCGCGCGTGCGGAGGGCGTCGCGCCAGTCCGGCTGCGCGGTGTCCGGCAGGTCGATCGCGGCGAACACGGTGTCGACGACGCCGTCGAGGATGGCGTCCTTGTTGGGCACGTGGTGGTAGAGCGACATCGCCTCGACGCCCAGCTCCTGCGCCACTCGGCGCATGGTGATCGCTTCCGCCCCACCGCGGTCGGCGACCTGGACCGCGGCCTCGAGGACGCGGTCTCTGCTGAGCGGTAGCGGCGGTCGGGACATGGCGGCTCCTCGAAAACAGATGGTTGACAGCCTTACGCGCGTAAGCCTACCTTACAAGTGTAAGCCAGTCTTACGCACGTAAGGCAGCAAGTGAAGGAGACTCCGATGCCGATGCCGAAATGGTGGGGACACGTGAACAAGCGGGTGTTCAATCCACGCGCCGTCGCGAGCGGGAAGTGGCCGGTGCTGACCCATGTCGGACGCACCTCGGGCGCGACCTACCGCACACCGCTGGACGCCCATCCGGTCGAGGGCGGCTACCTGTTCATCCTGGTCTACGGATCGGGTGCGGACTGGGTGCAGAACATCCTGAAAGCCGGTCACGCCGGGCTGCGCATCGACGGCCGGGACCTGCAACTCGGGGCTCCCCGCCTGATCGGCGAAGCCGAAGCGTTCCAAGCGCTTTCGAAGGAGGTGAGTCGCCCGCCGAAGCTGCTCCGCATCACCGAATTCCTCCGCATGGACCTGGTGACGAGCTGAGCGGCGACACATGCCATCCGGCTCGACCCGCGTACCGGTCGGCAGCACGTTTCGCCGATGGACGTGACATGCAAGCATTTACTTGCCTATAGTGAGGGCGTGAGCGAAGGTACCGACTCTGCCGAGGTGTTCAAGGCGCTGGCCGATCCCACGCGCCGAGTGATCCTCGACGAACTCGCCGAGCGCGACGGTCAGACGCTGTTCGAACTCTGCGGACGGCTGACGATGCGACACGGGATGTCGTCGAGCAGGCAGGCGATTTCCCAGCATCTGGAGGTGCTCGCGGTCGCCGGGCTGGTGACCGCGAGCCGGGAGGGCCGGTACAAGTTCCACTTTCTGAACCGAGAACCGCTGCGAAATCTCACCGATCGCTGGACGAAGGAGTAGGACATGCGCATCAACGTCACCAGTGTGTGGGTCGACGATCAGGCCAAAGCACTGCGCTTCTATACCGAGAAACTCGGCTTCGTGAAGAAGCAGGACGTGCCGGTCGGCGAGTACAGCTGGCTGACCGTCGTCTCCCCGCAGGCCCCTGACGGCGTCGAACTGCTGCTGGAACCCGATGCCCATCCGGCGGCGCGCCCGTTCAAGAACGCGCTGGTCGAGGACGGCATCCCGTTCACGTCCTTCGCCGTCGACGACATCCACGCCGAGTACGAGCGGCTGCGCGGGCTCGGCGTGCGGTTCACCCAGGCGCCGCTGGACCATGGCACCGTCACCACCGCCGTCCTCGACGACACCTGCGGCAACCTCATCCAGATCGCCGAGCACAAGCCCGGCGCCTGAGCCGGCTCAGCCCCAAATGGCCTGGGCGAGTGCCGATCCGAGGAAGATCGCGCCCAGCCCGGTGATGATGCTGCCGACGATGTTGGCGACGGCGTAGAAGCGGGCGTGATTGCGGGCCAGCTGGACCGACTCGAACGTAAAGGTCGAGTAGGTGGTCAGCGCACCGCAGAAGCCGGTGCCGACCAGCAGTTGCAGATGCGAATCGGTGCTCACCGTCGCGGTGAGAAAGCCGAGGATCAGACAGCCGACGGTGTTCACCGCGAGCGTGCCCCATGGGAACAGGCTGTCGTGCCGGCTCTGCACGAACCGGTCGGTGAGATAGCGCACCGGCGCCCCGACCATCGCGGCGCCGACGACGAGGGCCCAGTTCACTGCGGATCCTCCGGCTCGGTGACCTGGACCTCGAGCGCGACACGCCGTGCACCGACACCGACGAACCGCCTGGCGAGCCCGGCGGCGGTCCAGATCGCGATGAGGGCCGCCACCGGCGTGGCCACCAATACAGCCAAACCGACTGCCGGACTACCGTTTTGGATGAGGTGGTCGCTGTCTGCGGCGTAGGTGGAGAACGTGGTGTAGCCGCCGAGGATGCCGGTCCCGACGAAAGGGCGCAGCAGCGGGGGCGCGGTCCACGCCTCGGTGATCAGCACCATGAAGACCCCCATGGCCGCACACCCGGTGACGTTGACGACCATCGTGGTGACCGGGAACGCTCCTGGGGCGGTCGGCCAGATCAGAGTCGCGCCGTAGCGCAGGGCGGCGCCGAGCCCACCGCCGAGCGCGATGACCGCCAAGATCGGCGCCTGCGCACTCACTCTGGCGCGTAGCGTCGCGGGATCGAACAGATCGGGATCGATATCGGTCTGTGTGCAGCCGGTACCCGTTGTCGTCATGCCGAGGCTCCCACTCGTGTAGCGCCCGCCGCGGGCGCATGCCATCACAAGCAGGGACCGTTGTCGGCAACGTCGCCGCGGTTCGGGTACGGCGGGCCCCACCGCCGCGCGACACCCCTCGACGAGCGATGCCGCAGCTCGTCCATGATAGTTCGCGCCTGCACCCCGCCCGTTCGCCGGGGGTAGCAATCTCGTGGCCAACCTCGAAGCAGCCACGGCAGGGCTACGCCGCACGATGGCGAACAGTCGAGTCGACAACTGCCCGAACACCGCAGGGACCAGACGCAACTCCCGCCTATCGAAGCAGCGTGCTGATCAGACGGCAGCTACCACGCGTGGCAACAACCATCGAAGCGCGGGCAGATCGGCCGAACACCGGCATCGTCGTTGCGCCGCGCATGTTTTGTCGAGCTGCGCGCGATTTGTTCGGCTGTTTCGTGCGCGGGGCGCTGAGATGTGCGCGCGAGGCTGGGATGTGCGCAGGGCGCGCGGGCGTACGAACGAACCACCCGAACACCGCGCTACCGCCGGCGTTGTTCACTGGACCACAGGCGAAGCGCCCGAACACTCGCGCCGCCCGATGCGTCATTCGGGCGTTCTCGACCAGCTCAGGCGACGGCAGCTCGGGAGCGGGCGTAGGCGAGGACCTCGTCGGTGTGGGCCGACGGGGCGAGGGCGCGCAACTGGTCGAGTGCGTCGTCGAGTTCCGGGGTGGGTCCGCGCTCCGCGAGCAGGACGGTGATCGCCTCCCAGGTCGCGACCTGCCGGTCGGGCTGGGCCAGTAATTCGTCGAGGTAGCGGTCGGGCTCCAGGAGTTGGCGGGCGCGGCGGGCGTAGGCGTGCACGCGACGCGGTAGCTCGGCGCGGATGACCTCGACATCGCCGCTCTGCACCTGGCCCGGCTGGTCGGGTTCGGTCCGCAGCGACCACAACGCCGTCACGGATTCGGGCAGGCCGTCGGCGATCAGATCGGGACCGGTGGCCGCCTCGAGCGGACTGGGCGCGCGGCCCAGTTGCGCGGCGCGCCAATTGCCGAATTCCCACCATGCGATCGGCGTGACGCGCAGGCTCAAACCGAAGCGCAGCACCTGCTGCCCGTCGGTCCAGGACCGCAGCGCCCTGGTGCGGCCGACCACCGCCACACCGCCTTCTTCGACCCGTACCCAGCTGGGCTCGGAGCCCTCGAACCCGTACGGCTGCAAGAGCTTTCCGATATCGCGCAGCAGGCGGCGCAGTGCCGCGTCCGGTGTGGCCATCTCCGCAGATTAGCGGTGCGCACCGACAGGACCGCGCAACCGCCGACGCGCCACGCCGGGCCGCCAGGGCTTTCCGCGAGCACCGCGGCCCGATCTGAACTGATCGCTCATGCGTCTCGTATTCAACGCATAGGGTGATAGGAGGCCCGAGTCAGCGGAGGTTGCGATGCGGGTGCACAGGACGACGGTCGATCTGCGGGATTATCCGGATCTGGTGGTCATCTACCTGGGGATGCGGGTGCACAAGCCACGCGGCCTGCTGCGGCTGCTCGGGCTCGGCCCGAAACTGTATCGCTCGCACCAGGATCGGCCGGACGGGCTACTGCTGCACGAAGACGTGATCTGGTCGCTGTTCCCGCCGCACTGGGGCGCCCGCCAGTACTGGCGCGATCTGGACAGCCTGGAGCGCTGGACCCGGTCCGACCCGCACCGCGAGTGGTGGCACCGGTTTCTGCGCGACTCCGGCGGCGCGGGGTTCTGGCACGAGGCCTACTTCATGCGCGGCGGCATCGACGCGATGTACGACGATATGGCGCGGCCGACGGGGATGGCGCGGTTCGCGCCGGTGGTCGACTCGCGCGGCCGGATGTTCAGCACCCGCGGCCGGGTGTACGACGAGCCCGCCAAGGTCGCGCCCGTGGTGGACGAGAAGACGCTCTACGGCAACGAATTCGACTAACGACCACTCCGATCACGAGGCAATCACAACGATGTGTTTCGATACGCCATGGGTGGGGTAAGTGCAGGAGAACACAGTTGCACATGATCATCCGATGAATGCGGCGCACATCTCGATCCGAGACTTTGTGCGGCGCAGTTCGTGTACGGCGCTCGACCCGCAGATGAACACTCGTCCAGGTAGCCGAATTCGGAGGTTTTCGGACATCCACGGTGTATTCGAACGTTTACCGTATCCCTATGCACGTCCTGTTCGTCTGCAACGGCAATGTTTGCCGTTCGGTGATTGCCGAGCGCGTCACCCGCGCTCTCGCCGTCGAACACGCGCTGCCGAATTTGACCGCCGAGAGCGCGGGAACCCGTGCACTGGTGGGCTTTCCGGTCGAACCGCTGGCCGCACAGGCGATCGAGGGCCTGGGCGCCGACGCGAGCGAGTTCAAGGCACGCCGGCTGAAGCCGGAAATGGTGGACAACGCCGATCTGGTCCTCACGATGACCCAGCAGATCCGAGACCAGGTGAGCGAGATGGGCTTCGGGGTGGCCGCCCGCACCTTCACGCTGCTGGAGGCGCACCGCATCGCGCACGTGACGGGCGCGCGCTCGATCGCCGAACTGCACCGTGCGCGCAACGATCTCGCGCTGGTCGGCCGGGAGAACATCGCCGACCCGATCGGCCTGTCCGAGCAGGCCTACTGCGAGGTGGGCGACCGGATCGCCGAAGCACTGGTGCCGTTGATCCTCGCGTTGGCTCCGCACGAGCAGCCGCGCCCGGCCGGCCCCGAACTGTCCGGCCTGATCATCGAGCCGCGCCTGGAAACCGCGCCGCTGGCTTCTTTCCTCGCCGCACACCGCCGATAAGCGCGCAGACCGCGGCAATTGCGCAGTTCGACACAGCAATGCAGGGCTGCTATGTCCATTTCCGGGCGCGAGGGATTACACTCCCGCGGACAACAACTTCCGCCGTTGCTGGTTCGACACACGACAGGAATCAGACATGCCGAAACGCATTTCGGATGTTTCGCTCCATGTGTATGTGACATCGGAAACCCTCGAACGCGTCGTCGAGACCGTCCGCGCGGTGGTCGACGAGCATCTCCAGGATCGGGAGGTGTTCGCGTGGCGCTTCACCCTGCCGGTGGACACCGACGACCCGGTCCACGAGGCCCTCGAAACCCAGTGGCGTGCGGCGCATCCCGAGCAGGACCCGGGCGACCGCGGCGCCTACGAGATCGCGCTCAGCCTGGTCGGCGCCCGCGCCGAACTCACCGACGCCGCGATGGCGCGACTGGAACAGCAACTGCGGCAAGGGATCTCCGGCGTCGCACACAGCGAGCCCGGCGGCGGCATTCCGTTCACGATCCGCGCCATGGAACGCGCCGATGTCGATCTCGACACCGAGCGCGAGCGAATCTGACTGCTATCAGGCAACTCCCGCTGTGCCCGGCGTTTTCGGGTCGCCGGGCACAACGATGGGTTCAGCCCGCGGTGGTGGTCGAGCGCGCCGGGAAGTGCCGGATCAGGCCCTCCTGCACGGTAGTGGCGAGCAACTCGCCGCTGCGGGAGAAGAATCGGCCGGTGGCCAGGCCGCGCGAACCCGACGCCACCGGGGATTCAGTGGCGTAGAGCGCCCACTCGTCGAACCGGAACGGCCGGTGGAACCAGATCGAATGATTCACCGTCGCGGCGACGATCCGGTCCAGGCCCCAGGAAAGACCGTGCGTGGTGATGATCGAATCCAGCACGGTGGTGTCCGAGGAATAGCCCAGCGCCGCCACGTGCAGCAGCGGATCGTCTGGCAACTGCCCGTCCGTGCGCATCCACACCCGGTTGTGATTGAGCCGCTCCCCCGTGCCCTTCAGGATCCAGGCCGGGTCGTTGGTATAGCGCATATCGATCGGATGCGGCGCCTTGATGAACATCTCCAGCTTGTCTTCCAAGCCTTGGAAGCTCTCCTCCACCCGGGGCAGCGTCTCCGGGTCGGGTACCTCCGGCAGCGGGTGTCCGTGCTCGAGCCCCTTGTTCCAGTCCTGGAACGCCGCCAGCATCACGAAGAGCTCTTGGTCGTCCTGGTAGGCGGTGACGGTGCGGTTGGCGAACGCGCGGCCGTCCCGGTGCCGGTCCACCCGGTACTCGATCGGCTTCTTCGTGTCGCCACCGCGCACGAAATGCGCGTTGATCGCGTGCACGGGCCGGTCGCCGACCGTGCGGCCGGCCGCGATGATCGCCTGCGCGACCAGCTGACCGCCGAACGTGCGGCTCCACACCTTCTCCGGGTGCTGACCGACGAACACGTCCTCGTCCATCTGCTCCAGATCGAGCAGACCGAGCAAAACGTCGAGATCAGACCGTCCGGCCGCCGACGCGTCGACGACCGTTCCACCGAGAGACCCGCTCATAGACTAGTGATCCTCCTCGCCGATGCGATGTACGTGGATCAGGTTAGTGGAACCGACAGTACCGGGCGGGGAGCCCGCAACGATTACCACCAGATCACCTTTTTGGTATCGCTCCATTGAGAGAAGTGCTACATCGACCTGGTGGATCATAGCGTCGGTGCTGTCCACCGTCGGCACGATGAACGTTTCCGTACCCCAGGTCAGCGCGAGCTGACTGCGCACTTCCGGCAGCGGCGTGAACGCCAGCAGCGGCAGCGGGGTGTGCAGCCGGGCCAGGCGGCGCACGGTGTCGCCGGACTGGGTGAAGGCCACCAGCGCCTTGGCGTTGAGCCGTTCGCCGATGTCGCGAGCCGCGTAGGAGATGACACCGCGCTTGGTGCGCGGCACGTGGGTCAACGGGGGCACCCGGGTCGACTCGGTCTCCACCGCGTGCACGATGCGCGCCATGGTGCGCACCGTCTCGATCGGGTAGGCGCCGACCGAGGTCTCGCCGGAGAGCATCACCGCGTCGGCGCCGTCGAGCACCGCATTGGCCACGTCGGAGGCCTCGGCCCGGGTGGGGCGCGAGTTCTCGATCATCGACTCCAGCATCTGGGTGGCCACGATCACCGGCTTCGCGTTCTCGCGGGCCATCTGGATGGCCCGCTTCTGCACGATCGGCACCTGCTCCAGCGGGAGCTCGACGCCGAGGTCACCGCGGGCGACCATGACCGCGTCGAACGCGAGCACGATCGCTTCCAGGTTGTCGATGGCTTCGGGCTTCTCCAGCTTGCCGATCACCGGCACCCGGCGGCCGACCCGGTCCATCACGTCGTGCACCAGCTCGACGTCGGACGGGGACCGCACGAACGACAGCGCGATGAAGTCGACCCCGAGCTTCAGCGCGAATTCCAGGTCCTCGATGTCCTTCTCGGACAGCGCGGGCACCGAGACGTCCATGCCGGGCAGCGAAACGCCCTTGTTGTTCGAGACGGGGCCGCCTTCGGTCACCCGGCAGACCACGTCGTTGCCGACGACCTCGATCACGGTGAGGCCGACCTTGCCGTCGTCGACGAGCAGGCGGTCACCGGGCTTGGCGTCCTTGGCGAGTTCCTTGTAGGTGGTGGAGACCCTGTCGTGCGTGCCGTCGATGTCGTCGACGGTGATCCTGACCTCTTCGCCCGTCGCCCAGACGGTCTTGCCCTCGATGAAGCGGCCCAGCCTGATCTTCGGCCCCTGCAGGTCGGCCAGAATGCCGACCGCTCTGCCGAGGTGATCGGAAGCCTGCCGCACCTTCTTGTAGTTTTCGGCGTGATCCGCGTGTTCGCCGTGACTGAAATTCAGCCGAGCCACGTCCATGCCGCTCTCGACGAGTTCGCGGATACGGTCCTCGGTGGCAGTAGCCGGGCCGAGCGTGCACACAATCTTCGTCCGTCGCATCACGGGTAGAGCCTAGTCCCGCCGGGTGGCCATAGCCCGCTGTGCCCCAGGTGAAAGCTGGGTGAAAAAAACGATCGCGACTTGGTGAAACCTACAACTGTTACGAATGGCGCAACACCGCAGGCCAGCGGTACGTATTTGGAACGACGCCGGAAAATGTTACTCGCTGGTAGAAATTCGCGAGGCGGAACCGGGTGAAATCGAGGCGTTCGCGAACGCTCCCGCGTCACCGTTCGAGAGCGATCTCGCGGTAGCTGAAGCCGAGTTCCGGGACCCTGCCGGTGCGGGTGTAGTGCACCAGGAGCACGTCCACTTCGGCGGGGGCGAAGACCTCGTTCGGGTAGACGTACTCCACGTGATCGTCGAAGTAGACCGGGACGTCGGCGGTCGGCAATGGGGAGATCTGAGGGACGCTGTCCATTGCGGCCCCGTCCACCAGCGCCCGGTCCTCCACCATCCGGTCCTGCACAGGCAGGTCCACCGCCGCCCGGTCCTGTATGACTTTGTCCTCCGCGGCCCGGTCCACCATGAACAGGTCCGCCCTGGCGGCGGCTGCCGGGTGCTGGTCCACCACGCCGAGTTCGGGTGCGTGCAGCGGGATGACCGGCGCCAGCAGCTCGTCGGGCGGCGCGGGCGTGTTGTCCGTCGACGGCTCGGGGACAGGGTGCGGCGCGGCCGCATCCGAAGACACGATCGTGGCGGACGCGACCTCGGTCGAGATCGTGGCCCATTCGGTCGTAGGGAGGTCGATCAGATCCACCGTCACCGCCAGTTCGGCCAGCTGGTTCTGTAACTCCCCCATCCACTCGCCGCACTGCCGGAGCGACTCGCGCACGGTTTCGACGGGCGAGGTGGCATGCCGGCCGATCGCGAACTGCCGATACTCCGCACCGTCCCACAGCCGCCACTCGACCAGGTAGCGACCGCCCGACCCGGCGACTTGCAGAAACTCGGGACTCCCAGCGACCTCCTCGTCATCGAGGTCCGCCCAGGCCCGGCCCGGTGGGAGCGCGGCCAGGACCAGCACCGCGGATTCGTCGCCGAGTTCGGGATCCTCCTCGGCTTCGGGCAGCAGCGCCGCGAATTCACCCTCGGCGACCGTCGCGAGCACCGGCCGATAGCACCCGTAGTCAACGGTCAGGACATGGCTCTGCACACCGAATTCGGTCCGTCCTTCGGCGGAATCGAGTTCGCGCAGTGTGTATTCCGCGTCCGGGACGGTCCCGGCGCGGTAGTAGCCGAGGAACAACGCACCCGCTTGCTCGACGTCGAATATCTCGTCGGCCCCGGCGGTGACCGCCCGGCCGAGATCAAATCGCACTGTGCGCGAAGAGGAATCGGCCGCGCCGCGCCGCGCGACCCGATATCGGCGCGGCCGGCCGTCGACCGTCCGCCGCATCTCGACGACGACTTCGTTCATCGGTCCGACCGCGAGCAGGCAGTCGTCACACGCGACGGGCCGATCCGCTTCCACCGGCGGCCGCGCCGCCCACCGGAGCCGCAGAAACCACTGCCCGCGCCACGCCCGGTAGATCAGGAAGCCGCGAAAGTAATGCTCGTCCAGCGCAACCCGGCCGGCACTGCCACCGGCAGCTCGTCGTCCCACGGCACCCGATAACGATGCGGCGCACTGGCTTCGAGCGCATACCAGCCGTCCACCGCCGCCTCCTTCCGATCCCGGCCAAACTAGCTTTCGGCACGCGGGCAGCCAAGCCGGGAAAGGAAGGGGGCTCAGGTGGCGACGTGCCGGGCCAGCCGGGTCTCCAGGCGGGTCTGGCCGAAACCGAGGATCAGGCAGATCACCCAGTAGTAGACCGCAGCCACACCGTAGAGGGCGAAAAAGTCGAACGTCGGGGCCGCGGCCAGCTGCGCGACTCGTAGTAGCTCGGTGACCAGGATCGTCGAGGCCAGCGAGGTGTCCTTGACCAGCGAGATCAAGGTGTTCGACAGCGGCGGCACCGCGATCCGCGACGCCTGCGGCAGGATGACCAACCGCATCATCTGCGGATAGCGCAGGCCGAGCGCGAGCGAGGCCTCCCACTGGCCTCTCGCCACGCTGAGGATCGCCGCGCGGACGATCTCGGCCGCGTAACCACCGACGTTGAGACTGAACGCGATCACCGCCGCGGGGAACGGATCGATCACGATGTCGAACTGCGGCAGCGCGTAGAACACGATGAACAGCTGCACCAGCAGCGGCGTACCCCGAATGATCGAGATGTAGAACCGGGCGGCCGCCGAGAGCGGCCACACCGGTGACATCCGGGCCAGCGCCACGAACAACGCGATCGCCAAACCGATGACGAAGCTGATCGCGGTGAGTGGAATCGTCTTGTTGACCGTGGCCTGCAGCATCGGCCACAGGTTGTGCCAGATCAGTTCCCGAGTGGCGGCATCCATGAACGGCGTCGGCTACTTGCTGACGTCGGTGCCGAAGTACTTGTCCGAGATCTTGGCCAGCGTGCCGTCGGCGCGCAGCTCGGTGAGCGCCTTGTCGACATCGGTGATCAGCCCGTCACCCTTGCGGGCGGCGAACGCCTGCTGGCTGGTCTCGCCCGTCTTACCCGCGATCTTCACGCCGTTGTCACCGGTCTTCTTGGTGTACTCGGCGACGGCGAGGGAGTCGTTGACGGTGGCGTCGACCCGGCCGTTCTTCAGCAGCTGGATGGCCTGCACGAAACCCTCCACCGCTTCGACCTTCGCGCCCGCGCCCGCCGCGACCTTGCCCCAGTTACTGGTCGCCGATTGAGCGCAGGTCTTGTCCTTCAGGTCGGCCAGCGTGGTGATGCCGTTGTTGTCCGATCGGGTGACGATAACGCCGTCGGAGGTGGTGT
This sequence comes from Nocardia brasiliensis IFM 10847, assembly GCF_000710915.1. GTDB lineage: Bacteria > Actinomycetota > Actinomycetes > Mycobacteriales > Mycobacteriaceae > Nocardia > Nocardia brasiliensis_A. The sequence goes on from NZ_BAUA01000195.1 coordinate 13,039, forward strand.
ACGGGCTCGACAGCGCGTACTTGTTCTTGCGCTCGTCGTTGATCGTGACCTGATTGGCCACGAGGTCGAACCGCTTGGACTCGAGGCCCGCGAAGATGGCGTCCCACGGCGTCTGCACGAATTCGACCTTCTTGCCGAGCTTCTCGCCGACCGCCTGGATCACCTCCACGTCGTAGCCGGTGATCTTGCCGTCCGCGCCCTGGAAGCTGAACGGCGAGTACGTGCCTTCGGTGCCGACCTTCAACACATTCGGATCGCTGCTGCTGCCACAGGCGGTGAGCCCGGTGGCGGCGACGATGGCGAGCATGGCGGCGGCGAACAGCTTGCGACGCACGGGTTCCCTCTCTTCGGTGTATGGAGCTCCACACACAACACGCAAATCCGGCCAAGGCTACGCCGGTATTTCTGCGAAGAACCCTATATCGATCATGGTGAACCAAAGGGTTGTACGGTCCAACCGGGTCTGCGCGTCGAGAAGTCGGACAGAAAAGGCGGGCACCCGCAAGTGCCCGCCTTCTCGATCGGATGGCTCAGTCGCGCAGCGGGCGACCGTCGCTGTCGGGCACCTTGCCGACCAGCATCAGGATGCCGTCGACGAGCGGCCAGATGCCGCCGACACCACAGGTCAGCCAGGTGACCGCGATCTGGGCGATGGCAATGCCGGTATAGCCCGTGTAGAAACGGCCGACGCCGAACGCGCCGAGGAAGATCTGCAACAGCCCGGCGATCAGCTTCTGCTTTTCGGAGAACGGCACACCGAACTGGTCGCGGCCGAACGGGGCCTCCGGATCGTTCGGGTTGTAGCCCTGCGGCTGGCCGTAGGCGGCGGGCGGGTAGCCGCCCGGCTGCTGGCCGTACGGGTTGGGCTGACCGTACTGCGGCTGGGCGTACGGGTCAGCGGGCTGCGCATAGGCATCGGCGGGCTGACCGTACTGCGGCTGGCCTGCGGTGTCCTGCGGCTTGTTCAGGTCCGGACCCGTACCGGGCGGGCCGTACTGCGGGCCGCCTGCACCGGGGTTCTGCTGGTAGGGGTCGGTCACTGACATGTCCTCCTCAGTCGTCCGGGGCGCGCCCTCATCCGGCCCCCGGCATGGATCCAGCCGCCGAGCGGGAAGCTGCTCGCGACGATCACGAGACATTCTGGCCGGGCCGACGTATTTTGTCGCCCCCTTACCGTTCGGGGCATTCACCCGAATTATCGCCAGTGCCTCGGTTCCGTTATCCGCCACGGAGAATTCGGAGCAAACGGTGGGCGGTGCCGATCACGACCACGGCGGCATGTCGCGCAGGACTTGCCGGGATCTGCCGACGACGTCGGGTACACCCCGACAGAAGCTGTGCCGCCCCACTCACAGCGGCACCGCGCCGCGCAGAACTTGCCAGGACCCGTCGACTGGCGGCGGATGCACTCCGACGTGAGCGGTGCCGCCGCACGCACAGCGGCACCGCGACGGTCAGGATTTGCCGGTTTCCGTGGCGTCGTCGGAGGTGCCCTTCGACAAGGAGGTGTCGGCGGACGCGGCTTCGGCGGAGTCGTCCGAAGCACCCTCGGCGGTGGCCTTGCCGGTGGACGCCGAGGCGGCGTCGGTGGCGGTCGCCCCGCTCGTCTCGGCCGCGGCGTCCGCAGCGGTTGTCTGCTCGGCAGCCTTGCCGGTGGACGCCGGCGCGGTGGCGGTCGACTCGCTCGTCTCAGCCGCGGCGTCCGCGGTGCTCGCCCCGTCTGCCTTGCCGGTGGGTGTCGAAGCGGCCTCGGTCGCACCCGACTCGGCCTCGGCGGCGTCGCCAGCCGCATCGTCGCCCGCGGCAACCTCATCCGGCTCACCCGCGGCGGCTTCGTCCGCGGACTCGGTGGACGCGTCCGCCGTCGTCTCGTCGGCCGAATCCTTGCTCAGCGCAACGGCACCCGCACCGGACGCCGCCGCCGCGCGCAACGCGCCGAGCTGCCACGGCCACGGCCGCTGCCCTGTCGCGGGTTGCAACTGCTCGGCGGTCTCCCGGCCCTTGGTCGCGAACACGAAATAGGCGATGGCGGCGAGGAATACGAGCGCGGAGGTGAACGAGTTGATGCGGATGCCCGCGATCTTGGTGGCCTCGTCGTCGCGCATCAGCTCGACGAAGAAGCGGCCGAAGCTGTAACCCGCGACGTAGAGCGCGAAGAGCCGGCCGTGCCCGATCCGGTAGCGCTTGTCCAGCTGCACGAGCAGCACGACGATCAGCACGTTCCAGAGCAGTTCGTACAGGAAGGTCGGATGCACGACCTTGTCGACGACGCCGTTGGAGACGCCGTTCATCGCGTCCGGCTTCAGGTTGTCGTCGTAGCGGAAGTAGATCTCCAGGCCCCACGGCAATTCGGTGGTGCGGCCGTACAACTCCTGGTTGAAGTAGTTGCCGAGCCGGCCGATCGCCTGGGCCAGCAGGATCGGCGGCGCGATCGCGTCACCCAAGGCGGGCAACGGGATTCGATACACCCGGCAGCCGATCCAGGCGCCGACGCCGCCGAGCAGCACCGCGCCCCAGATGCCGAGGCCGCCGTTCCAGATCTGCAGCGCGGCTTTGGGGTCGCCGTCGGCGCCGAAGTACTTCTGCCAGTCGGTGGCGACGTGATACAACCGGCCGCCGACCAGACCGAACGGTACCGCGAACATCGCGACGTCCAGGATGGTGCCGGGCTGCCCGCCGCGGGCGCGCCACCGTCGCTCGCCCCACCAGATGGCGACGATGATGCCGAGGATGATGCACAGCGCGTAGGCCCGCAGCGGGAAGGGACCGATGTGCCACACGCCCTGCGGGGGGCTGGGAATGTACGCCAGGACTCGTAAGGTCACGGGGCCACCGTAGCGGAGATCGCGCAGCGCGCTGGAACCACCGCACCGTGGCGGCCTACTGGGGAGCCGTCACGTCCGCGACGACGAGCACCGAGGAGCCCGCAGAACTCGGCTGCGGACCCCCTCGGGACTACGATGCGACAGTCGCCGAACGCACGCCCTCGGCCAGCTCGGCGGTCAGCGCGCGCACCGCGTCCAGGCTCTCGCCCGCGGCACTCACCAGGGCCGAGCCGACGATGACTCCGTCTGCGTAGGAAGCGATTTCGGCCGCCTGCGCACCCGAGCGCACGCCGAGACCGACGCCGATCGGGATATCGGAGTGTGCCCGGATCCGCGCGCACAGCGCGGGCGCCGCCGAGGAGACCACGTCACGCGCACCGGTGACACCCATGGTCGACGCCGCGTAGACGAACCCGCGTGACGCCTCCAAGGTCTTCACCAGGCGCTCCTCGGTGGAGGACGGCGCGACCAGGAAGATGCGATCCAGGTTGTGTGTGGACGAGGCGACGAACCAGTCGTCGGCTTCGTCGGGAATCAGGTTGGGCGTGATGATTCCGGCGCCGCCCGCGGCGGCGAGATCGCGCGCGAAACGGTCGACGCCGTACTTCAGCACCGGATTCCAGTAGCTCATGACGACCGCCTGGCCACCGGCCCCGGTGATCGCCTCGACGACGGAGAACACGTCGCGCACCCGCACCCCGCCGCGCAGCGCCTGATCGGCGGCGGCCTGGATGGTCGGGCCGTCCATCACCGGGTCGGAGTAGGCGACGCCGACTTCGACGATGTCGCAACCGGATTCGACCATGGTGCGGCAGACCTCGATGGAACCGGCCAGATCGGGGTAGCCCGCGGGCAGGTAGCCGATGAGCGCCGCTCGACCCTCACCACGGGCCGCGGCAAACGTATTGGCAAGCCGAGACTGTTGGCTCACGACTGCGCCTCGCTGGCGCTCGGCTCCGTCGACGCCATGGACGCTGTGCCCATGATTCGCTCACTTCGTTCGCTCATGACTGCGTAGCCCCTTCATCCAACAGCCCGAACCAGCGCGCCGCGGTGTCCATGTCTTTGTCACCGCGCCCGGAGAGGTTGACCAGGATGATCGAGCCGGGGCCGAGTTCCTTGCCCAGCTGCAGGGCGCCCGCGACCGCGTGCGCGGACTCGATCGCCGGGATGATGCCCTCGGTGCGGCTGAGCAGCAGCAGCGCGTCCATCGCCTCGGTGTCGGTGACCGGGCGGTATTCGGCGCGGCCGATGTCCTTGAGGTAGGCGTGCTCGGGGCCGACGCCCGGGTAGTCCAGACCTGCCGAGATGGAGTGCGACTCGATGGTCTGGCCGTCCTCGTCCTGCAGCAGGTAGGAGTACGCGCCCTGGAACGCACCCGGCGTACCGCCGGTGAACGTGGCTGCGTGCCTTCCGGTTTCGACGCCGTCACCGGCCGCCTCGTAACCGATCAGCCGGACCTCGGCGTCGTCGATGAAGGCGTGGAAGATGCCGATGGCGTTGGAGCCGCCGCCGACGCAGGCGACGACCGCGTCGGGCAGCTGCCCGGTCGACTCCTGCACCTGCACACGGGCCTCGAGGCCGATGACGCGCTGGAAGTCGCGCACCAGCATCGGGAACGGGTGCGGGCCCGCGGCCGTGCCGAAGCAGTAGTAGGTGTCGTCGGCGTTGCTGACCCAGTCGCGCAGCGCCTCGTTGATGGCGTCCTTGAGCGTCTGCGAACCGGTGGTCACCGAGATCACCTCGGCGCCGAGCAGACGCATGCGCGCCACGTTCAGCGCCTGCCGCGCGGTGTCGACGGCGCCCATGTAGATCACGCAGTCCAGGCCGAGCAGCGCGCACGCGGTGGCGGTGGCGACGCCGTGCTGACCGGCGCCGGTCTCCGCGATCACGCGCGTCTTGCCCATCCGCTTGGCGAGCAGCGCCTGACCGAGCACGTTGTTGATCTTGTGTGAACCGGTGTGGTTCAGGTCTTCGCGCTTGAGCAGGATGCGGGCGCCGCCCGCGTGCTCGGCGAGCCGGGTGCACTCGAACACCGGCGACGGCCGCCCGGTGTAGTCCCGCTGCAACCGATCGAGTTCGTTCAGGAAGTCCGGGTCCAGCCGGGACTTCTCATAGGTCGCGGTGACCTCTTCGATGACCGCCATCAGCGCCTCGGGCACATGCCGACCGCCGTAGACGCCGAAGTGGCCGCCGGTGTCGGGCTCGTGCGCGCTGCGGTGCGCGACGCCTTCGCTGGCCGCGGGTAGACCGCTCACCGTCGTCACCGGCCCCGCCGCGCGGGCTTCGGGCAGGACGGGTGGGTACCGGCGGTCACCAGCTCGGACACCGCCGCACGCGGATCGCCACTGGTCACCAGGCCCTCGCCGACGAGCACCGCGTCGGCGCCCGCGCCGGCGTAGGCCAGCAGGTCGGCGGTGCCGCGGATGCCGGACTCGGCGATCCGGATGACCTCGGTGGGCAGACCGGGCGCGATCCGCGCGAACACGTCGCGGTCGACCTCGAGCGTCTTCAGGTTGCGCGCGTTCACCCCGATCACCGACGCGCCCGCCTCCAGCGCGCGGTCGGCCTCTTCCTCGGTGTGCACCTCGACGAGCGCGGTCATGCCGAGCGATTCGGTGCGGTCGATCAGCGAGGACAGCACGTCCTGCTCCAGCGCCGCGACGATCAGCAGGATCACGTCGGCGCCGTGCGCCCTGGCCTCGTGGATCTGGTACGGGCCGACGACGAAGTCCTTGCGCAGGATCGGGATGCTCACCGTGGCGCGGACCGCGTCGAGGTCGTCGAGCGAACCGTGGAAGCGGCGACCCTCCGTGAGCACGCTGATGATCCGCGCGCCGCCGTCCTCGTACGCCTTGGCCAGGCTGGCCGGGTCCGGGATGTCGGCCAGTTCGCCTTTGGAGGGGCTGGCCCGCTTCACCTCGGCGACGACGCCGATACCGTCTTCGAGGAGCGCCGCGCGCGCGTCGAGCGGGCTCGACGCCTTCGCTGCGGCCGCCTTGATCGCCTGAAAATCGAGGAGGGCTTCCCGAGCGGCCACATCCGCGCGGACCCCGTCGAGAATCGAGTCGAGTACCGTCATCTGGCTCGAATCCTTTCTGGGGAGACGGACTTGCTACCTGAGAATCCCCCCAGGCGCTGTCTCACCGATGCTGACAAAGAATAAATGGACGTACCGGCCGCGTTTTCGGCGGGTCTTGTTGTGGACCAGGCAACCAATCCACGCGCAAGGTGGGGCCCACCACAGTCGCCGCGCGCGGATATCTCAGCGGGCACGACCGCCCGCCTCGCCCTTGTCCGCCGCTCCTGGTCGCGAGTCCGAGGTCACGGCGTCTTCGGTCGGATCGGTGCCCGCGTCCAGCGCGTCCCACAGCACCCGCTCGGACAGCTGACCGGAGTTCGGTTCCGTGCCCGCCTGCGCGTCGCGGCGCTGAGTGACCTGTTCGGTGGCCGCCGCGCGCCGGAACACCGGGTTGTCGTACTTGCCGGACAGGCGCGCGGTGTCCTGCGGCATCCGGGTGAGCAGTGCGCCCGCCACGAACGCCGCCACCGCGCCGAGCAGGGCCAGCACCGCGGGCAGGGGTGCGGTCGTGGCCTGCTCCACCTGCGCCCTGCCCGGCAGTTCGGCCAGCGTCGCGGCCCGTTCGGCGATCTTGCCGGAGCTGGTGAGCAGCGCGAAGGCGGGCACCGCGGCGACCGCGGCGACCAGCGCGATGAGCACCCCGAGCACGCGGCGCAGCCAGCCCCGGGTGGCCAGCACCGCCGCGACGGACGCGAGCAGCACCAGCGCCAGCGGCGTGAGCGCGCCGAACCAGACGCCGCCGTTGAGGCGATCGGTGCGCGGCTCGGTGAGACCGTCGGAGGAGGTGACCGTCACCCAGGTCAGTCGCGAGGCGCCCCACAGCGCCGCGGCGGCGAAAGCCAGCAGGACCAGCGCGCCGATCGGATACCTGCGTCGCGAGCCGGGTGCGGCTGCCGCGTCCGCGCCTTCGGCGGCGGGCTTCGAATCCGCAGCAGCCTGGTTCGAATCCGCGGCGGCTTCGCTCGAATCCGCGGCAGCCCGGCTCGGATCGGCTTCGCTCATGCGGTGTCGCCGTTCGTCGTGTCCGGCTCCGCGCCGAACGCGCGGACCGTTTTCGCCGAGGCGATCGCGCGCAGCACCGCCATGGCCTTGTTGCGGGCCTCGACGTCCTCGTACTCGGGATCGGAGTCGGCGACCACCCCCGCGCCCGCTTGCACGTACGCGGTCCCGTCCTTCAGCAGCGCGGTGCGAATGGCGATCGCGGTGTCCGCGTCGCCGGCGAAGTCGAGGTAGCCGACGACGCCGCCGTAGACGCCGCGCCGGGTGGGCTCGAGTTCCTCGATGAGTTCCATCGCGCGCACCTTCGGCGCACCGGACAGCGTGCCCGCGGGGAAGCAGGCGCGCACCGCGTCGAGCGCGTTCTTGCCGGGCGCGAGCCGGCCCGACACCGTCGAAACCAGGTGCATCACATGGCTGTAGCGCTCGATGTGCCGATACTCGGTGACCCGCACGGTGCCCGGCTGGCAGACCCGCCCGAGATCGTTGCGGCCGAGGTCGACGAGCATCAGGTGCTCGGCGTTCTCCTTCTCGTCGGCGAGCAGGCCCTTCTCCAGCAGGATGTCGTCCTCTTCGGTGGCGCCGCGCCAGCGGGTGCCCGCGATCGGATGGGTCGTCGCCACCCCGTCCTTCACCGTCACCAGCGATTCGGGGCTGGAGCCGACGATGGAGAACGCGGTGCCGCCGTCGCCGTCCGGGATGTGCAGCAGGTACATGTACGGGCTCGGGTTCGAGGCGCGCAGCATGCGGTACAGGTCCAGCGGGGCCCCGTCGTAGTCCATCTCGAAGCGCTGCGAGAGCACCACCTGGAACGCCTCGCCCGCCTCGATCTCCTTGACCAGGCGACGCACCCCGGCGCCGAATTCTTCGGTGGTGCGTTTGCGCCGGTACTCCGGGTCGGGCTGGTCGAACACCGAGACCGTGGAGGGCGCGGGGGCCGCCAGGGCCTCGGTCATCCGGTCCAGGCGGGCCAGCGCCTCGTCGTAGGCCTCGTCGACCCGTTCGGCGGTGCCGTTCCAGTTGACCGCGTTGGTGATCAGGGTGATCGCGCCCTCGTGGTGATCGAACGCGGCCAGGTCGGTGGCCAGCAGCAGCACCATCTCGGGCAGTTGCAGATCGTCGAGGGCCAGGTTGGGCAGGCGTTCGATGCGCCGGACCGCGTCGTAGCCGAGGTAGCCGACCATGCCGCTGGTCAGCGGTGGCAGGCCGGGCAACCGCTCGGTGCGCAGCAGTTGCAGCGTCTCGTGCAACGCCACCAGCGGATCGCCGCCAGAGGGGGCATCGACCGGGATGTTGCCCAGCCACGCCGCCTCGCCGTCCACCACGGTCAACGCCGAGGGGCTGCCCGCGCCGATGAACGACCAGCGCGACCACGATCGCCCGTTCTCGGCGGACTCGAACAGGAAGGTTCCCGCCCGGTCGCCGGCCAGCTTGCGGTACGCGGAGAGCGGAGTTTCGGAGTCCGCCAACACCTTTCGGGTCACCGGTACCACTCGATGCGCCGCGGCCAGCTGATGGAACTGTTCGCGGGTCGTGGTGGTGGGAGTCGACGCGCCGTGCATAGGGCCATCATCCCAGGTACCCCCAGCGCTTTTTCGCGCGCACCCTGACTCGGTTCACTTCCATCACAAAAGCAACCGCCCGGTTCCGATGCCGCGCGCGGCGCTGTGATCGACGTCTCTACACTCGCTCCGTTCCATCTCGCACGCGGTATCCATATCGAGAGGAGTCAACTGATGTACCCCTCGCAACCGGAGGGCAGGCACGCCGCACCGGGCGGTGCGCCGAACCAGCCCCCACGGATGGTCGGACTGCAATCGAACAAGGCCGCGCAGGCGGCGGGCGCGCAGAGCGCGCTGGCCACCTTCGTCACCTACGCGAAGGCACTCGAATCACTGGACCGGAACCACTTTCCGGGCGAGTACGCCATGCACGCCGACCGGCTCAAGGAACTCAAACCGTTCCTGCGTGCCCACGGCATCCTCGACGTCATGCAGGTCAAGAACCCCGAAGTGGCCGCCCTCATCGGAGTTTGAGGACGGGTCCGGAACACGGAGAGTACCGGGTGCGACAAGTGCCCGGTACTGTCTCTTTTATGCAGACAGGACAGCTCGCTCCCCAGTTCGAGCTCCCCGATCAGTCCGGCACGCTCCGTTCGCTCGATGCCTTGCTCGCGAACGGTCCGCTGGTGCTCTTCTTCTATCCCGCCGCCAACACGCCGGTCTGCACGGCGGAGGCCTGTCACTTCCGTGATGTAGCGGCCGATTTCGCCGCGCTCGGCGCGTCCTGCGCGGGCATCAGCGCCGACGCGGTGGCGACTCAGGCGGGTTTCGCCGACAAGCAGCGACTCGGCTATCCCCTGCTCTCCGATCCGGACGGCGTGGTCGCCGCGCAGTTCGGCGTGAAGCGCGGACTGCTCGGCAAGCTGGCTCCGGTCAAGCGCCAGACCTTCGTGATCGACCAGGACCGCACCGTCGGCAAGATCATCACCGGCGAACTGCGGGCCAACGTGCACGCCGACGAGGCGCTGAAGTTCCTGCGCGAGCGGGCGAAGTAGGCAAGTCCGGCGCAGATCCCGGCACGGACGTACCGAAACGCCGGGAAGATCAGCCCGTTTCCGCCGCATGCCCGGCTTACCCTGGGGTCATGACTGCGACCGACGGACAGCTGGAGCAGAAATCGACCGGTCCCGCGTGGCGGACCTGGCTCGCCGGTGGGCTGGCTTTGCTCGTCCTGTTGTTCGTCGCCTACTTCATCCTCTCTGCGTTCATTCCGCGCTGGTGGGCGCAGCGGATCGCGGAGATGGTCAACGGCAGCTTCGCCAAGGGCATCGGCTGGGGCCTGGTCTACGGCGGCGTGTGCACCCTCGTCCCGCTGCTCCTGCTGCTGTTCGCGGGGCGGGTGTGGCGGCGCCGGGCCGGCCGGTTCCTGGCGGGCGCGGCCGTGGTGATCGCCGCGCTGGTCGCGATTCCCAATCTGATGACGCTGACCATCGTGCTCGGCGGCAGCAACGCAGCCCATGCCGGACAACGAATTCTGGACGTCGACGCGCCCGCCTTCCGGGGCGCGACGCTGGTCGGCGCGATCGTCGCGGCCGTGATCTGGCTCGCCGTGCTCGCCCTCACCGTCTCCCGGTGGTGGCGCAGGCGGCGCCCGAAGCGTGCACATGCACAAGCGACCCCGCCCGCCGATGCGGCAAAACCCATGACCGGCCCCGGCGGTCTGTGAGTGAACTCACCTCACCTGCCAACTTCATGACGGCCGAGCGAAGTCGTGGCAAACTCAGAGTCACGGGTGACTGTGAACACGCTTTTCAATAATCGCTAGGCTTACTAACAAAACCACGTCACTTGGCTTGAAAGAAGGCACACCAGTGACGAAGTGGTTAGACCCCGTAGAACAACGAGCTTGGCGCGCGGTTGTTGCGCTGATGACGCGTCTACCAGGCGCTTTGGACACGCAGCTGCAACGAGAATCCGGGGTCACCCATTTCGAATACTGGGTTTTGACCCTGCTGTCCGAGGAGCCCGGGCACCGGCTGCAGATGAGTGACCTCGCGCACAAGGCAAATGCATCGCTATCACGACTTTCGCATGTGGTGTCGAAGCTGGAGCGGATGGGCTGGGCGCAACGCTCGGCTACCGCCGGGCGCCGTGGCGTGCAGGCCGTACTCACAGACGACGGCTACCACAAGGTGGTCGAGGCGGCCCCCGGTTACCTGGATGCCGTGCGGCACATGGTTTTCGATGGTTTGGAGCCGGAGCAGACGGCTCAGCTCGCCGAACTCAGCGAGCTGCTCGCGGACCATCTGACCGATGCGCTCAGCCGCCCCGACACCGGCGGCGCCGCGGAACGCGGCACATAGGCCCCGGCTAGGCCGGATCGGCGAGCAGCACGTCCGCGTCGAAACACGTGTGCGTCCCGGTGTGGCACGCCGCGCCTGCTTGATCGACGACCAGCAGCACGGTGTCCCCGTCGCAGTCGAGCCGGACCTCGTGCACGTACTGCGTGTGGCCGGAGGTCTCCCCCTTGACCCAGTACTGCTGCCGCGAGCGCGAATAATAGGTCGCCTTGCGGGTTTCCAGCGTGCGGGCCAGCGCCTCGTCGTCCATCCACGCGACCATCAACACGTCGCCGGTGCCGCGCTCCTGCGCGACGGCGGACACCAGGCCCGCGTCGTTGCGCTTGAGCCGGGCGGCGATGGCGGGATCGAGACTCATGTGACCGTTTATAACAAAGCTCAGACCCGGGCCCGGCGCAGGGCGGCCACGGTGTCGTCGTCGGATTCGTCCAAGGCCGCGGCGAGCGTGTCGCGGTAGGTGCCGCGGGCCGCCTCGTACCGGGCCCGCCCCTCGTCGGTGATCACCGTGTAGACCCCGCGCCGATCGTCCGGGCAGAGATCGCGATAGGCCAGGCCCGCGGCGTCGAGCCGTCCGACGAGCCTGGTCACCGAACTCTGATTCAACCCGAGCCGGTTCGACAGATCCTGCATGCGCAGCTCGCCGTCCTCGGCCTCGCACAGGAACCCGAGGGCACGGAACTCCGACAACCCGAGCCCGTGCCCACGCTGCACCGCTGTCGCCAATCGGCCTTCCACCTGGACATACAAGGCGGACAGCCGACTCCACATCTGCTCGTCCCGCACCGTGTTTGACACAGATTATTTGTACATGCATACTTCTCCGCACGCAACTTAGTTGCATATACATACAAATAAGGAGCTGTTCCGATGGCCTGGATCTACCTGCTGATCGCCGCCGTGTTCGAAGTGGTCTTCGCGCTGGCGACCAACGCCACGCACGGATTCACCGTGCTCGGCCCGTCCCTGCTCACCGCGGCCGCCGCGGCCGGCGGCATCTTCTTCCTCAGCCTCGCGCTGCGCACCCTCGACGTGGGGGTGGGTTACACCGTGTGGACCGGCATCGGCTCGGTCGGCACCGTCACCCTCGGCACGGTGATCTTCCACGAGACGCTGAACGTCTGGAAGGTGCTCGCCTTCGTCCTGATCATCGGCGGCGTACTCGGCCTGAAACTCGCCGACACCATCGCCGCCCGCGCCACCCGGCCCGTAGCCGCCTGATCCCTCACTTCATTACCAGCACAGGAGCTTTCGTCATGGCCTGGTTATTTCTCGGCATCGCCATCGTTTTCGAGATCGCGTTCGCGCTCGGCACCAATGCGACCAACGGTTTCACCAAACTCTGGCCCTCGGTCTTCACCCTGTTCGCCGCGGCGGGCGGCATCTTCACGCTGAGCCTGGCGCTGCGCACCCTGGATGTCGGTGTGGGATACACCATCTGGACCGGTGTCGGCGCGCTCGGCACGGTCATCCTCGGCGCACTCGTCTACCACGAGAAGATCACCCTGCCCAAGGTCGTGTCCTTCGCCGCGATCATCGCGGGCGCGGTCCTGCTCAAAGTGGCAGGTGCCTGAACGCACCCGACGACCCGCTCGGCCGTCCGGCTGAGCGGGTCGTGCTCGTTGTGCACCCGCAGCGCGGCGCGATCCCCGGCGACAGTCAGCGGGGACCACCGCGAACCGCACTGCGGTTGCGCGCCGACGGGCTGCTCGTCTCCCGAAACCCGCGCAACGTCCGGATCTGGGACGTCCCGTGGCGCACTCCAGACCCTCGTCGACCCGGCGGCCGCGGCGTGCGCCCGGCTCGGACACACCACACCGGAACGGGTATGGCGCCACTACGCACCGAATCTGCCGTACGACAACGCCTGCGGCTGGGGTCGGCTGGGTTGCGCGGACTACCGGACGACGATGTCCTCGGCGCGCATCGAGTCCTTCACCTGGCCGATGGTGAGTTCGCCGAAGTGGAAGACGCTGGCCGCCAGGACCGCATCGGCGCCGGCCTGGACCGCGGGGGCGAAATGCTCGACGGCGCCCGCGCCGCCGGACGCGATCACCGGCACGGTCACCGCGGCACGCACGGCGCGGATCATCGCGAGGTCGAAACCGGCCTTGGTGCCGTCGGCGTCCATCGAGTTCAACAGGATCTCCCCGACGCCCAATTCGGCGCCGCGAGTGGCCCATTCGACCGCGTCGATGCCGGTGCCGCGTTTGCCGCCGTGGGTGGTGACCTCCCAGCCGGAGGCCGTCGCGGGCTGGCCCGCGGGCACCGTGCGCGCGTCGACGGACAGCACGATGCACTGCGAGCCGAACCGCTCCGACATCTCGCGCAGCACCTCGGGACGCGCGATCGCGGCGGTGTTCACCGACACCTTGTCCGCGCCCGCGCGCAGCAGCCGGTCCACGTCGTCGACGGTGCGCACGCCGCCGCCGACGGTGAGCGGGATGAAGATCTGCTCGGCGGTGCGGGTCACCACGTCGATCATGGTGCCGCGGTCGCCGGTCGAGGCGGTGACGTCGAGGAAGGTGAGTTCGTCGGCGCCCTGCGCGTCATAGGTCGCGGCCAGCTCGACGGGATCGCCCGCGTCGCGCAGGTTTTCGAAGTTCACGCCCTTGACCACCCGGCCCGCGTCGACATCCAGACACGGAATCACGCGTACCGCCAACGTCATTGCCTCACCCTTCCTCCGCGGTCGCCGGATCGGCGACCGTGCAGATCATCTCGAGCAGTTCCTCGTGCACGCCGGGCGCCGCGGCGAGCACCGAACCCGAGGTGATGGTCCACGGCTCCCCCGCCAGGTCGGTGACGACACCGCCCGCCGCCCGGATCAGCGCCACACCCGCGGCGTTGTCCCAGGGATGATGCCCGAACACGATCGCGCCGCCGAGCACCCCGGAGGCGGTGAACGCCAGGTCGATTCCGGTCGAGCCGTGCATCCGCACCCGCGAGGAGAGCCGGCTCAGCGGGCCGAGCAGATCGAACCGGAATTGGCCCGGAATCCGGCCGCGCGCATCGACATTGAACGCGCCGAAGCCGATCATCGCCTCGGCGAGCTTGCCGTGCGGTAACGGCGGCAGCGGCTGACCGTTCAGCAGCACCGGCCCGCCGGCCTGGGCGGCGTAACGCTGCCCGAGCAGCGGCAGCCAGGTGAGTCCGAGCACCGGCTCGCCCTCGTGCACCAGGGCGAGCAGCATGCCCGAAAGCGGGTGCCCGGACGAGTAATTGAAGGTGCCGTCGATCGGGTCGAGCACCCACGAGGTGCCCGACACCAGGTCCGGCCCGCCGAATTCCTCACCGTGCACGCCGATCCCGGTGCGCTGCTGCAGCTGCGCCGAGATGGTGCGCTCGAGCTCCAGGTCCAGTTCGGTGGCGAAATCGTTGCGGCCCTTGGTCACCGCGCTCGGCGCGCCGACACCCTCGACGAACCGGGAGGTGACCGAGTCCAGGATTTCGCGCGCGATGCCGAGCAGCGCCGAAAGGTCGGGCAGCGCCGGGGAATCCTGGCTCATCTCACCGCGGCCAGCGCCTCGGGCAGGGTGAACCGGCCCGCGTAGAGCGCCTTGCCGACGATCGACCCCTCGACGCCGTCCGGCACCAGCTCGGCGATCGCGATCAGGTCGTCGATGGTGGACACGCCGCCGGAGGCGATGACCGGCGCGTCGGTCGCGGCGCACACCTCACGCAGCAGGTCCAGGTTCGGCCCGGTGAGGGTGCCGTCCTTGGTGACGTCGGTGACCACGTAGCGGGTGCAGCCGTCCCGTTCCAGGCGCTCGAGCACCTCCCACAGATCGCCGCCGTCGCTGACCCAGCCGCGCCCGCGCAGCCGGTGTTCGCCGTCGATGATCCGCACGTCCAGACCCACCGCGATCCGCTCACCGTGCTGGGCGAGGGCCTTGGCGCACCAGATCGGATCCTCCAGCGCGGCGGTGCCGAGGTTCACCCGGTGGCAGCCGGTGGCCAGCGCCGCGGCCAGGGAGTCGTCGTCGCGGATACCGCCGGACAGCTCCACCTTCACGTCGAGTTCGCCGACCACCTCGGCGAGCAGCTCCCGGTTCGAGCCGCGCCCGAAGGCGGCGTCGAGGTCGACCAGATGGACCCACTCCGCACCCGCCTCTTGCCATGCCAGCGCCGCCTCGCGGGGCGAGCCGTAGCTGGTTTCGCTACCGGCCTCTCCCTGCACGAGGCGCACGGCCTCTCCATTGGCGACATCGACGGCGGGTAGCAGCACAAGACTCACTTTGAACAGCCTAGTCGTTCCGTCTCACCCGTCTGCCTCCGGCCTGCGGGAATGGGCGCGCCGATCACCTCGGCGGGTGGTGTCGATCGAGGATGTGAGTGAGCAGCCGGACGAGTTCGGCGCGTTCGGCGGGCGCCAGCCCGGTGAGCAATTCCTCCTGCGCCCCGGCGAGTCGACGGTCCAGTTCGGCGAGATGCGCCGCGCCTGTCTCGGTCAGCGTGACGATCTTGCGCCGGCGATCGCCTGGGTCGGGCCCGCGTTCCACGAAGCCGCGGGCCGCCAGTTCGTTGACCGCGGTGACGATATCGCTGCGGTCGATCCGGGTGCGTTTACCGATCTCGGCCTGCCCGGCCGCGCCCGTCTCACCCAGCACCGCGAGCAGGGCGTAGTGGTGCCGCCGCGAACCGGTGCTGTCCAGCGCTCGCTCGGCCGCCCGGTTGGCGAGCAGCGCGACCTGGTCCACCAGTCGCGTCGGCATAGCACCGAGCCTGTCCGGCGCCCCGTCGCGCGCGATCGCCATGACGGCCAATCTAGCCCGTGCCGGGAACGCCCACCACATGATCGACGGAGCTGGCCGAGACAGTTGCCCGGATCCGCGCGCGATAGCAGACCAGCGCCGCCACCACGGCGAACAGCGCGGTGAGCGCCGCCGCCAGAATGCGCAACCCCTGTCCGACCTGGAACTCGGTTGCGGCACGCCGGATCTCGTCGAGCGTGTGCCCGGCCCGATCGTCGAACAGGATCGACGCCCGCGGCCACTGGTACAGGACCGAGAGCAGGAACTGGCCGCTCACCAGCGACGCCAGCGACAGCGCCAGCCATCGCCTGCCCAGCCGGGCCCACAGCGCCGCCGCGCCCGCGAGCAGCGCGCACAACGTCAACGCCGCGCCGAGCGGGCGCATCACATCGCCGACGGCGACCGCACTCATGAATTGCTCGGTCAGCGCCAGCGAGTCGGGGACATCCCGGAAGATGTTGGGGTACAGAAAGATTGTTTCCGCCGCGGTCGTCGCGAAGGCGAAGCACGCGAGCACCGCGTAACCCGTCAGCACGACCGAGGCAATGGTGCCGCGTCGCATGGCGCCCTCCTCGAATCGACCGTAACCGCGGGCGGGCGCGCGCGGATCCGGTGCCGTCCCTGATATTCGGCGCGGGGCACTCAGGGTCTGCCCGGAGACCGCGATCCTCGGCAACGGGCGCCGGACCGGCCCGCGGGCCGGTAGTGTCTCGCCTCGGCGCTCACTCCGATCGCCTATTCCTTACTCTCCCTGGGGTTCCCGTATGTCACGTTCGACTCTTGCTGCCCTGTCCGCCCTTTCGGCGGCCTGCTGCCTCGTGGGTCTCGCCACCGCGCCGACCGCCGCGGCCGCACCGCCCGAGGAGGCCCGGCTGGCCGGGTGCGAATTCGGCCGGGTCGCAGGCACCTACGACTACGCGAACTTCGGCGAACATGCCGGGCGCATGCTCGACGTCACCACCGGCGGGTTCCGCGACGAGTTCGAGCGGGCCACACCGAAGATCCTGGACGCGCTCGCCGCCCACCACACCAAGGCGGAGGTCAATTCGGTGGACTGCCGCGTCGTGTCCGGCGACGCGAACCAGGCCGATGTCACGCTCACCGTGGTGCAGACCACGACCAGCGACGCCACCGAGGGCATGCCCAAGACCAACAAGATGTCGCTGCTGGTCACCGTCGTGAACGTGGACGGCCGGTGGCTGGTCAACCGGGCCGAGACCAACTGATTTAGAGCGACTGCACCCAGTTGCGCAGCAGCTGGGCGCCGGCGTCGCCGGACTTCTCCGGGTGGAACTGGGTCGCCGAGAGCGCCCCGTTCTCCACCGCGGCGAGGAACGGCACGCCGTGCTCGGCCCAGGTGAGCTTGGGCTCGGCGAAATGCTGACCGGGCGGCAGCTCCCAGGTCTGCGCGGCGTAGGAGTGCACGAAGTAGAAGCGGGTCTCGGCGTCCATGCCCGCGAACAGCATGCTGTCGGCCGGCGCGGCGACGGTGTTCCAGCCCATGTGCGGCAGCACCGGGGCGGCCAGACGTTCCACCGTGCCCGGCCATTCCGCGCAGCCCTCGGTCTGCACGCCGAACTCGACCCCGCGCTCGAACAGGATCTGCATGCCGACGCAGATGCCGAGCACCGGCCTGCCGCCGGCGAGCCGCTGACCGATCATCCGCTCCCCGCGCACCGCGCGCAGGCCCGCCATGCAGGCGGCATACGCGCCGACGCCGGGAACCACGAGACCATCTGCGGCCAAAGCGATTTCGGGGTCCGCGGTCACTTCCACCTCGGCCCCGGCCCGGGCCAGCGCCCGCTCGGCCGAGTGCAGGTTGCCGGAGCCGTAGTCCAGCAGCGCAACAGATTTCAGGCTCACAGCGTCCCCTTGGTGGACGGCACACCCTGGACCCGCGGATCGAGTTCGACCGCGGCGCGCAAAGCCCGTGCCACCGCCTTGAATTCGGCCTCGGTGACGTGGTGCTGGTCGCGGCCGTAGAGCACGCGGACGTGCAGCGCGATCCGCGCGTTCAACGCGATCGATTCGAAGACGTGCCGGTTCAGCACCGTCGAATACGGCGCGCCGGGGCCGGAGCCCGGGATGACCGCGTGCAACAGGTGTTCCGGCTCGCCGGTGTGCACACAGTACGGCCGCCCGGACACGTCCACCGCGGCGTGCGCCAGGGTCTCGTCCATCGGGATGTAGGCGTCACCGAAGCGGCGGATACCGGCCTTGTCGCCCAAGGCCTTGCCCAGCGCCTGCCCGAACACGATCGCGGTGTCCTCGACCGTGTGGTGCGCCTCGATCTCGATATCGCCCTCGGCCCGCACGGTCAGGTCGAAGCTGGCGTGGGCGCCGAGCGCGGTCAGCATGTGGTCGTAGAACGGCACGCCGGTGGCGATCTCGGTCTTGCCGGTGCCGTCGAGGTCCAGCTCCACCACGATGCTGGATTCCTTGGTGATGCGCTCCACCCGCGCGGTTCGGTTCGTCATTGCTTCCTCCACAGGCGGATTCATCGGGGCGTCAGGTCGGTGTCGACCAGGATGCGGCTGACCTTCAGGAATTCGTCGTTCTCCGCGGCCAGGCCGATCGTGGTGCGCAGATAGCCGGGAATGCCGACATCGCGGATCAGCACGCCGTGGTCCAGGTAGCGCTGCCAGGTGCGCGGCGCGTCGCTGAACCGGCCGAACAGCAGGAAGTTCGCGTCGCTGGGCACCACGTCGAAGCCGAGGTCGCGCAGCGCCGCGGCCACCCGGTCGCGCTGTGCGGCGAGTTCCGCTACGCTGCCGAGCGTTTCGTCCGCGTGCCGCAGTGCGGCGCGCGCGGCGGCCTGGGTCACCACCGACAGGTGGTAGGGCAGCCGGACCAGCAGCATCGCGTCGATCACCGCGGGCGCGGCGATCAGGTAGCCGAGGCGGCCGCCGGCGAAGGCGAAGGCCTTGCTCATCGTCCGGGTCACCACCAGTTTGGCCGGGAACCGGTCGATCAAGGTCAGCGCGCTCGGCTGCGCGGAGAACTCGCCGTAGGCCTCGTCCACCACCACGATGCCCGGCGCGGCCTCGATGATCCGCGCCAGCTCGGCCACCGGAATGCTGTGTCCGGTGGGATTGTTCGGGCTGGTCACGAACACCACGTTCGGCGAACGCTCGGCGATGGCGGCCACCGCGTAGTCGACGTCGAGGGAGAAGTCGGCGCTGCGCTCGGCCGCCACCCATTCGGTGTCGATGCCCTCGGAGATGATCGGGTGCATCGAATAGGAGGGCACGAAACCCAGTGCGCTGCGGCCCGGCCCACCGAACGCCTGCAACAGCTGCTGCAGGATCTCGTTGGAACCGTTGGCGGCCCAGACGTTGTCGCCGGTCACCGCGACACCCGTTTGCCGGGTGAGGTATTCGGCGAGCCCGGCGCGCAGCGCGACCGCGTCCCGATCCGGGTAGCGGTGCAGGTCCTCGGCCGCGAGCCGGATGGACTCGGCGACGTCGTCGATCAGGGCCCGGCTGGGCGGGTGCGGGTTCTCGTTGGTGTTCAACTGCACCGGCACCGTCAATTGCGGTGCGCCGTAGGGCTTCTTGCCGCGCAGGTTCTCCCGCAGCGGCAGATCGTCGAGGCCGATCCCCGAACCCGGCACGGTCGCGGGACGACTCATGACAGCGCCTCGAAACGCGCCTGCACGGCCTGGCCGTGCGCGGGCAGATCCTCGGCGTTCGCCAGCGCCACCACGTGTCCGGCGACATCCTTCAGCGCCGCCTCGGTGTACTCCACCACGTGGATCCCGCGCAGGAACGTCTGCACACTCAAACCCGAAGAGTGCCTTGCGCATCCGGCGGTCGGCAGCACGTGGTTGGATCCGGCGCAGTAGTCGCCGAGGCTCACCGGGGCGTACGCGCCGACGAAAACCGCACCGGCACTGCGCACCCGGCCCGCCACCGCGGCGGCGTCGGCGGTCTGGATCTCCAGGTGCTCGGCCGCGTAGGCGTTCACCACCCGCAGGCCCTGCTCGATATCGTCGACCAGCACCGTGCCGGATTGCTTGCCGCGCAACGCCTCGGTGACCCGGTGCGCGTGCTTCACCACGCTCAGCTGCCGGGTCAGCGCGGCATCGACCGCGTCGGCCAGCGCCACACTGTCGGTGACGAGCACGCTGGCGGCGAGCACGTCGTGCTCGGCCTGGCTGACCAGGTCGGCGGCCACGTGCACGGGATCGGCGGTGGCGTCGGCCAGGATCGCGATCTCGGTCGGGCCCGCCTCCGCGTCGATGCCGACCAGTCCGCGGCACAGCCGCTTCGCCGCGGTCACGTAGATGTTGCCCGGTCCGGTGATCAGGTCGACCGGCTCCAGCTGCGCGCCGTCGGTGTCGACGCCGCCGTAGGACAGCAGCGCCACGCCCTGCGCGCCGCCGACCGCCCACACCTCGTCGACGCCGAGCAACCGCGCGGCGGCCAGGATGGTGGGGTGCGGCAGGCCGCCGAACTGCGCCTGCGGCGGCGAGGCGACCACCAGCGAACCGACGCCGGCGGTCTGCGCGGGCACCACGTTCATCACCACGCTCGACGGATAGACCGCGTTGCCGCCGGGCACATACAGCCCGACCCGCTCGACCGGCACCCAGCGCTCGGTCACAGTGCCGCCGGGCACCACCTCGGTGGTCTTGTCGGTGCGGCGCTGATCGGCGTGCACCTTCCTGGCCCTGGCGATGGACTCTTCCAGCGCCGCGCGCACCGCCGGGTCCAGGTCTGCCAGCGCCTTTTCCAGCTCTGCCGCGAGGACCCGCACCGTGGCCGGGATCACACCGTCGAACTTCTCGCTGTACTCCTGCGCCGCCGAAACACCATGGTCCCGGATCGCTTCCACCACCGGCCGCACCTGATGCAGCACCGAGTCCACGTCGACTCCCCCGCGCGGCAGCGCGGCGCGCAGCTCGGCAACGGAGGGAGTGCGACCGCGCAAATCGACGCGGGCGAGCTCGATGCGGGTTGTCATGTGGTGTCGATCCTTGTCCTCAGCTGATCCGCAACAGGAAAGTTGCAGCTACCAGCCTAATGGGCCGACGCCACCCGTTATCCGCCCGGTCCACTCAGCTGAGCCGTAAGTCCCCGCGGCGCCCTGCTGCCGACGCCCCTTGCCACGCTGATCGGCGTCGAGTATCCGGGCCACGGACTGCCGGGCGGCCCCACCGGCTTGTGTCCGCCCGCTACGGCGATGCACCGACAACGGTAACCGATCGAGGGCGAGCGACGGACGGGCGCGAGTCGACCAGGCTGGACGCAACCACGTCGAGCACATACGCGCTGGCACGAGGGCGGCCACGCAGCAGCCCGCCACCCGTCGGAAACGTGCGCTCCGACACGAGGGCGGCGGCGCAGCCCGCCTCCCCTCGGAACCGTCGACCAGAAGTTTTCCGTCCCGCGGCTCAGCGCGTATCGGTGTCGATCAAGGCGGATCCGTTGCCGGAGTTGATCATCCGCAGCGTCACCGACTTGTTCGAACCGCCGTAGGTCACACTCGCCACGTTGACCGCCACCGAGCCGTCGCCACTACCGCTGCCGCTGTCCGCGGTGTCGACGGTGTTGAAGCCGGTGAGCCGATTCTTCGTCCAGTAGCTCTCGAAGGCCTGCTGGCTGCCGTAGACCTGCTGGGCCGCGGGGGTCAACCGCTTCCACGCCGCCGGGAGGTCCAAATCGGACAGGTTGGTGTAGAAGTCGACGACCTGGTCGATCGCCGCCCGCTGGTCGACCTTGCCCACGCTCTTGGTCTTGCCCACCGCGGCGGCGGCCGGAGTCGAACTGGCGCCGCCGCTCGATACGCTCGAGCTCGGCGGATTCGCCTGCACCACAGGCTGATTCGCGTCCTCACGGGACATCGCGGCGATGCTCACCGCCACGGCGGCGATGATCGCGCCGATCAGCGCGCCGACCAGGACGGCCTTGCGCTTGCTGCCGGACTTGCGCGGCGCCGGGCGCGGCTGGGTGGCGGTGCGCGGGTGCGCGGCGGTGTTGTGCTGCGGCGGGCGCGGCGCGGGCCGCTGCCTGGCCTGACGGTCGGGCGCATGCTGCCGGTCGGTCGGGAGTTGCCGTTCGGCCGGATGGTGCGTCGCACCCGAGACCGCCGACGGACGCAGCGCCCGCGTCGCCGATTCCGGCGCGCCGTTGCGGCGGCGCACGAAAGCCTCACTGGCGGGCACGAATCCGGCGGCCACCGGCGCCGGGCCGGAGTCGGCGAAGGCGGCGAGATGATCGAGCGCCGCGCGCATGGTCGGCCGGTCCTGCGGGTCCGGGCTGAGCAGGTCGAGCAGGAAATCCGTGGCCGGGCCCGCATTACGCGGTTCGCTGACCTGACCGTTGGCGGCGGCGTACAGCACCGCGAGCGGGTTGGCGTTCGCGCCGTACGGCGGCTCACCCTCCAGCGCGTGGAAAAGCGTTGCGCCCAAAGCGAACACGTCCGAGGCGGGCGTCGGGTCGGCGCCGCGCGCCATCTCGGGCGCGAGATAGGCGGCGGTACCGCAGATCAGGCCGGTCTCGGTGAGCGTGACATCGCCCGCGGCACGGGAGATGCCGAAGTCGGTGATCTTCACCGTGCCGTGATCGTCGAGCAAGATGTTGCCCGGCTTGACGTCCCGGTGCACGATGCCGGCCTGATGCGCGGCGATCAGCGCCGAGGCGACCTGCTCACCGATGCGGGCGACATGGGTCAGCGGCAGCGGCCCCTGAGTGGAGAGCACCGCGGCCAGGCTGTTGGATTTCAGGTACTCCATCACCAGGCACGGGTCGCCCTGATGCTCGGTGATGTCGAACACGACGATCGCATTGGGATGCTGGAAGCGGGCCGCGTTGCGGGCCTCTCGGATCGCACGCTGCCGGACCACGTCACGCTCGGCCTCGGGCAGGCTCGGCTTGATGTGGATCTGCTTGACGGCCACCGAGCGTTGCAGGCGCTCGTCGATGGCACGCCAAACCACGCCTGTGCCGCCGCTACCAATCCGCTCGACCAGGCGGTAATGCTCCGCGATCAACTGACCGGTATCGATGGCGCCTACTCCGAACCTTCTCGAAATCGTGACATCCCGCTTATTGCTTACTGACGCGGTCCGGGGACGAGTGTAGCGGGCCGTGGAACTTCCGCGCTCCTCAGCATGGGCGAATTCTGCGCCCACATCGCGGTGCGGGGACTAGCGCACCGCGCGCAGCATCCGGCCCGCGGCGTCGACGGCGGGGCCAGAACTGTTGGCATCATTGATGAACACGGCAAATGCCAGGTCATCCGCGATCCCGACGAACCAGCCGTGCGCGTGCTTGTCATCGATGAACTCCGCGGTGCCGGTCTTGCCGAGCAAACCGGGAATATCGCGCAACTGCGTGGCGGTGCCCGCGGTCACGGTCTCCCGCATCATCGTCTTCACCTGCTCGACGACGGTGGTGGGCAACGGCGCGGGCGTCTTGTCCGCGGTGCCGGGTTTGCCCTTGACGATCGCCGGCGCGGGCGTCGAGCCGTGCGCGATCGACGCGGCGACCAGCGCCATGCCGAACGGCGTTGCGGTGACTTTTCCTTGGCCGATGGCGGATTCGACGCGCAGGGCGGGGGTGTCGGCCGGCGGGACTTTGCCGGTGACGGTGGTCAAACCCGGTGTGACGTAGTCGATGCCGAGCCCGAGCTGCGCGGCGGCGTCGGTCAGCGCGTCGGCGGGCAGCTTCACCGCGAGCGCGCCCATCGTGGTGTTGCAGGACCGCGCGAACGCGGTGTGCAGCGGCACCGAGCCGAGATCGAAGTTGTTGTCGTTGGGGATGCGGCGGCCCTCGATGGTCGCGACGCCGGGGCAGGGCAGCACCGTGTCCGGGGTCACCGTGCCGGCCTCGAGCGCGGCGGAGACGGTCACCGTCTTGAACGTCGAACCCGGCGGGTACAGGCCGGTGAGCGCGATCGGGCCCTGGGCGTCGGCGGCATCGTTCTGCGCGACCGCGACGACGTTGCCGGTGGAGGGCTGCAGGGCGACGATCGCGGCCGGTTGGGTGATCGGCGCCAGCGCCGCCTCCGCCGCGTGCTGCAGGTCGATATTCAACGTGGTCGCGATATCGGTGGTCGGCTTCGCGTCCTGGCCGCCGACCCGTTGCGTGCCCTGCGCGGTCTGCGCGCGCACCGCCCAGCCCGCGTTCTCCTCGGCGCTCTGCTGCCAGAGTTCGGTGAGACCGGACAGCACCGGCGAGGACAGGGTCTTGTCCGTGGTGAGCAACCGGGTCTGCGGGGCGAGCGTGACGCCGGGCAGTGCGGCCAATTGTGCCTGGATCGGCGCGATATCCGCGTCGCGCAAACTGATCGCAGTGATCGGCTTGCCCTGCGCCGCAGCGAGTTCCGATTGCAGCGAGGCGGCGGTGATACCCGGCGAGATCGGGCCGAGCAAGCCCGCCAGCGCGCCGGTGTCGACGCCGGGGCTCACATTGACCAGGGTGACCGCCTGCTGGGTCATCAAATCCCCGCCGCCGGCATCGAGCACCCGGGCGGGCTGCGGGTAGACCGGGCTGTAGGTCAGCGGTCCCGCGGCGAGACCGGGTGCGACCGTGTCCGGGTTCCAGGCGATCTTCCAGCCGTCGCCGCGGTCGTTCGCGGCACCGGTCGTGGTGTAGGTCCACTCGGACTTGCCGTCCTTGCCGAGCTTCCAGGTGGCGGCCAGGGTGAAGGTGTTCTTGTCGATCGCACGGACATCGAACTTCACCTCCTTGCCCAGGCCGTCGTAGAGCTTGCCCAGGGTGTCGGTGGCCTTCGCCGGATCGTCGGTGAGAGCGGCCGCCGCGGCGATATCGTCGCGGGTCAGCGCGTCGGCGAACTGCCCGGCGACCGTGTCGGGCTGGTCCGGTCCGGACGAGCAGGCGGCGAGCACGAGCGCGGGTGCGGCGAACAGGACGAGGTACTTCCGGTGGGTACGCACCCCGCCGACTGTAACGGCAGGTAGTTCCGGATGGCAGCTGCGACGCCCGCTCACCGCCGCTGCCAGTCCCCCTCGGCCAGCTTCGCGGCGTCGGCCTCGGTGAGGTCGATGTCGAACAGCTCGGACAGGACCTTCGGCACCTCGGACACCTCGATCTCCCGGGTCTCGCTGCTGCCGTCCGGGCGCGTGGTGACCACGGTGGTGCCGTCGATCATGTGGTCGGCGTCGGGCAGGAAGCGGTGCGCGTACGGCCGCGTGGTGAACGGCGAACGCGGCGAGGTGGAGACGAAGTGGTTGCCGACCGCGAAGTCGATCCGGTACTGCGGGGTGGTCGCGAACGTGTAGCGGTCGACCCAGCCGTCCTTGCCGAACTGGTGCAGCACCCAACGGTCGGTGTCCAGTTCACCGAGCGTGTGCTCCAGCCGGAACCGCCACGCGCCGGCACTGAATTCACCGGTCTCCGTGGACAATTCGTAGGGCTCCAGCGGGCCGGAGCCGAAACCGACGTCGACGAGCCAGACCCGGTCGTCGTCGGCGGTCGTCACCCGCAGCAGCGCGTGCGTGGCCGGACGCAGGCCCTGATCGGCGCCCATCGTCACCCGGCCGTTGAAGGCGATGATGTTGTAGCCGAGACGTTCCAGCACCGCCGCGAACAGGGTGACGTGCTCATAGCAGTATCCGCCACGACGTTGCCGGATCAGCTTCTCCTGCAAGGACTCCAGATCGAGCAGGACCGGCCTGCCGAGGATGATCTCCAGGTTCTCGAACGGAATCGTGGTGGTGTGCAACCGCACCAGCTCCCGCAGCGTCGGCAACGTCGGTGCGCGTTCCCCGTCGAAGCCGATCCGGGCCAGATACCCGTCGAGGTCCAGCTCGGCGTTGTTCCAGTGGTAGGCCGGATCGGTCGGCTTCGTCATCGCACCCTCACTTCGTCGTCGGTGTAATCACGTCAACCCCGGGCGGTCATGATCATGTTCCCACTCCCCCGGGGCCCTCCCGTGTGGGATCCGCCATGGTGGCGAGCGGAATATCCGGCCCGCCCCGCAATGGGCCGGACCGGCGATCTCCCGCCGTACCGTTCCTGACCCGCTTCCGCTGCACCACCGAACCCCCATCTCCGGTTGAGCCTTCGAAGACGCCAACGGCCCGAGATAGCCTCGGGCCGTTGGCGTCTTCGGTCAGTTGTGGCGGACAGCGTGGCGCGGGAGCGCGGCTAGTTGATCGAGTTGGCCAGGCGATCGGCATACGGGGCGGTGAACCGTCCGACGAACGGCAGCTCCGCCCGGACGCCCCCGGCGCCGTTCGCCTTGACCATCGCCATGATCCAGACAACGAACGAGAAGACCGCGACCGCGAGGCCGACGAGGCTGAAGATGATCCCCAGAGCCGCCAGCATCGAGCCGAGGATGCTCAACCCGATATTGACCACCGAGACCGCCCCGAAGAAGACAATCGATTGCGCGGCATGGAATTTCACGTCGGGATCGTTCTTTCCGACGAAGAGGAAGATGATTCCGGTGACCCAGCCCAGCGCGTAGGACAGGATCGCACTGGTCTTCTTGTCCAGCCCGGTGGACTGCGGTCGATTGGCGGGCGATTGAGAAGATGTCATGGGCCGAGTAGATGCCGAGCCCGCCACCTACCGATCCCAACTTTCCGCCCCAGCCCCGAGAATGGAAGCTGTCCGGCGAGGGTGACGACCAGCAACAGCTGGAGTCAGTCGGCACAGAAGAGGAGTGGGCGTGGCGTACAGTTTCGAACTGGTAGTCAACTTCGGCGACAACATGGACGCGGCACGTTCAGCCCTGCTCACCTGCGCTACCGGCCGGACGCGAACGCTGACCGTGGGCGCTCGGCGAATACCGATACACGCTCCGATACTGCGCTCCGACGGTCCGTACCTCGAATTGTCGGTGCTGCCGGTAGGTGTCGGGTGCGGCGTCGCACTGGACGGTTCGATTCCTCGATTCGCGCTCACCGCGGCGGAGCTGACCGACCTCGGCAACCAAATGTACGAGCTGCTCACCACTTTCGATGGATACGTGGCTGCACGGGTCGGCTGGGATCCCGAAGACATGGTCGACCCTGCCGAACTCGAAAACGATTGGCTGGACGAGTTACGTGACGGGACGATCAGCGGTCTCGTTCTCTGCGACGCCCTGCACGCCGAGTGGGGCTTAGGTGAGGACTACACCGTCTTCCAACCCGGATACAGGTGGATGCCTTACCGCGGTGAAATTCCCAGCACGTTGACGGCCGACTGACCACGCAGCCCCCGGCCCCGCTCCACGTTCAGGTCTCGTCGAAGGCGTCGAGCGAACAGACGCGCATCGGTGTTCCGTGCACTCGGCATCCACGGGAGCGGCGGACCGAGTGCCCGCCCGGGATCATATGGCGCACTTGGCATTCGGGGAGAGCGGGCAATACTCAGACCGGGAACCCGACGCAGCTGGTGTCCAGCGGGGGCGGGTTTTCTGCTCGGGCCGAGATCATGCGGCGCACTTGGCATTCGGAGGGGCGGCGGGGGCGGTGACCAGGTTGCGGGCGACGTCGATGAGGTAGTCGCGGTCGGGGCCGTCGGCAGGTTCGGCGCCGAGGAGCAGACGTTCTACTACGCAGCCGCCCTCGAAGAAGGCCGGGCCGACGCTGTGGTCCCCGGGGACCACGGTGCCGTTCAGGTCGCGGCCGGTGACGACGGTGTACATCGAGACGGGTTTGCCTGCGGCGAGCAGTCCGGCGCGCATTTCCAGGGAGGTCGGGTAGGGCACCACATCGTCGCCGGTGCCGTGGATCAGGAAGGTGCGGCGCACGTCCAACCGACTGGCCAGCAGCACAGGGGAACGGTCGATGTAGGCCTGCGGGCAGACGAGCGGCGTGCAGCCGCCCGCGTCGCGTTCGATCTGTCCGGGCAGTGCGGGATCGACCTTGCCCGCGGCCAGCCACATCGTGAAATCGTCTGCGGGACCATAATTGTCGACCCAGTAGTCGAAAAGTCCGCGCGGACCGTGCATCGCCGCGAGGCCGCTCATGATGCCACCCTGACTCCAGCCCCACAGCACGGTGCGCTCGATGGTCGGCTGCTCGCTGCGATACCACTGCGTCGCCGCCACGATATCGCGCTGCCCCGCCCACAGATTCCACTCGCCGGTCCGCCACACACTGTCCGCCGACCGCAGATCCATCGACAGCACCGGCGTCCCGGTACGCCGCGAGATCGACATCAGATACCCGGCATAGTCAGCCGACGACCCGTCGTGCCCATGTACTGCGACAACAAGTTTCGCCGGCGCCGCCACCCCGCACCCCGACGGCTCGTACACCCGCCCGGTCGCCTCCTCCCCATCCACGGTCAACGCCACCGCCCGCACCCCCACCTGCGGCACGCACTCCGCCTCCGCCGCCCCCACCGGCGCACCCACCACCAGCGCACCCCACAGCACGCCCACTGCGACCAGTACTTTCCCGCGCCTCATCCTCGAATGATGACACGCAGCCCGCCCCGCCCCCTGCCCACCGACACGTCACCACTTCCGCTGCCGCGCAACTCGACGGCCCGCCCACAGCGACGCACCTCCGTGCCTGGGCCTGACTACCAGGCTCGGGGGCATCACTGCGGTAGCCAGTGGGTGTCGTTGCGCCTCGGGGCGCCCCACCCAGTCGACCAAGGGCCCACAGACCTTCCATACGGTTCACAGGGGTTGTAGCTCCTGTGAACCGTATGGGTCCTCTGTGAACCCCCACCTATCTGTCGCTTGGTACAGGCCCCCGCCCGCTTTCCCGAGCCGTTCGAGACGCGACGACAGCCAGATGACTACGGCGGAACCCTGACACCGCGCACCCGACACGCGCTGAAGCTGAGTACGGCACACGACGCGCCCAGCGGGCAAGCCGACCGAGGCGACCGCCGTGATCCAGACCGGCATCATGGTCGGCAACGCCGACGGCAGCTTCGACCGGGCCGAGATCGCCGCCGTCCGCGACGCTGCGGCTGAACCCGCACGACTTCGGACTCTGATCGGTCACCGGCGAACGCTAGGCTTTCGCCTATGTGTTCGATTGATGTGGCCGAGCGTCGCGCTCGGCTGGCGGTACGGCACCGGCTCGCGACGGCGAACCGGTGCGATCAGGTCACCGAGATAGCTCGCTCGCTGGTCGCCTTGCACGCGACCGACCCGGCGACGGTGTACCTGTCCGTCGGGGCGCGCAGCAATACGCTCACCCCCGCACATGTCGAACGGGCGCTCTACGACGACCGGACGCTGCTGCGCATGCTGGCGATGCGCCGCACCATGTTCGTCGTCCCGGTCGAGTCGCTGCCGGTGTTGCAGTCCTCGTGCGCGGATGCGCTGGCGCACAAGCAGCGGCGCACCTACGGCAAGTACCTCGAGGTCGCCGGGGTCGTCGACGGCGACGTCTCCCCGTGGCTCGCCGAAGTCGAAGCCGAAACGCACGCGGCCCTACTTGCCCGCGGCGCGGCCACCGGCGCACAGCTCAGCAAGGACGTGCCCCGGCTGCGCACCCAGGTGAACACCGCACCGGAGAAGGCGTATTCGAAGCCGACCAACATCACCACCTGGGTGCTGGTGACCCTCGGCTGCGAGGGCCGCATCGTCCGCGGCCGCCCGAACGGCAGCTGGACCAGCAGTCAGTACACCTGGTCGCCGATCGAATCCTGGCTCCCTGAAGGCATTCCGGCGCTCTCGGCCGAGCAGGCGCGCACCGAGTTGCTCCGGCAGTGGTTGCGGGCGTTCGGTCCCGCGCCGCTCACCGATCTCAAGTGGTGGACCGGCTGGGGTGTCGGCGAAGTCCGCAAGGCGCTCACCGCTCTCGATACCGTCGAGGTCGAACTCGACGACGGCACCGGCCTGCTGCTCGCCGACGATCTGGAACCCGTTGCGGCACCGCCACCTTGGGCCGCATTGCTGCCCGCGCTCGATCCGACGCCGATGGGCTGGCAGTCCAGGCAGTGGTACCTCGGCCCGCACGCACCGTCATTGTTCGACCGCAACGGCAACGTCGGCCCGACGATCTGGTGGGACGGCCGCATCGTCGGCGGCTGGGCGCAGCGCAGAGACGGCGAAATCGTCTGGCGGCTATTGGAAGACGTCGGCGCGGAGGCCAAGGCCATGATCGAGGCCGAGGCCGAGCGCACCGGCGCGTGGTTCGGCGAGGTCCGCGCCATCCCCCGCTTCAGGACCCCGCTGGAGCGGGAACTGACTGCCTAGCGCGGTTCACCCCGCACAGGTCGCACCGGGCGGTGCCGGCGGCGCGGTGTCGACGCCGGTGAGCACGTCGGTGGTGTATTCGAGCGCGGTCCGGTCCATCGGCTCACGATCGGTGAGGATCCGCTCGACCACACACGCACCTTGGAACCAGACCGGTCCGATCCAGTGCGTTCCAGGCAGGACGGCCCCGTCCGGACCACGGCCGGTGACGATCGTGTACATCGAATAGGGCTTGCCCGCCGCCGCGAGTCCCGCCTTAAGGTCGAGCGAATGCTGGTACGGGACAATCGGGTCGGCGGTGCCGTGCACCAGGAAACTACGTCGCGCGTGCAGTTGCGCGGCGAGCGCCGCGGTGGAACGGTCCCGGTACGCCTGCGGACACTCCGCGGGTGAACAGTCCCCCGCGTCCCGCTCGATCTGGGTGAGCTGCGGTAGTCCGAGGCTGTTGCCCAGGTTCCAATAGTCGACGGCGTTCGACGGCCCAGCGGTGTTCACCCAGTAGTCGAACAACCCTGCGGGCCCGTGCGCCAGGGCCAGCCCGCTGGTCATGCCGCCCTGGCTCCAACCCCACAGCACGGTCCTGCTGACCGACGGATGCTCGCCCTTGTACCACTGGGCCGCGGCGACCACATCGTGCCAGCCCGCCCACGGGTTCCACTCCCCCGTCTTCCACCGGCTGTTCCCGCCGCGCTGATCCAGCGTGAGCAGTGTCGCGCCGCTGCGCTGCGCGAGCGCCGACATCACGTCGGGGTAATCGGCCGACTTCTCGTTGAAGCCGTGTACCGCCACGATCAACTGACGCGCGGGAAGGTCACCAGGACTACAGGTGTAGGGCTCGTAGGCCCAGCCGCTCGCCTGCTCCCCGTCGACCGCGATCGTGATCGGTTGTCGCGCAACCTTGTCCGGTGCGCAGTCCGGCGCCGCGGCCGCAGCCGGAACGCCGAACCACAGCGCGGCCAGCGCGGCGACGACCGAGACCAGCAGCGCCGTCGTCGGCTTCATATTCGGAGCGTGACACAGGGGTGAGCGGGCGCGCGGTGAATCAAGGTACCGATCGGGTCGAGACAACACGTCCTTAGATCGGCGAACGAGATCGTTCCGCTACATATCGAGCCCGAGGTCGAGCACCCGGACCGAATGCGTGAGCGCGCCGACGGCCAGGTAGTCGACGCCGGTCCGGGCGTAGTCCGCGGCCACGTCGAGGGCCAGCCCACCGGAGGACTCCAGCTTCGTGCCCGGCGCGGTGGCGTTGCGGCGCTGCACGGCGGCCTGGGTCTGCCAGAGCGGGAAGTTGTCGAGCAGCACCAGTGCCACGTTCTCGGCGAGCACCGCGTCGAGCTGTTCGAGGCTGTCGACCTCGACCTCACAGGCGACATCGGGAGCGAGGGCGCGCACGGCGCGCAGGGCCTCGACCACCGAGCCCGCCGCGACGACGTGGTTGTCCTTGATGAGCGCGGCGTCGCCGAGTCCCATCCGATGATTCACACCGCCGCCGACGCGGACCGCGTACTTCTGCAACGCGCGCAGGCCCGGCAGGGTCTTGCGACTGTCCCGGATCTGGCAGTCGGTGCCCGCGACGGCGTCGACCCAGGCCGCGGTCGCGGTCGCGATGCCCGAGAGGTGGCAGACCAGGTTGAGCATGGTGCGCTCGGCGGTGAGCAGCCCCCGGGTCGGCGCGACGACGGTGAGCACGGATTGTCCAGGGGCAACCCGGGTTCCGTCGGCCACGCGGCCGGTGATCTCGTAGCTGCCCGCGCCGAGCACCTCGTCGAGCACCAGCAGCCCGACGTCGAGTCCGGCGACCGTGCCGGGCTGGCGCGGCACCACCGACGCTTTCACCACCGCGTCGGCCGGAACCGTTGCTGCGGTGGTGATATCGGGTCCGTAGCGCAGGTCCTCGTCGAGCGCGGTCCGGATGAGGGTGAGCACCTCATCGCGGTCCAACGCGGTATCCAGAGCCATCGACGCACTCCTCCAGTTGTCTGTGTTTCGCCGCGTGGCACACCACGGCCGACGTGTCGGGTGTGCCGCACGACGTTCGGGTCAGGCGGGTGGGCCCAGTTGCGGCCGGCCGGCGCCGTCCAGTCGAACCGAGAAGCTCAGGCGCAACCGGTCGTCGGGGTGCGGATGATCGGATCGGGTGTGACAGCCCCGGCTTTCGGTGCGGGTCGCGGCGGTGAGCAGCAGCGTGCGCGCCGCCAGGGTCAGCGCCGCGTCCTCGAGACCGGCGACCCGTTCGTCTAACGTGCCGTCGGCACTGAGCGTGCGGCGCTGTGTCACAGCGTCTTCCATCCGTTTGATCGCCTCGTCCAGCCCGGCCCGGTCGCGGACGACCGAGGCGTGCTCGGTCATCAGCTGCTGGAGCACCCGGCGATCGGCCGTTTCGGCGTACCGGGCCGGGATCTCGGCCACCGTGGCGGGCACGCCGCGGCGTTCGGCGGCGGCCACACCGACCCGCTCGCCGACCACGAGACCTTCCAGCAAGCTGTTGGAGGCCAAGCGATTCGCGCCGTGCAAACCGGTGCGCGCGACCTCCCCCGCGGCGTAGAGACCGGGCACCGCGGTACGCCCGTGCGGGTCGGTAACCACGCCGCCGCATTGGTAGTGCGCGGCCGGTGCGACCGGGATCAGGTCGGTCGCGGGATCGAGACCCGCTGCGTGGCAGGAGGCGGTGATCGTCGGGAACCGTTGCGCGAAGCCGTCGATGGGGCGGGCGTCGAGGTACACGTGATCGGTGCCCAGTGCGCGCATCCGGGCCGCGATCGCGCGCGAGACCACGTCGCGCGGGGCCAGGTCGCCGCGCGGATGGAGTCCGGCGGTCACCGAATCGCCCTCGGAATCCACCAGAATCCCGCCCTCGCCGCGCACCGCCTCGCTGATCAGCGGGCGGCGGCCGAGCCCGCCCGGGGTGTAGAGCACGGTCGGATGGAACTGCACGAACTCGAGGTCGGCGACCGCCGCGCCGGCCCACAGCGCCAGCGCGACGCCGTCGGCGGTGGCGCCCGGCGGGTTGGTGCTCAGCGCGTAGAGCTGGCCGAGCCCACCGGTGGCGAGCAGCACCGCGGGGGTGTGCACGACACCGAAACCCTTGTCGGACACCACGACGACGCCCTGCACACCGTTCGGCCCGGTGACGATGTCACCGGCCGCCGCGCCGAACAGCACCGGCAGTCCGGCCGCGTTGAGCGCCCGCTGCACCTCCGCACCGGTCGCGTCCCCACCGGCGTGGATGATGCGACGCGTGCTGTGCCCACCCTCCCGGGTGCGCGAGATCTGACCGTCGCGGCCGAGATCGAACACCGCGCCGAGGTCGGTCAGTGCCGCGACCGCGTCCTGGCCGCCCTCGACGATCGAGCGCACCGCGTCGACCCGGCACAGCCCGGCACCGGCCTCCACCGTGTCCTGCACATGGGATTCGACCGAATCGCCTTCCGGCGCAACGACAGCGATGCCGCCCTGGGCATATTGCGTGGACGTGTCGGTCGCTCCGCCCTTGCTGAGCGTGAGCACCCGCAGCCCGCGCAGCGACGCGGTGCGCGCCGCGGTCAGCCCGGCGACGCCGCCGCCGATCACCACGAGGTCGGCCTCGGCCTCCCACTCGAACGACTGCCCGACCACTGCCGCGCGGGCAGGGGTCGGCGTCATTCACCACCGCCCGGATTGCCGATCTCGATCATCCGCTGCACCGAACTACGGCCGCGGGCCGCGGTTTCCAGGTCGACGTGCACCTCGTCGCGGTTCTCCACCAGGCAGCGCAGCAGCGCGGCGGGGGTGATCATCTTCATGTACTTGCACGAGGCCCGGTCGTTCACGGCCTGGAAGTCGATGCCGGGCGCGGCCTTTCGCAGCTGATGCAGCATGCCGACCTCGGTGGCGACCAGCACCTGCGTCGACTGACCGGAGCCGCGCCGCTCACGCACCTCGCGGGCGGCATCGATCATGCCGCCGGTGGACAGGATGTGCACCCGCTCGGATGGGAACGCGCCCTCGCCCGCCAGGTACAACGCCGAAGTGGCGCAACCGCATTCGGGATGCACGAACAGCTCCGCGTCCGGGTGGGTGCGCGCCTGCTCGGTCAGCTCGTCGCCGTTGATGCCCGCGTGCACGTGGCATTCCCCCGCCCAGATGTGCATGTTCGCCCGGCCGGTGACCCGCTTGACGTGCGCGCCGAGGAACTGGTCCGGCAGGAACAGCACCTCCCGGTCCGGGTCGATCGAGGCGACCACGTCGACCGCGTTCGACGAGGTGCAGCAGATATCGGTGAGCGCCTTCACCTCGGCGGTGGTGTTCACATACGACACCACCAGCGCGTCCGGGAATTCGGCCTTCCAGGCCCGCAATTCGTCCGCGGTGATGGAATCGGCCAGCGAGCAGCCCGCGCGCTGATCCGGGATCAGCACGGTTTTCTCCGGAGACAGGATCTTCGCGGTCTCCGCCATGAAGTGCACCCCGCAGAACACGATCGTGTCCTCGGGCGCCTCCGCGGCGATCCGCGACAGGGCCAGCGAATCACCGACGTGATCGGCCACGTCCTGGATCTCCGGCAGCTGATAGTTGTGCGCGAGAATCGTCGCGTTTCGCTCGCGGGCCAGTCGCTTGACTTCCTGAGCCCACTGCGGCGTCGCCTCGACACCGGTGAACCCCGACGGCCCGTCGAACACCTGCTCCATCAGCGGAGGCGCCAGTTTCGCACCCATCGTCGCCATGATGGCTCCCTTCGTCGTGCGACCAGTTACACCACCGATTCGCACCTAACCAGGTTTTCGACTTATAATCGAAAACGTGGCCCATAGTAGCACCATCCACGAAACGCTCACCGCGGTGTTCCAGGTTCGCCGCTTCCCCGCCAACATCGCCGCAGGTCCCGGCTCTGCGAAGGCCGGAAAGGAGATCATCGGGCGCTGCCCGCCCGGCCAGCGGACCGAATTGGCCGTGTTGCTCTGGGAGCGCGCGCTCGACCCGCAGAAGGGCACCTGGTCGCTGCCCGGCGGGCGCCTGCGCGACGACGAGGACCTCGACACCTCGGCGGGCAGGCAGCTCGCCGAGAAGGTCGACGTGCGCGAGCTGGCCCACCTCGAGCAGTTGTCGGTGTTCAGCGCGCCCGACCGGGTGCCCGCGCCGCGCCGGATCGCCTCGGCCTATCTGGGACTGGTCCCGCTCACCGCCGATCCTCAGCTGCCCTCGGACACGGCCTGGCATCCCGTCTCGGCGCTGCCGCCGATGTCCTTCGATCACGGCACGGTGGTCGATCACGCGCGTACCCGGCTGGCCGCCAAACTCTCCTACACCAATATCGCGTTCGCCCTCGCCCCCGCCGATTTCACCATGTCCACCCTGCGTGAAATCTACTGCGCAGCACTAGGTTACGACGTCGATACGACGAACCTGCAACGAGTCCTCAGTCGCCGCAAGGTGATCACCCCCACCGGGCAGACCAGAGCCCCCGGCCGGGCCGGCGGCCGCCCCGCCGCCGTCTACCGTTACACCGACTCCGGCATCCGCGTCACCGACGAGTTCGCTGCCCTGCGCCCCCGCACCTGACGACCTCATTGGGGGCTCGAGGCAGCCGGGCGGTAGTGATTCAGCGGGGACGTAGCCGCGGCCGCCCGCGCCGCCGCGGAGGCGGCCGATATCGCCGCGGAACCGGCCGCGGAACCGGAGGGCCTGCACCTGATCGAACTGTACGGCGGCGTCGGGCCGGACTGGGCGGCGGCTGTGCTCGAGCGGGTCGGCGGGCAGGTCCCGGTGGGTCTGCCCTGCTACCCGTCGCCAGGGCGCTGATCGAGGAGACCTGATGGCGCGCTTACCGAAAAGCGCGGCTTCGTCTCCCGTCCAGCAGGCTTACTCGGCTACTGCCTTGCGATGCTTGGTGACCCGCCGGTACCGCCGCTTGTTCGGCAGCGGCTGCGCGGCATTGCTACGCCGCAACGCATCCCGCCGCCGCCAGGCCACCAGATCCGCTCGCTCGCGGCTCGGCGCGGAGGCCGGTTCTGCCGCCGCCCCGCTCTTTTCATTTCGCACCGGACCTCCTTTCCGCTCCGCGACCCTACGCGGGCCCACGACGCCCCTCCACCCATTTTCCGCGCTACGCGCCCGTGTCATCGCGACCGGCACTACCGGTTGACGAAGGCGAGCACCTCGTCGAGCGACGGGTCGTAGCCGGCGGCGGTGTCGACCTCGAGGCAGGGCACATCCAGGGCGACCCGGTCGAACGGCCTGCCGACCGGCACCGCCGACCCGGGCGCCGAATGCGCGCGCCGGAGCCGATTCTCGTTCCGGCGCTGCCGGATTCGCTCGGCGGCGACTTCGGGCGCGGCCACACAGTGCACGACGCGCACCTGCGCCAGACCCAGCAGCGGGGTCAGTCCCGGCCGCCACAACCGGTCTTGAAAAGCCGCCTCCGCCACCGTCGTCACCCCGGCGCGCACGAGCAGCTCCAGCGTTTCGAAGAACACCGACAACGTCCGCAGGTCGAGTGAATTATCCACCCCGGCAACGAATCCCGGAGTGGCATGCACCATCCCCTCTTTGATCTCGTCGCGGCACACGGCCGGGCAGCCGAGCCGCCGCGCCAGACCGTGCGCGAGGGTGGTCTTGCCGACGCCGGGCGGTCCACTGACCACCACCAGTGTGGGCAGGCTCATGCGCGCGGTCAGGCCGTCTTCATCTGCGGTGCGGGCGGTGGCGCGGCGGTGCGGGTGAAGAGGCGGGAGACGGCCCAGCAGAACAACTCCACGAACCAGAACAGCACCAGGAACAGCTGCACGACGATGACCGGAACCGCCAGGAACAGCACGGACGGGACGGCGATCAGCACCCAGACCGCGACGGCGCCGAGGCTCGCGCCGCGCAGGCCGCTGGCCAAACGCACTGCCGCCCACATCATCCAGCGCCGCGGCACCGCCACGTTCATCTCGCGCAGGCAGCGGCGGAACAGGCCGTCCGCGTCGGCGACGCTCACCCTTCCGGTACTGCGCAGGAAGTCGTGCAGGATGGCGGCGCGGGTGTAGGCGCCGTAGCGCGGCACCAGCCACACCAGCGCCCGCGGCACCGACGCGAAGTCGGTGCGGAACCCGGCCGGAATCACGAATTCCTGGGAATCACCTTGATACACGAGCGGTTCGACCACCCGCCAGAACTTTGCGTCGAGCTCCTCGACGACCAGCCCGCTACCGACGAACGCCACAACCCGTTCCTCTCCGAACGCACAGCGTGTCCCCCAATTCTAGGAGCCTGCGGTACCTCTGAGCTGTCGGCCGGGCAACGGTTCGGACAACACCGTCAGTGGCTGGGCCGGGTCTGCGGCGGCGATCCGGAATCGGCCTCCCCGGCGGGCTCGTAATCACCGTAGGGCACGGCCGTTCCACCCGCCGGGTACGACGCGTCGCCCGCGGGGTAGGCCGGCGCGCCGAACGACCCGAACGGCGCTATCGGACGGGTGAGACCGGTACCGGTGCCCAGATCTTCCGACGGACTCAGCGCCGCACAGAACAGCACGATGAGCGAGGCGACCAACGGCTGCACGATCAGCGCCAGCCAGCTGCCCATTTCGCTGGGCAACTCGACGATCTGCCCGATCGGCGGATCATGCGGCCGCGGATGCGCCCATTCGGCGACCTGCTCGCCGAGCTTCGCCATCACGACGGCCCCGACGAGCGAGCCGACCAGCAGCCCGATCTGCAGCAGCGGCCCGCGCAGAGCCCGCCGGCGCCACGCCGCGATCGCGGTGAGCAGACCGGTGACCGCGCCGAAGCAGACGAACATGGCGACCGCGTCGAATTGATGCGCGCTCTCCCCCGTCAGCACGGCGCCGCGGCCCTGCTCCACCACGAACAGCTGCTCGGTCGGCGCGACCGCGCCCCACAGCACCCCGACGAGCGCACTGGCCAGCACCACGAGCAGCGTGAGCACGGCGGCGCCGCGCACCTCGTGCGGCGCGGCGGTCGGCGTCCCCGGCACTAGCGCAGTTCCAGACTGGCGGCGTCGATCACACCGTGCCGGGAGCATTTGGCCCACCAGCCGTCCGGACTCACCTGCACGATCATCCGGCGACCGCACTGCTCGCAGAACCGTGGCGGTTCCAGACCCAGTGCGGCGGCCGCGGGTACGGCGTCGTCGAGACCGGGCACGATCCGTTTGCCGGTGAACGGGTTGTAGCGCTCGTCCATGGGCATGACACTACTCATGGGCCGGGTCAGAGGGTTTCGTTGAGCGCCTTGATCGGCATCTTCAACTCGCCCAGCAGATCCAGATCCGCCTCGGCGGGCCTGCCGAGCGTGGTCAGGTAGTTGCCGACGATGACGGCGTTGATGCCGCCGAGGATGCCCTGCTTGGCGCCGAGGTCGCCGAGGGTGATCTCGCGACCGCCCGCGAAACGAAGGATGGTGCGCGGCAAGGCGAGCCGGAACGCGGCGACCGCGCGCAGCGCGTCCGCGGCGGGCAGGACCTCGAGATCGCCGAACGGGGTGCCGGGGCGCGGGTTGAGGAAGTTCAGCGGGACCTCGTCCGGTTCCAGCTCGGCCAGGTTCGCCGCGAATTCCGCACGCTGCTCCAGCGTTTCGCCCATGCCGAGGATGCCGCCGCAGCACACCTCCATGCCCGCCGCGCGCACCATGCGCAGGGTGTCCCAGCGTTCCTCCCAGGTGTGCGTGGTGACCACGTTCGGGAAGTAGGAGCGGGAGGTCTCCAGGTTGTGGTTGTAGCGGTGCACGCCCATCGCGGCGAGCTGGTCGACCTGGTCCTGGGTGAGCATGCCCAGCGAGCACGCGACCTGGATATCGACCTCGTTGCGGATCGCTTCGACGCCCGCGGCGACCTGCGCCATCAGGCGCGCGTCCGGGCCGCGCACCGCGGCCACGATGCAGAATTCGGTGGCACCGGTCTTGGCGGTCTGCTTGGCGGCTTCGACCAGGCTCGGAATGTCGAGCCAGGCGGCCCGCACCGGCGACTGGAACAGGCCGGACTGGGAGCAGAAATGGCAGTCCTCGGGGCAGCCACCGGTCTTGAGGCTGATGATGCCTTCGACCTCGACCTCCGGGCCGCACCACTTCATCCGCACGTCGTGGGCGAGGGCGAGCAGCTCCTCGAGCTGGTCGTCGCCGAGGCGGAGCACCTCGAGGGTCTGCTCCTGAGTGAGCCCGACACCGCGCTCGAGCACCTGCGCCCGGGCGACGGACAGGATCGCGGCGGCCGCCGGCGGGGCGGGCGGATAGGTATCAACGGGGGCCTGGGTCACTGCACGAATCCCTTCGTCCGGCCGAGGTGGCCGTGCAACTTGAACGGCGTTCAGGTTAGGGTAGCGCGGGCAGTGAGTCAAAACACTGCGGCACCCGAGGCGTGACTCGGACGCGGCGGCACAACCGAGCGTCCCGAGGCGGTAGCGTGCGTGCTCAGACAGGTACTGCCATGGATAGACGGAGGAAATCGGGTGCAGCTGCACAGAGCGGACGTGGTCGACGGCGCCATCGCGATTCTCGACCAGTACGGCCTCGCCGATCTGACCATGCGCAGGCTGGCCGGCTCGCTCCAGGTGCAGCCTGGCGCCCTGTACTGGCACTTCCCGAACAAGCAGGCGCTGCTCGGCGCGGTCGCGGACAAGATCCTCGCGCCGATGGACGATCCGATCGTCGCGACCGAATGGTCCGGCCAGGTCATCGAATTGGCGCACCGGCTGCGCGACTGCCTGCTCGCTTACCGGGACGGCGCCGAATTGGTCTCGGCCACTTACGCTTCCCGGCTCACCACGAGCAAAGGCCGCGAACGCATGGTGAGCGCCGCCATCCGGGCGGGCATGCCCCGCTCCGAGGCCGAACTCAGCTCCTTCACGCTGCTGTACTACGTGCTCGGCCAGACCGTCGACGAACAGTCCAGGATGCAGATGGATTCCGCGGGCGCACTACCCGAGGACGACACCCCGCTCGACGAGATCCCGGATCCCACGGCACGTTTCGACTTCGGCCTGCAACTGTTCGTCGCGGGCGTGCGGCACCTGCTCGGCACCCGCGTCCGCTGATTCCCGCCCATGCCGGGATGCCGGACTTCGGCGACGGCACGGCGGTTCAGGGATCGACCGGAAGCGGTTGCACGCGGACACCGTTGTGGCCGGGAAACCAGCGATACATCGCGCCCGCCACGAGCGGACCGGCGAACATGCCGACGTCATGGGTCAGCCGCCAGGCGCCGAGGAATTCGGCCCGCCTGCCGTCCGGCGCCGCGTCGGCGCCGACGGTCATGATCACGCCGTTGCTGACCCCGTCGGCGAGCCCGAGCAGCACCGCGACCACGCCGTCCGATGAGCGACGAGGTGTCCGGCAACACGCCGAAACCCAAGGCGAACAACACCATTGCCGCTACACCGACGGCGCGACCGCCGCGCCGGTCGAGCCAGATGCCCGCCGGGTAGGACCTACCCGGGATCCCGCAGAATCCCGCTGCGCGACAGCCGGTTCGGGCACGCGTGGGACCGGTGGGCTCACCGGGCGAGCGCGGGGCGGCGGGCGAAACGGCTTTCGGGGCGGGGCAGGCCGAAATGATCGCGCAGCGTGGTGCCGCTGTACTCGGTGCGGAAGAGGCCACGTTCCTGCAGGATCGGAACGACGGTCGCGGCGAACACCTCGAGGCCGCCGGGGTAGTACGGCGGCATCACGTTGAAACCGTCTGCGGCGCCGCCGCGGAACCACTCCTCGATGGTGTCGGCGACCTGTTCCGGCGTACCCGCGAACACCCGGTGCCCGCGCGCACCGGCGAGGCGGTGCAGCAGAGCGCGCACGGTCGGCCGCTCGCGCTGCACGATGCCCGCGACGACCTGCAACCTGCTGCGGCCGTTGTCGGTGACGTCGCCGGCGTCGTCGAACAGATCGACCGGAATATCGCCGTCCAGCGGCAGGTGCCGCAGGCTCTTGCCGACGATGTTCTCCAGCTGGGTCAGACCGTACTCCGGAACGGTCAGCTCGTTGAACTCCCGTTCGAGCCGCTTGGCCGCCGCCTCGGTATCGCCGATGAACGGGCTGATCCCGGGCAAGATCTTGACGTGTTCGGGCGCGCGTCCGAAACCTGCCGCCTGGGCCTTGATATCGGCGTAGAAGGCCTGCGCGTCCTCGAGCCGCTGATGAGCGGTGAAGATCGCCTCCGCGTATTTGCCCGCGAACGAACGCCCTTCGTTGGAAGCCCCGGCTTGAACCAGTACCGGGTAACCCTGCGGCGTGCGCGGCGCGTTGAACGGCCCACGCACCCGCAGATATTCGCCGACGAAGTCGATCGGGTGGATCTTCGCGGGATCGGCGTACCGCCCGCCTGCCCGGTCCAGCACGATGGCGTCGTCTTCCCAGCTGTCCCACAGCGCGACCACCGCGTCCACGAATTCCCTTGCCCGCGCGTAGCGTTCGGCGTGGTCGGGGTGCTTGGCCAACCCGAAGTTGGCGGCGGCGAGATCGGTGCCGGTGGTGACGATGTTCCAGCCAGCGCGGCCACCGGAGATGTGGTCGAGCGTGGAGAACAGCCTGGCCAGGTTGTACGGCTCGTAATAGGTCGTCGAGGCTGTCGCGATCAGCCCGAGATGTGTTGTCGCCGTGGCGATCGCGGTGAGCAGCGTGATCGGTTCCAGGCCGGAGCCCGCATTGTGCTCGACGTTGGTGCGCAGCGCCGGACCGTCGGCGAAGAACACCGCGTCCAGTTTCGCGGCCTCGGCCGTGCGGCCGATCTCCTGGTAGTAGGCGGCGTCGTAGATCCGATGCGGCTGGCTGTCGGGATGCCGCCATGCCGCCTCGTGATGGCCGGACGGGTAGATGAACGCGTTCAGGCTGAGCTGACGGGGAGTACTCATGAGGCTTGCTTCTCTTCCGCGCGAGGGGCCGGCTGACCGGCGGGACCGACGCCCAGGCTGGCCAGCAGCAGGGACCGGTAGTGGTTGAAGGCCGGATCACTGTGGTGGCGGGGACGTTCCAGATCGATGCGCTGGTCCACCGCGATACTGCCGCCGTCGAGCACCAGCACCCGGTCGGCGAGCAGCACGGCCTCGTCGACATCGTGGGTGACCAGCAGCACGGCGGGTTTGTGCCGGGCGCACAGGTCCTGCAGCAGCGCGTGCATCTTGATCCGGGTGAGCGCGTCGAGCGCGCCGAACGGCTCGTCGGCGAGCAGCAACTCCGGTTCCCGGACCAGCGAGCGCGCCAACGCGACGCGCTGTTGCTCGCCCCCGGAAAGCTCCCTGGGCCACGCCTTTTCGCGACCGGCCAGGCCGACCTCCGCGAGCGCCGCACGTCCACGTTCGGCCGCGTCGCCGCCGGTCAGGCCGAGAATGACGTTGTCGAGCACCCGCGCCCACGGCAGCAGCCGCGAGTCCTGGAACACCACGGCCCGTTCGGCGGGCACGGTCAGCTCGCCCGAACCCGGTACGTCGTAGTCCAATTCGGCGAGTGCCCGCAGCAGGGTGCTCTTGCCGGAACCGCTGCGCCCGAGCAGCGCGACGAATTCGCCACGCGCGATATCGATGTCGAGGTCGCGCAACACGACCCGGTCGCCGAAGCCGCGGCGCAACTCCCGGGTGCGCACGACGCTCAGTCGCCCAGTGTCGATCGCCATGACAGCGCCTTCCTTTCCACCGCGCGGACGGCGAGATCGCCGAAAAGCCCGAGCAGGCCGTAGATCACGAGACCGACCACGATCACGTCGATCTGCCCGTAGGTGCGAGCCTGGGTCATCAGGTAGCCGATGCCGCTGGTCGCGTTGACCTGTTCCACCACCACCAGGGCCAGCCATGCGATGGTGACCGCGAGCCGCAGCCCGATGAAGAAGCCGGGCAGCGATCCGGGCAGCGCGACGCGTCGGATGAACCCCCAGCGCGACAGTCCCACGGTCTGTGCGAGCTCCACGTATCTGGCGTCGACGCTGCGCAGGTAGGCGTGGGTGTTCAGGTAGATCGGGATGGCCACGCTGGTCGTGATGACGACCAGCTTCATCTCCTCGCCGATGCCGAACCAGACGATGAACAGCGGAATCAGCGCCAAGGTCGGGATCGCCCGCTTGATCTGGATGGGGCCGTCCACCAAGGCTTCCCCGATCCGGCTGAGCCCGGCGACCAAGGCCAGGATCAGGCCGGCGAGCACGCCGATGACCAGGCCGATCCCGGCACGCTGCACCGAGGTCAGCAGATTCGATTGCAGGCGGCCGTCCGCGGCCAGGTCGCCTGCGGTCTGGGCGACCACCCACGGCGCGGGCAGCGTCTCCGGATCCAGTGCGCCGGAGGCGGACCCGAGCACCCAGGCCGCGATCAGCAGCACGGGGCCGAGGGCGACGCCGAACGGAATCGGCCGTCCCGGACCGAGCCTGCGCCCGGCCGGTTTACGTTTGGCCGGGGCTGCGGCCGGCGCACGGCCACGCCCGAGCCTGCCGAGAACTCCTGCGTCCAGTGTCGCCATCAGCGTTCCTTCGGTGCGTGAGCGGCGCCGCTGGCGCTGACCGCTTCGGTGATCGCGGCATCGAAGCGCAGGTCGAAACTCTTGGCGGCCTGCACCTTCTTCGGCAGTTCGCCCGCCTTGTCGATGACGTCGATGGTGGCCTGCTGCCGATCGACGAGCTGCTGGTTCAGGTGCGGGAAGGTGAGGATGCCGAGCGAATCGACGATGCGCTTCGCGTCGTCGGCACTCACCTTCTGGTTTTCGATGTAGTACTTGCGCGCCCATTCGTCCTGGTGCGTGTTGGTCCACTGGTTGGCGCGGATGTAGGCGCCCACCAGGGCCCGCGTGGCGGCCGCCTTGGCCGGGTCCTGCACCACCGCGCGGCGCGCGTAGAGATAGGCGAGGCCGCCGTAGATGCCTTCGGTCTCGCTGTCCGGGATGAGGCTCGCGCCCGGAGTGCGCAGCAGCCGAGTGACATTGGGTTCGATCAAGGGGGCGACGTCCACCTGCCCGGTCCGCACCGCGTCGAGGAACTCGGCCAATTGCAACCGGACCAGTTGCACGTCAGCGGG
Source organism: Nocardia brasiliensis IFM 10847 (assembly GCF_000710915.1). Lineage (GTDB taxonomy): Bacteria > Actinomycetota > Actinomycetes > Mycobacteriales > Mycobacteriaceae > Nocardia > Nocardia brasiliensis_A. The sequence continues at coordinate 56,648 of NZ_BAUA01000195.1, forward strand.
TTTCAGCCCGGCCTTGTCCAGCGCTCGCAACACCGCGGCCTGCTGCGCGGTGCCTTCGGCGTAGGCGATCTTCTTGCCTTTGAGATCGGTCAACTTGGTGATCTGCCTGCCCGGCGCCACCGCGAGTTTCAATGCGGTACTGCTGGTTTGGTAGGCGGCCACGATCGGCACGTCCTGGCCCGCGGCCGCGGCGTGGATGGGCGGGACGTCGCCGACCGGCGCGATATCGGCCGCCTCGGCGCGGAACGCCTCCAAGATCGCCGGGCCGCCGATGAAGTTGGCGAACTCCACCTCGAACGGCAGCTTGTCCAGCTCGCCGGACACCCGCAGCGCGGTCTGCAATCGCTCCTGCTGGTCGGCGACAACGATTTTGGTTCCGGCCGGAACTTCTACGGGCAGCGGAGTATCGGCGACGGGACCGACCGGCTTGTCGTTGTTCGAGCAGCCGGTGAGTCCGAGGGTCGCAACGGTCGCCACGGCGAGCAATGCGGCGGTGGTGCGGCCATGGCGGCCGAACAGGGACGTGCGTGGTCGGTACATACTCGGATTCAAACAAGACAAAACCGGCCCGAACACCGTTTGTCTCAGGCTGGTTCGAACTGCCTCAGCCCGGTGCGGCCGAGCTGATCGTCGTGCGGACCCGCTGCTGATAGCGCTGGATGAAGGGCACGATCTGCTGCTCGATCACGGTGTTGTACTCCACCGGACGCTGCATCGGGTTGGCGTGCCCGGTGTTTCGCGCCTGCACCACCGAGAGGGTGCCGTCGACCCCGCCGGCCTGTTCGATCAGCACCCGGTGCGAGTACTCCACATCGACCACCCGGTCTCTGCTCGCGTCCCGGGGGCGGATGAAAACGACAGCGGGACGGGCTTTTCCGTCCACGGGCGCGGCCAGGGCGCGTAGATCGTTCGTCGCGCCGCCCGCGACGATCGCGGTGAACTGCGATTCGATCAAACCGTTGCTCGCCGCGTTGCGGGAGAAGATCTTCTCCCGCAGCACCTCGCCGAGCACGTCACGCAACGGGGCGAAGCGGATGCCGGGCGGCGTGCCACCCCCGCCGTGCGAGACGAAACGGTCCCGCCGCGCATAGGTTTCCACCGCCAGGCGCAACAGCCTGCTCTCCCGCGCACCGGGCAGCCAGCGCATCCAGCGCACCATGTCCTCGCCGCGACCGCGGCTCTCCGGGCGGACCGCGTCCAGGTCCACCGGCGTGCAGTCCAGGATCACCCCCACCAGCCTGCGATCGCTGTCGAGATGAATGTGCTTGGCCACTTCCAGCGCGATCACCCCGCCCATGCTGTGCCCGACCAGCACAACGTTCTTCAAACCGGACAGTTCGGCGGCGCGCACGATCAGTTCGGCGATGACTTTGGTGTCGATACCTTCGTTGTCGTAGCGGATCGCCCACACCATGCCCATCCGGCGCAGCGAGGGCAGGGCCGCGGCGGTCGCGCTGGCGTCCACGTTGCCCAGACCGACCATGTCCACCACCACCGTGTCCCAATCGCGGGGATCGGCCGGAGCCGCGACGGGCAGGATCGCGGGGTCGGTGCGCGCCAGGCGCGCCGCTTCCGGCTGCACATCGAAGGTCAGATATTGCGCATAGCAGATGAGTACGGCGACGAGCAGTACGAGCACCCGCACCATGGCCGACTTGGTCCGGCGCAACGACTTCCACTCGTGCCACAGGTTCGTTTCCCGTAGCCGGGCTCTGCGTCGCGCGTCGTCCCAGTCCGCGACAGTGGACGGGTGCCGATCTTCGAACGGCGACATCTTCCCCACTGTAGGTAACGGAACCGAGCCGTCGCCATGTCGCACGCGGCCCCGCGCGAGTGTTAACCCGACCGACCGGTAGAGTTCTCCCGTCCTACCTGGCAGGTGCGGGAAACCGGTGCGAATCCGGTACGGTCGCGCCACTGTGATCGCCACCACGGCGAGAGTCAGACCTCCCCTGCCGAGCAACTCTGGAGAGGCCGCGACTTGCCTGTGGAGCAACGCCGATGATCCGTGCCCGCACGGCGATCGTGCTGCCCGTACTCGGCGCCCTACTCGGCTGCGCCATGCTCGTCGCCACCGGTTTCGGTGCGGAGAACCTGCCCGTCGCCTCGGTGATCGAGGTGCTGTGGCATCGGCTCACCGGGCAGCCGCCCACCGATTTCGGGCTGGACACCATCGTGTGGCAGCTGCGCGTGCCGCGCACCGTGCTCGCCGCGATCGTCGGGGCCGGGCTCGCGCTGGCCGGAACCGCGATGCAGACGCTGGTGCGCAATCCGCTCGCCGATCCGTACCTGCTCGGCGTGTCCTCGGGTGCGGGAGTCGGTGCGGCCGCGGTCATCACCTCGGGGCTGTTCGCCGGTGCGGGCGTGTGGGCACTCTCCGGCGGCGCGCTGGTCGGCGCGTTCATCGCGGCGGCGCTGGTGTTCCTGATCGCCGTGGCGCAGGGCGGGCTGACGCCGCTGCGACTGGTGCTCACCGGCACCGTCCTCGGTTCCGCTTTCGCCGCGCTGAGCAGTTATCTGATCTTCCGGCGGCCCGATCCGGCCGCCGCCCAATCCGTGCTGTTCTGGTTGCTCGGCAGTCTCGCCGGAGCCGACTGGACGCGAATCGCGTTGCCGCTCAGCGTGGTCGCCCTCGCGGGCGGCGTGCTGCTGGCCACCGGCGGCTGGCTGGACGCGCTGACCGTCGGCGCCGATACCGCCGCGTCGCTGGGTGTTCCGGTGAAGGAACTCCGTATCGGATTGTTCGTGTTGCTCGCGGTGCTCGTCGGCGTGCTCGTCGCGGTTTCCGGCGGTATCGGCTTCGTCGGACTGGTCGTGCCACACGCCACCCGCCTGCTCGTCGGTCCGCGCCACCGCAGCCTGCTGCCCGCCTGCGCCCTCTGCGGCGCCCTGTTCCTCGTCATCGCCGACGCCTTCACCCGCATCGTCGTGCGCCCCACCGAAATCCCCGTCGGCGTCCTCACCGGCCTCATCGGCGCCCCCGCCTTCCTCATCCTCATGGGCCGCCGCCGCTACCGCTTCGGTGAAGCATGAACCGGCGTAGCAGAGCCGCGGCGGCGGAGGATTCGGTACGACGCGACGATACTGGCGCACGCACAGGCGGATTCGCGGAGCGAGCCGAGCGTGGACAAGGTGGCGAGGGCGTCCTGGTGGTCGAGGACCTGGCTTGTGCGGCGGGACGGCGGACAGTGGTGTCCGGCGTGAGTTTCACGGTGCGGGCCGGGGAGACGATCGGGATCGTCGGGCCGAACGGGACCGGGAAGACGACCCTGCTGCAGGTGCTCGCGGGAGTACGTAAGCCCGTGCGTGGCCGGGTGCTCGTGGACGGCCAAGTGCTGCACGGGTTGTCGGCACGGCGGCGGGCGCGGACCGTGGCGTCGGTGGCGCAGGACGAGCGACCGCCCGCCGACCTGCGCGCCGGTGAGGTGGTCGCGCTCGGCCGCACCCCGTATCTGCCGCCGTGGGGCGCCGGGTCACCGCGCGAACAGCAGGTGATCGAACAGGCTTTGGCCACCGTCGATCTGGCCGGGTTCGCCGACCGTCCGGTGCATCACCTCTCCGGCGGCGAACGCCAGCGGGTGCTGCTGGCGCGGGCACTGGTGCAGGACACCCCGGTGCTGCTGCTGGACGAACCCACCAACCACCTGGACGTCACCCACCGGCTGGAACTCTTGGCGCTGGCCCGCACCTTGCACCGCACCGTCGTCATGGCGCTGCACGACCTCACCCTGGCCGATCGCTACTGCGATCGGATCCTGGTGTTGCACAACGGCACCGCACATCCGCTCGCACCACCGGCGACCGCGTTGGCCCCCGACGTCGTCGAAGCCGTCTTCGCGGTGCAAGCCCTGCGGGTGCCGCACCCGGCCACCGGCCACCCGCACCTGCTCATCACCCCGCGCCTTCCGTGAGCGGGTCCGGTCGATGGTCGAGCAGCGCGGAGACGCCTTGTCCGGCCTGCAACGCATCAGGTCTGGCCGCGCGGGATCCGGTGGCTCGGGCAGTGCTTTCGAAATGTCGGCGATCAACGAGAGGTGAATGGATGAGACACGGGTTGCGGGTGCTGCTGGCGGTGGCCTTGGCCGCGGCGGTGGCGGTGGCCGGATGTAGTGCCGAGAAGTCGGCGGGCGGGGATCTGACCGTGCGGAATTGCGATGTGGACGTACGCTTTCCGACGCCGGCCCAGCGGTTGTTCGTCAACGACGGCAACCTGATCTCGATGGTGCTGGCGCTGGGCGCGCAAGATCAGACGGTCGCGGTGTCGAGTGTGCAGCGCGATGCCGATACGCTGCGCAGGCACTACGGTCCCGTCGTCGATCGACTGAAGTCCGTTGCGCCGGAGTATCCGTCCCGGGAAACGGTGCTGGCGCAGGGCCCCGACGTGATGGTGGCCGGCTGGAGCTACGGGTACGACGAGGCGAAGAACCTCACGCCGGATTCGTTGCAGAAGGCCGGTATCGCGGCCTACACGCTCACCGAGAGCTGCCGCCAGCGCAACGGCGAGAAGCCGCGCGGCATCGTCGAGCCGTGGACAGCGCTGCGCACCGATCTCACCAACCTCGGTGCGATCACCGGACGCACCGAGCGCGCCGCCGAGGTCACCGCGGACCTGGACCAGCGCCTCGCGGCGTTGACCGCCGCACCGCAGGCCGAGCGCAAACCGACTGTCTTCCTGTTCGACAGCGCCACCGACTCGCTCATGTCGAGCGGCAGTTTCGGTGCGCCCCAAGCGATCCTGGACGCTGCGGGCGGACGCAACGCGCTCGGCGACGTGCCCGACACCTGGACGCGCGTGTCCTGGGAACGGCTCGCCGCCGCCGACCCCGACGCCATCATGTTCGTCGACTACCCGCCGCAGACCTTCGCGCAGAAACTGGACGCGCTGCGTAGCAAGCCCGGAATCAACCAGCTCCGCGCCGTCACCGAGGGCCGCTTCCTCAATCTCCCGTACGCCATGTGGACCAGCGGGCCGCTCAACATCGACGCCGCCGAACAGATCCGCAAGCAACTCGAGCGCTGGAACCTGGTACCCGCCTCCACCATCGAGCCCCGCGCCGACGACGCCATCCGCTGATCCCCGACCGGGTACGCGTTCGCGCGCACCCCTGCCGAGTCTTCGCACCTGTTCTGATTCGTCGCACCCGCTGTGGCATGGCACAGCGGGTGCGTGAGCGCAGAAGGGGTGCGCGAAGTTTCAGGCGAACGGCGACCAGGACGGGTCGAACCAGGACGGGGCCGCGCTGGTGAAGCTCACGCGCGGCCAGGAGCCTGCGCCCGCGGGGATCGAGCCGACCAGGTCCACGCCGGTGAGGCGGGGCAGGTCGACGCGGTTGCACCGCATGGCGAGGTCGGGTTCGGCGGGCCAGGAACCGATCACGACGCCCGCGCAGCGCACGCCCGCGGCTTGCAGTGCGCGGGTGGTCAATTCGGTGTGGTTGAGGGTGCCGAGTCCGGCCGCGGACACCACCAGCACCGGGGCGGCCAGCTTTTCGGCCAGGTCGAGCAGGGTGAAATCACCGAGCCGCACCAGCAGCCCGCCCGCGCCCTCCACCAGCACCAGGTCCGCGGCATCGAGTTCGGCTATGCCCGCCACGGTTTCGGCCAGCGTCAACTCCGGCAGTCCGGCCCGCCGGGCCGCGGTATCCGGCGCCAGCGGATCGGGATATCGGGCGAATTCGGCGGTCCGCGTAACCCCGGTGAGCCGCTCGACCGCAGCGAGATCACCTGGTTCGCCCGGCGCCACCCCCGTCTGCCCCGGCTTACACACCGCCACCGACTTCCCTTGCGCCAGCGCCACCGCCGCAACGGCCGCAGTCACCACCGTCTTACCCACATCAGTAGACGTCCCGGTGATCAACAAAACACTCACAACCACACCTCACTCTCGAATAGACCGTCCTGCGCCACCTGCGGCTCCTCGCTACATGCCGGAGCGGGTGCAGGAAGACAGAAGGGGTGCGGGATTTGTGTGCCCCGCCGCACGTCCGGTGTCCTCGGGCACCACCCCCGGTTCAGATGCGCACCATTTCCGGGGCGCGAGCCTCGGTGAGTACCGGGCCGAGAATTGTTGCGATGGTGGCGATCTCGGCGGGGGTGAGGTTGGCGCGGGCGGTGAGGCGGAGGCGGGAGGTTCCCTCCGGGACCGAGGGTGGACGGAAGCAGCCGACGTCGAGGCCGCGGACACGGCATTGCCGGGCCGCGTCGAAGGCGACCTGGGCCTTGCCGAGTACCACTGAGACGACCGCTGATTCGGGTGTGGGCACCCCCGCGATGCGGGCGATGTCGGCGGCACGCTCGAGCACGCGAGCAGCCAGGTCCGGGTCGCGGCGCAGCACGCGCAGCGCGGCGTGCGCGGCGCCGACGGCGGCGGGAGCCAGTCCGGTGTCGAAGATGAAGGTGCGGGCCGCGTCGACGAGGTGGGCGCGCACCCGTTCGGCGGCGAGTACGACTCCGCCTTGCGCGGCAAGGGCTTTCGACAGCGTCGCGGTGATCACCAGATCCGGCTGACCGGCCAGCCCCAGCTCGTGCACCAGACCGCGCCCACCGGTGCCGCGCACCCCGAGCCCGTGCGCCTCGTCCACGACCAGCACCGCACCACGCGCCCGGGTGACGCGGTGCAACTCGACCAGCGGCGCGAGGTCACCGTCGGCGCTGAACACCGAATCGGTGAGCACCAGCGCCCGCTCCTCGCAGCGCTCGGCCAGCAGCCGGTCGACGGCGTCGACATCGCGGTGTGCGGCGACGGCCACCCGCGCCCGCGACAACCGGCACGCGTCCACCAGCGACGCGTGGCTGCCCGCGTCCGAGACCACAAGGGCCCCACGGCCTGCCAGCGCGGTGACCACGCCCAGGTTGGCCGCGTAACCGGAGGCGAACACGAGTCCCGCTTCGGCGCCGACGAACTCGGCCAAGTCGGCTTCCAGTTCCGCGTGCGCGGCGGTGGTACCGGTGACGAGCCGGGAGCCGGTGGCCCCGGCGCCCCAGCGCCGCACCGCGGCGATCGCCCCCTCGATCACCTCGTGATGGCGCACCAACCCCAGGTAGTCGTTCGAGGCGAGGTCGATCGACGGCGTCTGCGCCGCCCGCGGCCGCAACTCCCGGCGCAACCCCGCGGCCACCCGTGCCGCGGCACGCTCGTCCAACCAGCTCAACGGATCGATAGTCACAGCTCCGCAGCATACTTGAACACCGTTCAAGTCGCACTCCGCGCACACCCCCCCCTCAGCTCCCCTGCGCCTCGACCGCCGCCCGCATCCCCGCGGTGATCGTCGCGATCTCTTCGGTCGTGCTGATGAACGGCGGCATCGTGTAGATCAGGTTGCGGAAGGGCCGCAACCAGGCGCCGGTCGCGACGGCGGCGTCGGTCGCGGTGCGCATGTCCACGGGACGGTCCAGTTCGATCACGCCGATCGCACCGAGCACGCGCACGTCCACGACGCCGGGGAGTTCGCGCACCGGGGCGAGGCCGGTCTCGAGTTCGGCCGCGATGCGCGCCACTTCCCCGCGCCAGTCCCGCGCGCGCAGCAGTTCGATCGAGGCGACCGCGACGGCGCAGGCCAGCGGATTACCCATGAAGGTGGGTCCGTGCATCAGTCCGCCGTGCCCGGCGCTGATCGTCTCGGCGATCTGCGAGGTGCACAGCGCGGCGGCCAGCGTGAGGTACCCGCCGGTCAGCGATTTGCCGACGCACAGCACATCCGGGCGCACGCCGACCTGATCGGCCGCGAAAAGTGTTCCGGTACGGCCGAATCCGGTCGCGATCTCGTCGAAGACGAGCAGCACGCCGTGTTCGTCGCACAGCCTGCGCAGCTCGGTCAGATACCGCGGGTGGTGCCAGCGCATACCGCCCGCGCCCTGCACGATCGGCTCCACGATGACCGCGGCGAGTTCGTCGGCATGCGTGCTGATCAGCCGCGCCAGCTCCGCCACGTATCCGGGTTCGTAATCACGCGGCGGCAGCGGCGCGAAAAGCTGATCGACCAGCACATCGGTCCACAGCGCGTGCATGCCGCCCGCCGGGTCGCACACGCTCATCGGGGTGAAGGTGTCCCCGTGGTACCCGCCGCGCCAGGTCAGCAGTCGCCGTTTCGCGGGCAGGTCCTGGCTGCGCCAATACTGCAGGCACATCTTGACCGCGACCTCGACCGACACCGAGCCGGAATCGCAGAGGAACACCTTGTCCAGTCCGGCGGGGGTGATCTCGACGAGCAGTTCGGCCAGGCGCGCGGCCGGTTCGTGGGTGAGCCCGCCGAACATGACGTGACTCATCCGCCGCGACTGGGCGAGGAGCGCGGCGTCGAGCACTGGGTGCCGGTAGCCGTGGATGACGGCCCACCACGAACTCATCCCGTCGACCAGTACCCGGCCGTCGGCCAGGGTCAGCCGGGCGCCGGCCGCTTCGGACACCACCAGCGGTTCGGTGGTGGCCGGAAATCCGCCGTAGGGGTGCCAGACGTGCTTGGCGTCGATGGCGGTGATCTCGTCAGGTGTCAGTGCCACAGGAATCCTCGCGGTCGCGACTGCCCGGCCTCGCGCACGGGCTTGAACGGCGTTCAAGTTACCACCCGAGCTGCGCCGGAAATGCCGCCGACGGCATTTTCCGGCGCCGTCAGCCCGTACGGCGTATTCTTTGACTCAGTCAACGATCTACTGTGACGCCACCGAGGAACGGAGCCGTCGTGACCACCGTCGCCGCCACCGATATCGCCGCAGTCCGGGAGTTCAACCGCCGCTACACCCGAGTCATCGGCGTGCTCCGGGAAGGTCTGCTGGACAGCGAGTATTCGCTGACCGAGGTGCGAATCCTGTTCGAGCTCGCCAACTCCGGGATCACCGAGGTGGTAACCCTGCGGCAGACACTGGATCTCGACGCCGGATACCTCAGCCGCATCCTGACCCGGTTCGAACGCGAGGGCCTGGTGCTGCGCAATCGTTCCGACAGCGACGGCCGTCGCCAGGAGGT
>NZ_BAUA01000194.1 GCF_000710915.1 Nocardia brasiliensis IFM 10847
CAGACCTGTGGTCATATGCTATCCCGTCAACGTACCGAGACCACGTCCATCACACAGAGAACCATGTGGCCGCGGTCGTCTTCCAAACAGCCAGCACAGATTAGCTGCTCGGCTCGCTGGAAGGATGCGGAATTGATATGAACGGCGACGAAATGGCGTGAAACGTTTAGCTGCACAGCGCAATGATCCGGATCACCTGCGAAGATGCGGAGCGGCAGCGATGTTCAGCCCACTGGACGGTCAAAGGTTGAACAACACATCACCCGATCCCGTTATCACGTAGCGATCCGGACAATGTGCACATGCACGAATATCGGACGGCCTCCCCCATCGAATCATAAGTTACTCCAACACACTGACCGGTCGGTAACTAAACCATTGCCAGCGCAGCTTAATTCGATCAGCTGTACCACTTCACCTGAATTAGCTCCGACTACACGCCCGAACCGATGACACGTCAACGTGACGACTGTTTCCCGCCAGCGCAGGCATCTGCCACGGACTTGACTGAGTACTGCGACCGCACCACAGGACGGTGAGAGCGCAAGGACCAGAAGGGAAATGGACAACATGACAGCACGGTTCGCGGATCAGGTCGTACTGATCACCGGCGCCAGCTCCGGCGTGGGCAAGGCCGTCGCGTTGCGGGTGGCCGCCGAGGGCGCGGCAGTCGTGCTCGGCGCCCGCGGCGAGGACGCGGGCGAGCGGGTGGCCGCCGAGATCCGCGCCGCAGGCGGGCGGGCACTGTTCGTGCCGACCGACGTCACCGTGGAACAGGACGTGGCCCGGCTCACCGAGGCCGCGGTCACCGAGTTCGGCAGGTTGGACGCGGCGTTCAACAACGCGGGCGCGGTCAACGCGTTCGGGCCCGTCGCCGAGATCGACGAGGCGGGCTGGCGCGCCGACCTGGAACTCAATCTGACGAGCGTGTTCTATGGTCTGCGGCACCAGGTGCCCGCGCTGGTCGCCGCCGGCGGCGGCGCGATCCTGAACAACGCGTCGAACCTGGGTGTGGTCGGAATGGGCTCGGTCGCACCGTATGTCGCGGCCAAGCACGGCGTGGTCGGCCTGACCCGGGCGGTCGCGCTGGAGGCCGCCGAGCAGGGCGTTCGGGTGAACGCGCTGGTCTCCGGGGCCGTCGATACGCCGGCGTTCCGCAATTCGATGGGCGCGACACCGGAGGGCGAGGCGGCCATCGCCGCCCTGCATCCGCTCGGCCGGATCAGCACGCCGGCGGAGATCGCGGGGTTCTGCGCGTTCCTGCTCAGCGCGGAGGCCGGTTTCGTCACCGGCGCCGCCCTGGCGATCGACGGCGGCTTCACCGCGCGCTGATACACCCGGCGACAGGAATACTCGGGCGGACCGCCGTGCGCGGCCCGCCCGAGCCATCAGCGAGGACGACCCGACGCACCTCGCTGGAACAGGCAGGTGATGACACTGCGGACTTCGTGACCGCGTCACCGGTGAGTCCCCGCCCACTTCTATCGTGGACGGGCCCAGTCATAGCGGCAAGGCCCAGAAAATAGGGCTACGCAAACAGCAGCCCCCTCGCCGATCTCATGATCCACGAGGGGTCTCGCTCAGGAGCGAGCCAGCAACCTGCGCACCGGACCGACGCGCTTGGCCGCACCCGCGACCCGCACCGCGGGCTGCCGCTGCCGGATCAGCCGGTCGAATTCCGCTGCGCTGCCGCCCGGTTCGGGCAGTCGGCCCGCGTTGTAGTCGTCGGCGAGCTGCTGCACCGTTTCCTGCGCGCAGGACTTGTTGGTGCCGATGAAGCCGGTGGGGCCGCGCTTGATCCACCCGGTGACATACGTACCGGGCAGCACCGCGCCGTCGACCCGTTCCAGCACCCGACCGTTCAGGTTCGGGATGACGCTCGCCGCGTCGTCGAAGGGCAAGCCGGGCAACGCGACACCCCGGTAACCGACCGAGGTGAGCACCAGACCCGCGTCGAGGCGTTCCGTCGCACCGCTGGCCACCGCCCTGGTGCGCCCGTCCGCGTCGGTGACGAGTTCATTGCGGCTCACCTCGATGCCCGCGACCCGGTCGGTGCCGACGAGTTCGGTGGGCGAAGCCAAGTAGCGGAACACGATTCGCTTACGCTCGCCGACCGGCCGGGTACGCACCGTGTGCAGCAGCCGCAGCTTCTGCTCGACCTGGTACGGCAGCCCCTCGGTCAGCTCGGGCAGGTCGCCCTCGATCACGATGTCCACGTCGGAGCCGAGCAGACCAACGAATTCCGGCACGGTGAAAGCGGATTCGAGCGGACCGCGGCGACCGAGGATCACCACTTCCTCGATCTTGCTCTCGCGCAACGCGCGCAGCGCGTAGGGCGCGATATCGGTGCCGGACAACGTTTCCGGATCGCTGGTCAGGATGCGGGCGACGTCGAGTGCGACGTTTCCGTTGCCGACGATCACCGCGCGCTGCTGCGACAGATCGAAGAGCCGATCCGCGTGATCGGGATGCCCGTTGTACCAGGCGACGAAATCGGTGGCGGAGACATTGCCCGCCAGGCCCTCACCGGGCACACCGAGCTTGCGATCGGCCGAAGCGCCGACCGCGTAGATCACCGCGTGGAAGTGGTCGAGCAGCTCGTTGTGCGAAACATGTGCGCCCACTTCGACATTCAGATACGAGGCGAAGCCGGGCTGCGCCGAGATGATGTCGAACAGCTCGCTGACCTTCCGGGTCTTCGCGTGATCCGGCGCGACACCGTGCCGGGCCAGCCCGTAGGGCACCGGCAGCCGGTCGAACACGGTCACCGCCACGTCGGGCTGGGTCAGCAGCTCGTCCGCCGCGTACATCGCCGACGGGCCGGACCCGACGATCGCCACCCGCAGCGGCTGGCGCGCGGTCCGGATCTCGGCCGCGGGCACCGGCTTGGCCAGCAGTGGACGCGGCCGGGCTTGCCGGTAGAAATCGGCGTTGATCTCGATGAACGGCTTCTGCTCTTCGGTCAGCTTCTTCGACGACACGATCGCGTCCACCGGGCAGGCGGTCGCGCAGGCGCCACAGTCGACGCACGCCTTCGGGTCCACGTACAGCATGTCCGCGGTCAGGAAGTCGGGCTCGTCCGGCGTCGGGTGGATGCAGTTCACCGGGCAGGCGTACACGCACGAGGCGTCACTACAGCACGACTGCGTGACGATGTAGGGCACGTCAGCCAGCCTTGACCGCGCGCAGCGGCTCGGAGCGATAACGGGTGGTGTGGCCGTCGATCTTGAGCAGCTTCCAGACCGCCTTGGAGATCGGGTTCATCAGGCCGATGTCCTTGGCCAGCGTGCGCACGTCACCGAAGAAGTCGCTGAACTCCTGCTTGGATTCCTTCGACCCGTAGAACAGTTCCTTGCGGACGTAGTCCGGGATGTCGAATTCCTTCCAGAACGAACGCGGCGGGGTGAAGATCGAGCGGCCGAGGATCCACATCACGATCGGCATCGCGATCGAGAGCACGAACCGGTTGAACGCGTTCGACTCGGGCACGTGGATCTTCAGGAACTCGTGCGCGAAGGAGATGTGGCGCGCTTCCTCGGCCACGTGAATGGCCATCACGCCGCGCATGATCGGATGCACGTCCTCGTCGGAGCGCAGGATCGCCTTCTGGATGTGGTCGATCGGCTCCTCGCCGGCCAGCACCGCCATGAAGAACAGGTTGGGGAACCACGCGGCCACCGGCGCACCGAGGTACTTGAACTTGCGCACCAGCGGACCCATGCCGGGCACGTCGTCGCCGATCCGGTTCACCATCTCCTGGAACATCAGGGTGTGGTTGTGCTCCTCGATCATCTCGTGGGAGCAGTACCGGAATTCGGGCGAGCCGTTGGGCAGGCCGAAGTTGTGCGTGACCATGCCGCTGATCAGGATCGACTCGAACTGCAGGCCCACCTTGGCGACGTTGGCCTGGCGATACTTGCCGATCGCGATCTTGCGCTCGTCGGACTGCGCGAGGTACCAGGGGTGCCGGCCGAGCGGGTCGGCCGACTTCGGCAGGATCCACCGGTGCGCGCCCGCGTTCGGGTCGAAGTCCGGGTTGTCCCAGTCGATATCGTCGAAGGGGTCGAAATGCTTGTTGACCGAGCCCTCGGAGAGCAGTAGAAGCGTCGCGGCGTACTCCTGCGCCTTCTCCAGATCGGGGTCGATCGGGGGCGTCACGGCTGCAGACATCGTCGTCACTGCCTCTCTCTTCGAAACGTTTACCTGTACCCCATGGTTACACCTACAGGCTGTCACGTCAACCCACGAAGCGAGTACCCCGTAAAGAGCTGGTCGAACGATCAGGAGCAAGTGGTGGCGGCGTATCGCGAGAGACCGCCGCCCGCAGTTCCCACTCACCGCAAAAAGCGGCGTACCCGGTGGCGATCGCCCTCGTCACGATCACCACCGGGTACGACCGCCCGCGGTCAGCGCAGGGTCGCGAGCTGCGCCATCCCCACGATCACCCCGTCGGCGGGCAAGGCGAGCGCCATTGCGACGCCCGCGACCGACAGCCCCGCTGCCAGCGCCACCCGGCTCAGCCTGCGCTTCGTCCGCTGCGAGAACACCATCGCCCTGGTGGCCGCCCGTCGATGCGCGCCCCCGCCGCGCCGCTTTCCGTGGTGCCTGCCCGCCGACTCCTCCGCGGCGACCGCCGCCCGGCGGCCGATGATCGCGGCGCCGTCCGCGATGGTCCGCTCCGGATCCGGGGCGGCGATCACCGGCCGGGCCAGCTCGCCGGCCAGGACCTGGGCCACCTCGACCGGCCGGGCAGCGCCGCCGACGACGAGCACACAGTCGACATCGGCCATCGTGACGTCGGCGATGCGCAGGCATTTGTAGACCAGCTCCAGGGAGGCCCGCACATGCCTGGTCCGTAACTCGTCGGCCGTGGTGCCGGCGACCGAGCCGGAGATGGAGTCCGACGGCAGGCCGTGCCCGGCGCGCGAGGCGACCAGGGCGCCGAAGGCGCGGCCGCCGAACTCCGGCGAGCGCAACGGCTCGCCGACGATCGGATTACGTGGACAGCCCGCCCCGACCCGGACCAGCGTGACATCGAGACTGGCCCCGCCCAGGTCGTAGACCAGCGCCAGGCCGGGCATCAGCGGGCCGCGGTCGGCCTCCAGCCAGGTCGCCGCGGCGACCGGCTCGGCGACCAGTGCGACGTGGTCGAGACCGATCGCGTCCAGCGCCGCGCGCAGATCACCGACGTGCGCGTCGGTGTAGCGCGCGGGATGGGTCAGCGCGATGCCGACCCCGTGACCGGCATCGTGGGGATGATCGAGCAGTGCCTCGCTGATCAGGCATTCGGCCACCACCGCGACCAGGTCGGCGGGTGAGAGTGCCCGATGCCCGACGCGGGCGCAGACCACGGAGCGCTGGGAGAGATCGGCGAATTCGGTGATGGCGCGGCCGTGCCGCGGAATCATGCCGACCCGGGCGAGGCCGGTGCTGTCGAAGGTCAGTGTGGTGCGGCGGGTGATGGATTGGGCGCGCGGCGGCCACCGGCGGCCCGGCGGAGCCTGCGTCGAAGGTAGCTGACGCAACCAGCGGGCTGGGTGGGCGCCGCTCGAACCTTCCTCCGCGAGAGCGGAAACCGTGTTCACCGTGCCGATGCTCAAACCCAGACCAACCGCCATCGCAATCCACCTGATCGCCGAGCCGATTTGCTTCGAACTCCGTCCACGCAACCACTCCGCGACTCGCCTGCCAACCACCGGACACCCTATTGTCCGCCGCCCGCCTGTTCTGAAACAGGTTGCATAGCACAACGATCAGTCCTGGTCACCCGCCCTGGAGTGCGCGAATCGCGCCGACGCCCGGATTTCACTGCGACACGCCGACATTCGATCATGTCCCGTACCGGGTTGCCGCTCGAGGCCGCACCGGGCACCCATCCGGCATCGCATCCGGATACACGTTCTCACATGCGGTGATAGCCCCTAACAATCCCTATTCGCCGGACACCGGGGCTGCGGCGCGCGATACTGCGCAGACTCGCGGGAACGACACGCTGAAGCCGACCGCCGGTCGCGCCGGGCGGTGACCCGGCCGGGTCACCGCCGCAACTCTGTACCGGACAATGCGGCAACACTTCGGTGCTCCCGCTCGGCGGATAACCTTGCGCCAGCACAAGATCAGCAACGTCGCAGCAGCCGACCGGCGCGGCGCCTCACTGCGCGGGCAGCTCCGGGATCCGGGTGGCCCGGGCGTAGACGGTCTCCCCATCCGCGAGCCGCAGGGCCTCCGCGTCACCGCGGGTCACCTGTGCGGCGAACAGATCGCCGGTCGCGGCATTGCGCAGTTCCACCCGGACCTCGAACCCGAGATGCACCACCCGTTCGACCGTCGCCCGCGTCACGCCCGCGGATTCGGCGGTGCCCTCGTGCTCGGCCAGCGCCATGCTCGGCTCGCGACCGACGCGAATGTCGTGCGGGCGCACCAGATGTCCGTTCAGCCGGGCAACCGCACCGAGGAACGACATCACGAACTCGTTCGCCGGGCGGTCGTAAACGTCCTCCGGAGAACCGATTTGCTCGATCCGTCCCTTGTTCATCACCGCGATGCGGTCGGCCACGTCGAGGGCCTCTTCCTGATCGTGGGTGACCAGCACGGTGGTGACGTGCACCTCCTCGTGCAGCCTGCGCAGCCAAGTACGCAGGTCCGCACGGACTTTGGCGTCCAGCGCGCCGAACGGCTCGTCGAGCAGCAGCACCTGCGGATCGACCGCGAGCGCGCGCGCCAGCGCCATGCGCTGGCGCTGACCGCCGGACAGCTGAGCCGGATAGCGATGCTGGAAGCCGTCGAGACCGACGATGCCGAGCAATTCGTCCACCCGCTTGGCGATCTCGGCCTTGGGGCGCTTGCGGATCTTCAGGCCGAACGCCACGTTGTCGCGCACGGTCATGTGCTTGAACGCGGCGTAATGCTGGAATACGAAACCGATGTCGCGTTTCTGCGGCGGCACGCGGGTGACGTCGTTGCCCGCGATCACCACGATGCCGGAGTCGAGCGACTCGAGCCCCGCGATCGACCGCAGCAGCGTGGACTTGCCCGAACCCGAGGGCCCCAGCAGGGCCGTCAGCTCGCCGGACGGGATATCGATGGTGACGTCGTCGAGCGCGGCGAACGAACCGTAGTTCTTCTTCGCATTGGTCACGGTGATCATTTGGCGCCCCGCTTGCGTTCGAGGAGGGTCATCAACAGGAGTGTCACGAGCGCGAGGCCCATCAACAGGGTCGCGGCCGAGTAGGCGCCGAAGGTGTTGTGGTCGTTGATGTATCGACCGTGCACCAGCAGCGTCAGGGTCTGCGACTTACCGGGCAGCGCCGAGGAGACCATGATCACCGCGCCGAACTCGCCGAGCGCGCGGGCCACGGTGAGCACCACGCCGTAGGTGAGGCCCCAGCGGATGGCGGGCAAGGTGATCCGCCAGAACGTCTGCCAGCGGGTGGCGCCCAGGGTGGCGGCCGCCTGCTCTTGTTCGTCGCCGATCTCGTGCAGCACCGGCTCGACCTCGCGCACCACGAACGGGAGCGTGACGAAGATGGTGGCGATCACCATGCCGGGCAGATTGAAGATCACCTTGACGCCGATGTCCTCCAGGCCGCCGAACCAGCCGCCGGCGCCCCACAGCAGGATCAGCGCGACGCCGACCACCACCGGCGACACCGCGAACGGCAGATCGACGATGCCCTGAACCAGGGTGCGCCCCGGGAACTTTCCGCGCACCAGCGCGATCGCGGTGACGACGCCGAAGATCACGTTCACCGGCACCACGATCGCCACGATGATCATCGACAGCTGGAACGCGGAGATGGCCGCGGGCGTGGAGATCGAATCGACGAACGCGCCGATCCCCTTCTCGAAGGTGCGATACAGGATGATCACCAGCGGCAGCACCAGCAAGACGGCCAGGTAACCCAGCGCCACCACCCGCAGCGGAACCCTAGACCACACAGAGAGTTTCATCACGTGCTCCTCTGGTGTAGACCCCGGCCGCTGTACATACGGATGGGTATGCCGCAATCGGGGAAGCGCAGCGCCCCCGATCGCATGTCGGCGGCTGGTGTGCACGACGAAAGCCGAGCGCCAGCGAGGTGTCGACGTGCAGGCCTGTTCACCGCGTCTCCTGTTCCTTGCGCACGCTGCGTTCGGCGAGCAGGCGGAGCACGAGCAGGGTCGCGAACGAAATGACCAGCAGGGCAACCGAAACCGCGGCGGCGTTGATCGGCCGGTCGATCTCGATCTGCTTCTGGATGTACTGCGAGGCCATTTCGGTCTCGCGCGGGATGGCGCCGCCGATCAGCACCACCGAGCCGTATTCGCCGATGGCGCGGGCGAAGGCGAGGCCGCCGCCGGAGATGATCGCCGGGGCCAGCGTCGGTAAGACGATGCGGCGGAACGTGGTCCAGTTGTTCGCGCCCAGCGAGAGCGCGGCCTGTTCCACCTCGCGGTCCGCCTCGATCAGCACCGGCTGCACCGAACGCACCACGAACGGCAGCGTGACGAACGCCAGCGCCACGATGAGGCCGGGCTGGGTCGCGTTGAGGTGGATGTCGATCGGGCTCTGCGGTCCGTACAGCGAGAGCAGCACGATGCTGGCGACGATGGTCGGCAGCGCGAACGGCAGGTCGATCAGCGCGTTGACGATGCTCTTGCCTGGGAACTCGTCGCGCACCAGCACCCAAGCGATGAGCGTGCCCATCACCACGTTGATCACCGCGACCACCACCGAGACGAACACGGTGATCCGCAACGAGTCCAGCGCCGCGGGCGCGGTGACCGCGCTCCAGAAGCCGGACCATCCCTCGTCGAACGAGGTGACGGTGAGTGCGGCCAGCGGCAGCAGCACGATGATGCTGAGCCACAGCACGGCGGTGGCGATGCCGAGCGGGCCCACCGAGCCGGTCACGCGCAGCCACGACCAGTTCACGCGCCCGGCCGGGCTCACCTTCTGGGAACCGCCGGAAACGGGTGCCGCCCCGTCCCCGGCGGTGCTGCTGTCAGTCACAGTCGTCCAGTATTCCGTCCGTTCAGCCCGGTTACTTGGTCGCTTTGTCGTAGATCACGGCGACCGAACCGGTGTTCGGGGTGAACAGCTCCTTGTCCACGGTCTTCCAGCCGCCCAGGTCGGCGATGGTCCACAGTTGCTGCGGCGTCGGGAAGTCCTTGCCGAACTCGGCCGCCACCTTCGGGTCGACCGGCCGGAAACCGGCTGCGGCCCAAGCCCGCTGCCCCTCCGGGGTGTACAGGAAGTCGCGGAAGGCCACGGCCTTCTCCTGGTTCTTGCTCGACTTCAACACCGCGACCGGGTTCTCGATCTTGAAGGTGACCGGCGGTACGAAGTGCTCGATCTGGTCGCCGTTGCGCTCGGAGAACAGCGCCTCGTTCTCGTAGCTGAGCAGCACGTCACCGGTGCCCTGCAGGAACGTCTCGGTGGCCTCCCGGCCCGACTTCGGCTGCACCTTCACGTGCTCCTTGGACACCAGCTGGCTCAGGTAGTCCAGGCCGGCCTGCGGGTTCTTGCCGCCCTCGGACTTGGCCGCGTAGGGCGCGAGCAGGTTCCACTTCGCCGAGCCCGAGCTGAACGGGTTCGGGGTGACCACCTCGACACCCGGCTTCAGCAGGTCGTCCCAGTCCTTGATGCCCTTCGGGTTGCCCTTGCGGACCACGATCGCGACGACCGAGCCGAACGGGATTCCCTTGGTGGCGTCGGCATTCCAGTTCGAGTCGACCAGCCCGGCATCGACCAGGCGGGTGATGTCGGGTTCCACGGAGAAGTTCACGACATCGGCCTCGGCGCCGTCCTTGACCTTGCGGGACTGATCCCCCGAGGCGCCGTAGGAGCCGTTGACGACGACGTTCTTGCCCTTCTCGGTCTTGTTGAACTCCGGCACGACCTTGTCGAAGCCGGGCTTGGGCACCGCGTAGGCGTAGAGGTTGAGCGTGCCACCGCTGCCGTCGGCACCACTGCCCCCGACCGTGTCACTGGCTCCGCCACCGCAGGCGGTGAGCACGACCGCCGCGGCTGAGGTGACGGCGATGGCAACGGCGCTGCGGCGCGAGAAGAGCCGAGTTTTGCGAGACATTTCGGGTGGACCTTTCCTACTGGCTGCCGACTCGGGGCGTCGAGTGGCGCAGACATGCTGGTGGATCGGTAGACCTGTCGCCGGAATTATGCGGCAATGGCGTGACTGTCGGCCGGAAGGCCGCCGGGGGTTCGGGGACGTCTGCGAAAGAGTTGCACGCCAGTCTACGAAGTAGGGACGCGCAGCCGTGCCCGGTCGCCGATCAGCGACAGAGAATGTCCGCGACCGCGAGGTTGCCGATCGCGATCAACGCCAATTCATGGCGGACCAGCGGGACGACACTCGAAGACACGGGCAGACTGTAGCAGAGCACGTTGTGTTAGTTCGAATTACAGAGTTCCAGGAAGAGGGGGGTTTCATCCCATGACTACCAGCCCGGATCGGGTCCGCGCACGGTTTCCCGGCATCAGCACCCGCGCGTGGGAGCATCCCGCCGATCGCACCGCGTTGGTCACACTGCGCACGCTGTCCGGTTTCGACGCCATCCTGCGCACCCTGTCGGGTTTGCTCCAGGAACGCCAGCACCGGTTGATGTACCTCGCGACGGCGGTGCGGGTGGACGAGCGGCAGTTCCGTTCGCTGCATCAGTTGCGCGAGGACTGCGTCCAGGTGCTCGACGCGCGCACCACACCGGAGATGTTCGTGCTGCAGAGCCCGCAGGTGAACGCCTTCACGATCGGTATGGACCAGCCGTTCATCGTGCTGACCACGGGTTTGATCGACCTGATGGATACCGAGGAGTTGCGTTTCATCGTCGGACACGAGCTCGGCCACGCACTGTCGGGCCACGCGGTGTACCGCACCATGCTCATGCATTTGCTGCGGATTTCGGCAAGCTTCGGCTGGATGCCGGTGGGCGGCTGGGCATTACGCGCCATCGTCGCCGCGCTGATGGAATGGAGCCGCAAATCCGAGCTCTCCGGCGACCGGGCCGGGCTGCTGTGCGTGCAGGATGTCGACACCTCGGTGCGGGTGCACATGAAGACGGCGGGCGGCACCTGGATCAAGGAGATGAATCACGGCGCGTTCCTGGCCCAGGCCGACGACTACGAACGCTCCGGCGACCTGCGCGACGGTGTGCTGAAACTGCTCAACCTGGAATTGCAGAGCCATCCGTTCTCGGTGCTGCGGGCTTCGGAGCTGCGCCGCTGGATCCAGAGCGGTGAATACGACCGCATCCTCGCCGGCGACTATCCGCGCCGCGAACACGACAAGAACGCCAGCATCGGCGCGGAGATCAAGGAGGCCGCCCGGACCTACCGCAACAACTTCGATCAATCCGAGGACCCGCTGATCCGCACGGTGCGAAACCTCGGCCGCGACGTCGGTTCCGCGGTGAGCACGGTCGGTCAGGAGGTCGGCGACACCGTGTCCAAGATCGGCAAGCGGTTCAACGACTGGCGCTCGGGCGAGCAGAACAACTAGATCCCGTTCGATAGGTGCCGCGTGCGGTTCGGCACGAAGCGCACGTGTCGGTCGGCTGACACGCGCGCGGGACGACGAGAGGTGCGCGGCGGGACGGCGACAGCCAGCCCGCGCTCGTCAGCGGGTGAAAAGCCAGGCGACGACCACCAGCACCAGCAGGGCGATCAGGGCCAGCTGGACGCGCGAACGTGGCATCAGCGGGCACCGCTCTGCACGGGCCTGCGCGGGTCGCCGGGCAGCAGCACCGCGTCCGGGTCGGCGGTGAGGGCGGCGGCATCGGCCGGCACGCGCACGGCGGGCTCGGCGGGGTGTTTGCGGTCGAGCACGCGCAGCGCGGCGCGCAGCACCCGGTCCAGCGCGAAGGCGATGGCGAAGCAGATCGGGACCATGCCGACCAGCACGACCAGGAACTGCGGGATGAACGGGAGGCCCGCAACCCACAGCTCGAAGCTGTCCCACCAACCTGCGATGTGATGTACCACGAACCCAGCCTAGTGCGTCCACCTGAGAGAGAAGCAAGCCCGATTCCGGCGCGGACCGAGCCGGCCGCCGGCACCCCTATTCGCAGGCTAGGGGCATAGATACTGTGGGGTATGCCGTCCTCCGATGATCTCACCGTCGACGAGCCGTACGACCTGCCGGTACCCAGCCAGCTGACCGAGCCGCGGCACGGCGCCTTTCCGCCGATCGACGACTACGCGTTCCTGTCCGACTGCGAGACCAGCTGCCTGATCGGTAACAACGGCGCGGTCGAGTGGATGTGCGTCCCCCGCCCGGATTCGCCGAGCATCTTCGGCGCGATGCTCGATCGCAGCGCGGGCCACTTCCGGATCGGCCCGTACGGCGTGAACGTGCCCGCCGCGCGGCGCTATCTGCCGGGCGGGATGATCCTGGAAACCACCTGGCAGACCGAGACCGGCTGGCTGATCGTGCGCGACGCGCTGGTGCTCGGGCCGTGGCACAACAACGATCAGCGCTCCAAGACACACCGCCGCACCCCGATGGACTGGGACGCCGAGCACATGCTGCTGCGCACGGTGAAATGCGTGAACGGCACCGTCGAGTTGGAGATGAGCTGCGAACCCTCGTTCGACTACCACCGCGCGACGGCCCGCTGGGAGTACACCGGCAAGGTGTACGAGGAGGCCACCGCGGTCCGCGCCGACGACCCCGCCGCTGGGCCGACGCTGGTGCTCACCACCGATCTGCGGCTCGGTCTGGAGGGCCGCGAGGCCAGGGCACGCACCCGGATGCAGGAGGGCGACGACGTGTTCGTCGCGTTGACCTGGTCGGAGCTGCCCGCCCCGAAGACGTATCAGGATGCGGCACAGAAGATGTGGCAGACCACCGAGTCCTGGCGGCAGTGGATCACCCTCGGCAACTTCCCGGATCACCCGTGGCGCAGCTATTTACAGCGCAGTGCGCTGACGCTCAAGGGCTTGACCTACGCGCCCACCGGCGCGCTACTCGCCGCTTCCACCACCTCACTGCCGGAAACGCCTGGCGGCGAACGCAATTGGGACTACCGCTACACCTGGGTGCGCGACTCGAGCTTCGCACTGTGGGGCTTGTACACTCTCGGGCTCGATCGCGAGGCCGACGACTTCTTCGCCTTCCTGCGCGACGCGACCACCGGCGACAACGGCGATGCTGTTCCGCTGCAAGTGCTTTACGGCATCGGCGGCGAACGCCTCATCACCGAGGAGACCCTCGACCATCTCAGCGGCTACGACCGGGCGCGCCCGGTGCGCATCGGCAACGCCGCCTACAACCAGGACCAGCACGACATCTGGGGCACCATGCTCGACGCCGTGTATCTGCACGTGAAGTCGCGCCAGCAGGTGCCGGAAACGTTGTGGCCGTTGCTGGAACGTCAGGTGCGCGCGGCCATCGCGCGCTGGCGCGAGCCCGACCGCGGCATCTGGGAAGTGCGCGGCGAGCCACAGCATTTCACCTCGTCCAAGGTGATGTGCTGGGTCGCGCTCGACCGCGGCGCGAAACTGGCCGAACTGCACGGCCAGATCGAGCACGCGACCGAGTGGTACGCCCTCGCCGACGAGATCAAGGACGACATCCTCACTCACGGGGTGAACAGCAACGGCGTCTTCACCCAAACCTATGGCGGTGACACCCTGGACGCCTCGCTGCTGCTGGCGGTGCTGACCCGTTTCCTGCCGCCGGACGATCACCGGATCCGCGCCACCGTGCTGTCCATCGCCGACCGGCTCACCGAGAACGGACTGGTGCTGCGCTACCGCACCGAGACCACCGACGACGGATTGTCCGGCGCCGAGGGCACTTTCACCATCTGCTCGTTCTGGCTGGTGTCCGCGCTGGTCGAAATCGGCGAGGTGCAGCGCGCCAGGCAACTGTGCGAACGCCTGCTCGGCTTCGCCAGCCCCTTGCAGCTCTACGCCGAAGAGATCGACCCCCGCAGCGGACGCCACCTCGGCAACTTCCCCCAGGCCTTCACCCACCTCGCCCTGATCAACGCGGTCACCCACGTCATCCGAGCCGAAGAGAACCGTCCCGCGAGCGGCTTCCAGCCCGCCCACGTACCAGCGAACCGCCCCGCCTGAGCAGCGGGGTCAGGGGGTGGACAGGCCGTCGGCCTGTTCACGCAGTTCGCGCAGTTTGACGATCTGCTTGTCCAGGTCGGCGATGCGGTCGCCGCTGCGGTCGCCGTATTTCTGGTAGGCGGCCTCGGCGAGGCGCAGGGCCTCGTCGGCCTGCTTGGCGACATTGCCGGCGATTTCGGTGAAGTGGTCGCGCAGGACACGCTGCATGGCGCGCAGGCGGTTTCGTGATTCCTTGCTGACCTGGAAGATCACGTCGTCCATCAGCCTGGACACGGCGACTTTCGCCTCCGCGCGCCGTCGTGCCTTCAAGTTCTTGCGCTCGTCCCACAGTGCGTTGATGCCGAGAAGCACGCCCGCACCGATCGAATACCAGTTCACCAGCGACATCTTGAGGATGCTGGTGACCAGACCGACCATCAGGATGCCGCCGTAGGAACCGCGCAGGGTGGACAGCAACTGTTGCGTCACACTGGCTTTCGCGCTTTCGAGCGGCTCCAGCGGCTGCACTGGCTCGAGTACCTCACCCGGGTTCTCCAGCCGCAGGTCCGGCAGCGGGGCAACGCGGTTGTCCGCCAAAAACTTCGAGGCCACCTGCTCGCACAGTTCGACAGACCGATAGTGCGCCATCACGAAGTTCTCTTCGACCGCTTCACAGATCCTGGCGTCGAGATCGGTACCGAATTCCTTCCAGCGCCGGGCAGGATCGGTCTGCGCGATCTCCGCTTCGGCATCACGGATCAAACTGCGCAGCCGGTGCCGCAGATCGTGTTCGATATCGGCCATCAGCTCGGTGCTGCCGTCGACCAGCGTGACCTGCCAGTTCGACGTGCGCTGCCGCAGCTGGTCCGCGTCGTCCCGGGCGCGGACGAGTTTGTCGGTGATCTCGGCGCGCCGGCGCGGATCACGCAGCGACTCGACCTCGTTGCGCAGGGTCAGCGCGAGATGGTCGCTCACCAAACGGATGTCCTGCACGGCGGCGTCCAGCGCCACGCTGTCCGCGCGCGACACCACGTAGTCGCGGAGGTGGTCGATCAGTTGCGGCACACCGGATTCGATGTCGCGCTGGTAGTTGCCGGACAGTCCCGCCTGCCGGTGCAGTTCCGCCGAGACCGGCGCCACCGCGAAGCCGAGGCCGGCGGCGTCGAGCAGTTCCCGATTGCGCTGCTGGGTGTGCGACCAGTGGGAGAACTGGTCGATCTTGTTGAGCACACAGATCACGGTCGGGCAGATCTGCTGGATCCGCTGGAGGTAGGCGATCTGGTCGACAGTGAGTTCGGTGGCCGCGTTGCCGACGTAGAGCACGGCGTCGGCGGCGGCGATCATCGACCAGGTGGTGTTGTCGGCGGCGCCGCGTGTGCCGGGCGCGTCCATCACCACGACCCCGTCGGCCAGCAGCGGGCTGGGCTGGGTGAACTCGGCGCGGATCACGCCGAACGCGGAGATGGCGGGGCCGGGGTCGAGCGGATCCACCGACTGGCGTTCGGTCCGTCCGTCGACCGAACGCACCAGTGTCGCAGTCGGTTCCGGCCCGTACTCGACGATGACGGGCACGCTCAGGTCACTGTCGGTGGCGCTGACCGACGCGCCGACCAGGCTGTTGACCAGCGTGCTCATCCCGTTCTTGGGCTCGCCGACCACGACCAGCCGCACCCGTGGGTCGCTGACCCGGGCGCGCACCATACTCAAACGACTGCCGAGGTCGTCCCGCCCCGCGAATCCGGCGATCTCCCGCAGCTCGTCGAGTATCCGGATCAGCGGCGCCATCGCGTCCGGGTGTTTCACCGTCGCGGCCTTCAGCCCGGCTGCGGCAGACAACCGTCCTCCTTACAGTGGTTTGCTTTCGATCTGCACGGGACGCCCCCTGCGTTCCGGTTTACAGCAACGCTATGTCCACGCCGCCCGGGACGATGTGGTGGGTCTCCGCCAGGGTCGATTCCGGCATCAACCCGCCGGACAGACCACCGCTCGCGGCGACCGTGAGCGGCGCGTGATCGGTGTAGGTCACGTGATCCACGACCTGCACCGAGTCCCCTGCAGGATAGTACGGGTGCCCGACGTTGATCGGATCGGAGATACCGTGCGGCTTCGGGTCGACGATCGGCGGCTTATAGGTGGGCACGGGGGCCTGGGTCGGCGTCGGCGCGTGGTAGGTCGGCGGCAGATCGGCCGTCGGGGCCGGTGCGTTGTGCGTCGGCACGTCCCGGGTCGGGATGTCGTGCGTCGGCACCGTCGCGGTCGGTTCCGGCTGGGTGGCCGTCGGTACGTCGCGGGTGGGCGCGGTCGGCTGCGTCGGCGCGGTCGGCTGGGTGGTGATGTCGTCGCCCGCACCGCTCGTGGGACCGGTGGGCGCCGTGCCCGGAGTGGTCACGTCGTCGTCCGGGGACGTGGTCGGGACGTGGGTCGACGGCTGGGAGCCGGTCGTGCTCGGCACCTTCGTGGTGGGGTCGGTCTGGCCGGTGCTCGGCTGGGTGTGCGGCGTCGTCGGAGGCGTCACGCCGGGCACCTTGGTCACGTCGGGGTTCGACGTCTTCGGCACGGACGGCGTAGTGACGTCGGACGGCACCACCGGGGTCGTCGGCACCGTCTTGGTGATGGTGGTCGGCGAGTTCGGCGTCGTCGGAGTCGAGACGTCGGTGGGACGCGAATGGTCTACCACCGGAGCCGGTTTCACCACCGGCGTGGGGCGCGCCTGATCGAACAACGCGGGCGTCGCGGCGGCCGGCGCGGTGAGCACCGACGGACCGGCCGGCGGTGCGCCGATCACGTTCGCGATCGGCGTGCTGGCCGCGTCGGGCTGGATCGTGGTCTGCAACGGAGTGGCGACCACCGGCTGCACCGCGCTCGCCACCGGAGCGACGACCACCGGAGCCACGACCGCGGGCGCGACGGCGACCGGCGCGACGGCAGCAGGCGCGACCGTGGCCACGACCGGCGCGGGCGCCTGCGCAGCGACGGGCGGGGTAGCGGCCGGGTGCGCGGTGGTCGGGGTAGCGGCCGGTGCCGACTGCGCGGACATGGCCGACTGCGTCGTAGAGGGACCGCCGAGCGGCGTCGTGAGTCCTCCGACGACGCCGGGGTTTCCGTGATGGTTCGAATCGGTCGGATCGGTGGCCGACCGCGCGCCGCCGGACTGTGCGGGCAGCGCGCTGCCGAGCCAGTCGGTGAAGTGGTCGAGCTGGTCGCCGACCTGGCCGACACCGACGTCCACCTTCATCTCGGAGTTGAAGTAGACGCCGTTCGGGCCGATGCCGAAATCGACCTGCCACGAGGTGCCGACGAACACGCCGAGGTTGTCACCGCCGACGCCGTCGAACGGGCCGTCGCCCGTGGGCGTTCCGGCCGAGGGCGTGCCCGCGATCGGGTGTGCGCCGGGCAGATCGAACGTGCCCGGCGCGACGAAGCCGTTGGCGCCGGGCAGGCCGAAGCCGTGGCCCGCCTGACCGAGTCCGTGGCCGGGCAGGCCGAAGCCTTGACCGCCGGGCAGATCGAGATCGTGGTTCGGTGCGTTGCCGGGCGTGCCCGGAAGTTGCAGTCCGCCGGACTGCGCCGTGTCCGTGCCGGGGATGCCGCCGAGACCGGGCACACCGTCGGCGGAGGCCGCGTTGCCGGGCAGGCTCGGCAGGCCGAAGCCGTGACCGGAATCGGTGCCGGGCATCCCGGGCAGCCCGGCGTCGGTGCCGTTGTAGTCACCGTGCAGCGTCGGCAGCGGGAAGTTCGCGCCGCCCGCGGTGCCGGGCAGGTCGAAACCGGAATTACCGTGCGAGACCGGCAGATTCGGCGAATGCTGCGGGTTCAGCGGCGCGGGTTCGATGACCGGGTCCGGAAACGTGATGACCGGCGAGGGGGCACCGGAGTCCGGGTCGCTGTTGTGCGCCCAGCCGGTGTTCATGCTGTCCAACCGGGAACCGGGCGCGGCGGGCACGCCGCCGCCGTTCGCCGCGATCAGTGCGCCGCCGGTGACGTAGGCGCCCGCGCGGGCAACGCGCGCGACGCCGGTGGCTACTCGATAGGCGGTGTCACCCGTGCGCTCGGCTCCCTCGGTGGCGTCGTCATCGAAGGGCAGGTCACGCGTCATGAAAGCTCCATCTCGGGTTCCAACAGCCATCCTCACGCGTCCGGCCGGACCGAGTGAAGATCACCTAACACTATTTCGGGAAAACCCGACTGTCACATTACCCAGGACTGTAGAGAGTCCAGCGGTGGCGAGCAACACAACCTTGCCATCCCCAAAAGCAGAACGAAAGCCCTATTTCTAGTGGGTCGAGCAAACCGTACGCCGTTTTCAAAACCGGCGCTGACCAGGGCTGATTCTGCCCGTTCGAACTCGTCGCACCAGCGATTCCGGCAGACCTAAGAGTTCTCTAACAGTTACTCAACGACTCGTGAAGATCCCGTACCTAACGTCGAACTCGTCGAGCCACCCGGTCGACAGGATCGAGCTGAAGGAGACCCCCTCATGACCTCACTCATCGGACGCCGCGTCGCCGCCGTGCTGGGCGCAACAGCGCTCACCGCCACCGTGGTCGCGGGCATGGCGGGTGCCGCCTCGGCGCAACCCGTGCGGCCCGCGGTCCCCGCGCCCGCTCCCGGCGTCCCGAGCGAGCCGGTCGGCCCCGGCCAGGTCGTGGTGTGCCCGTCGATCGACGACCCGGACGGACAGGTCGTGATCACCACGAACGAGGGCGAGGACGGCCCCTGGGTGACCATCGAACGCCAGGGCCCGGTCGAAGCGGTGCCCGCCACCCCGATCGATCCGGCGACTCCGCTCGTGCCCGGGACGCCACCCCTGGCCACCGCTCCGCTCGCGCCCGGGACGCCCCCGCTGGCGACCGCGCCGCTCGAGGAAGGCTGCGTCGCCGCCAGCGTGCGCTGACCTGCCGGGACTACTGTTGATCCATGACCGGACACCGGATCTTGGTCGTGGACGACGAGGTTCGTGTCCTCGCGTCGCTGCGACGCGGGCTGGAACTTTCCGACTTCGAGGTGATCACCGCGAGCGACGGCGCCGAGGCGCTGACCATGTGCCGCACCCAGACGCCCGACGCCATGGTGTTGGACGTGAACATGCCGACGCTCGACGGTGAAGGCGTGGTCACGGCGTTGCGCGCGATGGGCAACGACATCCCGATCTGCGTGCTCAGCGCGCGCAGCGCCGTGACCGACCGCATCGCCTGCCTCGAACGCGGCGCCGACGACTACCTCACCAAACCCTTCGACCTCGGCGAACTCGTCGCCCGGCTGCGCGCGCTGCTGCGGCGCCGGGTCGGCACCGCCGAACCCGCCGGCGCGCCGGTGCGCGTCGGCCAGGTGCAGATCGACCTGGCCGGGCATCGCGTGCTGGCCGCGGGCAAACCCGTCGACCTGACCAAACGAGAATTCGAGGTACTCGCGTTGCTCGCCGACCATCCGGGGATCGTGCTCGGCCGCGAGCAGATCCTTTCCGCGGTATGGGGTTACGACTTCCCCACCGACACCAACGTGGTCGACGTGTTCGTCTCGTATCTGCGGCGCAAACTCGAGGCGCCCGGCGCGGCACGGGTGGTGCACACGGTGCGCGGTGTCGGATTCGTCCTGCGGGAGCAGCCGTGAAACGGTCACCGTCACTGCGTACCCGGGTGGCGGTGGTGTCCGGCGTGGTGGCCGCGCTCGTCGCGCTCACCCTCACCGTCACCTTCGCCGCGCTGCTCAACGCGTCCGGCGAGCGGCAGTTGGACGAGACCGTCTCCTCGATGGCGGTCCGAGTCGCGCCGCCGTTGAAAGGCGTTCCGGCGGAAACACTCCCGGCTCCCGGGCCGCCCGGGCCGGCCGTACCGCCGCCGCCTGCCGCGCCGGAACGCGCGGGTCCCTCGACGTATGCGACCGAAGCGCCGAACGCGGCCGATATCCCGGACGAGGCCACCACCGTCCGGCGCGACGACCTGCCCTCCGACGTGGCGATCACCCGCGTCGACGGACTGCCCGGCGTGCTCGTCTCGCTGGACCCGAACCGCGACGTCGTCGCTTCCGCCATTCACCGCAGCCAGTTGATCGGCTTCGGCATCGGTGTGGCGGGAGCGCTGATCGCGGCCGTACTCGGTTGGCTCCTGGCCGGTTACGCCGCGCGCCCGCTGCGCGGCCTGGCCGCCGCCACCCATGGCATCGACACGCTCGAGGAGCTGCCGCCGCTGTCCGGTCGCGGCGCGCGGGAATCCGAGGAACTCTCCGACGCCATCACCCGCATGCTGACCAGGCTGGAGGCGGCACACCACGCCACCAATCGCGCGCTGACCAGTGCGCGCGATTTCGCCGCCGTCTGCGCGCACGAGCTGCGCACGCCGCTGACCGCGCTGCGCACCGATCTTCAGGTGTTGGCCACCAAGGAGATTCCCGCCGAACAGCGCGGCGCGATCCTGTCCGAGGTGCTCTTCGCCGAGCAGCAGATCGAGAACACGCTCACCGACCTGGAGCGGCTCGCGGTCGGCGAACTCACCGAACCCGACGTGTTCGAATCCTTCGATCTGTGCGAAACCCTGGACCGCGCAGCCCAGGACGCGCAACGTCGCTACCCCGACGTCGCCGTCACCCTCACCGAATGCGAACCCGTCACGGTGACCGGCCTGCCCGGCGGCGTCCTGCTCATCGTCACCAACGCCGTCGCGAACGCCGTGCAGCACGGCCACGCCGACACCATCGCCATCTCCGTGGCCCCCCACGCCGACGAAGTGGACATTCTGATCGACGACAACGGTTCCGGCATCCCGGAAACCGTCTGCCCCAACGCCTTCGACCGCTTCGTCAAAGGCCCCGGCTCCCCCGGCTCCGGCCTAGGCCTGGCCCTCGTCCTGCAACAAGCCGAACTCCACTCCGGCACAGCCGAACTCACCAAGAGCCCACTGGGCGGCACCCGCCTCAGAGTGAGCATCGCGACTCGGTGAGGGCGCGCCTCAGTCGGCGAAGTCCTTGAGTTTCTCGGTGTCGATCGTGAAGCTCACCGGAGAGGGAAGCTCTACTTCATGCCCGAAGGCATAGCTCTGCACAACCTCGTATCCGTCGTCCTCCGGTTGACTGTGCACGATCACCTTGCCTGCTTCTCGGTCGATGAGCAGATAGATCGGGATCCCGGTCTGAGCGTACGCGAGCGGCTTATCCACTCGATCGCGCTGAGTGGTATCCGAATCGCGAGAGGTGACCTCGACGGCCATCACGACAGGATCAGCAGAGGCCCACTCACCAGCGCCGACAAAGGCATCGAGCGGCGCGAGAATGCCGTCCGGGCGAGCCCGTCCCTTACGGTAGGGCCCGACAACCAGACCTTGCCCGATGACATGCAGAAACAACCCCGGGTTCAATGGCAAAAGCAACAGCAACAGCCAGTTGAGAATCCGGCCGTGATCACCGTCTGGCATGCCTTTGACCCCCAGTCGTCCGTTGATCAGCTCGAGCCGAACCCCCTCGGTCTGTCGTGCGACCGAGCGCTCGATCACTTCGAAATCCTCGGTGAGGATCGCGTCCTCGTGCACCGCAGTCATCGCCATCCTCCTTGGTTCAGCACCGCTCGCGGACGAATTCTGCCTCATACATCACCACCTACAAGGCATTATCCTGCTGTTTTCCGAGGCTTGTCGAGCAAGGTTCCAAACCAGCCGAGCCGCACCTTCCTACTTCTGGCCCTTCGGCTTGTCGGAGGCGGCGTCGGAGGAGAGGGCGGCGACGAAGGCTTCCTGGGGGACGTCGACGCGGCCGATCGTCTTCATCCGCTTCTTGCCCTCCTTCTGCTTCTCCAGCAGTTTGCGCTTGCGGCTGATGTCGCCGCCGTAGCACTTGGCGAGCACGTCCTTGCGGATGGCGCGAATGTTCTCGCGGGCAATGATCTTCGAGCCGATGGCCGCCTGGATGGGCACCTCGAACTGCTGGCGCGGGATGAGCTCGCGCAGCTTGGTGGTCATCTTGTTGCCGTAAGCCTGTGCCGCGTCCTTGTGCACGATCGCGCTGAATGCGTCGACGGCCTCGCCCTGCAGCAGAATGTCCACCTTCACCAGCGACGACTCCTGCACGCCCGACTCCTCGTAGTCGAGGCTGGCGTAACCGCGGGTGCGCGACTTCAGCGAGTCGAAGAAGTCGAAGATGATCTCCGCCATCGGCATGGTGTAGCGCAGCTCGACCCGGGTCTCGGACAGGTAGTCCATGCCGCCGAGTTCACCGCGACGACCCTGACACAGCTCCATGATCGAGCCGATGAACTCACTGGGCGAGATGACCGTGCACTTCACCACGGGCTCGAACACATGCCGGACCTTGCCCTCCGGCCAATACGACGGATTGGTGACGACGTGCTCGCTGCCGTCCTCCATCTCCACCGTGTAGACCACGTTGGGCGCGGTGGAGATCAGGTCCAGGTCGAATTCGCGTTGCAGGCGTTCGCGGGTGATCTCCATGTGCAGCAGACCGAGGAAGCCGCAGCGGAAACCGAACCCGAGCGCCACCGAGGTTTCCGGCTCGTAGGTCAGCGCGGCATCGTTGAGCTGGAGCTTGTCCAGCGCGTCGCGCAGGTCGGGGTAGTCCGAACCGTCCACCGGGTACAGGCCGGAGTACACCATCGGGCGCGGCTCGCGGTAGCCGGTGAGCGGTTCGGTGGCGCCGTTGCGCGCGGCCGTCACCGTGTCGCCGACCTTCGACTGGCGCACGTCCTTCACGCCGGTGATCAGGTAGCCGACCTCGCCGACGCCGAGCCCCTGGGTCGCCTTGGGTTCCGGCGAGACGATGCCGACCTCGAGCAGTTCGTGCTGCGCGCCGGTGGACATCATCTTGATCTTCTCGCGCGGGATGATCTTGCCGTCCACTACGCGGACGTAGGTGACTACGCCGCGGTAGGTGTCGTAGACCGAGTCGAAGATCATCGCGCGGGCCGGCGCGTCCGGGTCGCCGACCGGCGCGGGCACCTGCTTGATGACCTCGTTCAACAGCTCGGGCACGCCGACGCCGGTCTTACCGGAGACGCGCAGCACGTCGTCGGGCTCGCAGCCGATGATGTGCGCGATCTCGCTCGCGTAGCGGTCCGGGTCCGCGGCGGGCAGGTCGATCTTGTTGAGCACCGGGATGATCGTCAGATCCTTGTCCAGTGCCAGGTAGAGGTTGGCCAGGGTCTGCGCCTCGATGCCCTGGGCCGCGTCGACGAGCAGCACCGCGCCCTCGCACGCCTCCAGCGCACGCGACACCTCGTAGGTGAAGTCGACGTGACCGGGCGTGTCGATCAGGTGCAGCACGTAGTCGGTGCCGTCGACCTGCCACGGCAGCCGCACGTTCTGTGCCTTGATGGTGATGCCGCGCTCGCGCTCGATATCCATCCGGTCCAGATATTGGGCGCGCATCTGCCGGTCCTCGACCACTCCGGTCAGTTGCAGCATCCGATCGGCCAGCGTCGACTTGCCGTGATCGATGTGCGCGATGATGCAGAAGTTCCGGATCCGAGTCGGATCGGTGAACGTCGTATCGGCAAAGCTAGGCACGGGGCTCCTGGTCACAAGGGGGATTCGGCGTTGTCCATGATCCCATGCGGCTATGCAGCCATCGCTCCCAGGTCCGACGCCATCCCATTCTCATCCCATCGCTGCGCAGTAATGTCCTGGAGCGCTTCGTCCATGTCATCTCGCAGCGCATCATCCTGGCCGGGCCACAGGTGCACATAAACCTTACAGGTCATATTCGGCGAGGAGTGTCCTAGAAGTTCGCTGACCGTCTTCACGTCGCGCCCCCTGAAGATGAGGCGCGAACCGAAATAATGCCGAAGGTCATGCCACGACCACTCGGTTACGAGGCCCGCTTTGTCGCAGGCGCGACGGAAGTTGCCTCCGAGCAAGGTTGCGTACCCGCGCCCTCCGCGCGATGCCGCGAAGATCAGATCGCCGGGTCCGCGGTTGTAGGAGTCGTTGGCCAGGTATGCGGGCAGCTCGTCGACGGCCGACTTGGACAGCAGGACCATGTGGCGCGAAGACTTTGGTCTTGGGGGTGACCGGCTCCTTCTTCGCGCTGTGCGCTGTCTGCTGGACGACATTGAGCTCCCGACGCACGAAGTTCACGTCCCAGACCCGAAGGCCCGCAACTTCGCTGCCCTGCAGGCCCGTCAGGGCGCTCAACAGCATCATGAGGGAGACAGTCTCGGAAGCATGCGCCGGATCCGACTGATGAGGTGCGGGGTGAGCAGTTCGGTGGCCGTGGGGCCTTCAGACCCTCTTCGTAGTTCGTCTCCGTCGAGCTTGAACTTGCTGGCAGCGTTCTCGAGGATCAAGCCGTCATAAACGGCGATCTGCAACAGAGTCGTCAGGTGCTGGAGATACAACGAGGTCGTCGAGAGCTGGATCGGTTTTCTCTCACACCAGGGACGCCTGGTGAGTAACAGGTCTGTCCAGCCACGGATATCGCCAAACTGCTGCCGAGCCTTGAATGTTCCTTCCGCGCGAGCGCGATCCCGCCATTTCTCGGCATACTCTTTGTATGTTCCGCTTTCCGAGGTCAGGGTCGATGTATTCACCATCTCGGAGCTACCTTCGATTTTACTCTTGAAATACTCGGCCGTATCAGGGGCATCATGGCGACCGCGCTTGTCGAAGGTTTTCAATTGGGACACCGTTGCGATCCTCCAACGAACGATGCACCTCTTGACCTTCTTTTGAGACCACTCTGGCCTTATAAGGATTTCACGAACTTGGATGCTTGCAACTCCTACCCGCTCCGGCTTGCCGTAGCCATTCATTGCCGCCCGGATTCGAGCAGCCCCAGTGAGCTATTGCTGACAAACCGAACGGTCGTCTATACGAGTTATTAACTCACAGATCGCTATATCTGGATTTCACACAAAAGGAGAAAACGATTGCCGCAGTAGTTGCCCTGGTAATCGGTATCTCTCCACTGGACTGAGGTAGCATCCAGTATGTGTAGGCTGCCGGGAGATAGCTCTCCCGGCAGCCTGCACCTCAAAGCGATGGGCTACAGGGGTAAATTATGCGTCCGCTTTTTATGGCTCTGATTTATGGACTAATTATGTTCGGGTCGATTTATGTTGCCTCGAAAGGGTTTCGCGGAACTGCGACAAGCGAATCCGAAGGCTACGGAGGATACATCCCAGACCATCTGAAGACCGATCCGATCCGCAGGAAGCAGCTGAACAGAACATTCCTTTACTGGGGCGGCGGCGGCGCCCTGTTATGTCTGCCGCCATTAGGTTATCTTGCGTACATCTTGGCTGACCCATTCAGGGAGCTAAGCACCGCCGCTGTGGTTCTACTGGCGGTGTACGGAGTCCTCATTACCACCGTACCCCTCTATCCGATTGAGAAATTCAGGTCTCGAACCTGAGACCGTTGTCTCATGTCGCCGGTTTAGCTTTCATCAGTTTCTTGAAGCGGGTGAGCGTGGCGGCCGGGATGTTGAGCTGGTGGTAGCCGGTCAGCCACGAGCTCGTGCGTTCGATCACCCACCGGTTGCGGCCGAGGCGTTCACTGGATTCGATGCCCTTGCGGGCGATCCGGACGATGATGCCCCGGTCGCGCACCCGTCGACGCAGCTTTGCATCATATGCCTTGTCGGCGTGCAGTTTCGCGGGCTTGCGTCGTCGCGGCCCGCGCCGCGATCGCACTGCCGGGGACCGCACGCACGAACTGCCCGCAATATTCGAAACCAATGATGGCCCGCTGGCCATCGCCGAACTCGGCGTCGCCGCACTCCGCTCCCCATGCCCGCACTTCGACGCCTGGCTCGAAGAGCCTGGCTCGAAGAGCCGGATGGCCGCCTGTCGTGAGCGCTCACACATTCGATGCCATAACGCTATAAGTGACCGGGTGGTCTCGGTTGCCGACACAGCCCTGGTTACGAGGGGCTTCATTCGACCGCGAGCAGCCGATCCGGTATTGCAAGCCCATATCGACGAATTCCAGCCGTTCGACGACGGTGCGGCACGGATGAGAAGCGCGGCGTACGCCGTTATATTGCGAAGATGGCCCGAAGTTGGAACTCCCTCGGCAAGCAGCTCGGCATCATCGCGAAGGAGCAGGGTCCCAGGATCGTCCGGCAGCAGGGACCGAAGCTGGTGGAGCGTCTGGTCGGTTCGCTGACCCAGCGTGGGACACGTCCGGTGCGGGTGCGGCCGACCGCGTCCACGCCGGTGCCGACCGCGGAACGGGCGCGGCAGATCGTGTACTCGCCGCAGTTGGACGGGCGCGCCGATCCCGGTGAGATCGTGTGGACCTGGGTGCCCTACGAGGAGGATCCGGCCAACGGCAAGGATCGCCCGGTCCTGGTGGTCGGCCGCGATCGCAGGACGCTGCTCGGCCTGATGCTGTCCTCGAAAGCGGACCGCGCCTTCGACCGGAACTGGGTCGGCATCGGCAGCGGCAGCTGGGACGCCGAAGGCCGGCCGAGCTGGGTCCGGCTGGACCGCGTGCTCGACGTTCCCGAGGACGGCATCCGCCGCGAAGGAGCCATCCTGCCGCGCAAGACCTTCGACCTGGTGGCCCACCGTCTGTGCGCCGAATACGCCTGGCACTGAACCGAAGTCGCCGGGCTCGGCCGAGCCCGGCGAGCAGCGGTCAGGACAGCAGGTTGCGCGAGCGGCCGAACAGCAGCCCGTAGAGCAGCGCGCCGAGCGCGCCGCCGACGAGCGGGAACACCACGAACGCCCAGACCTGGCCCATGGCGCCGTCCTGGTAGGGCGCGACGGCGAGGCTGCGGGCCGGGTTCACCGAGGTGTTGTCCACCGGAATCGAGATCAGGTGGATGACGGCCAGGGTGACGCCGATCGACAGGCCGGCCAGTGGCACGTCGGAGAGCTGGTCGGTCGAGGCGAGCACCACGAAGACCAGCAGCGCGGTGAGCATCACCTCGATGATGATCATCGCGGCCATGCCGTAACCGTTCTGCAGGACCACCTCGCCGAGCGGCCCGGTCTGCGCCGACGGACTGTGCCGTCCCCAGCCGTTGGCGCCGAGCCCGGCCACGGCCCGATCGTAGGACGGCAGGTTCTTCGCCAGCGCGAACAGCACGAGCCCGGCGAGGAAACCGCCGATCAACTGCGCGATCCAGTAGCCGGCCGCGGTGACCGCGCCGATCCGGCCGAGCAGCAGGTGACCGAGCGTCACCGCGGGATTGACGTGGCAGCCGGAGATCGGCCCGATGGCGTAGACCAGGAACAGCAGCGTGAGCCCGAAGGCGAGTGCCACGCCGAGCGCGCCGACCCGATCCCCCGCCAGCACCGCCGTTCCGACACCGCCGATCACCAGGACGAAGGTGCCCAGCGCCTCCGCCCCGAACTTCTTGGATTCGGGAATCGGCCCTAGTTCGGCGACTTCCTCGACAACTTCTTGAGCCGTTGGAGACATCTGTTCCACCTTCCGCGTTCAACGAGTAGCCAGTGCCAACCGTGGTGCCGCTTCGAAAACAGAGCCGTTCAAGATCAACGGTGTTACCCGGACGCTACGCGAGACGAGTGATCTCTACAACGACCTCGAGATCCGTGGAGCCACCGCCGGAGAAGATGCCTTTCAGCGGCGGCACATCCGCGTAGTCGCGGCCGACGCCGACCGAGATGTGCTGCTCGCTGATCGCGATGTTGTTGGTCGGGTCGTAGCCCCACCACATCCCGGTCCAGGCTTCGATCCAGGCGTGCGACTGTCCCGCCACCGTCACGCCGATCTCGGCGGCCGGGTCGGGGTGCAGATAGCCGGAGACGTAGCGACTGGGAATGCCCATGCTGCGCAACAGCACCAGGGTCAGGTGCGCGTAATCCTGGCAGACCCCTTGCCGATCGGCGAACGCCTGTATCGCGGACGTGTGCACGGACGTGGTACCCGCGAGGTAGGTCATCTCTCTGTGTACCCATTCCGCCGCGCGCACAACGGCTTTCGCAGGCGGCAGGCCCTTGGCCAACTGGCGGGCGATACCTGCCAGGGTGCGGTCGGCCGGCACGAACACGGTGGGCGCGAGCATTTCGTCGAAGCGGTCGGCGATGTGCCCGGCGTGCAACTCGTCCCAGTCCAGCTCTTCGGCCGGTCCGGCGAACGGCTCGGTCTCCACCACCGAGGAGCCGGTGACCTCCAGTTCGGTGTGCGGAGCGTGCAGGTCGAACGCGGTGACCGCGGTGCCCCAGTAGTCGGTGTAGCGATAAGAGCGGGTGGAGGGCACGGTTTCCACCCGGTTGAGGATCACGTTCTGTCTGCTGTCGGCGCGCGGCGTCAGCCTGGCTTCGTTGAACGAGCGCGTTACGGGCGCGTCGTAGACGTAACCGGTGGTGTGCACCACCCGAATTCGCCAGCTCATAGCTCCCCCTCGACCTGCACATTGTCGTCTCGACTGCTACGCAGATCGGTCCACGCCACCCACGGGGCCGCGTGGAAGTACTGCAATGCGATCGCTTCACTCACTTCCCGGCAGGTCTTCTGCAGCGACAGCAGCCGGTTCTGCAAATCCTCCAAAAGCACCCCGGGCGGCAGGAATTCGAGCTCGCTGCGCGCCCGGCCGAGTAGTCGCTGCGCCTCGTGCCTGGCGCCGACGCGGCTGCTCGGCCGCTGGTCCAGTTCGGCGAGGCAGGCTTCGGCCACCCGCACCGAATGGAACACCGAACGCGGGAAAAGCCGGTCCAGCAGGATGAATTCGGCCACGAGGTTGGCATCCAGCGCACCGCGGTGCGTGCGCAAGTAGGTGTCGTGTGCGCCCGCCGAACGCAGGACGGTCACCCAGGCGGGTGAGGAGGTGCGGTCGCCCGCGCGGGAAAGCAGCAGCCGCACAGTCATATCCACCCGTTCGATGGAGCGGCCGAGCAGCAGGAACCGGTAGCCGTCGTCGCGGCTGAGCGTGGAGTCGGACAGCCCGGCGAACATGGCGGCGCGGTCCTGCACGTAGTGGAAGAACTCGTGTGGCCCGAGACTGCGCGCCGCCTTCTCCGCGACGGCCAGCCCGATATAGGTGGCGTTCAGGCACTCCCACATCTCGCTGGAGGTGACTTCCCTTGCACCCCTGGCGTTCTCGCGGGCATTGGCGATCGAGTCGATGATCGAGCCGCCGTCGTGGCTGAATGCGACCAGGTCGGTGACCGACCAGACGTCCAGGGTGCCGTCCGGCGGCTCGATGCCGAGCACCCGCAGCAGCACTCGCGACGTGCGGTCCGGGTCGACGGTCGCGTCTTCGAGCAACTGGTGTACCGCGACGTCGAGGATGCGCGCGGTGTCGTCGGCGCGCTCGACGTAGCGTCCGATCCAGTACAGGGATTCCGCGTTGCGTGCCAGCATCAGGGGCTCACCGTCCCTCGCCGCTGCCCGGGTCGCGATTGCCGCTGTTCCTGTTGTTGTTGCTGCTGTTGCTGATTCGCCTGCGCGGCCGTGAGGTCGCGGCCCACTTCGCGCGAATCCGATTGCGGCGGATCGCTGACCAGTTCCGCGCCCGCGAGTTCCCGATCGGCCGCTGAGTCCCGCCCGGACAGCACCCAGGTGTCCTTGCTGCCGCCGCCCTGGCTCGAATTGACCACCAGCGAGCCGTCGGGCAGTGCCACTCGCGTAAGCCCGCCGGGCAATACCCACACCTCGTCGCCGTCGTTGACCGCGAAGGGACGCAGATCCACGTGCCGCGGCACCAGCTCGTTGCCGATCTTGGTCGGCACGGTGGACAACTGCACAACCGGCTGCGCCACCCAGCCGCGCGGGTCCGCCTTGATCCGTCGGCGCGAGGCCTCCAGTTCCCGCGGGGTGGCGTCGGGCCCGATCACGATGCCGTAGCCGCCCGAGCCCTCGACCGGCTTGACCACCAGCTCCGCGATCCGGTCGAGCACCTCGTCGCGTTCGTCGTCGAGCCAGCAGCGGTAGGTGTCGACGTTGGGCAGCACCGGTTTCTCGTTGAGGTAGTACTCGATGATCGTCGGCACGTAGGCGTAGATCAGCTTGTCGTCGCCGACCCCGTTGCCCACCGCGCTGGAGATGACGACATTGCCCGCTCGCGCGGCGTTGAGCAGTCCCGCGACGCCGAGCACCGAGTCCGGCCGGAAATGCATCGGATCGAGAAAGGCGTCGTCGATCCGCCGGTAGATCACGTCGACCTGCCGCTCTCCGGCCGTGGTGCGCATGTAGACGACGTTGTCGCGGCAGAACAGGTCGCGGCCCTCGACCAGTTCCACGCCCATCTGCCGGGCCAGCAGCGAGTGCTCGAAGTACGCGGAGTTGTACACCCCGGGCGTCAGCACGACCACCGTCGGATCGGCTTCGTTCGGTGCGGCGGAGGCACGCAGCGCCGCCAGCAGATGGCCGGGATAGTCGCCGACCGCGCGCACCCGATGCGAGGAGAACAGATCCGGGAAGACCCGCGCCATGGTGCGCCGGTTCTCCATGACGTACGAAACCCCGGACGGCGAACGCAGATTGTCTTCCAGCACTCGGAAATCGCCGCGCTCGTCGCGGATCAGGTCGATACCCGCGACGTGGATGCGCACCCCGTTCGGCGGGATCAGGCCCGCCGCTTCGCGATGAAAGTGCTGGCACGAGGTGACGAGTCGCTTCGGGATCACCTCGTCGCGCAGGATGTTCTGTTCGCCGTAGACGTCGGCGAGAAACAGTTCGAGTGCGACGACCCGCTGTTTGATGCCGCGCTCGAGCTTCGCCCATTCGGCTGCCGCGATCACGCGCGGCACGAGATCCAGTGGGAACGGTCGTTCCTGGCCGGACAGCGAGAAGGTGATGCCCTGGTCGATGAAGGCCCGGTCCAGGGCGGCCGAGCGGGCCGCCAGATCGGACACATCGATCGGGTCGAGGGCGGCGAACAGCCCTCGATAGGGCTGGCGGACGCGGCCGGAGCCGTCGAACATCTCGTCGAACGCGGCGGCGTAGCGGCCGGGGCGATAACCCTCGAACAACCCGTTCATACCGACCGGTTCGGACGCAGCGGGTCGCGCCGAACGTGGCGGAGAGGCGGGAGTCATGCAAAAATCGTGCTACACGCAGCGGCAATGCTGTGTGAGACACAGGTAAATTTCTCGCATCACTCGTGACCTTCCGGTCATTCGGCCCATTTCCGCATGCGACCGGTCGGCATGTTTCACCGGGGCGACCGGTGCCGATTTCGTGCGCCGGACGGCGGCTGGTACCCTCGACCTTCGGCGTTGCGTTACCCGTTTACCCAGGGTGTGACGCACGCATAGGAACTTTCCCAGCACATCACTCAGCGACAGGAACACGAGGAAACAGGCGTGGCCAACATCAAGTCCCAGTTGAAGCGGATCCGTACCAACGAGGAAGCGCGCAAGCGCAACCAGTCGGTCAAGTCGGCGCTGCGCACCGCGATCCGCAGCTTCCGGGAGGCCGCTGCGGCCGGCGACAAAGAAAAGGCCGCCGCGCAGCTCCAGTTCGCGAGCCGCAAGCTCGACAAGGCCGCCTCGAAGGGCGTCATCCACGCCAACCAGGCCGCCAACAAGAAGTCGGCGCTCGCGCTCGCGCTGAACAAGCTCTGATCCGCCGGTACCGATTCCGGTACCGCACATACTGACGCAGCCGCCGTGGCCTGGACGACCACGGCGGTTTTTGTCGTGCCCGCGGCCGGACCGGACGGCGCGAACTGTTCATCTGCGGGGATTGCGGATCGACCCACAGCTTGTCAGTGGTTCCAGCTACCATTCGGCGCATGGTTACCGTGTACGCCAATCAGACCGTGGTCCGTGCCGAGGATCTGCCGGATGTGATCCGGGCAGCCGAGGTACTCGGCTTCGGGGTGAAGATCGAGAACGTGATGGTGCCCATCGACGATGAGGGCAACTACTCGCTGGAGTGGGTCGTCACCAGGGACGAGGAAGTACCGGCCTACGAGGAGTGGGACGGCCGCTACGACGACGAGGTGGACGAGGGCGAGGAGCTAGTGCTCAGCTCGGTCGAGTGACCCCGCTGCCGGTGTGGGGTCGGCGGCCAGCCGATCCAGCGCCGCCTGGGAATCCTCGTCCGCCGCGCGATAGATGACGATGCGCTGGTCCGGATCCTGCACCGGCATCAACACCTCGAAATTGACCACCAACCGACCGACGATCGGGTGCCGCAGCGGTTTGGCGCCGCGGCCCTGCACCCGGACGTCGTGCCTGGCCCACGCGGCCTCGAACTCACGACTGTGCGCGATGAACTCCCCGATCAGGTCGCCGAGCGCCTGGTCGTCGGGATGGGCCGCCCAGGCCGCCCGCAGATCCGCGATCCCCTCTCGGATGATCCGCTCCCGCTCCACGTAGAAGTCCCGCATGCTCGGCTCCATCAGGCACAGCCACATGGTGTTGCGATGCCGGGCGGGCAGCGTGTCGAAGTCGATGGTCAGCCGTGCCATCTCCGGATTCCAGACCAGGATGTCGTAGCGATGGTTGATCAGCATCGCGGGCAGCGGCGAAAGATCCGCCACCAGCATGGCCAGCGCGGGTGCGGGCACCGTGCTCGGCTTGCCCGCGTTCGGTTGCCGCTGCTGCGCCAGATCGAACAGGTAAGCGCGCTCGTCGGCGTTCAGCCGCAGCGCCTGCGCGAGGGCGTCCAGTACCTCCGGAGAAGGACGCAGGCCACGGGCCTGCTCCAGCCGGACGATGTAGTCGGTGCTCACCCCGGCCAGCTCCGCGACCTCCTCCCGGCGCAGCCCGGGCGTGCGTCGGGCCTGCTTGCGCTGCGGCAGGCCGAGGTCGCCCGGGGCGAGTCGCGCACGCCGATCCCGCAGGAAGGCGGCCAGCTCATGGGTTCGATCCGCGTTCACCGTTCCAGTCATCGTCCTTGATAGTACGGCTGAGTAGGACTGACCTTCCCAGGAAAAACCTTCCCTTACCGTTGCCGCTGCACCGTTCCAGACTGGCTTTCATCAGTACGGAAGCACCGACAAAAGGAGCTGGACATGTCCGGAGCGCTCACCCTCGATACCTATCGGCTGCTCGGCCGTTCGGGCCTTCGGGTGTCTCCGCTGTCGCTGGGCACGATGACCTTCGGCGCCGATTGGGGTTGGGGCGCCGACCAGGACGAGGCACGCAAGATCTTCGACACCTATGTCGATCGCGGGGGAAACTTCATCGATACCGCGAGCATGTACACCAACGGCACCTCCGAGCAACTTCTCGGCGAATTCACTGCGAACAACCGTGAAAGCCTGGTGTTGGCAACGAAATACACCATGCTGCGGCGGCCGGGCGACCCGAATTCCGGCGGAAACCATCGCAAGAGCATGTTCGCCTCGGTCGAAGCGAGCCTGCGCAAGCTGAACACCGACTACATCGATCTGCTCTACTTGCACGCCTGGGATTTCCACACGCCGGTCGACGAGATCCTGCGCGGCATGGACGATCTCGTGCGGGCAGGCAAGGTGCTCTACGTCGGCATCTCGGATGCGCCCGCCTGGCAGGTCGCCCGCATGCAGACGATCGCCGACCTGCGCGGCTGGTCACCGCTCATCGCCTTGCAGATCGAATACAACCTGGCGGAGCGGACCGTCGAACGCGATCTCATCCCGATGGCGCGGGAGCTGGGGCTCGGCGTGATCCCCTGGTCGCCGCTCGCCAGCGGCGTGCTCACCGGTAAGTACAGCCGGGACGACCTCGCGCACAACGCCGAAAGCTCACCGGAGGGCAGCCGCAAAAACGTTGCGGCGGCCCAGGGTTCGCTCACCGAACGGACACTCGGCATCGCCGACGTGGTCAAGGACGTGGCCGGTGAGCTGGGCAGGTCGCCCGCGCAGGTCGCGTTGGCGTGGACGCTACGCAATCCGGGGGTGACCGCGCCGATCATCGGCGCGCGGACCGCCGCGCAACTGGAGGACAACCTCGGCGCGCTCGACGTCGAATTCGACGCCGGACAGCTGGGCCGCCTGGAACAGGTCAGTGCGATCGAACTGGGTTTCCCGCACGACATGCTGGCCCGGCCGATGACTCGGAATGTGGTGTCCGGCGATCTGAAAATCCAGGCCCGCGCCTGAGCCGAATCGCTGGGGCGCGGCGCTCAGTTCACGCAGGGGATGGTGTCACCGGCGATCGCGGCCTGCACCGGTTTGCCGACATCCGGTGCGGGATCGGCGGTTTCGGCGACGGTCGCGCCCCCGGGCGGGGGTGCCGATTTGAACAGAGCCGTGGCGGGGTCCGGTTCGCCGAAGGCGATCCGGACCTCGCGGCGGATGGCGGTCGGGTCGACGATGTTGACGTCCTGGCCGTTGATGGAGTCGTAGCGCAGGACGGGGAGGGTGCGGAACTCGACGGCCGGGTTGCCCGCGGTGCCGAGGGTGCGCAGGAAGTCGGTGACGTTCCAGCCGTCGGACAGGACGATGTCGCGATGCGCGACGTCCATCAGTGCGTTCAGTTTGCGCAGGTCGGTGAACGTGCCGGAACGGCGCAGATCGAGCGCCACCGAGGTGAGGAACGCCTGCTGGCGGTGGGTGCGGTCGAGGTCGCCGTTCTCCAGACCGTGACGCTGGCGTACGAAGGCGAGCGACTGCGCCGGATCGAGTCGCTGGCGCCCGGCCGGGAAATCCGCTCCCGAATACTCGAGGTCCCGCACCGGTTGATTCAGGCACACCTCGACGCCGTCGAGGGTCTCGGCGAGATCGTAGAAGCCGGCTAGGGTCACCTCGGCGAACCGATCGATCGGCACTCCAGTCAGATCGCGCACCGCCTGCACGACCGACGCCCGGCCCGCCTCCCGGCCCGCCCGCTCCAAAGACTTCTTGTCGGTCATCCCCTGGTTGATCAATTCGTCCTGCACCGCGGCCTTCTTCAGGCCGTACGCTTCCTTGATCTTGGCTTTGGTGTAGCCCGGGATGCCGGACACCGAGACGTAGTCGTCGCGCGGAATCGATACCGCCACAATCTTTTTCAGGTCCGCTGGGATATGCACCAGGATCAGCGTGTTGGCGTTGTAGCCGCCTTCTTCGCCGTCGCCCGCGTGCAGTCGATCGAGGATC
Organism: Nocardia brasiliensis IFM 10847; assembly: GCF_000710915.1. GTDB lineage: Bacteria > Actinomycetota > Actinomycetes > Mycobacteriales > Mycobacteriaceae > Nocardia > Nocardia brasiliensis_A. The sequence continues at coordinate 34,979 of NZ_BAUA01000194.1, forward strand.
TCCTTCGGCAGGTCGTTGCCATCTTGGTCTTTCCGGGTATCCAGGCCGATCAACAGGACATTCATGTCCCCGGCGAGCGAATGCGGCGCGTTCACGCCCAGCGCCGCCGATCTGGTGAATCCTCGATCGAACCTGGCCTCTGTCGCCCAGCCGACCGCGGTCCCCGCGAGCATCGCCGTCGACAACCCGCCGATGACGACCTTCACCACGATCCGCCCGACCCGGCGAGCCGGCCGCTCATGCACATTCCGAATCGACCGACGAGAGTGCCGCGCACGGGCCCGCCGGGATTCGTCGACCGGAAGGACCGGTGCCGAGTGTTCACCCATAACCCAGTCAAGTCTGACACGAAATGAGTAACCAGCAATTTGCTATCTTGCCTAAACATGCTGGTTGAGGGCGTATCGGCGGGAGCCGGAAAATGCATCGCGAGGCTTCGAGCGGTCGACGAGGTTCGGACAAAACGCGCTCTACGGCTCGGTTTACCCTTTCCGGCGAGCACGGCAGGACACCCGTGATGCAACGCCGACCGGTTCCGGCAGAAGTCACGAGCTGTGGTACAGCACACAGCTGGCATCACGGTTTGCGACACCGGCGCCTGGGTCACTACGACACGGTCGGCCTTCGGATCAGTTTGCGGAGTGTAGGTCGAGGATGCGGGTGAGAGCGTGTTCGAGGGCGTAGCTTGCGTCGGCGGCGCCGCCTTTGACGTCGGCGTTCAGTGTCGCGACGACCTGGAGGGCGGAACCGATGGTGGCGGGGGTCCAGTTGCGGGCCTGCGCCTGCGCCTTCTTGACCTTCCACGGCGGCATGCCCAGCTGCTGCGCCAGTTTGAACGGGTCGCCGCGGCCCGCGGAGCCGACGCGGGCGATGGTGTGCACCGAATCGGCGAGGGCGTCGGCGAGCAGCACGTGCGGCACGCCCCGATCGTTCGCCCAGCGCAACGCCTCCATCGCACCGGGACGGTCGCCGGCGACGGCGAGTTCTGCCACGTCGAACCCGGATACCTCGGCCTTGCCCGAGTAGTACTGCCGGACGGCGGCGATATCGATCTTGCCGCCGGTGTCGGCGACGAGCTGCGAACAGGCCGCGGCGAGCTCGCGCAGCTCGGAGCCGATGGACTCCAACATCGCCTGCACCACGTCACCGGCGACGCGCACGCCCGCGTTGCGGAACTCGCCGCGGACGAACTCCACTCGCTCGGCGGACTTGGTCAGTTTGGCGCAATCGTGCTGGACGGCACCGGCTTTCTGGAGCGCCGGGACCAACGCTTTTGCTCGGCCACCACCCGAGTGCAACACCACGAGCACCACACCGGGCGGCGGGTCGCTCGCGGCTTCGGTGATCACGGTGACGGCTTCCTTGCCCGCCTCGGCCGCCGACTCCAAGATGATGACCCGGTCCTCGGCGAACAGCGACGGACTCAGCAGCTCAGCCAGTTCCGCGGTACTCGCGTCACCCGCCCGCATGCGGTCGACCGGCACGGCATCGGGGTCCGGCGCGATGTCCCGCACCTGCGCGGTGACCGCGCCGATCGCTCGTTCGACCAACAGTTCTTCATCGCCGAGCACCAGGTGCAACGGTGCGGGCGCGCTCATGACTCCGCCCCGCCGGCACGCACCTTCGCCCCACCCGACGAAGCACCATGCCTGCGGTTCACTCGCTGACGCTCGTTATGGTCGGTCACGGCAGCGATCCTACGGTGACCCACCGACAGCCTCCCCGCAGGTTCACCGCGCACCGCGCAAGACCCGGCAACTCGCATCGAGCCGATCGAATCTTTGCCCCCAGTTCGACCCCCACCACGGTCGGCCCTGCGACGTCGTTGTCGAGCCGGCGCGGATCGCGCGAGATTCCGAGCGAGCCACCGTGTATTGCGATCTGCTTTACAAGCCGCACTGCACTAGCGGGAGGTCATGGTTGTGGGTGGGTTGCCGGCGAGGACCAGGAGGTCGCCGTGGTGATCGGTGCGCAGGACGGTGGTGCCGAGGGCGCCGAGTTCGGCAAGGACGCCGCGGTGCGGGTGACCGAAGGTGTTCTCGGCGCCGACGCTGATCAGAGTCAGGCGTGGGTGCACCGCGTCCAGGAACACTTTCGCGGTCGTCCGGGATCCGTGGTGCGGCAGCTTCAGGATGTCGGCGCGCAATGCGATTCCCTGCCGTAGCAGTGATTGCTGGGCTGGAGCCTCGATATCACCGGTCAGCAGGATCCGACCGGCCGCGGTGTCGGCGGCGAGAACGATAGACCGGTCGTTGGCATCCTCGGCTTCGGCGCCGGGGGCCGGTCGTGCGCTCGTCAGCTCGGGTGCGAGCACCGTCAACCGGACCCCGCCGATCTCCAGCACCTGCCCAGCCGCAAGCGCCAACACCGGAATCCGTTCGCGCCGTGCAGTATCCGCAACCTGAGTCAGGTTCTCGACTCGCGCGCCCCCGGAGCGCACCGCCGGTGGTGCACCAATTCGCCGACACCGTTCACCCGCGGTCACACACCACTCGTCGGACGCGCACGACAGCGTACGTTCCACCCCTGACTGCCCACACCCGGTCACCGCCGGGACACATCGCGCGGCCTCGAGTTCACCGCCGTTCGGCTCCGCCCCTATCGAAGGTCCGGGCGGTTCACCTTGTGCCCCAAGTGCTTCGCAACTGTCGGCATCCGCCTGGTGCGAGACCGGCCCCAAAGCGACCTTCGATGCCGGTTCCGACGGCCGGGGACCGATCAGCGCCTCGTCGAGTTCCTGAGCACCGCCGAACTCCTGCGCACCGACCGCGATCGCTGCGACCGCTCGGCCGCCCAGCGCGCCTGCGAGCCCTCCGATGTGGTCGGCATGGGGGTGGGTCAGTACGAGAAGGGCGATGCGCGATATACCCAAGCGGTTCAGACACATTCGGATACGCCGGGGTTCGGGACCGACGTCGATCACCACTGCGGAACCGTCGCCGGTGGACAGTACGAGCCCGTCACCTTGGCCCACGTCGCAGACGGCGAGCACCCAACCGGACGGGGGCCAGCCGGGATGCCAGATGCGGACCGGAACCAGCACCGCGGCGACGCCGAAAGCGACCGTGAGCACCATCCTGCGGCTGGCCGCGAACCGCAACGCGAGGATGCCGGCGACGACGATCGCCGCGGCGAGCAGGCCGCCGCACAAGCCACCGGGCATCGCGACGGACGCACCCGGCACCGCTGCTGCGTGCTCGGCGACGAACAGCAGCCACCACAGCGGAGGTGCCGCGCAGTGCACGACCAATTCGGCCAGGGGCGACCAGATCGACGCCAGCACCGCGGCGACCGCACCGATCACGGTGATCGGTGCGATGACCGGTTCGACGAGCATGTTCGCCAGAATCGCGACGAGGCTGAGCTTTCCGGTCACCGCAACGACGAGCGGAGCCGTCACGACGAACGCGGCCGCCGCCACCGCACAAAGTTCCGCGGGCAGACGCCACCAGCCGCGGGCACGCAACCAGTCCGCCCAACTCGGCGCCAGCAAGATCAGTCCGCCGGTCGCACAGGCCGACAACGCGAAGCCCAGCGAAACCGCGAGCGCGGGCCACACGGCGAGCAACCCGATGATCGCCGCACACAGCGCCGGAAGTGCCTGCTTCCGCCGACCAGTCACCAACGCGAGCAGGGTGATCGACCCCATCGCTGCGGCCCGCAACACACTCGGGTCGGGCCGTGCGACGACCACGAACAGCACCAGCACGAGCCCGGCGACCAGTGCGGCAGCACGCGGACCGAGGGTGAGCCCGCGTACGACGCCCAGTACCACCGCCAGCAGGATCGTGAAGTTCGTACCGCTCACGGCGCAAAGATGTTCCAGCCCAGCGATTTCGAAGTCTTCGCGGACCTGATCCGACAGCGCCGAGGTGTCCCCGACGACGAGTGCGGGGAGCAACCCTGCCGGTTCGGCGGGCAATGCGTGGGTGACCGCCCCCGCGAAATCGGTACGCACAGAACGTGCCAGCCGTTGCCACCAGGGCAGAACACCCGTCGGCTTCGGTTCACCCACCGCCCGCAGCGTCGCGACGGTGAGGTCACGCTGCCGGGGAAGGTCGGCTTTGGCCGGGAACTGCACCGTCTGCCCCGGCGACAACTGTGCCCAGCCCGCACCGACGGCCAGAATCACCACCGCGCCACCGGTCTGCACCGTCCGCTCCCCGTCCCGATACTCGCGCAGGTTCGCCCTGAGCAGCCAGCGCTCTCCACCGAACGCGTTGCCGCGCACCGGCTTCGGGTCATCACTCGCCGTCACCAGCACCCGCACCGAATGCCCGGCCAGCGCCCGCAACGGATGCGCCGCCGCCTGATGTTCCCGCCACGCCGCCGCCACCGCGAACCCGCCCGCGAGCAACACCGCCGCCAGCGCCACCACCGCCACCGCCCGCTGCCGCACCCGCTGATGCGCCATCGCCCACAACAGCAGCACCCACAACCCGATCGCCAGCACAACCAGCCCAACCGCCACCCACACCCCCACCACCCACCCCGCAGTCAACGCCACAATCGTTGCCCCCCAACAACACAACGCCGCAGGCACCAACCGCGCATCGAGCACCTCCCGCCCTCGCTCCTCCTTCTCCTCTCCGGGCACCTCGACCACACCGCCTGCCCTCATCCCCGCCCCCGTCCACCGCACCGCGCAGGCCAGGCCGGGCCGACACTCTTCGCCACACCGAACTCCGCGATTACGACGCGGCAGACCGTCATCTCTGCACCCGTCCTTGGGGCCGGGCAGGCCGCCATGGGCTGATGCTGGGCGTCGCGCCGAATCGCGCGATTGCGATGGGGCTGCGGTTCGCGCACTGAGCGACCGCCGCCGCGCCCCGACACAACGCCGTTGGCAACACAGACTGGATCGAACCCCGCGGCCCTCATACCCGCACCAGTTCGCGGAGGCGGGCGAGGCGGGCTGGGCCGATGCCGTCTACGTCGCCGAGTTGGGTTATGTCGGTGAAGCGGCCGTGGGTGGTGCGCCACGTGATGATCGCTTTGGCGGTGACGGGGCCGACGCCGGGAAGGGCGTCGAGTTGGGCTTCGGTTGCCGTGTTGAGGTCGAGGCGGCCCGAAGATGGTGGGGGCTGGGCGGAGCCGGAAGCGGAAGGGGCGGCGGGCCGGCCGCCCGCACTGATTGTCGCGCTGCCGAGTTTCGGTGCCGCGGGGTCGGCGCCGGAGGGGCCGACGAGCACCTGGTCGCCGTCGGACAGTCGCTGAGCCAGGTTGAGGCCGGTCGTGTCGGCACCGTCACGCGGGCCGCCCGCCGCGTTGAGGGCATCGGCCACCCGCGCTCCCGTCGGGAGTCGCACCAACCCCGTCCGGTGCACCAACCCCACGACGCTGACCACCACTTCGCCCGCGGACGAGCTGGGCTCAACAGGTTTCGGCCCGGTCCCACTCTGCGCTGCCGCACCAGGCGGAGAGGCGGGTGCCGCGGCGTCAGCAGTCGAGTGCACCGCGGGCAGTGGCGGCACCGGCCGTGCGATCGGCCGCTCGCGAAAGATCACGACTCCGGCCACCACCATCGCCACCACACCGACCGCCAGCAGCGTGCACACCCCGCGCCGCCCGGGATCGATCCGGGCCCCCCGAAATCGCTCCGGTACCAACCGATCCCGCCACCCGCACCGAGCCGCCGGCTCCGTCAGCCATCCCGGCGACCGCACTACCCCGACGTCATCGCCCGTAGCCTCGCAGTCCACCGCGGGCGCCAACACCTCCTCGTCCCAATTGCCTTCGAGCCCTGAACCTCCTCGGTGCACGCCAGGCAGAGCCCCCGGCTCCTCCTTCCTGCGCGACCCTGCAACCCCGATGTCGTCGCCCGCACTGGTCACCTCGACATCCGCCGCGGGAGCCAACCCTCCGAGAGCCCAGTTCACCTGAGGGATCGGACGTGCCCTGTCCGCGCCGAGGCTCGCATCCGACACATCCGCCAGTCGGGGTTGCATCGCGCAGTCTGCCAGCACACCTGGTCCTGAGTCGGCACGATCGACCACCATCGACGGCATCGCCGCGCCAGGCTCGGCATGGTTCGCGTCCATCCGCGCGCCGGCGCTTGCCGGAACCCCTGTCCGCGCATGCACATCCGAGGCTCCGTTCAGATCGCCCACCGCGGAATCGCAGCGGTCCACACGACTCGGTGCCGAGTCCGTACGCGAAGGCTCGGCAATCGGTGATGCGCCGGTGCTCGGTTGCGGTGCCGATTGCGTTTCCGTCAGCACCCGCAGTCCCCCGGCCTCCCACCGCTTCACCGCCAGCGCCCGTGACACGTGGGGTCGCCGGGTGCGCGGTGGTTTCGAGCTGGTGCCTTGTCCGGCGCGCACGCGGGCGGTCAGGGTGCCGAGGCGCTGGTGGGTCCGGTCGCGCTCTTGCTGTCGTGACATGGGACCGAACGTAGTTTCGGGGGCGGAGCAAAGGTCTTGGCCGAACAGGTATTTCGCCTGTCTTGTGGACCGTCGCGCGATGGGGACAACTCGCCGACGACACGCAGACCGGCAGCCGGATCACCGGTGTGCGCGCACCCGGATTCCACGCCGCTGATGCCAGACTTGGCGGGTGATCCGTTTCCGTTTCGGCTTGGCGCCGGTGGACCGAGTCGCCCCGTGGGGAGAGCAACGCCGGACGCTGCAGTGGTTCGCGCTCACCGACGGCTGGTACGGCATCGACCTCGGCGGGCAAGCCTTACTGCGTTACTCCGCGCGCACCACCGAACTCCTGCGCACGCAGTCCGGCGGCGTGGAGACGCCTTTCGACTGCTACGTCGCCTATTACGTGGCCCGTCTGTGGGAGGATCTGCTGGCCCTGCTCCCCAGCGTGCTGGAACCGGTCCCCGAGGATCTCGCCGATTTCATCGGCGCCGACACCGCGGACTGGTCCTGGACCGAATCCGACGAGGCCGACGCCGCCGCCACCTGGTACGGCGAACACACCCTGGACACCGGCTACCTCTGGTTCGGCCCGCACCTGCGCTGGTGGCGTACGGTCGACGGCACCGCCGACACCGTCACCCTGGCCTGGCACCACCCGCCGGACCCGGAGCACGAGATCGAGTTCACCGCACCGTCGTCCGGCCGGATCAGCGTACCTACCGACGAATTCCGCAGCGCCGTCATACAATTCGACCGCGCGCTGCTGTCCGCCATGGCGACCCGCCTGCGCGAGTTCGAATCATCCGGCCCCCCAACGGGTATCGATGTCGACCTCGACCACCTCGCGTACGAACAAGACGACCGGGCACGATGGCTCGCCCGCGCGATGAACGAGCGACCCGACACGGACTGGTCAGCGGTGCGGTCCGGCGCCGATGCGCTGCGCCGATCGTCGTCCGCCCTGCCCTGACCGGGCGGCTACGCGCAGCCGCCCGGCAGCACGAGCACGCCGACGGCCCCGAGCCCGAGGTGCACGCCGAGGGCGGGCCCGAACTCGGCCACGATCAGTTCCCGGATCCCAGGCACCATGTCGCGAAGCTGCGTGGCGACGGTCTGTGCGGCCTCTTCGGCCCCGAGGTGCTGGACGGCGACCGCGGCACCGTCCTCCCCTGCCGCATCCACCGCTGCCGCAACGAGTTTCGCGAACGCCTTGGATCGGGTACGCACCTTCTCGCGCAGTTCGAGACGCCCTTCGACGATTTGCAGCAGCGGTTTGGTGACCAGCTCGCTGCCGAAGAACGCGGCGGCCGAGCTGAGCCTGCCGCCGCGGCGCAGCTGTTCGGTCCGATTGACCAGGATGAACGTGCGGGCGCGGCTCGATGCGGCGACCGCGGTGTCGTAGACGATGTCCAGCACGGCGCCCGAGCGGGCGCGTCGGGCCGCCGCGAGCACGGGCAGCCCCGTGGCGAGTCCCGCGCCGAGCGAGTCGACGAGCCGCACGCGATGGGCGGCGTCCATATCCCGCACCGCCTGCCTGCCCGCCTCCCAGGTACCGGAGAGCTGACGCGAAATATGCACCGCGACAACGCCGTCGCCACCGCTGCGCGCCCAGGCCCGCTCGTACACGGCGCGCAGTTCACCGGGTGAGGCGGCCGAGGTAGTCACCGTGTCGGCGGTGTAGTCGATCTCGATCGGGTCGATACCCTCGCGGATGGCGCGGTCACCGATCAGGACATGCAGTGGGACGACCTCGATCTCGAGCTCATCGACGAATTCGGCAGGAAGGCTGGCCGACGAATCTGTCACGACCACGACGGCCACGGACTACCGAACCTCCTGCAGAGCCTTCACCATCGCGTTGGCCACGGCCTCGTGTCCGGCCCAGCCCCAGTGGATACCGTCCGGGTTCGCGTCACCGGAGAAGATGTTCTCGCGCACGGCTTCGGCGAGGTCGACCAGCGGCACG
>NZ_BAUA01000193.1 GCF_000710915.1 Nocardia brasiliensis IFM 10847
CAGGTGGGGGTTCACAGAGGTTCGGTACGGTTCACAGGGGTTGTAACTGCTGTGAACCGTAGAGACGCTCTGTGAAGCGCCCGACCGCACCGTCGCGCGCAGGGGGCACCCCGGAAACCTCAGGTCGGTGTGTACCAAGCGACAGCTTGGTGCGTGTCGACACGCGGAAACACCAGACCTGCACCACTTCTCGGGATCTCCACCCCCTCCTGGCCGCCCCAGAACTGGTGCAAATCTCAAGCGCCACCCGCAGACCTGCCCTCCCGCGCCGAAAAGCAGCGCTCGAGAACAGCACCACAGCCAGACGACCACGCCGGAACGCGACCCCACGCACCTGACGCGCGCCTGCAGCCGGGAACGGCACCCGACGCGCCCAGCACCATCCCTGTAACTCCCGCGGCAGGAACACCGAACTGAGCTGGCAAGCTTCGGCAGCCAGCCAACCACCCCAAACGCAACACTCTCTCCAGAAGTCCACCCCTGACAACGCCGGGAACAAACGGCACCCCTCCCAGGTTCCATTCCATGGAAACAATATCTGTGAGGCCCCAGCGAGGGTAGTCCTTGTATGCCTCATGAGTAGGTGTGGAACCGCACACGGCGAAGCAACGTGACATGGAATGGAGTGACGAATGCCGGATGCGCGTCTGGTCGAACTGTTCGACCAGCTGGTGCGGGTCGAAATCCTGCTGTGGAACGCCGTGGAGCGTCGGTTGCGGGCCGAGCACGAGCTTCCGGTGCCGTGGTTCGAGATGATGCGCGTCGTGGATCGACTCGGTGGGGCGCGGGTGCGCGACGTCGCCGAGGCGTTGACGATCACCGAGGGTGGTGCCAGCAAGATCGTGGATCGGGTGCAGGCGGCCGGTTACGCCGAACGTACCCGTGATCCGGCGGACGGCCGATCGCCGCGGATCACGCTGACGCCCAGCGGTATCCGCATGCTCCGCGCCGCCACCGCGACTGCCGAGGCGGAACTCGCCGAACGGGTCGGTGCCGTGCTCGGCCCCGATTCGCTGGACCGGCTCGACGCCACGTTGCGTCTACTTCGTTCCGCCAACACCGCCGCTGCGGTGGAGAACTACAAGGAGTGATTCGAATGTCTACTGTCCCCGCCACCATGCGAGCCGTCGTGCTCGATGCCCCCGGACCGGTCGAGGCCCTGCAATTACGGCAACTGCCGGTTCCTGCGCCCCGGTCCGGTGAAGTGCTGATCCAGGTAAAGGCGTTCGGGCTCAACCGGTCCGAGCTGCACACCAGACTCGGGCTGGCGGAAGGAGTGACGTTCCCGCGGGTGCCGGGCATCGAGGCGACGGGCGTCGTCGCCGCCTGCCCCGGCGGCGAATTCGCCGCCGGCAGTCAGGTGATGGCGATGATGGGCGGTATGGGCCGCACCTTCGACGGTGGGTACGCCGAATACACCTGTGTCCCCGCCACTCAGGTGCTTTCGTTCACCAGCTCGCTGGCCTGGCACACCCTCGGCGCTGTCCCGGAGATGCTGCAAACCGCCTACGGTTCATTGACCATCGGCCTCGACGGTCGGCCGGGCCAGTCGATCCTGATCCGCGGCGGCAGTTCCTCGGTCGGCGCGGCCACCGCAGTGCTGGCCGCCCAGCGCGGCATGACGGTGCTGGCCACCACCCGGAATCCAGCGAAAGCCGAGGCGCTGCATCAGCTCGGCGTCGATCAGGTGCTGATCGATGACGGCGCAGTCGCCGATCAGGTCCGCGAGCTGTTCCCCGACGGCGTCGATGCCGCGCTCGAACTGGTGGGCACCCCGACGCTGCCGGATACCTTGCGCGCCACCAAGGTTCACGGCGTCGTCTGCTTCACCGGGATGCTCTCCAACGAATGGATAGTCGAGAACTTTTATCCCATCGGTTATCTGCCGCAGGGTGTGCGACTCACCGCCTACGGCGGCGACGCGAGCGACCTCCCGGCAGACGTGCTGCAGGGTTTCCTCGATGCCGTGGCGGCCGGTCGCAGCACCGTTCCGGTGGATCGGGTTTTCTCGCTCGAACAGATCCGAGAAGCCCACGCCTACATGGAATCCGGCGCAGCCACCGGCAAATTGGTTGTCACACTGTGAGTTCCGCCTGGAACAGGAAGAAGGGTGGTGGACAGGGCTCGAGTAACGGGCACGCGCTGCGCCTCGCGCACCCCTCGAACGCGAGTGGACGCGGTCCCGGCCCCGCCCTCCCGGTCTCGGTTTCCGGGCGGTCCCAGTTCCGCACGGATCATCCCTGTCCACCACTGGCGATGGTGTGGTCACATCGATAAAGCAGAATGCCAGCTGTTGTTCAGCAACCGATAAATATCGAATAAACGTTCGTTATTACGTGCCCGCCGACTCGCTGTTCTGCCCACCGGCGCCGAACAGCCGGTCGATGGTCGGCGCCGAGAGTCCGGCGCGGCGGAAGATCTCGGCCGCCTCGCGGAACTCCTGCTCGGCGCGCGCCCGCCTGCCCTGCGCCGCGAGCGCGGCCGCGTGCAAGGCCATCGCGCGGGCGCGATCGATCGGATCGGCGGCTTTGGTCAGCAGGTGCAGTGCGTCCGCCGCGTTCGCCTGCGCCTCGGCCACATTGCCCGCCCGCAGCTGGATCTGGGCCAGCCTGGTGCGGGCCCAGCCCTCCCACAGGCGTACTCCGTTGCGCTGCGCCGCGTGCACCGCATCGGTGCCGAGCTCGATCGCGCGACTGTGCTCGCCGCGCATCGACAGCGTCGCGGCGAGTTCATGGGTGGCCCAGCCGAGTGCCACCGGGTTCGACGACTCCCGCGCCAGCGCGATCGCCCGGCTCGCCATCCGCACCGCTTCCTCGTATTGCCCTGCCTCGCAGTAGGTTCGGGTGACCAGGGCCAGGCACCACGCCTCCATCGACCGATCGCCGAGCGCACGCGTGAGTTCGGTCGCGTGCTCGAAATGCCGATGCGACGCGTCGGCATCGCCGAGCCGCCGGGCGGCGACGCCGAGCAACACCGAAGCGAGCACCGAGAGCCTGCGGTCCACATCGCTCGTCGTGGGGCCCGAGACCGCGCGCAGGTGCGGCAGGCTCGCCTCGACCTCCCCGAGTCCCACCTGGAGCAGCGCGCCGAGCGCCGTCCTGATCCGTCGTTCGGCGCCGTGATTGTCCTCGGCAATAGCGGTGTCCAGCAACGATTCCAGCGCGCGGGACAGTTCCCGGGCCCGGGTGCCCGCGTCCATCAGTTCGGCCATCACCCAGGCGAGGTCGGCTGCCACCTCCAGCGCGCGTCCGCCGATGCGGGCCGCCTGCTGATGCAGCGCGATCACCACGGGGCGTTCGATGTCGTTCCACGCCTGGCCGTCCGAGCCGCCGCAGAACGCGCGACCCGCCGCGGTGGTCGGGACGAGCAGGCGGGCCGTGTTGCTGTAGTCGATCGCGCTGAGCAGATTCCGCGCACTCGCGAGGTGGTAGTCGAGCACACGGACGAGCACGGCGGATTCGTCCTCGTCGGCCAGCCCGCACGCGAAAAGGCGCAGCAGGTCGTGGAATCGATACCGGCCGGGCGTCGTGGTCTCCAAAAGGCTGAGATCGACCAGAGATTCGCACACCTGCTCGGCCTCGGGTTCGGTGAGGCCGAGGATCGCCGCGATGCCGTCGACCGACAGGTCGGGCACCTGCGCGAGTGCCAGCGTGCGAAACGCCTTGGCCTGGCGCTCGGTGAGCTGCCCGTAGCCGAGGTGGAACGCGGCCTCCACCGCGAGTTCACCGGTCTTCAGCACGTCCAGCCGGTTCTTCTCGTCGGCCAGTCGCGCCGCGAACGAGGCGATCGTCCACTGCGGCCGGACCGCGAGCCGAGCCCCGACGATGCGCACCGCCAGCGGCAGGAACCCGCACTGGGCCACCACCTCCCGCGCCGACTCCGCCTCGGCCGCGACCCGATCCGCGCCGAGGATGTGCACGAGCAGCGTCGTCGCCTCCGCCTCGTCGAGCACGTCGAGCCGGGTGCGGGTCACCGCGGGCAGTTCGGTGAGCGCGGACCGGCTGGTGATCAGCACCGCGGACCCGGCGAGCAGCGGCGCCACCTGGCTGTAGTCCCTGGCATTGTCGAGCACCATGAGGATTCGCTTGCCGGACAGCCGGGTTCGCAGTTCGGCGGCGCGCTCGTCGACGGTCGAGGGGATATCGCCCTCGGCGACGCCGAGAGCGCGCAGGAAGCCGCCCAGCGCGGCGCCCGGGGGAGTGGGCACCGGGTCGACGCCGTGCAGGTTGGCGTAGAGCTGCCCGTCCGGGAATCGATCCCGCACCCGATGTGCCACGTGCAGTGCGAGTGTCGTCTTGCCGACCCCGCCCATGCCGCCGACCGCCGAGATCGCCACGGCGCTGCCCGCGCCGGTCAACTGGTCGGCCAGTGCGGCGACGAGTTGCTCGCGCCCGGTGAAATCGGCGATATCGGGCGGCAATTGCGCGGGCACGGGATCGAGCCCGCGTTCGATGCCCGCACCCGATCCGGTCGTCGGTTCGAACGCGCCGGCCTCGCTCGACGAGGGAGTCGCAGCGGAGCCGCCGCTCGCGGCGATCCGTGGCATCGCTGAGCGCAGGATCCGCTCGTGCACCACGGACAACTCCGGCCCCGGCTCTACCCCGACCCCGTCGACCAGGGCCCGTCGTGCCTGGGCGTACGCGTGCAGTGCGTCGGACTGCCGCCCGCAGTGATACAGCGCGGTCATCAGCAGCGCCCGAAAGCGTTCGCGCAGTGGGTGTTCCTCGATCAGCGGGCCGAGTTCGGCGACGGCCGCCGAGCTGTGACCGGTCTCGATATCGAGGGCGAGTCGATCTTCCAGGATGGCCAGCCGCCACTGCTCGAGCCGGATCCGTTGCCGTTCCGCGAACGGTCCCGGCAGTCCGCTCAGCGCATTGCCCTGCCATTTGCCCAGGGCGGCAACCAGTTTCGCGCGGGCTGCGGCGGGATCCCGGTCGCGGAGCTGCCCTGCCGCCGCGACGAGCCGTTCCACCTCCGCCACGTCGGTGGCTTGGGGCGCGATGCGCAGCGCGTAGCCGTCGCCGACCGAAACCAGCACCGTCGAGGGAGCCCGGGCCGCGCGGTCTGGCTCGAGTGCGCGGCGCAACTGGGCGACGTGGGTCCGCAGCGCCGCGATCGCGCGCGGCACCGGTCGCTCGCCCCAGATCCCCTCGACCAACTCGGCCGCGGTCACCGCGTTTCCGGCACGCAGCAGCAGGGCCGCGAGCACGGCCCTGCGCTGCGGAGGTCCCAGGTGCAGCGGCGCCTCCCCGCGCCACCCCTTGACCTCGCCCAACACCTCGAAATGCACCAACCGACCTCCCGAACGCTGGGAGTTTACGCGGCGCCGTGGCGCGTTGTCCGGCTCATGCGATCAGTCGCCGCGTGTCCGGTCCGCGCGGGGTGCCGCGGCGGCCGTCGATGGGCTCTGCCCGGCGCGGTATCCGGCCAGGTCAGGCGGCAGATCGGGTGCTGCGGAAGGTCAGCTCCACGAGGAAGGTCGAAGCGGCTGTACCGCACGCCGTGGTGATCCCGCTGACCAGAACCTCGTGCGCCGAGCCCGACGCATCACGGACCGCGGTGCCGAAGACGGTCACCAGGATCGCCAGACCGAGCGCCGATCCGGTCTGCTGCAGGGTCTGCATCGCACCGCCCGCCGCGCCCGCGTCCTCACCGGGCACGAGGGCCATGATGATCACGCCCAGCAGCGAGAAGGCCGGGCCGATACCGAGTCCCATCAGTACCATCGCGGCGAACAGGAGCGGGAAGTACCCGGATTCGGCGGTCAGCCGGGTGAGCAGGACCAGCCCGGACAGCATCAGCGCCGAACCGATCATGGTCACCGGCTTCGGGCCGAACCGCGGCAGCAGCCGGGGGATCAGCCTGATCATCGTGAACATCAGCACGGCGGTCGGCAGTAACGCGAAACCTATTGCCAGCGCGCTCAACCCGCGCACCTCGACATGCCCGCCATCGGGCCGAAGAAGATATTGGCGTAACCGGCAGCCCGATCGCGTTCCAGGAACAGCCGCAACGGCAGCAGGGGTCGCGCGGTGCGCAGTTCGATGACCAGGAACGCGGCGAGCAGCAACGCGCCCGCGGCCAGGGCGATATCGGTGGTCTCGCTGCCCCAGCCGTTGGCCGCGGCGCTGATGAACCCGTACACAAGCGACGCGACGCCGGCGGTCGCCGTCACCGCGCCCGCCAGGTCGAGGCGCGCGGGCCTGCGTGGCGCGTCGGGCAGGTACCGCAGTGCGAACACCACGACGGCCAGCCCGAACGGCACGTTGCTGAACAGTGCTGAGCGCCAGCTCAACCATTCGGTGAGCAGCCCGCCGACGACCAGACCGATCGCGAAGCCCGCGCTCGACCTGCCCGAGCAGAGCGCGAGCACGCGCATCCTGGCCTTCGGTTCGCTCGCGGAGCACGGTCCGCAGGCGCCGCTGGACGACATCGCGCGCCAGGCGCAGGTCGGTCCGGGGACGCTGTATCGGCACTTCCCGAATCGGGACGCACTGATCGAGGCCGTCTACCGCTCCAGCCTCGAGCAATTGAGCCGGCGCGCTTACCTCGTCACGACCTTGAGGGCGGTGATGGACCACGATTCGGAGGTCTTCACCCTGTGTCGCGCAACGATCACCGACGCGGCCGCTGCCCTGCTGCGGCCCGCTCGGGCCGCGGGCACGATCCGCGCCGACGTCGAACCGCGCGATCTACTGCGCTTCGGGCACGGTATCGGCGCCGCGTACGAGAAAACTCCCGAAGCCGCTCCGCGCATGCTCGCGGCCACCTTGTACGGGCTGCGCGCGGCCCGATAGTTGTTGCCGGACAGTGCAGTTCATACTCGAGCTACCGAGTGGTCGCGCCGGATCGCGGTCGGTGTCGTACCCCACCAGCGCCGGCAGCAACGGGTGAAAGTCGCCTGCTCCGAGAGGCCGATCAGCGAGGCGACCTGGCTCATCGGCATGTCGGTGGTGGTGAGGTAGCGGCGGGCCTCGGCGCGGCGCACGTCGTCCAGGATCGCGGCGAACGAGGTGTGCTCGGCAGCCAGCCTGCGCTGCAGAGTTCGCGGATGCATATTGAGAAGTTTTGCGACGGAGCCGATTTCGGGCGGCAGGGTGCCGAGCAGCTGCTGTACCGCGGCATGGACCTGCGGCACTGCGGAGGCGCCGACCCCGCCTGCCTGCTCGGCCAGGAATGCCATCGCCAGCCGGTGCAGCTTCTCGTCCCCGCCGCTCAGTGGCCGAGTCGGCAGGTCGCGGGGGACGCGCAGTGCGGCGTAGGGCCGTTTGACCCGCACCGGCGCACCGAAGAACTCCTCGTAGCGGGCCAGCGGCGCCGTGGGCTGATACGGCAATTCGACCGAGCGCAGTCCGTAGCTGCCGTCCACCAGGCGCTGAATCGTGCGGTGCACGAACGCGAGTCCCAGATCTGTGGCCTGGGTGGGAATCGCCAGGCCCGGCTGGACGCCGTAGCGCAGTGCGATCACGCCGCGGTCGCCGTACGGGTCCGACTCGCCGGTCAGGGTGAGTGCGCGCGCATGCAGGAACAGATAGCGTGCCGAGCATTCCAGCACGCCGGTCAATGAAGGGGAATTCCGGATGGCCAACGCGAGCGGGCCGAGCATGTCGAGGTCTTGGCGCAGCGAGATGCGCAGGCCGAGGTCGGGGCAGTTCAGCCGGCGCGCCGCCAGTTCCAGCACCGAGGCGAGCGCGTGATCAGGGATGAGCAGATCGTCGGCGTCGAGCGCGGCGACCGGCAACCCGCAGGCGGCGGCCAGTTGTTCGGCGTCGCCGCCCAGCTCCGCGACGGTCGCGCGGAATCCGCGCAGTCCGGCGGAACGGATGACCGACATGTCGTACAGAATCAAATAGTTGTCGCGCAAAGTCAAGAAAGCGGTGTCGCGCCGCAGCACACTGGAACCATGAGTGAGCGTGGCAAGGCCCCGGAACACCTCGATGTCGTGATCGTCGGGGCCGGACTGTCCGGCATCGGCGCGGCGTACCGGTTGCAGACCGAGTGCCCCGGCAAGACTTACGCCATCCTGGAGGCCAGGGCCGCGCTGGGTGGTACCTGGGACCTGTTCCGCTATCCCGGGATCCGCTCGGACTCCGACATGTTCACCCTCGGCTATCCGTTCAAGCCCTGGCGCGACGCGAAATCGATCGCCGACGGGCCGTCCATCCTGCGCTACATCGAGGAGACCGCGGCCGAGAACGGCATCGACCGGCACATCCGCTACGGGACCAAGGTGATCGCCGCCGACTGGTCGAGCGAAACCGCCCGCTGGACACTGACTCTCGAACAGCGCGATGCCGCCGGTGACACCGTGCGCCGCGAGCTCACTTGCGGCTTCCTCTACGCCTGTGCGGGTTACTACAACTACGACCACGGCTACACGCCTGAATTCCCCGGTCTCTCTTCGTTTTCCGGGCAGGTGGTGCACCCGCAGTTCTGGCCCGAGGAACTCGACTACAGCGGCAAGCGCGTCGTCGTGATCGGCAGCGGCGCCACCGCGGTAACCCTCGTACCCTCGATGGCCGATGCTGCCGAGCAGGTGACGATGTTGCAGCGCAGCCCGACCTGGATCAGCGCGGTGCCGCGCCGGGACAAGCGCGCGGACAAGATCCGCGAACTGCTGCCGCCGAAGCTGGCGCACCGGGTGATCCGGACCAAGAACATCCTGTTCAGCATCGGCTTCTATCAGTACTGCCGCCGACGTCCCGAGTCGGCCCGAAACCTGCTGACCCGCTTGAACTTACGCATCCTCGGGGACAAGCAACTGGTGGCCGAGCACTTCACCCCCAGCTACAACCCGTGGGATCAGCGGTTGTGCGCCGCCCCGAGCGCGGACTTCTTCCGGTCACTCAAGAAGGGAAAGGCCGAGGTCGTCACCGACCATATCGACACCTTTGTGCCGGAGGGTATCCGGCTGCGGTCCGGTCGCGTGCTGCCTGCCGATATCGTGGTGACCGCGACGGGCTTGCAGCTGCTCGCCTTCGGCGGCATCGCGCCCCGCGTCGATGGGGAAAACGTCGCTCTGGCAGAGCAATTCGTGTGGCAGGGCACCATGGTGAGCGGTGTGCCCAACTTCGCCGTGTGCATCGGCTACACCAACGCGTCGTGGACGCTGCGGGCCGATCTCAGCTCCCGGCTGGTGTGCAAGATCATCAACCACATGGATCGCCGCGGCCAGGCCGCCGTCGTCCCGAAGCCGGACGGTGACCTGGTCGAACAGCCGCTGCTGGAACTCACCTCCGGCTACATCCAGCGCGCGATCGGGGCCTTCCCCCGACAAGGTGACCGTCGCCCGTGGAAGGTCCGGCAGAACTATCTGCTCGACTCCGTCTTCACGCTGCGCACCGATCTGGACAAGACACTCGCGGCCACCCCGAAATCGGCGGTGCGGTCCGCCGATCTGGTCACCGCGCCCTGAGCGACGAAACACCCAGCGCGGCAGCGCGCTGCCTGATGCCGCGCTCTAGGCTGAACCGGTGGCGGTGATATTGGTGACGGGGATGTCGGGCACCGGAAAGTCGACGGTGCTGCGTGAGTTGGCCGGCCGCGGCTACGACGTCGTCGACACCGATTACGGCCCGTGGATCGAAGATCTGCCGCTGCCCGACGGCACCGGCATCGAACGGCAGTGGCGTGAAGACCTGATCGACGCCCTGATCACCGACCACGAGCGCACCGGCACCCCGCTGTTCCTCGCGGGCACCGTCTACAACCAGGACACCTTCTATCCGCGCTGCGCCGAGGTGGTCCTGCTGACCGCTGCGCTTCCGGTACTCCTCGACCGCATCGCCACCCGCGCCACCAACCCGTTCGGCAAGACCCCGGAAGAACGTGCCCGCATCGAAGCCGACACCGCCGAGATCGAGCCCCTCCTGCGCCCGTCCGCGACCCTTGTGATCGATACGGACAAGCCCCTCGACGAGGTAGTCGATCAACTCGCCGCCCTGGCCGGCCCCGTCAGCTGACCGTCGGCCAACGGTCCTGCACGGCTGCTTCGGCGCGAGTTCCTCGACCACCGTCCAGCTCGCCGAATGGCGCGCCTGACGGGTGAATTGCTGCCGTACCGCATCCTGATGTGGCCGGTCAGGCGCCGATCGAGGACAGCAGCATCGGCAGGGCGTTGTGCATCTGCACCTTCCACGCGTCCCAATTGTGGCCCTGGGACGCCACATAGCGCTCGTCTACCTGGGCGCCGACATGCTGGAGTTCGTCGACGAAACGGTAATTCTGTTCGTAGGCGCGCGCTTCGACGGGATCGGCTTTGCCGTACGAGACGAACAGGGGGATGCCGGTGAGCTTCGCGGCTTGGCTGTACGGGTTGTTGGCGACCCAGATCTTGCGCTCCTCCGCGTCGCGGTAGTCGCCCCAGACCCGCTCCCACTCGGCGGCGCATCCTTGGCCCGGCTTGTCCGGCTCACCGGGCGCGCCGGAGGCGTGCAACGGGTCGACATTGCCGCTGAACGAGGCAGCGGACTTGAACCAACCCTGGTGGGCAGCAGCGAATTTCATCGATCCGAGGCCGCCCATCGAGTTGCCCGCGACGGCGCGCGTGGTATTGGCGTGGTAGGTCTGCTCCAGAATGGTGCGCACATCGTCGAGCAGGTACTTCTCCCACGCGGGCGGTCCGCCGCGCCCGTCGTTGTGCCAGTCGGAATAGGCACTGCACCAGCTGGTTTCGGGCAGGACGAAGATCGCGTTCCGGCCCGCCGTCAATGCTTCCAGGTTGCCCTTGTCGGTCCAGGACTTGTGGTCGTCGAAGCCGCCGTGCAGTACCCAGACCGTCGGCCATTTCTTGGTGGTCTCCTTGGTCCAGCCCGGCGGCAGCAGCAGGCGAACAACTTTGACCGACCAATCCGGGCCCTCGAGATTCGGCGAGGAGATGCCGAGATCGAGAATGCGGTCGCTGACCCGGGTTTCCCAGCGGACCGTGCCCGCCGCGGCCTGGGCCGGTGCGCCGGCCACGAAAGGCGCTGTGAAACTTGCGATGACGGTGGCGACAGCCACGAGGAGTCTGCTGAGTCGAGGCATCGGATGTTCCTTCCCGCGGGGTCGTCGAACGGGTGCGATCCCGAGCCTGAATCTAGAGCAGCCGCGCAACTTCACGAATAGCGTTGTTCGTAAATGCCAGCTTCTTGCTATCCGCCGGGCGTGCCGAATCGCCCTGTTCGCCTGGACTTCTCGCAGGCCGACCCCTGGTCGATCGGTGCGGGCACTGCGGCAGAGTTGCCCTCATGCGTATTGCGGTGTACCTGGCACATCCCCGGGCCGACGGTTTCAACGGGGCGCTCTTCGACGCGGTGGTCGACGAGCTACGGCAGCGTGGAGTAACGGTCCTCGCGCACGATCTGTACGCCGAGGGCTTCGATCCGCTGCTGACCGCGGCGGAGACCGGAACGCTAGCGGGTGCGGTCCCCGGCGATGACCTGGTGCGCCGGCATCAGGAGGAACTGGTCGAACTCGACGCGCTGGTCTTCGTGCACCCGAATTGGTGGGGGATGCCACCTGCCGTCCTGACCGGGTGGGTGCAGCGCGTGCTCACGCCTGCCGTGGCCTACAAGCTCGACACCGCGGCGGGTGCGCCGGTCGGCCTGCTCCGGGTGCGCCGGGCGCTGGTCCTCAACACCTCCGACACCACGGTGGAGCGTGAGCGGGACGTGTTCGGTGATCCGCTGCAGCAGATCTGGGCGGCCTGCGTGCTGCCCTACATCGGCGTCGACGATATTCGCCGCAGGGTCTTCCGGACGGTGACCGACTCGACCGCGGAACTCCGCTCCTCCTGGTTGCGCGAGGCGCGCGAGCTGGCCGCGGCTTTGTCGGTCGACGGCTGAAACGGGGTGAGCGGATGCTCTCGTGTCCTGATTGTTATCTCAAACAACAAAATGGTCGCTCGACTGGGTTGTGCGCTGGGTCACAGTCGAATATGTTGCAGCGAACAACATTCGCTCGATCTCGACCGCCCAGGCCTTTCCGGGGCGGTGGTTCCACGAAAGGCCCCCTCATGCGTAAGGGCATTCTCGGCGTCGCGGCCGTCTCGGTCGCCTTGCTCACTTCGCTGACAGCTTGCGGCGACGACTCGAAGGATTCAGGGGGTGGGGCCAAGATCGGGGTGATCCTGCCGGACAGCAAGACCTCCGCGCGGTGGGAGACGGCGGACCGCAAGTACCTGCAGCAGGCGTTCGACGCGGCCGGGGTCAAGGCCGACATCCAGAACGCCCAGGGTGACAAGAACGCCTTCCAGACGATCGCCGATCAGATGATGACCAACGGCGCGTCCGTGCTGCTGATGACGAACCTGGACAGCGGCACCGGTAAAGCGGTGATCCAGAAGGCCAAGGCGCAGGGCGTCACGGTGATCGACTACGACCGGCTGACGCTGGGCGGCGGAGCCCAGTTCTACGTGTCCTTCGACAATGTGAAGGTCGGCAGCCTGCTCGGCTCGGGCGTGGAGAAGTGCCTGTCCGACAAGAAGGCGGTCAATCCGGTGGTCGCGTACCTGAACGGCGGCCCGACCGACAACAACGCCACGCTGCTGAAGCAGGGTTACGACTCGGTGCTCAAGCCGAAGTTCGATGCGGGCCAGTTCGTGAAGGGGCCGGATCAGGCTGTGCCGGAATGGGACAACACCCAGGCGGGCACCATCTTCGAGCAGATGCTCACCGGCACACCGAATATCGGCGGCGTGGTCGCGGCCAACGACGGCCTGGCCAACGCCGCGATCGCGGTGCTGAAGAAGCAGAAGCTGAACGGGCAGGTGCCGGTCAGCGGCCAGGACGCCACGGTGCAGGGCCTGCAGAACGTGCTCAAGGGCGACCAGTGCCTGACCGTCTACAAGGCGATCAAGAAGGAAGCCGAGGCCGCGGCCGAGTTGGCCATCGCGCTGACCAAGGGCCAGCAGGGACAGGCGAACGGCTCGGTGAAGGATCCGGAGTCCAAGTCCGACGTGCCCTCGGTGCTGTTGGAGCCCAAGCCGATCTACGCGGCCAACGTCAAGGATGTCGTCGCCGACGGCTACGTCACCAAGGACGAGCTGTGCACCGGTGAGTTCGCGAAACTCTGCGCGGACAACGGCATCTGATCCCGCCACGCCCCTTCCGCCGTTTCGATGAGGGGACGGCGGACGGGGCACCCCTAGGAGCAGTAAATGAGTGAAGCATCGCGCCGCGATTCGATCCGGGTGGTGACCCGGTGACCGGCGGGAACGGTACGCCGGTAGTCGAATTACGCGGCCTGCAAAAGAGTTTCGGGCCGGTGCACGTCCTGCACGACGTCGCCTTCGCCGCCTACGCGGGTGAGGTGACGGCGCTCGTCGGCGACAACGGAGCCGGTAAGTCCACACTCGTCAAATGCATCGGCGGCACGCACCCGATCGATGCGGGGGAATTCTTGTTCGAGGGCAACCCCGTTCAGGTGCACAGCCCGCGTGACGCCGCCGCGCTCGGCATCGAGATCGTGTACCAGGACCTTGCACTCTGCGACAACCTCGACATCGTGCAGAACATGTTCCTCGGTCGGGAGAAGAAGACCGGCATCGTGCTCGACGAGTACGCGATGGAAGAACTGGCCGGAAAGACGTTGGCCAGCTTGTCGGTTCGCACGGTCAAGAGCGTGCGGCAGCAGGTGTCGAGTCTGTCCGGCGGGCAGCGGCAGACGGTGGCGATCGCTAAGGCCGTGCTGTGGAACAGCAAGGTGGTGATCCTGGACGAGCCGACCGCCGCGCTGGGCGTCGCGCAGACCCAGCAGGTGCTCGAACTGGTGCGCCGACTGGCCGACCGCGGTCTCGCGGTGGTGCTCATCTCACACAACATGAACGACGTTTTCGCGGTATCGGATCGGATCGCGGCGCTGTACCTGGGCCGGATGGCGGCGCAGGTACGCACCTCCGACGTGACGCACGGCCAAGTCGTGGAACTCATTACGGCAGGGCGCAGCGGCGATCTCGGCCTGGACGCGAACGGAGCCAACCGATGAGCCTGTTGGAGAAGGAAAAGCGCGCCACCGCACCGGTTTCCGAGCTGGTGAACGAGTACGTCGGACGGGTGCGCAGCGGCGATATGGGCGCGCTGCCGTCGGTGCTCGCCCTGGTCATCCTGTCCTGTGTCTTCTGGGTCGCGCGCCCGGTCTTCATGTCCGAGGCCAACTTCGCGAACCTGTTCACCCAGGGCGCGGCGATCGCGGTGATCGCGATGGGCCTGATCTTCGTGCTGCTGCTCGGCGAGATCGACCTCTCGGCCGGATTCACCAGCGGCGTCTGCGCCGCGGTGCTCGCGGTGCTGCTCACCGATCGCGGCTGGCCCTGGTATGTGGCGGTGCTGGTCTCGCTGCTCACCGGCGTGGTGATCGGCCTGACGATCGGCACCATCGTGGTCAAGATCGGCATCCCCTCGTTCGTGGTGACGCTCGCGGCTTTCCTTGCGCTGCAAGGCGTCGCGCTGAAGATCATGGACAACGGCCGCAATATCTCCATCCGCGACGACACCATCCTGGCCATCGCGAACAAGAACGTCCCGCCGTTGCTCGGCTGGCTGATGTATGTGCTGCTGGTCGCCGGGTTCGCGGTGCTCCAGTATCGAAAACTGCGGGCCCGCAACAAACTCGGGCTGACCGGCGAGACCATGCCGGTGATCGTGGCGCGGATCGTCGCGGTGGCGGTGGTGCTCGGCATCGCGGTGCTGGTGCTCAACGGGGAACGCAGCCGCAACCCGGAGCTGAACTCGCTCAAGGGCATGCCGATCGTCGTTCCGCTGATCGCGGTCCTGTTGCTGCTGTGGACCTTCGTGCTCAACCGCACGTCGTTCGGCAGGCATATCTACGCGGTCGGCGGGAACGCCGAAGCGGCGCGGCGCGCCGGTATCACCGTGGATCGGGTGAAAATCACCGCGTTCGTGCTGTGTTCGACGATGGCCGCGGTCGGCGGTCTGGTCGCGGCGTCGCGCGCCAACTCGGTCGACCCCAATACCGGCGGCAGCAGTGTGCTGCTGCTCGCGGTCGGCGCCGCGGTCATCGGTGGTACCAGCCTGTTCGGCGGGCGCGGCCGGATGCTGGACGCGGTACTCGGCGCTGCGGTGGTAGCCGTGATCGACAACGGCATGGGATTGATGGGCTACAGCGCGGGCACGAAATTCGTTGTGACAGGATTTGTGCTGCTCTTGGCGGCCGGCGTGGACGCGTTGTCGCGCAAACGCACCCGCCTCGGCGGTTAGCTGCCCGGGTACCGAGGACACCAGACGCGGAGAGGCGGTGACCATGCGACCGGCTTCTTCGCCGGAGGAGATCCGCAGGCGGAATCTGGCCGTGCTGCTGCGGCACGTGCACCGGGACGGCCAGGTCTCGCGCGCGACGCTCGCCGAGCGAATGGGGTTGAACCGCAGCACGATCCTGGCCTTGACGGCCGATCTCGCCGCCGCCGGTCTGATCAGGGAGGAACTTCCCGGTCAGACCGGTAAGGCGGGCCGCCCGTCGCTGGTGGTGCGCCCGGAGTCGGACCGGGTCTATGTCGTCGCGCTCGATGTCGGCGCCGATCGGCTGGCCGCGGCTCGGGTGGGGCTGGGCGGCTCGGTGCTCGATCAGGTCGAAACCGTGCGCCCGACAGGGACTTTCGACCCTGGTGACGTGATCGACACGTTGGCGTCGATGGCGCGCGGCTTGATCGGCGGGGCCGCGGGCGACGCTCGATGCGTCGGTGTCGGGGTGGCGTTCTGCGGCATGGTGCGCGAGGAGGACGGGGTCGTCCGTTACGGGCCGAACATCGGCTGGGTCGACGTCCCCTTCGGTGAGCATCTGACTCGGCAACTCGATCTCGGCCTGCGCGTGGTTGTCGGCAACAACGCCAATCTCGGCGCGCTCGCCGAATGCGAGCGCGGTGTCGGCGCCGGTCTGTCCGATCTGATCTATCTGCACGGCGACGTCGGCATCGGTGGCGGCATCATCATGGGGGGCCAACTGCTCGGAGGAGAAGGCGGCTACGCGGGCGAGGTCGGCCACATGGTGGTCAACCGGAACGGACGGCCCTGCGCCTGCGGATCCCGCGGCTGCCTGGAGGCCGAGGCGGGCGAGCTGGGCCTGATCGCGGCCGCGGGTCGTACCGATCCGCCGGGCCGGGCCGCGGTGGAGGCGATCGTGGAGGCTGCGGCGCGCGGCGACTCGACGGCCCGGGACGCGCTGCATCAGGTGGGGGACTGGCTCGGGTACGGCGTCGCGAACCTGGTGAACATCTTCAATCCGTCGATGGTCGTTTTCGGCGGGGTGCTGCGCGAGATCTATCTCGCCTCGGCGGCGCAGGTGCGCAGCCGGGTAGCGGTCGAGAGCCTGCTCGCGGTCCGGGAGCGGGTGCGGCTGCGCACCTCGTCTCTGGGCGGTGACGCGACCCTGATCGGCGCGGCCGAGCTGGCCTTCGCCGATGTGCTCACCGACCCGGTGCAGACGCTGGCCCGGATCTCCGCCGCCGGCGCATGAAATCGGATGTGCGCCAACCCCCGTCGTTTCCGATCTACCCGCAGGCCACCGAACCCGACTATCATTCGCACAGCACTGTCCGGGTGATCAGGCACACGACGCCCGGGTGGGTAGGCCGGTCTGGTGCGGCGAGTTCGATCGTGAGCGAATAAAGGGGTTTCGATGGATAGGCCGGCGTGGGCACCCGAGGGCGTGGATATGCAGCAGGCGAGCCCGGCGCGGATGTATGACGCGTTACTCGGGGGTTCGCACAATTTCGAGATCGACCGCAAAGCCGCGGAGATGGGCAAGACGCTGGTGCCCGATTTGCCCAGGTTGGCGCTGAGCAACCGGGCCTTCCTGCGGCGTGCGGTGCGTTTCCTGGCCGATTCCGGAATTCGCCAATTCCTCGATATCGGGTCGGGGATTCCGACAGCCGGAAATGTGCACGAGGTGGTGCAGGGCATTGATCCCGATATTCGCGTCCTCTACGCGGATATCGATCCCGTGGCAGTGGCGCATTCCCGCGCGATCCTGCGCGGCAACGACCGGGCGGGCGCGATCGAGGCGGATCTGCGCAAGCCGGCCGAACTGCTCGCCAAGGCGGCCGACACCGGGTTGATCGACTTCGACCAACCGGTCGGTCTTTTGCTGGTCGCGGTGCTGCACCTGCTCGCCGACAGTGACGAACCGATCGCGAAGGTGGCGCAGCTGCGCGCCGCGGTCCAGCCGGGTAGCTACGTGGCGATCTCGCATCTGACCTCCGAGCTGCGGCCCGAGGACGCGAGCAAACTCGGCGACAACGCGACGAACAAGGAACGAATCGGTATCCATTTTCGCGATCGCAACGGGATCGTCGCTATGTTCGAAGGATGGGAGCTGGTCGAGCCCGGCGTGGTGGAGTTGCCGGTCTGGCGCCCGGAGTCGGACCGCGATCTGCACGAGACGCCGGGCCGTTCGCTCGGTCTGGCCGGTGTCGGCCGAAAGGCCTGAAGCCCGACCACGAGCCGGCAGGGGGTCCCTGAGTGGGGTCGCAGGAGCTAGCGGTGCGGTGGGCCGACGCGCTCGACGGCGCGGTGGCTCCCACGCTCACGCGATCCCAGATCGAAGCCATGCTGGCCGGACTGGCCGATGCCCTGGCGGCGGTGGTGCTCGGCACCGCTGAGCTCGCCGAGGCCAGAGAGGCGGCCGCGGTGCTGATCGCGGCGAACTATCGCGACGCGGTGGCGGTCAGCCGCTCCGTTGTCGTGATCTGCCGGGATCTGGTGGACGACCTGTGCTCGACGCACGGCGGACCGGAGTACGAGCGGATCCGGGACCGGGCCGTGCTCGCCGCCGCGGAGTTCGCGGCAGGCTGCACCGCGGCTCTGCGCTCGGCGGCGTTGGCCGAACAGGAGGCGACCCTGGTCGCGACCTTGGCCGCGGCCCAGGAGGCCGAGGCGAAGCGACAGCTCTCGGAGGCCAGGTTCGCCGCGGTGTTCGCGGGCGCGTCGGTCGGCATCGGCACCATCGACGTGATGGGCAAGGTGCTCGACTCGAACGCGGCGATGGCCGACATGCTCGGTCTTCCGGTGGAGGTGATGCCGGGGCGATCGGTCGCCGAACTGCTCGGGCCCGCGAACATCGGCCATGCCTTCGACGAACTGCAACGGCTGCTCAGCGGTGCCGCGGACCGCTTCCGGCTGGAGACCGACCATCTGCGGCCCGACGGCACCGTCACCACCATCGACCTGTCGATGTCGGCCGTGCGCGACAACACCGGGCAGGTGCGGTTCCTGATCGGCGTCGCGGTCGACGTCACCGAACGCAAGCAGCTGGCCGACCGGCTGTGGCACGACGCCAATCACGACAGCCTCACCGGGCTGCCGAACCGCACGTTGTTCTTCGACCGGCTGGCGAACGCCGATCCGCCGATCGGCGTGTGCTATCTGGATCTGGACGGTTTCAAGGAGATCAACGACGTCTGGGGACACACCGTGGGCGACAAGGTGTTACGCGTCGTCGGTGAGCGACTACAGGGCGCCGTGCTGCCGTTCGACGGATTGGTCGCGCGGCTCGGCGGCGACGAATTCATCGTATTGATCGAAAAGTGCTCTTGTGCAGAGCAATTGGCCAAGGTCTCGGCCGCGCTGGCGCAATCGCTGGTACAGCCGATAGCCGTGCAGAATCATCTGGTGACCGTCGGCGCCAGCATCGGCACCGTCTTCCTCGACGAAGTACCGGCTGCCCCCGACGAACTCATGCATGCGGCCGATACGGCCATGTACCGCAACAAGGCTGCCCAAGGGGCCAGGCCGCTGCGGTTTCGGGAACGCTGAGCCGAACTCACCCGGTCTCAGCCGGATCGTCCAGGTCGGCCAAGCTTTTCGGCACGAAGAACGGCGGAGTGCTGCGGCCCGAGACTCGGTATCGGTCCCAGAAGTCGAGATCGCCGAACACGGCCGCCGCGGTGCCGAACTCGGTCTCGACCGTCCCCTCCGCACGCTCGCCCACCACGGCGGCGAGCTCCGCGTTCGGCCGAATCCGCCCGTACCAGCGATAGATTCCGTCGATACCCTGAAAGTGCCCGCGCAGCACCAGCTCTACCGTGATGTCCCGGCCGCCGACGGTGACGGTCGCGGGACCCACGTAGTCGTAGTCGTCCATCGGTGCTCTATTGGTCGAAGGCGATGTCGACGTGTTCGGTCAGCGGGACCGACTGGCAGGCCAGTGTGAGACCGAGCGCGAGATCGGCATCGACCAGTGTGTCGTTGCGAAGCATGCGGACCTCGCCCGAGCGCACCGTGCAGGCACAGGCGCTGCACGCGCCCTCCCGGCAGGAGTAGGGCGCGTCGTGGCCGGCGGCCAGCAGCACATCGAGCAAGGGGGTGTGCCGAGGCCAGGCCAATTCGAGCCGCCTGCCGTCGAGATGCACCGTCGCGGTGGCCGGTGTCCCGGCGTCGTCCGCGGCGAGCACGATATCGGCGAAGGGGTCGCCGGTCAGCGATTGATAGATCTCGGTGTGCACGTGCCGTTCGGTCATGCCCGCCGCGAGCATGGCCGCCCGTGCTGTCCGCATGAAAGCCGCGGGCCCACAGAGGAAGGCGTCGAATCCGGTATACGGCCAGAGCCGTTCGGTGAGCGCCGCGGCGGTGGGCAGGCCCATGCTCGAATCCAGCCAGTGGTCGACGATCAGACGGTCCGGATACTCCGTCATCATCCCGGTCAGTTCCGTGCCGAAGATGACCGAGCCTGCGTCGCGGTTGGCATAGAACAGGTACGTCGTTCCGGTGCCCGCGAGCAGCGCCGACTTGATGATCGACATGATCGGGGTGATCCCGCTACCCGCGGCGATCATCAGCAGGTCGGCGTCCAGTGATTTCGGTGTGAAGACCCCCGACGGGGACAGCATCGTCACGCGCAGGCCGGGAACCGCGTTGTCACACAGCCAGTTCGAGGCGTAGCCGCCCTCGGTCCGTTTGACGGTGACGATCAGATCGTCGTCGAGGTGTGGCGAACTCGATAACGAGTAGCAACGCGCCACCGAGCCGGTCTGGGCACTCGGGATCCGCAAAGTCAGGAATTGCCCTGGGCGGTAGCGGAATCGAGGGACGAGCAGATCGGGCACCTCGAAGACGAGCGAGACGGTGTCCGGCGTCTCGCGGATCACCTCCACGATTGTCAATTCGTGCACATGGGTATTCGCGGTAGCGGCGGGCGCCTGTCCGGTCCGAGGCGGCGCGACATCCGGTTCGGTCATCGTCACGCCGTCCGCGACAGCTCGGCGAGCACGTCGTCGGGCAGGGCTCGGGCCAGTCTCAGGATGCGGGTGGTGACCGCGCCGCGGACCAAGCCGACCTCGTATCCGTAGCGCAGCAACATCTCTCCCGCGAACTTCGCGTTCTCCTGATAGTGCGGATTGAGCAGTGCCACGACCAGCCCGTGCAGCGGATGGATGCCGACCGAGCGATAGACCCGCGGCGTCACAATGGCGGGCTGGATGCCGAAGACCATGACGGCGAAGGCGAGTCGGTGCGCCGCGTTCACCAGTTTGCCGCGCGCGGCGATCTGGCGGACCAGTTCCTCCCGGGCGTAGGTGATGTGCCTGGCCTCCTCCAGTACATGAATCTTGTTGAGCTGACGCATATGTGGCTGGATCTGCGGATCGTCCATGTTCTCCCGCTGCAGCCGATCGAGGGTCTCCTCGACCAGCAGCAGTCCGGCCAGGGTCGCCGGGCCCATCGGCACCAGGCCGACCAGCCGCACCGCCTTGAGCAGCGGCTTGGGAATGAACGGCTGATACGCGCGCAGGCCCGATTTGTTGATCATCCGGCTGAACATGGTGGAATGCCGGGTCTCCTCGCCGACTTCGGCCAGCGCGTAGCGGCTGTGCTCGTCGCCGGGATTCTGGTATTCGATCACCTGCCGCAGCAGAAACGTGGACAGTGCGGTCTCGGCGAGGATGCCGAAACTCAACGCGCTGACCGCCTCGTGCATACCGAGGGTGCTGCGCTGTTCGTCGGTGAGCCGGTCCCACAGGTAGGTGCCGTACAGGGTCTGCCGGTGGTCGAGCATCCATCGCTTGCCCGGCTCGAGCGGTGCGTCCCAATTGATGTCCACCTCACCGTCATAGGCGCGATCGGCGGCCGAACGCAGCAGCCGCTGCGCGGTCTTCTGCCGATCGCCGACGTTCTTGGCGCGAGTGGTGGACATGCCCGCCGTGCTGACGGCATGTTTGGTGGGGGTGCTCATCGGTGCCTCCTCGGGGTGGAACCGGGCCATACGCGACCCAGCCGGAGAATGGTGGTGGTCACCGGCCCGTCGAACAGTCCGGCCTGAACACCTTGATGCACAAAGGATTCGGTCAGCACTCGGGCGGATTCCGCATAGTGCCGGCTCAGATAGGCGGCCACGAGCGCGTGCCTGCGCCGTACCCCCGCCGCGCGATAGGGGCGTGGTGCGATGAGCGCCGGGTAGAGCGCGGCTGTCGCGGCGGCGGCCCACAGGGCGGCGACTGCGTTGGAAACCGTGCCGTGCTCCTCTATTTCGGCGAGCAGTTGGTCTTTGGCATAGGCCAGGTTGCGGCGAGCGGCAGCCTGATGGATCTTCATCAGTTGACGCAGGTGTGGCTGGATTTCCGGGTCGTTCGCGATCGTATCGGCCACGTCGTGCATGGCCTGTTGGATCAGCAGCGTCACCGCCGCGGACGCGGTGTTCTTCGGTGTGAGCAGAATGAGCCGCGAGACTGTCTGGGCGAGTACGGGTCGCCGGTAGGGGGCGAGCCCGCTCTTGTGCACCATGCGGCCGAACATGGCCATCGTGCGGCTGTCGGCGTGGATGGCGGCCAGCGCGGCGCGCGTGCGGTCGTCCGCGGGCCCGGACGCCTCGATGATGTCGCGGAACAGCAGCATGGACCGGGCCGCGTCGGCGTAGATCGCGAGCGTGAGCAGGTTGGCCAGCTCGTACCTGGCCAGCGTCGCACGCTGCTCGCTGCTCATCCGGCGCCACACCCAGGTGTCGTGAATGGTGCCGAGATGATCCGGCAGCCAATGCTTTCCGGGGTCGATCGGAGCCGACCAGTCGATGTCGAGATCGCCGTCGTAGGTCTCCTCGGCCGCGTCGAGCAGCAACCGGCGCGCACTGAGGTCGCGGTCGGCGACGGTGCGGCGGCGCCGCACCGGGCCGCCTGAGCTGGTGTCCGGCCGAGGGAATTCGCTCGGTTCGGTAATCGGGGTTGCCATCGGGATCGGCTCCCTTCGGGTCGCGCACGGGTGTCCTCGGCGTCGACCCGCAACGGCGCACGATCGTGACATGTTTATCCGGTACCGCTGGTACCGATCTCCCTTGAGTCTGGAACTCGCGGTGCGTATTGTCAAGATTGTCTGAGACACGGTTTCGCCAGTTTTCAGGAGGTTGCCATGGCTGAACGTAGTGCCGACGGCAGTCCACATGAGCGGGCCGACTATTTCGGTGCGGCAACCCTCGTCGTGCGCGGGGTGGAAGTGCCGGTGCGCGTGGAACTGCGGGGATATCCCGAGCCCACCGACGGTGTGTACCGCTGGGTCGGCCGGGTCGACGCCAACGACGCGCTCACCGAGGTGCTCGGCGACGAACAGCGCACGCCGTGCGTGGTGCGCACCGACGCCGCGGCGCGGCCCGCGGTGGTCGGCGACCGGGATCTGTGGAATCGGTACCGGATCATGGGCAAGAGCACCCCGCCCTATCCGTTGACGTGAAACTGTCGGTGCGCGATGGCACAGTTGTCCGATGACCGAAACTGTTTGGCCCGTGGTCGAACTCAGGCAGTACACGCTGCATCCCGGCACCCGGGACACCATGATCGATTTGTTCGATCGGGAACTCGTCGAAACGCAGGAAGCCGTGGGCATGCGCATCATCGGCCAGTTCCGCGACGAAGACGATCCGGATCGGTTCGTCTGGATTCGTGCCTTCCCCGATATGGCGTCCCGGGACGCCGCGCTCAATGCCTTCTATGTCGAGGGCGAGGCCTGGCGGACGCACGCCCCCGCCGCGCGAGCGACCATGGTCGATACCTCCAATGCACTGCTACTGCAGCCGGTCTCGGCGCAGCACGCACTGCGGCTCACGGGTACGCGTCCCGGTGTGGCCGTCACGGACCTGCCGGACTCGCGGCTGCTCGTCACGATCTTCTACCCCGACACCCCGCTCGCGGAGTTCGCGCCGTTCTTCAACGAGCGGGTACGCCGCGCCTTGCTACTGACCGGCGGCACGCTGACCGGGCTGTATGTCACCGATCCCACACCGAATACCTTTGCGCCGCTGCCGGTTCGCGATGAGCGGGCCGTCGTGGTGTTCTCGTTGTTCGAGAGCGCGGCCTGGCGGGAGGCGCACCTGCGCGCGCTGGCCGAGCCCACCTGGGCCGAGCGGGTGCTGCCGGAATTGGGCAAATGGGTGTCGCGCCCGATCGAGCGACTGCGGCTGGCACCGACCGCCCGTTCGCTGCTGCGCTGAGGGCTCCCTGTCGATCTGCCCAGCGAGATTGTGCATTCGTGAAGGAAGTGTCCGACACGCCCCGGCGTGACTTTCGGGTCTGTTAGAACCGAAGCACCGAGACAGTGCAGCCAAAGCTGTCTCACCCCCGAAGTAGTCGCGCCGAGAGTGGTTGGTCGGATGAAGATCTCGTCATTGTCGATGATCGGTGTGGTGGTACTCGGCGCGCTGTACAGCGCGCCGATCCGCGCCGTGGCCGATACCGGCTCGGCAGCCGGCCCCGGCAGCTACACCGTCACGACCACGGCGGACGGTGCGGCCGCGAACCCGTTCGACGGTGTGTGCCGTACGGACACGGGGGAGTGCACCCTCCGCGCGGCGATCCAGGCCGCGAATGTACGGCCGGGCAGCACGATTCGGGTGCCCCCGGGGCGATACGAGCTCACCATTGCGCCCAATTTCTGGAACACGAACGGCCCCTTCATCGATCCGGCCACCGGCGACCTCGATATCACCGCGGACACCACCATCGAGGGCGCCGGTCAGGACCGCACGGTCATCGACGCGGGTCATCGGGACCGGGTCATGCTCACGACCGCGCACGTGTCGCTGTCCGGACTGACCATCACCGGCGGTAACGCAGCCGAGCACGAAATTCCGCTGTTCGAGACCGGCGGGGGCGGAATCGCCAACTCCGGCAAGCTGATTCTCGATCACGTGACGGTGGTCGGGAACGCCGCCGACTACGGCGGTGGCATCTTCAACATTCCCGTCGCGGATATGCGGATGACCGACAGCATCGTCACCGCCAACGCGGCAGGTGAGGCAGGCGGTGTGCGCTGCGACAACACCTGCACCTTCACCCGGACCGCGATCACCGACAATCACGTCGTGAAC
Source organism: Nocardia brasiliensis IFM 10847 (assembly GCF_000710915.1). GTDB lineage: Bacteria > Actinomycetota > Actinomycetes > Mycobacteriales > Mycobacteriaceae > Nocardia > Nocardia brasiliensis_A. The sequence goes on from NZ_BAUA01000193.1 coordinate 24,277, forward strand.
CCGCGTGTCAAGTGGTATCGGTTCGGCGGATTCGCCGGGCGCGGTGGCGGGCTCGATATCCGGGGCGTCGGCGAGGTGGTGCTCATCGACTCCGTCGTGACGGGTAACAGCGCGGATGAAGGCGGCGGCGGGATCAATATCGCCCCCGCGTATCTCGATTCGCTGCCGTACCAATTCACCGATGTGTTCAATCCCGGTATGGGGCACCTGATCCTGCGCGGCTCGACCATCGCGCAGAACACCGCGGGGCTCGGCGAACAGAACTGTAAGAAGGTGTTCGCCACCATCCTGTCCACCGGCGGCAACCTCAGCAACGACCACTCCTGCGACCTGACGGCCGCAGGCGATGCCGTGCGACCGGACGCGGGTCTGCGCTGAGCCCGAAACACACACGAGCAGAAGGAAATCCGCGATGGGTTCGTTCAATGTAGGCGACTGGATGACGACACTCGGCCAGGGCTTCGCCTGGGTGGTGTCGATGCTGGTGTCCGGCGCGACCGCCGGCTCGTCCTGATCAGCTGGCTTGCTCCCCGGCCGGGTAGGCACGGAAGCCACGCACCAGAGCGCCGGTCGGCGGGCTGCTGGTGGTGGCGCGGACCGGATGCTGCGGTAAGAGCAGTCCCTGGTCATGGTCCAGGAGGCGGCGTTCCAGGTCGCGCAGCGCGGGCCCGGGTTCGACGCCGATCTCGTCGCGCAGCAGCTGCCGCACCTTGCGCAGCTGTGCCAGGGCGTCGGCCTGCCTGCCGCTGCGGAACAGACCGAGCGCCAGCAGTTCCCATCGTCGTTCGCGGTACGGCGTCTGGATGACCGCTTCGCTCAACGCCGCGACGGCGGCGGCGGTATCGCCGCACGCCAGCCGGGCCGCCTGCAGCTCTTCGACCGCGAGCTCCCGGAGTTCGTTCAACTTCGTTCGAGCACCGAGTAATTCGGGCGAGTCGCCGAGTTCGGTCCACGGTTGTCCGCGCCACAGCGCGAGACCGCCGGTCAGTGTGGTCACCGCCTTTTCGGCGTGACCGTCCAGCAGCGCGCGCACACCCGCGCCGACCAGCGTGGCGAACTGTCCCTGATCGGTGCACTCCGGTGGCAGCGCGAGCCGGTAGCCGCACCGATCGAGCACGAGGACCCGGCCGGCCGGCGGTCCGAGGGCGGCACGCAAGCGATGCACCACGACGCGCACATTGGGGCTGGGTCGACCGTGCGGGACACGCCCCCACAGGTACCCGGCCAGCACGTCGTTCGGCACCGAGGCGCCGCCCGCGAACGAGAGCGCCGCCAACAGTTGACGCGGCCGTGGGCCGGGCAGGTCGACCGGCACGCCGTCGACTTCGATCTCGACCGGTCCGAGGACCCGGCACACGACCGGGTGGCCGTGACCGAGCGTGCCGGCCACCCCGCGATCAACCCGCTCCAGGCTGTCCAAGTTTCCTCCGCACAGTGCGCCGTCCAGGTGACAGCTCCCCAGTTAAGTACGGACCACCTGCGGAAACATCACCCTGCATGCCGATGTTTTTCCCCGCCCCCTCGGTTAAAGTAAAGAAGGACAGACGGTGATAGCCGGGTCAGTTACCGCTCCAAGTGTGTGCACGGTTGGTCCGGCGCGGAGGCTGTGCGGTCGGCTCAGCCCCTGATCGCGCCGGACCTGTTGGCGTGGCGGGGATTGGTGGCTAGGAGATGACGCTGCGCAGTTTCGCCGCGTAGGTGTCGACGCGGCGCTGCTCCTGCGCGATGCGTTCCTTCGAATGGTGGGTCTCGATGCTGAGGCGGCCCTCGAACGTGCTCACGATGGCCGCACCACCCTGCGGCTGCTCCGGCGGCGGGGGTGTGCCCGCAGGGGGAGCAGCCGTCACTGTCGATCGGAAGTCGGTGATACGCAACCCTTCCGGGGCGGCGAGCGCAGGCACTCGACCCCAGTTGGAGACGATCATCATGCCGGGCAGTTGCGGGGGCCCGGCTGCAATCTGGTCAGGGATATGCAGCGGTGTCTGCTGTACGGTCCCGTCGGCGAGTGCGGTGTGCAAGCCCGCGCAGATGTCCTTGGCGAGTTCGACCAGGTCGGTGGTGTCCCCGGTGGGGTGGTAGTCGGCGAACCCGAGCAGGTTGGTGCCTTCGGTTCGGCCTACCGTCGGCGTGAGTCTGGTGCGCAGATCTACGGGGTAGACGTAGGCGATCTCGTTCAAGGGCAGATTCCGAATTTCGGCCTCGGTCAACAGGATTGCCGCCGAGACCAAGCCGTTGATCGTCACCCCGGTCCGGTGCCCCAGCTCGACCAGGGCCGCGGTCTGCGCCTCGGACAGCAGGCACCGCGACGAATCCGGCACGGTCTGCCGGATCTCCTGCGCATCCGGCTCGGCGGCGGGCGAGGCCAGGGGCGGTTCGGTGGGCGTGACGGTGCGATCCTCGGCGCTCGGCAGCTCCCGCTTCTCGATGCCGCGCGCGGCAAGCACCTCTTCGATGGATATCGGATAGCCGTGCACGGGCCGCATCGGCGTCTGCCCGGACACCAATTCCGTGTAGCACGACCATAATTCGGCCAGCACGGCCAGCGAGTGATACGCGTCGGCGATGCTGTGATGGGTCAGCAAGGTCACGCTCGCGGTGTCGCCGGCGCGGGTCACGCACACCGCGCTCAACGCCTCGCCCTGATCGAGTTTCTGATCGATCATCGGGCGGCCGGGATCGCCCTCGACGACCGAGATCGCCGGAGCGGCGCCGGCCCCGGCGATGAGCGCGTAGCCGCCGTCGCCGGTCGGCTCCAGCCGTGCCCCGAGCACCGGGTAGGTCCGCACCACCACCTCGTAGGCCGCGGACAATGCCGCGAGATCCAGCCGGCCCGTCACCTGAACCGCGTACCCCACGTAAACACCGATCCATGCGAACATCTGCTCGCTCGGCGCCAGCGGACGAACAACCGTAGACGTGGTCATAGAGCTCCCCTTCACCTAGACGACTAGCGTGCCCAACGGACGATCGAAGCCCCCACACGCACGCCGGAGCAACCAGTTCTCCGGCCGTCGCCCACCCTCCACGTCCCGCGTTTCAGCAGCGTCTCAGTGGTGTTTCGCAGTCAGGGAACCAGCTGTACCGGGAGGCTGAGCAGGCCGTGTGAGCGCCAGGACTGCCGGTAGACGAGGTCGCTCTCCGCAACAGCGAGTCGGGCCCGAGGGTAGCGGGCGAAGAATCCCGGGACGACGGCGTCGATGATCAGGTCCGCGGCTTGTGCGCCGAGACAGTAGTGCGGACCCCGGCCGAACAGCAGACTCGGGCGGTCGCCGCGGGCGGGATCGGCGTCCGCGCCGAACAACGACAGCAGGACGGTGTCGCCCTTCGGGATCGTGGTCTCGCGCACGACGAGATCGGTGACCGCGAACCGGCGGAAGGCGAACGGCATCGGATTGGCTTGCTCGATGAGCTTGCTGCGTCGTGCCTGCCAGTCTGCGGTCGCTGTGCTCCCCGACCCTGAGATCAGCAGTGCGGTGATGATGTTCGCGCACGAGTGCACCGCGTTCTCCATGCCCGCCATCATCATGAGGAATGCCAGCGATACGAGTTCGTCCGGTGTCAGTGATCCGTCGTCGTCGCCGGCGCGGATCCAACCGCTGATCAGGTCGTCGCCGGGCGCTGCGCGTTTCGTGTCGATCAGCGCGGCGAAGGTGGCGGTCAGCCAGCCGATGGCCTTCTTCAGCCGCAGCGCGGACTCCGGCGACGCGGTATCGGCGGTGAACATCGCTGTCGCCGCGTCGCGAAGGTCCGGGTAGAGGTCGGCAGGTACGCCGAGGAGGTCGCCGATGACAATCGCCGGCACCGGTGCGCACAGACGGTCGAGCAGATCGACTGCGGTACTGTCATTTTCGGGTAACGACGCGAAGACGTCCGCTGCGATGCGGTCCACCGCGCTGCGGAGCCTATCCGCGGATCGGCGGGAAAACGCAGGTGCCGCAAGCTTTCTGATGCGGAAGTGCTGATCGCCGTCCATGTTCAGTAGATTGCGGTCCAGCGCGGGCGGCAGAGCGAAACCGGTATAGCCGTCCAATGCGTGCTGCTTGTCCACGCTGAGCCGTGGATCGGCCAGCAACGTCGATACCTCGTCGTATCCAGCAATGACCCAAACTTTGTGCCCACCAGGGATTTCCATGCGCCGCACGGCCCCTTGCCAGCTCGTGTGCTCAGCCCACCGTGTTCTGGCCGCTGCGCCGATCACCGCGGTTTCCATCATCACCCACACCTCACTGCCGCTCGTGCTTGCAGGATATGGGACGCCGCCGTGGAAGCCGCTTCGGCATCGGTGAATTACGCGACGTCGATCTGGGACTGCGTGCTCAGATGTCTGCCGAGGAGGTGGACGCGTAGTCGTTGCTCCGCGGTCGTCTCCTCGGGGTGGTGGATCTCGATGCTCAGCCGGTCGTCGAAGGTGCTGATGATGATCGTCCCGCTCGGCTGCTGTAATCGATGCCCGGTCTTGTCCGGCTTCGCGACCATGAGGGTGCGGAAGTCGTTGACGTACAGGTCTTTCGGAAGGAGGGGGCGCTCTATGCGGCCCCAGTTGGTGGCCAGCACGATGCCGGGGGATCGCGGGGCGGGACCGGACGCGATATCGGGGATGTGCAGTGGGGTCTGCTGCACGTGTCCGGTGGCCAGTCCGGCGTGCAGGGCATCGCTGATCGCGCACGCCAGGCCGACCATGGTGGTCGCGCCCGCGGGGGGAACGAAATCGGCGAAGCCCAGCACGTTGGAGCCTTCAGTGCTGCCGATGGTGGGGGTGACGCGGCTGCGCAGGTCGACGGAGTAGGTGTAGGTGAGTTCGTGCAGCGGCAGCCCGCGTATCTCGGCCTCGGTGAGCAGAATCGCGGCGGAGGCCAGGCCGTTGATCGTGGTTCCTGCGCGGTGCGCGAGGTCGGTGAGTGCGGCGGTGTCTTGTTTCGACAGGCGGCAACGGGCCGTCAAGGGAATCAGGTACGGGGCGTCGTCCACGGGGAGTGCGACGCTGTGCGCGGTGTCGTGTACGAACGGCCGTAGCGGTGCGGACGGGTCCGAGAACTTCTCGATCCCCCGGCACAGCAGCAGATTCTCGACCGCTTCCGGATAGCCGTGCATCGGCAGCGCGGGTTCGCGTCCGTGGCACGCCTCGGCGTAGCAGGACCAGAGATCCGCGAGCACCGCGAGCGAATGACAGGCGTCCGCGACGCTGTGATGCGTCACCAGTGTCACGCCCGCCTGGTCACCGTCCAGAACGACGCACAGCGCGGCCAGTGCACTGCGCTGATCCAGCTGCGCGCCGGTGAGCAATCGTTCCGGATCTCCCTGGGAGACAGTCAATTGTGTTGTGTTACCTAATGCTTCGACCAGAATATGGCGTTTTCCGTCCGGCGCCAGACGTGCCCCGAGCGCGGGGTACGCGCGGAGAACGGTGTCGAAGGCTACCGACAGTGCGGTTAGATTCAGCCGACCGGAAAGCCGCATCGAATAGCCGACGACGACTTCACTGCTCGCGAAGATCTCTTCGCTCGGTGCCAACGGCCGGATGACGGTAGCCGTGGTCATGTCGAAATCCCTCCACAGGAGACTGCCCCATCGAGGCTAGCTCTAAGGCCGGGCACACCACGGTCTTTCGGAATCATCGCCTCTGTGATGTATCGCCCGTACCGAACATGCTGTTTCCGGTTGTGGCCACAACGAGACCTGCATCGATGATCAGCCACTGCCCGCACACACACCGCAGGTAGCGGACGGTGCCGTGCGAGGACACCAGTGCAGGCGCCGGCCAGGAACATGCGGGGCAGGTTACGTCCATGAGTCCAGCCTGATGTAATGGTCTAGTGCATTTCAACCCTTACGGCGGCGCGGCCGCCGAGCTGGCGGCGCGGCTGGTGAACGCCGGCCCGGATCAAGATCTGCGGCAGTTGCTGGCCGACGCGGATTACAAACCGCTCGGCCCGGTGACCGCCGCGCAGGCCGCGGAACTGCGCCGATGGGTCCACGAACTCGACGCGATGTTCGATCACCCCACCGTGCGCCGGCTCAACGCCCTGCTCGCCAAAACCACAAGTCAGCCCTATATTTCGACGCACGACGAGCGCCCGCCGCACCTGCATTTCGCGCGGGAGACCGCCCCGGTCGACGAGCGGGTCAAGGCCTACACAGCGGTCGGTCTCGCCGCGCTGTTCTGCGACGATCCCACGCGGATGGGCCGCTGCGCCCGCGTGGGCTGCGACAAGGTCTTCGTCGACACCTCGCGCAACGGCAGGCGGCGCTTCTGCTCTACTCGCTGCTCGACACGGGTGCACGTGGCCGAGCATCGCTCCCGTCGGGCGGGCTGAAAGCGCGCTGGCCTCGGCCTTTGCCCTGCGGGCAGGCAGGCCGCGTGCATGACGACGTCTCGTCGCCATCTTCTGCAATTGCAGATGTCTGTACCGACGCGAACCGAACGGTCTGAGCGCGGTTGCGGGCGTGGGGCTTTCGGCGCACCCACAGTGGGCCGGAAAACTCTGTCCGGAAATGCGGTCAGGCAAGCGGCCACCTCATTTGTGACGACATTCGTCGCAGCACTTTGCACTTGCAGATGTCGCTTTCATTTCCCGATCGGCGCGAAACCGAGTGCTTGTGGCGGAAAAGAGATCTCGTAATAGTTTGCGAATTGTCAACAGGCCTTTACCGCTGTGACCGTTCGCGCCGTGGTTTTCTGCCGATGGAACCGCTGTTCCGGCGCGTCGTGCGGCAACTCTCGATGGCCGAAATCGGCAGCGGTTCCGGGCCTGCCGAGCGACTAGAATGGCAGTAGAGCCTGGGCCCGGTGTCTGTTGGTGACGGTGTCCGGCGATCATGTCGACGCTGTGTCGCCACATTCTGTACTTGCAAACGTCGTTCTCGTCAGGGCCTGCCCGCTGCGGCCGCGCGGCTCAGTAGGCTTTGTCCGCCGCTACTATCCGACCGGATTCGATTGCGGCAAGCAAGGTTTGGTGGTCGGAGGCGGTCTGGTCGGCGTAGCCGAGGGCGAAGTCGATCATGGCGCGGTCGAAGGCATCGCTGGTGCCGAGGTATGCGGCGATCGCGACTCGATCACCGGAGCGGGCGTGCGCCCGGGCGAGCGTATGGCCGCAGAGCGCGGAGTAATCGCGCAGATATCGACGCGACATCTCCTCGATCGTCGCCGAACCCTTCATATCGCGGAGTTGGCGGCAGTAGTAGTGCCTGCCGTCCGAACCGGCCGCCCAGCCGAGGAAGATATCGCTCGCGGCCTGGATGAGCCGCTGCCCGTGCACCACACGGTGCCCTTGGTTACGGAACTTGCTCGGCGCGGTGTGCCGCGCGAGCACCGACTCCTGTGCCTCCTTCACCTGCAGGAACAGCGGACTGCGGCTTTCTCGTCCGGCCAGCAGCGCGACGAAGCAGCGGGTGCCGACACTGCCCACACCGACGACTTTGACTGCCACGTCCAGCATTTCGTGCCGATCGAGCAGTACCCGCCGTTCCTCCACCAGGGTGCGCCGGAAGTCCGCGAACACGCGCCCTACCGTGTCGGCGTCGACCTGCTCGATCGGGGTCAACAGCGGTGGCCGATGCCGGATGCGCGGCACGCCGTCGGTGTCCGGCTCGGTCAGCTTCTCCAGCGCCTGGAGGTTGGTGCGGGCCCGCGCGTCGGCGAGGGCCTGCTCAACTCCTTTGCGCCGCTTCGGCTTCTGTGCGAGCGCGGCCAACTTGTCGGCGTCGATCATCTCGTACCAGACCGCCAGTTCGCCCAGGCCGGCCAAGCGGCCCATCGTCGCCCGGTAAGCCGAAGCCGCTGCCCCGACCGAGGTTTCGGCATCGGTGTCGGCAAAGCCGTTGGCGCGAGCCGCCACCGCGATACTTGCGGAGAGCCGCTTCACGTCCCACTCGAACGGGCCGGGGAGCGTCTCGTCGAAGTCGTTCAGATCGAACACCAGTGCGCGTTCCGGTGACGCGAACAACCCGAAATTCGACAGATGCGCGTCGCCGCACAATTGCACGGTCAGCCCGGTATTCGGCGTGGCCGCCAGATCCGCCGCCATGATCGCGGGCGCGCCACGCAGAAACGGAAACCGCCCGGCCGCCATGCGCGCATACCGGATAGGCACCAACTCAGGCACCCGGGTAGCGGCCTGCTGTTCCAGAATTGCCACCGGATCCGCCCGATTCGCGGGCGCCTCCCACACGCCCAGCGCCCGCCGTCCCACCCGCTTGCGCGCCTGCCGCCCCGCCGCACCCGCCAACGACTCCGCCATTCCCGAAGTCTCTCACCTCAACCGCAAACTTCCAGGCAACCCACGCCGCTGCCGATTTCGCTTCGTCCGTCCGGCCGGCGGGCCAGGGCGGTATCCGCCAGCGCCGCACCGTTTTCGGTTGCGCATCCGGCGTAGGTGATCAACAGTGGGGTGTCCGAGGTGGATGTGGCGACGGGAGGCCGGCATGGACCGCGTGGACGTGGTGGTGGTCGGTGCCGGATATGCGGGACTCAGCGCGGCGCGGGCGCTGCGAGCGGCCGGTCGGACCGTCGCCGTGCTGGAGGCGAGCGACCGCGCGGGTGGTCGGGCACTGAGTGCCCGGATCGACGGCGGTTGGGCCGTGGACCTCGGGGCGCAGTGGATCTCCGGCGGACACACCAGATTGGCGGCGCTCGCGCAGGAGTTCGAGGCCGAGACCTATCCCTCCCCGTCCGCCGGGGCGAATCTGCTGGTGGAAGGCGCGGTGCGGCGTCCGTTCCGGGGCACGCGCCCACCGCTGTCGCCGCTCGTGCTGCTCGTGCTGGGCCAGGCCATGTGGCGGATCGAGCGGCTCGCCGCCCGGATCGATCTCGCGCACCCGTGGACCACCCCCGGCGCCGACCGGCTCGACGCGATGACCGCGGCGACCTGGTTGCGCCGCAATCTGCCCGAACGCCGGGCCAGGCAACTCGCCGAGGTGATGATCGGCGAGGAACTGTGCGTCGATGTCGGCAGCGTCTCGATGCTCGCGCTGCTGACCACCATTCGCGCGGCCGGCGGTGTCGAGGCGGGCGTGACGGCGGAAACGGTCACCCGGCTCTTCGTCGAGGGCGCGGACGGTCCCGCCCTGTCGATCGCGGCGGAACTGGGCGACGCACTTCGGCTCCGTTCCGCGGTGAAGTCGATTCAGCAAGGGGTGCAGGGGGTTTCGGCGCGTGGTGAGTTCGGTGAGGTGGTGGCCGGGCATGCGATCGTCGCCGTGCCGCCGGTGCTGGCCGGGCGCATCGCCTACGACCCACCGTTGCCCGCCGCGCGCGACCAGCTGACGCAGCGCATGCCGATGGGTTCGGTGTTGAAGGCTTTCGCCGTCTACGAGCGCCCGTTCTGGCGTGACGAGTTCCTCACCGGTCAGGCCTTGAATCTGCACGACCCGGTCCCGGTCACGTTCGACGCCACCCGCCCCGGCGGACCAGGCTGCCTCGGTGCGCTCGTGCCCGGCCGGGCCGCGCATCGCCTCGCCGCACTGTCGGCGCCGGAGCGGCGCGGCATGATCGTCGGCTCCCTGGTACGAGCTTTCGGGCATCGCGCCCGCGATCCGATCGGCTGGCACGAGAAGGTCTGGGCCGACGACCCCTTCGTCCGCGGCGGCTACGGCGCTTTTTTCCCGCCCGGTGTGCTGACCACCGTGGGATCGGGGCTGCGACATCCGGTCGGTGCGATCCACTGGGCAAGCAGCGAGACGGCCACCGAGTGGTCGGGTTACATCGAAGGGGCCATTCGCTCCGGTGAGCGCGCGGCCGCGGAGATATCCGCCAGCCGATAGCAAATTCGGGCAATAACACCGAAGTGCCCGAAAGCTGCTGCATCAAGGGTTAAACATCGGTATTTGAGATCTGAATCGTAGACCGCTGACCAGCTTCGGTACAGACTTATTTGCACAACGTTTATGTATCACGGGCTTTTGTGGCAAATAAGTGCGTGCCGAGCGGGGGAAATGGCGGAACGTGATCTGCGTTATGTTGACTGAGATTCTGCCGAGGGCGAACCATGGACCGCATGACGCAGCTAGCAAATCTTCAGCAAAGGGGAGTTTCCCGCAAGAACTCGCCCGCGCTCGGGGCCGTGCTGCTGATGCTGTTCTCCGTCCTGGCGGCCGGTTGGGCCGGCGGGCCGGGAACAGCGGCCGCGGAGCCGACCGGGTGCACCACCGACACCTCGGTTACCAATGAGCTGACACTCCGGTGCGAACCCGGTGCGGGTGCAGGCGAACACGCCTTCATCCGCTGCCGCGACCTGCTCGGCATGCCGCACACCCATATCGGTCCGGCCATCGGTACCGAGGGTGGCTGGTCCACGGCCGTATGCGCCCCGTACGAAAACGGTCCGATCTGACCAAGCGGGATTTCCCGCAACACTTTTCGCGTCGATTGCCCGTGCACCGCTCGACCAGGGCCAGGACGCGTCTGACCAGGCACGCCCCCTAGGGCGCGTTCACGAGAGGCTTCAAGCTGATGCGTGTAGTCACGAAGGAACGTTCACGAGAGACCAAGGCATCCGGACGGCATCGAAAGGTCGTCCAACGCTCCAGGCGCGGCATGTACGCGGCCGCCACCTTCGCCTCCATGGCGACCGTCATGCTCGGCACCGGCCAGGCTGCCGCCGACGACTTCGGCATTCCGGGACTACCGCCGGGCATCGATCCCGGTGATCTCCAAGGCACGCTGCCTGCCGTGGGCGGCGAAATGGCAAGTCAGATGCTCGATCCCGGGCAGCAGGCCGCGCTGAACGACGCCATCGGCGTCGCGGGCACAGTCGGCGGTTACACGCCCGCGGCGGACGACATCAATGCCGCCATCGACGCGTTCCGCGGTGGCGGTGCGCCGCAACCCCTCTACTTCGGCCCCGGCATCGTGCCCGCGGTGGCCCCGACCGGAGCCGAAAACGCCCCGGGCACAGTAGCGGCGCCGATCGCCGATCTCGCCGCCACCGTCGCCCAGATCACCGGTGGCGGAATACCACTCGAACAACTGGCCTCCTGGGCGGACCAGACCTTCCCCAGCGGTCCGATGCGCGGGCCGGTCAACGACCTGCTCGTCTTCGTGGAACAGGCCACACAGCTGGCGGGCACGCGCCGCAGTACCGCGACACCGGCCATCGACGATCTGATCAGCCAGGCCAAGACGCTGTTCGGCTTCCCCAAAGACGGGCCCGACCCGGTCCAGGGGCTCCGTGACCTGTTGACCGGAACCACCGCCGGACAACAGGATCCAGCGACCCAGCAGCTGCCGCCCGGACTGCTCGCCGTCGCCGCACCGCTGCTCGGTCTGTTCGCGCCGCAGCTCGGCGGTATGACACCCGCCCTCGCGCTCATCGTGCCGCTGCTGGCCATGGCGTCGAATCCGGCCGCCGCGATCGGTGTGGTCTTCACCCAGCTGCGTGACGCCGTGCGCGGGATGGTCTCCGACGCCAGGCATCCGGCCGCGCTCGGGTTGCTCGCGTTGCCCGCGATCGCGCTGCTCGCCGTCGTGCCGCTGGCCATCGTCGGCGGACTCGGCTTGGCCGCCGTGCTCACCCTGGGCGCGGTGGTACTCGGCGCGATCCTGCTCGCGCCGTTGGTAATCGGCGCGCTGGTCGTGGGCGCGATCGTGCTCGCGGTCCTGGCGATACCGGTGCTGATCGTGCTCGCGGTGATCGCGATCCCGGTGCTGCTCATCGCGATCCCGGTCGCCATCGTCGCGTTCGCCGTCCTTGCGCCGGTCCTCCTGGTGGGTGGCATCGCCGCGATCGCGGTCGCCGCCGTCGCCGGAATCGCGCTCGCCGTACTGGCTTTGGCCGCGGGTCTGGTGTTCACCCTGGTCGGCTTCGTGGTGTTGACCGCCGCAGCGCTGCTCGCCTCGATCTTCGTGCCGTTCCTCGGCCTGATCGTGGCGCCGGTGCTGTTCACGGTCGCGCTCGCGTTCCTCGTCGTCGGACTGATCGGGACGGCGGCGGCGTTCTTCGGGGTGCTCGGGATCGCCGGATTGATCACTGCCGCACTGTTTGCCGGCGTAGGGCTGCTCTCGCTGCTCACACCGTTCGGGCTCATCGCACTGCCGATCCTGGCCGTGCTCGCGGTCGTCGCCGTCGTGCTGTTCGGTGCGGTCGCCGTCGCCGGTGGCGCGATCCTGGCGGTGGTCGCGCTGGCCGGTCTGCTGGTGCTTTCGGTGGCGGGTGGGGCCGCGGTGATCGTGCTCCTCGCGCTCGCCGTGGTGGCGACCGCCTTGCAGCTCGTGGCAGCCGCCCTGGTCTGGGCCGGACTCGCGGCCGCGGCAATTGCTTTCGCCGCACTCGGCGCCGTCGGTGTGGCGCTCGCGGTGGTCGGCGGATTGCTCGCCACGATCGCACTCGTGATCGCCGTGCCGATCCTCGGGCCGCTGCTGGCTCCGCTGCTGTTCCTCGGTCTGGTCGCGATTCCGGCGGCGATCGGGTTGACGATGCTGTTCGCCGGCTTCGGTCTGCTCGCGTTCGCGACGTTCGCCGTCAGCGCGGTGGCGCTGCTGGCGATCGCCGGTCTGGCCGCGTTCACCTTGCTCGCGACCGTGGTGTTCATGGTCACCATGCCGTACGCCATCCCGTTCATTCTGCTGGGCGCACTGGCCTTTTCGATCATCACGGGCGCGGGTATCGGCGTCGTCGCCGCGGCGTTCGTGGTGGCCACCTGGATCGGTGGCGGCGCGATCGTGCTCGGACTGCTCGCCTTCGCCCTCGCGGTGGTGGCGACCGTGTTCGCGGGTGGACTCGTGGTCTCGGCGCTGTCGTTCGTGCTGCTCGCACTCGGGGCGCTCGCGCTGATCGTGATCAATCCGCCGCTGGCGCTGATCGCGCTGCCGTTGCTCTTCGGTGGCGTGCTGCTCGGCACGCTCGCGACCCTCGGCACCGTGGCCGTGGTGAGCACGCTGCTCGGCGGGTTCGTCGCGGCGCTCGGGCTCGGGCTGGTCGCCGCCTGGATGTTCTTCGGCGTGCTGGCGCTGGGCACTTTCGTCGCCGTCACGGCGCTGTTCCCGCCGCTGCTGCTGATCTCGGTTCCGCTCGCGGCCGCGGCCTTCGTGGTAATGGCGGTGCTCGCGTTCGCGACCTTGCTGGTCGGCGGTGCCGGGCTGGGCGCGATCCTGTTGGCGGGCAACCTGATCGCCGCCGTGCTGGCGGTCGCCGCGGTACTGGCGACCGGCGCGGTGGGGTTGACCGGGTTCGTCCTGGCCGCGGTGCTCACGCTGCCGTTCCTGATCTTCGGGCCGTTCGCGGTGGTGGCTTCCACGGCGCTGTCGCCGGTCCTCGCGCTGGCGCTGTTGGCGGTGTGGTCGCCGATCCTGGTGGCGGGGTTGGCGATCGCGGCACTCGGCGTCGGCGTCGGTCTGTTCGGCCTCGTCGGGTTGCCGGTGCTGGCGCTGGTGATCGGAGCGGCGCTGGTGGCCATCACGACGGCGCTCGCGGCCACCCTGGTCGCGATCAGCCTCGTGCTCGACTTCGCCACCCTGGGCGTCGCCGCCGCTGTGCTTGCGCCGTTGGTCGCCTTGGCGGGTCTGGGTGCGCTTGCGTTGCTTGCGCTTCCGGTGTTGGCGTTGCTGGCGGTGCCGGTGCTCGGCCTGGCGGGTCTGGGTGCGCTTGCGTTGCTTGCGCTTCCGGTGTTGGCGTTGCTGGCGGTGCCGGTGCTCGGCCTGGCGGCGCTGGGTGCGCTTGCGCTGGTGGCGCTGCCAGTCCTGGCGGTGGTGGCGGTGCCGGTGCTGGCCTTGGCGGCGCTCGGAGTGCTTGCTGCCGTGGCGGTTCCGGTGATCGCCGTGCTCGCGCTTCCGGCGCTGGCACTGCTCGCCCTGGTCGCGTTGCCACTACTCGCCCTGGCCGGACTGGCCGCGCTCGGCGCGACCTTCGTGGCCGGCGCGGTGGCGGGCGCGACCGCTCTCGCCGTCGCGGTCCTCGGCGCACTCGCACTCGGCGCGCCGGTGGCGGCGTTGGCCGTCATCGCGGTGCTGGCCCTCGCGGCCGTCGGCGCGCTCGCGCTGCTTGCCCTGCCGGTCCTGCTGGTCGGCGGCGTGCTCACCGCCGCGATCGGCATCCCGCTGGCAGTAGTGGGTGCTCTCGCCCTACTGGCACTGCCCGCGGTCCTGATCGGCGGTCCGCTCGCCGGACTGGCCGCGCTGATCGGCATCCCGTTGGCGGCACTGGGCGCGGTCGTCCTCCCGGCGCTGCTGGTCGGCGGTGCGCTGCTCGGTGTGGCCGCAGTGGTGGGCATCCCGTTGGCGCTGGGCGCCCTCGCGGTACTCGCCCTACCGATCCTGGTCATCGGCGGCCTCATCGCTCTTGCCGCGCTGATCGGTGTCCCCCTTGCCGCAGTAGGCGTGCTTGCGCTGCTTGCCCTTCCAGTTCTGCTGGTGGGTGGTGCCCTCGCTGGTTTGGTTGCCCTGGTGGCTGTGCCGCTCGCTGCGGTCGGCGCGCTTGCGCTGCTCGCGCTTCCGGTCTTGCTGGCCGGTGGTGCGCTCGCGGGATTGGTTGCGCTGGTGGGGATTCCGCTTGCCGTGGTGGGTGCGCTCGCCCTGCTTGCACTTCCGGTCTTGTTGGCCGGTGGTGCGCTCGTGGGTCTGGCGGCGCTGGTGGGGATTCCGCTCGCGGTCGTGGGCGTGCTTGCTTTGCTGGCGCTTCCGGTGTTGTTGGCCGGAGGTGTGGTGGCGGCGCTGGTGGGGGTTCCGTTGGCCGCGCTCGGGTTGTTCGCGCTGATCGAGATTCCGAAGCTGCTGCTCGGTGGTGCGATCGCGGCCGCGGTGGCCGCGGCGCTGGCGCCGGCCGCCGCATTCGG
>NZ_BAUA01000192.1 GCF_000710915.1 Nocardia brasiliensis IFM 10847
CAGGTGTGGACGGCATACGCGGGGCTTGGGGATGTCGAGCGCGGCACACCGATCGCGGACGACGCGCGCGTACGGATCGGCAGCAACACCAAGCCGTTCGTGGCCACGGTCATGCTGCAACTGGTGGCCGAGGGCAAGGCCGAGCTGGATGCGCCGGTGCAGCGTTACCTCCCGGGGCTGGTGCACGGACCCGGGATCGACGGCAATCGGATCACGCTGCGAAATCTGTTGCAGCACACCAGCGGGCTGCCGGAGTACGCGGCGGAGTTCGGGTCGACGCCGAAACCGGGACAGGTCGACACGCACGCCGAACACGTGCGGTGGGGGATCGCCGACATCCACGAGGTGGTGCGCAATGTCTTGACCGTGCCCGCGGATTTCGAGCCGGGTGCGCGATGGGCCTACTCCAACACCAACTACGCCATCGTGGGCATGGTGATCGAGAAATTGACCGGCGGCTCGCTGGGCGAGGAGATCGCGCGCCGCGTCATCGAACCGCTCGGGTTGCGCGACACCTACTATCCGGACGCCGCGGAGACCGATATCCGCGGTCCGCATCCGGTGGGCTATGCCGTGTTCGGTGGGGACCGGGTCGACTACACGCGACAGAACGTGTCGGTGGCGGGCGCGGCAGGCGCGATGGTGTCGACCGGTGCGGACCTCAACCGGTTCTTCACCGCGCTGCTGAACGGTGAGCTGGTGCCGCCCGCTCAGCTGGCTGAAATGAAACGAACTGTGCCACTGGAGGTCTCGGGGCCGCCCGCCGGTTACGGACTCGGCCTCATGCAACGCCGGTTGCCTTGCGGCCAGGACAGCTGGGGACACGGCGGCGACATCGACGGGTTCGAAACCCGCGGCGGTGTCACCGAGGACGGGCGGGCGGTGACCGTGAGCATCAACCAGGTGCCCGAAACCGCGCAGCCGACAGCCGATGTCATGAAGGTCGTCGACACGGCACTCTGCGCCACGAGCTGAACCGGCTACGGTTGTCGGCAGAACCGGCGTGCGAAGGTGAGGTCGATCGTGCTCTCTCTGCCGTTGACGGAGTCCGCCCGGCTCGGCCCGTTGGAGCCGTGGCAGGCCGAGGAGTTCGCCGCGCATCTGGATCGGGCGCGCGAGCACATCCGGCCGTGGGTGAGCGCCGCGTTCGTCACCGACGATGTGGATGGTGCCCGGCGCACGCTGCGCCGGTACGCCGACGGGCAAGCCGCGGACGGCCGACGCCTGTACGGGATTCGGCTGCACGACGTGCTGGTGGGCGGGGTGATGTTCGTCGATTTCGACGCTACTGCGGGTTCCTGCGAGATCGGTTGCTGGCTCGAGCCGGCCGGCGAGGGGCACGGTCTGGTCACCGCGGCCTGTCGCGCACTGCTGGACTGGGCCTTCGGCGTGCGCGGTCTGCATCGCGCCGAATGGCATTGCCGCGCGGACAATAAGCGCAGTTCCGCCGTCGCCGCGCGGCTCGGCATGACGCTCGAAGGTGTGCCGCGCGCGGCCTGGCGCTACGGCGGCACCTGGCACGACGAACAGATCTGGGCGATTCTCGCCACTGAATGGACTGCGCTGTCGGCGACTACCCGGGACTGCGGGCGGTAGCGCGGACGGGTTCCACCTCGACGGCCACGACTTCGCCCGCTCCGGCGGTGCCGACGAGCCCGGCGGCGCAGTAGCCGAGGCGGTGGAATCAACACGGAATCCACACAGGATGGACACAACTGCGCAGGTGCGCGCGTCTACTGTGTGGGCGGTGCGATGGAAAGCGATTGCGGCCTGGGGCGCGGTTCTGCCAGGTGCGATCTGGGTGGTCGTGCGGATCGGCGGGTTCGACGCCTGGTATCCGATGGTGCAGCTGATCGCCTTCACACCCTATGTGGCGGCGTTGTCGATGGTGCCGCTGATGTGGACGGTGCTGTTGCGGCAACGGTATCCGGCGTTGATCGCCGCGGTGACGGCGATCGCGCTGGCCGCGTGTGTGGTTCCGCGTTGGCTGGAGGACGGCGATGCGCTGCGCGGCGCGCGTGGCCCGGAACTGCGCGTCATGTCGGTGAACCTGCTGATGGGGCGAGTTGACCCGGCCAGGCTGGCCGACCTGGCCAGGGACGCCGATGTCATTGCGGTGCAGGAGTTGACGCCGGAGTTCGCCACCGCCTTCGCGAAATACTTCCCGCACCGCGTGAGCTATCCCGCTGCGGGCGTCGGCGGTTCGGGCGTCTTCGCTCGAATCCCGTTGCGGGACGCGGGCGTACGGCACAACCCTTGGGGATTCACCCAGGCCATCGCCGAACTCACCGACTACGGCGTGTTCATCGAGTCCGCGCATCCGGCGGCGCCGTCGAGCCGGGCGGCGATCGAACCGTGGCGGGAGAGCTTCCGCCGCCAGCAGCGTGCCACCCCCGACGGTCCGCTGCGCATCCTGGCCGGTGACTTCAACGCCACCCTCGACCATTCGGTGATGCGCGACCTGTTGCATTCCGGCTACCGGGACGCGGCCCTGGTGCGTGGCAAGGGATTGTCGGGCACCTGGGGACCTTACGACGGCGACCGGATTCCCCCGGTGACCTTGGACCGAGTCCTCGCCGACCGCCGAATCGGCGTCCGCGATCTTCGCATCCTGGACCTCCCCGGCTCAGACCACCGCCCGGTCCTCGCTGTCTTGGTGCTGCCTTGACTCCTGTCACTCGACTTGACTTCAACCTTTGTTGATGTTCGAAGCTTGCCGTCATCACCCGAATATCTCGAAAGGAATTGTGATGACGGAGAATCCGCTTCGACTGGCAGTGATCGTGGGTAGTACCCGGGCGGGCCGTTTCGGGCCGACGGTGGCCAACTGGTTCGTCCGGCGCGCCGAAAAGCGGGCCGACGTCGCGGTCGAGTTCATCGATCTGGCGCAGGATCGCCTGCCCGCGCACATGTCGCACGAGCCCGAACCGGAAGGGGTACAGGCACTGCACTCGGTCGGGTCGCGGCTGACCGCGGCGGACGCGTTCGTCATCGTCACGCCGGAGTACAACCACAGTTACCCGGCGGCACTGAAGAACGCGATCGACTGGCACTTCACCCAGTGGCAGGCCAAGCCGGTCGGATTCGTTTCCTACGGTGGCGTTTCCGGCGGCCTGCGCGCCGTGGAACACCTGCGGCACGTTTTCGCCGAACTGCACGCGGTCACGGTGCGGGACACGGTGAGCTTCCACGGTGCGGCCCAACTCTTCGACGAGACAGGCGAACTCACCGAACCCGCGGCGGCCCAACTGGCCGCCGACCAGCTGCTCGACCAGATCGCCTGGTGGGGAACGGCTTTGCGCTCGGCCCGCGCCGAGCGTCCGTACGTCGCCTGATCGTCGGCGACGTACGGCGGCAGGGTCAGTGTTCGGCTAGCCCGGCGGGCAGCGGCCGGCCGCAGGTGCCGGGCGGGGACTGACCCGCCAGGCGCGCGCTGAACCAGTCGAGCACCTTGGGCGCTACGGCCATTTCGTTGTCGTTGTCGTGGCCGACGCCGGGATTCCACTGCGTGGTGACGTCGATGCCCGCCGCGCAGTAGCGCTGCGCGAGCGCGGCGGTGAATTTCGCCGGGACCAGCTCGTCGTCGAGACCGTGCGCCAGATACACCGGAATCCCCGGTGGCATGTCCGGTGCGCGGTTCTCCTCGAAGGCTTTGCGCCAGGCGGGGTCGGCGAGCGGATCGCCCTTGAAGTAGTCACCCATGCCCGGCAGCGCGGTGAGCCGGGGCAGCAGTGCGCTGAAAGGTGTTGCGGCACAACCTGCCGCGGCGATCTCGCGATTGCGCAGCGCGGCTTGCGGCGTCAACAGCGCGTTGGGGTCGAGGTTCGGGTACACCTTCGGGAACTGGGTGGTGAGGAACGGGACGACGGCCCAGCCGTCGACGAGTTGCGGCGGCCGGGCTCGCAGAATGCCCGCGATATCCGAGGCGGCGGCGTTCGCGGCGTCGGCGACCAGGTGCAGTTCGGGCGCATAGCCGGGCGTCAGCGCGGCCGCGGCCAACGAGATGAGACCGCCCTGCGAGACCCCGTAGATGACCATGTCGGTGCCCGCGCCCGTGCCCGGCAGGTTGCGGGCGGCGCGGGCGGCGTTCACGGCGTCGCGTCCCTGGTCGGCGGTGACCAGGTAGTGCTCGCCGTCGCCGGTGCCCGCCGCACCCGCGTAATCGCTGGCGGCGACCACCCAGCCGCGGTCGAGTGCGCCGTCCAGCCACGGCCGCATGGTCGAGGCGAAATCGGCTTGCCTGCTCGGCGCGCAGTCGGCGCCGAGACTGACGGTGCCGTGCGTGTAGTTGAGGATGGGCCGGTTCGCGGCCGGTCCGAGCGGCGCGATGACCACGCCGGAGGAGACCGTCGGCCGTCCCTGACCGTCTTGAGACCAGTACAAAATGCGCCAGCCTTGGCCACGCACACCGGGCAGCGGCAGCGGCGAAGAACGGATCACCGTGCCGGGGGCGGCGGGGGAAAGTCCTTGCGGCACTGCGTAGAACGCGGCCAGCCGGGCCTGCTCGTCCTGGTGCCGCGCGGCCTGGGTGACGATCGTGCCGTACCAGCCGAGCGCGCCCGCGAGCACGATCAACTGCACGCCCACCGACACCGGACGCCACCAGCGCAGCGTGCTCGCCCGCGGTAGGGGAGCGGTCAGGCGCACGCCGCGCACCACCATCGCCGCGCCGGTGACCAGCAGCGCGAGAATCGTCCACGCGGTGAAGTCGAGCCCCGTCCGATAGGGCAGCGTCGCGAGGACCACCCCCGCGAACACCTGCCACCCGGCCAGAGCGGTGGACGAGACGAGCACATCGTCACGCTGTGTGCCGGCGACCAACGCGCAGATCCCGAGCGCGACGAAGAAGGCGCCCGCCCATACGAAAGCCAGTGATACCGGCATCGATAGCGCGGCGGCACCGACGGCGGCGAAACCTGCGGCCACCAGTGCTTCGGCCGCCAGTGCACGGCCGAGGCGGGCGCTGCGGCGGGTCTGCGCGTCGGCCTGCGGATCGGGCTTGCGCACCGGTGTCAGCGTGCCGGTCTCCGGTTCCGCCGGTGCCCGCCGCGCCCACCACCGACGCCACGCCGCGGACCCGCCCAACGCCACGATGGCGGCGGCGACGACCACCCGCCCCGCGGTCAGCGAGACTCCGAAGGGCGAGTACAGCAACGCACCGGCCAGCAGCACGGCCAGCCCGGGCAGCCACCAGGCGATGCCGCGCAGGTCCCATTTGCCACCGCTCACCTGTGGCCTCCGTCCCTCGGTTACGTGGCAAAAAGCTCGTATCCGACAACTCTACGGACGGGGCGGAACCGGTCCATGTGATCTTCGCCGGGTGCCTGCCGTGCAGCTCACGGCTGGTGTGCTCGGTACCGGTGCCACCGCCGCCGGGCCCAGGTCCGGGCGGCGGGGCTGAACGCGAGGACCGGGAGCAGCAGCACGAACCCGACCACTGCCGCCGGAATCATCAGGTAGATCAGCAACTCGCCGAGCACCTGCAGCACGGTGGGAATCGCGAAGGGAACGGCCAGCACCGCCAGGGCGATCGCGAGCGGGTAGGTGCCGCCGGCGGCCGCGGCGATCGCGGCGAACGCGAATCCGGCCGCGAGCACGAGCCCCAGCAAGGCGACGAGATAGTTGTCCCACCACGCGTGTTGTTTCGTAGGAATCGAAGCGCCTCCGTTGTCGTGCCCGACCCAGCCGCAGAGCCTAGCGGCGCACGGTCTCGTCGACGTCTGGTTCCACGGATGACGTTGCAGGGGAGAGGTTCTCGTCCTGGTTCAGCATCGGCGTCGCGGCCGGGGGCGTGGCTTTGCGGGTGCTCAGCCATGCGCCGACGAGCATCGCCGCCGCGCCCACCGCCTGCACCGGTGCGATCGTCTCGCCGAGCAGGACCCACGCGCACGCCAAGCCGAAGGCCGGCACCAGGAACATCGCCGTGGACGCGGTGGCTGGCCCGACCTGACCGACCGCACGGTAGTAGAGCACGTAGGCGAGGGCGGTCGGCAGAATACCGAGATAGGCCTGGTTGAGCCAGAATCCGAGGCTCAGCTCCGACCACGCGACGGCGGGCAGGACGGGCGCGGCCAGCAGGCCGAGCACCGCGGTGCCCGCGGCGGTGGCGTACACGGTGACGGTCGGCGCGGCGTGCCTGGCCAGGATCGGCGCGCCGAGCATGGTGTAGCCGGCCCAGCAGGCGGCCGCCGCGATGAAGGCCAGATCGCCGAGCAGGCGGTGTCCCCCGGTGGACGGAATGCCCACGAAGAACACGATGCCTCCGAGTACCGCGATGGTCAGGCCCAGTGCGCCGGACCGGGACAACCGCGTGCGGCCGAGCGCGCTCAGCACCGCGAAGGTGAGCACCGGGGCCGTCATCGGCACGATCACGCTGCCGTCCGCCGCGGGCGCCAGCGACAAGCCCAGAAAGAAGAAGAGGTTGTAGCCGAAGACACCGATCAGCCCGAGCCCCGCGATGCGGGTGAACTCCGCCGCGGGCAATCGCACCGGACGTAACACGACGATCAGCACCAGGCTGCCGATCAGGAACCGCAAGAACCCGGCCACCTCGTGCGGCACGTCGTGCACCGCCAGTTTCGAAGAAGCGAACGCGCTGCCCCACAGCGCCATGACCAGCACGAGCATCAATCGAATACGCACGGTGCCGATCCTCGTGCGCCGACCGGGTCGCGGTATTGAACGCTGGTGCGGCGACAATGGTGCGGTGGCGGCGGGTGAATGGGTGACGTACCGGCGGATGCCGGATCGTCCGGTCGAGGTGATGCAGGCGCATTTCGAGCGACACGTCTATCACCTGCACAGCCACGAGACGTACTCGTTCGGGCTCACCAGGTTCGGTGCGCAGAGCTTCGATTGCCGGGGCGCGTCCCGGGTCAGCGCGGCGGGCATGGTGATGGCGTTCAACCCCGACGAGCCGCACGACGGGCACAGCACCACCGAGCTGGGTTTCACCTATTCGATCGTGCACATCGGCACCGAGTTGATCACCGATCTGCTGACCGAACAGACCGCGCGGCCGACCGGTCTGCCGCTGTTCGCCGATCCGGTACTGGACGATCCGCTGCTGTCCCAGGCGTTGTCCAGACTGCATGCCAGCCTGTGGCAGCCCGGTAGCGAGCTGGCGGCGGACGAGGCGCTCGGTGCGACGGTCGCCGCGCTGGTGCGTCGCGGCGCGCGACGTCCGCTGGTGCGGTCGGGCACCGGCGGGGGCGGGGTGGGCGTGGACGTCGCCCGCCGGGTCCGGGCCGTGCTCGACGACCGCTACCTCGAGCCGCTGTCCATGGACGATCTCGCCGAGGCGACCGAGTGCAGCCGGTTCGCTCTGTACCGGGCGTTCCGCGCCAATTACGGTCTGGCCCCGAGTGATTACCAGCGGCTGCTCCGGTTGCGTGCCGCGCGCCGGTCGATCGCGGCGGGCCGCCAGGTCGCCGAGGCGGCCGTCGCCGCGGGCTTCGCCGACCAGGCCCATCTCACCCGTTGGTTCCGGCGTTGCTACGGCATCACGCCCGGCGTCTATTCGAGCGCCGCGAGCTGAATCAGACGACGGGTTCGACGGTCGCGCCGGCGAACAGGACGAAATCGGGGGTGTCGGTGAAGTCCGGGGCGGTCTCCTCGCCGACGTAGAGGTCGAGGTGGTGTGGGCCGCCGAAGCCCGGGATGAACTCGTCGCCGACGAACCATTCGGCGGACTGGAATCTGGTGCACGCGTCGGCGGCTTCGGGATCGATGATGCCGCAGTCGGTCAGGCGCAGCCGGGTGCCCGGGTCGAGCCCGTCGGCGGCGGCGCTCTGAAACGGCCGCAGGATCTCGCCCGCGGCGTCGCGCGGCGCGGAGTCGAGCCAGAAACCGGTGTCGTAGGACCAGTTCAGGTACGTGCCCGCGTGCGCGCCGCTGGTGATCCGGCCGGTGCCCTCTTCCCGTACCGCGGCGATGAAATCCGATGGCAGCAGGCCTATTTCGGCATCCGAATCGGTGCAGTCGGCATCCGCGCATCCGCGCACCGGCTCGCGCGGGCCGTCGTGGAAGGACTCGACCGCGGTGTAGTTCACCGTGACCGTCCAATCGGACCACTCGCCCGCGCCGAAGTCGGCCTCGCAGCCCGCCGCGAGCACCGACACGGCGAGCAACCCCACACCCAGCCTCACGCTCCGATCCTACGGCGACCCCGCGGTCAGGCTGCGCCGAGCCGGAATTCGGCCGCGTGGTCGGTGGCCCACTGCCGGAAGGTGCGCGGCGGCGCCCCGGTGATCCGCTCGACGCTGTCGTGCACCACGGAGGTGAACGATTCCAGCGCGGTGGCGCGCAGCGCCATGATCGCGTCCGCCAGTTCGGCGGGCACGCCGTGGTCGAGCAGTGCCTGTCGTGCCTGCTCCGGTGCGATCTCGTGGAATTCGAGCGTCCGGCCGATTATCTCGCCGATGATCGCGGTTTGCTCGCCGGGCGAAAGCGCTTGGGGCCCACTGAGGGTGTAGATCTGCCCCAGGTGCGCGTCGGTGGTCAGAGCGGCCGCGGCGACCGCTGCGATATCGCGCGGATCGATGACGGCGATGCGGCCCTGGCCATAGGGCGCGTGCACGGCGCCGTGCACGCGGATCGTGCCCGCCCAGTGCAGCGCGTTGGACATGAAGCCCAGCGGACGGATGACGGTGCACGCCACGCCCGACGCCCGCACCGCCGCTTCCCCGGCGCGATGCCAGGTCGGGATGGGATCGGTGGCCGTCTCGTCACCGGCACGACCCGACGACAGCTTCACCAGGCAGGTGACCCCCGCGGCGGCCGCCGCCCCGGCGACCGTGGCGTCGTGCTCGGGAATCGCGGGCCCGGTGGACAGCAGGAAGACGCGGTGGACGTCCCGCATGGCGACGGCCACGGCGGCCGAGTCGCTCAACTCGGCGCGGACGACCTCGACGGCGGCGGGCAATCGGGCGGACTCCGGCCGTCTGGTCACCGCCCGCACCCGTTCGCCTGTGGCGAGCAGTTGCTCGATCAGGGCTCGGCCGACCGTTCCCGTGGCACCGGTAACGAGAATCATGATGTCGCTTCCTTTTTCGCGGGGCGGGTGCTCGGATCGAGCACGCTGCGCCGGAGCCAGCATCGGTCGCCGCCGCGATCTGCTCCATTCATCCACCGGTTATCGGTGGAAAAACTCCATGGCGCGTGCTGGTTCGAAAGGAATCGCCGCACGGACGAACTCGTCGGCCCGCAGATCCGCCATCCGGGGCAGCCGTCGGTCAGCGCACTTCGGGTGGCCGGGGCCAGGGGTTGTCCTCGAGGTGTTCGACGGACTGGTTGAAGCGGGCGATGAGTCTGCCCAGCTGTTCGATGTCGGCGCCGGGCCAGTCCGCGACCACCGCCCCGATCCCGTCGTGGCTCTGCCTGCGGTCGGAGGCCAGCGCTTCCAGCCCCTTGGTGCTGGCCCGGATCTTGCGTGCGATCCCGCCCTCTGGGTCCGGCACGCGGTCGACCAGCCCCTGCTTGAGCATCGCGGCGACCTGGCGGTTGATCGTGGAGATGTCGAGTTGGAAGGCCTCGGACAACTCGCGCAGGCTCAGCGGGTCGTCGCATTCCAGCCTGGTCAGGATGAGAAAGGCCGAGCGGTCGAGCTGGAAGCCCGGTCTGCGCAGCAGCGACGCGGGGAAGTGCCGGGCGAGCAGAGTCAGCTCGTAGACCAGGCGGGGGAGCGCGGCGTTGTCGGCCGAACCGGAATCGGACATGGCCACACTATGTCGTGTGCGTCACGCCGATATCAAATTGTGCACCATACACATCGTGTGTAGCGTGCACATTCGTGAGTGTTGCTGCCGACGCGTCTTCGACCGTCTCCGATACCGACGACCGACGGCGTCCGGCGCCGGCCGTGCTGATCGCGACCCTCGGCATGGTCGGTGTCGTCGTCTCGCTCATGCAGACGCTGGTCATCCCGATCATCCCGTCGTTGCCCACGCTGCTGGACACCTCGGCGGCCAACGCATCGTGGGTGGTCACCGCGACCCTGCTGGCCGGCGCGGTGGCGACGCCGATCAGCGGGCGGCTCGGCGACATGTTCGGCAAGCGCCGCGTGCTGTTCGCCAACCTGCTGCTGCTGGTCGCGGGCTCGGTCGTGTGCGCGGCGTTCTCCTCGCTGGTCCCCGAGATCATCGGGCGCTCGCTGCAGGGCGCGGCGGTCGGTGCGATCCCGCTGGGCATCAGCATCATGCGTGACGAACTGCCCGCCGAGAAGGTCGGTTCGGCCATGGCGATCATGAGCGCCACCCTCGGCGTCGGCGGCGCCCTCGGCCTGCCGCTGGCCGCCGCCATCGCGCAGAACGCCGACTGGCACATGCTGTTCTGGACCGCCGCAGGGCTCGGTGTCGTCTGTGCCGCACTGGTTTTCGTCTTCGTGCCGGAATCGCCGGTGCGCACCCCGGCCAAGTTCGACTTCGGTGGCGCGCTCGGTCTGTCGATCGCGTTGCTGGCGTTGCTCATTCCGATCACCAAGGGTGCGGACTGGGGTTGGGCGAGCGCGCCGACGCTGATCCTGTTCGCGGTGTCGGTGGTGGTGTTCATCGGGTGGGGCGCGTTCGAACTCCGCCAGCGTTCGCCGCTGGTCGACCTGCGGGTCTCGGCGCGGCCGCGGGTGCTGTTCACCAACCTGGCCTCGATCGCGGTGGGCTTCGCGCTCTACGGCATGTCCCTGACCTTCCCGCAGTTGCTGATGGCGCCGGAGCAGACCGGCTACGGCTTCGGCCTGACCATGGTGAACGCCGGATTGGCCTTGGCGCCGACCGGTTTCGTGATGATGCTGCTCTCCCCGGTGTCGGCGCGACTGTCGGCGGCCCGCGGCCCGAAGATCACCCTCGCGCTGGGTGCGGCCGTGATCGCGGCGGGTTACCTGTGCGCGGTGGTGCTGATGAACAGCGTCTGGGAGATCATGGTCGCGTCGATGATCGTCGCGGCCGGCGTCGGCCTGGCCTACGCCGCGATGCCCGCGCTGATCATGGGCGCGGTGCCGATCACCGAGACCGCGGCGGCCAACGGCCTGAACTCGCTGATGCGCTCGGTCGGCACGTCCACCTCCTCGGCCGTGATGAGCGTGGTGCTGGCGCATATGACCATGCAGCTCGGCCCGCACGTGCTGCCCTCGCGCGACGGCTTCCACACCACCTTCCTCATCGCGACGGCCGCGGCCATCGTGGCCATCGTGCTCACCGCGCTGATCCCGATGCGCCGGGCGGCCGACGCGGCCACCAAGGTGGGCCACGCCTGAGCTGAACGTCGTCGGGGCCGATTCGAGTTCGCTCGAGTCGGCCCTTTCGTATGTCCGGTTCAGTCCGGCGGTACGGCCGCGGTGTAGCGGCGGGCGAGGGTGCGGATGTGCGCGACCAGCTCCGGCGGGTCCTCGACGCGGAAATCCATCATCAGCATGCTGAGGTAGATGGCGATGGTTTCCAGGGCGTCGGCGCCGGTCAGCAGCACGCAGGTGTTCTCGTCGACGGCCTCGACCACGCCGACCGCGGGATTGATTCTGGCGATGACGGTTTCGGCGGAGGCGAGCACCGTGACCCGGGCCTGCACCTGCCAGCCGGTGGTGGCGATATGCCGCATCACGAACGCGACCAGGTCGTCGTCGGGCAGCGCGCGGGCCGCGAACCGACGGCTGCCGGTGCTCGCGCGCCGCACCCTGGCGACGGGAATCGCACTCCAGGAATGGGTTTCGAGCAAATAGGCGACGAGGTACCAGCGGCGCTGCCAATTGATCAGCCGATAGGGCTCGATCTCCCCGGACTGCTCGTCCTGCTCCACGAAGACGGTGGCGCCGTCGCGGATCGCACTGGCCAGCGTGGTCAGCACCTCGGCCGGAACCGGCGCGTCGGGCTCGCGGGAGCCGGTGGTGGCCGGGCCGATCGCGGTGGCCTCGCGGAGCGCGGACACTTTGCGCTGCAAGCGTTTCGGCAGGATCTGGTCCAGTTTGGCGAGCGCCCGCGTGACGTGGTCGCCGATGTCCGCGATGCCGGTGGCGCCGTCCTCGGCGAGCCCGACCGCCACCGCGACGGCTACTGCCTCGTCGTCGTCGAGCAACAGTGGCGGCATCGTGGTGCCGCGGCCGAGCCGGTAGCCGCCCACCGACCCGCGTTGCGCCTGCACCGGATAGCCCAGCTCGCGCAGGCGCTGGATGTCGTGACGCAGTGTGCGATCGGTGACCGCCAAGCGCTCGGCCAGTTCCCGTCCGGTGTGTGCGCGATCTTGCAGCAGGGCCAGCAAACGCAGTACGCGCACTGTGGTCGGCGTCACATTTTTTCCGTCGTCATATTAGGAACGATATTAGCCTAATGGCCGCATAAGCTCATGTCAGAAGCAAGAACAAGAACTCGAAAGGCTCCGACATGAACGCCACCAACACCGCCGCCGCCACCCTCAGCCCCGTCTGGCGCGCCGTGCTCACCGACTCCTACCGCGCCCTGGCAACCGTCGTCGCCGGCGTCCGCGACGACCAGTGGCAGCTGCCGACCCCGTGCTCGGAATGGAACGTGACCCAGGTGGTGCAGCACGCGGCGGGCGATCAGCTGGCGTTCGCGCAGTTCCTCGGCATCGGCACCGGCCCGGCCTTCAATCCCTTCGAGCCGTCGGGCAGCATCGACGGCCCCGCGCAGGCCCTGGTGGACGACGCCATCGAGCAGACGACCACGGCGTGGGCGACGGTCGCCGACGGCACCGAGACCGTGCCGACCCCGCTGCCGCACGGCGCCCTCGCCACCCCGGTGGCCGCCGTGATGTGCGCGCTGGACGCCGCGGTGCACGCCTGGGATATCGCGATCGCCACGGGCCAGCCGTCCCCGCTCACCGACGAGCTCGCCGGCCGCCTGCTCACGGCCGCCCGCGCCCTGCACCCCGCACCGGGCAGCGGCGAGGAAGCCGAGATCGTCGAGCCGCTGCGGCAGTGGGGCGCGTACGCGGCCGTCGTCGACGGCAAGCCGGACGACACCGAGGTCGCCGAACTGCTCCGCTACCTCGGTCGTGATCCTCGGATCTGAACCCGGACGAGACCTTTGATGTCCCGCACGCGGAATCGGCGACGATTTCGTCTGCGGGACATCAAAGTGTGTGTGGCACAGCCGTTCAGCGAGCAGTGACGAAGCCTTCGGCGACCATCCAGTCGCGGGCGACCTCGGCCGGTTCCCGGCCTTCGACGTCGACCTGCCGGTTCAGCTCGGTGATGGCCTCGTTGGTCAGGCGTTGCGAGATCGGCTCCAGGATGGTGGCGACCTGGGGGTGCGCGTCGGCGAAGGATGCGCGCATCACCACGGCCGCGTTGTACTTCGGGAAGAAGGCTCGATCGTCTTGCAGCAGCACCAGATCCAGTGCCGGGATGCGGCCGTCGGTGGCGGCGACGGAACCGAACCGGCACTGTTTGGCGTCGGCGACGGCCTGGTAGACGATCGGATCCTGGACGATCTGCTTGCGCACCTTGCCGGTGTCGATGGCGTACTTGCGCGCCATGCCGGGGTATCCGTCTTGGCGCACATTGAATTCCGTGCCGACACAGGTCGCCGCGGCCTCGGGATCGGTGCCGACCAATTTCGCGTAGTCCGACAGTGTGCGCACGCCGGTGCGCTGCGCGGTGGCCGAACTCGTCACCAGGGCGTAGGTGTTGTTCATCGGCGCCATCGCCGTCCAGAGCATGCCGTGTGCGTCCAGATCGGCCGCGCGCACGGCTTCGAACTGACCGAGCTCATCCGGGATCGGTTGTTCCTTGCCGAGATAGTTGACCCAGCCGGTGCCGGTGTAGTCGTAGGCCACATCGATCTGACCGTGTAGTTGCGCGTCGCGAAGACTGTTGGAGCCCTGGATGTTC
Source organism: Nocardia brasiliensis IFM 10847 (assembly GCF_000710915.1). Taxonomy (GTDB): domain Bacteria; phylum Actinomycetota; class Actinomycetes; order Mycobacteriales; family Mycobacteriaceae; genus Nocardia; species Nocardia brasiliensis_A. The sequence goes on from NZ_BAUA01000192.1 coordinate 13,835, forward strand.
GTCAGGTCGCGGACTTGCGCGCCCGCCGCCGACATCGCGAATTCGATGAGATAGCCGAGGATGTTCTGTTCGGTGAAGTCCTTGGACCCCACGATGATCCGCACGCCGTCGAGTTCTGGTACGGGCTGGATGCTGCCCGGACCGACCCGAAGCGGCACCGCGGCACCGGATTCCAGCCCGCACGCCGCGAGCAGCAGCATCCCGGTCGCGAGCGCCAGACTCAGCCGGCGCCGGTTCACCGCAGCCCCCTCGGCCCGAGGAACTGTTCGGCGAGCGCGCCGAGCCAGTCGACCAGCAGCGCGAGCGCCACCGCGAGCACGGCGCCGACCACCAGCGTGACGTTGTCGCGCAGCTTGTAGCCGGTATCGATCAAAATGCCGAGACCGCCCGCGCTGACCAGGAACGACAGTGTCGCGGTGCCGACGGCGAGCACCAGCGAGGTGCGCAGCCCGGCCAGGATGTAGGGCACCGCGAGCGGAAACTCGATGCGGCGCAACACCGTAACCGCCGACATGCCCTGTCCGCGGCCGGCGTCGATGAGCGTCCGATCCACCTGCTGATAGCCGAGGATCGTGTTGCGCAGCACCGGAAGCAGCGAATAGAACGCGATCGGCGCGACCCCGATCCAGAACCCGGTGGTGCGGGTCGCCAGATAGAACAGCACGATCAAGCCGATCGCGGGCGCGGCCGCGCCGATGTTCGCGATGCCCACGAAAACCGGTGCGATGCGGCGGTATCCGGGTCGGCTGAGCACGGTGCCGAGCGGCACCGCGACGGCCACGACGATCAGCACCACGGTGGCCGTGATCAGGATGTGCTGCCAGGTGACGGTCACGATATTGCCGGTGTTCAGGCTCGCCTGCTGGGTGGCGGTCAGGTCTCTGGCGAAGGCCCACACCAGCACCCCCGCGGTGAGCAGGACGACGAGCACCGGCTGCGCGATCAACCGGATTCGCTCGGCTCGGCGCTGCGCGGCTGGCCCGGCGACAGTCGGTACGGTGTCCGCGGTCGCGGTCATGGTGCGTCACCCGCTGCGGGACCGCCGGTTTCGAGGACGCGACCGGGTGTGCTGCCGGAGCCGTGTTCGGTCCGCATCGCCGAAAGGTGCGCGACCAGAGTGTCGATGGTGATCAGCCCGACGTACTCGCCGCGTTTGCCGGTGACCACCGCGTTCGCCGTCTGGTCGGCGAGTAGCGCTGCCAAGGCGTCCTGCAGGGTGGAGCGCAACGACAGCGGCTCGCCGATCGCGAACCCGATGTCGCGCAACGCGTTCGCGTGCGCCAGGTGATCGGTCGAGACCCAGCGCAGTGGCCGCCGCTGCCGGTCCAGGATCAATGCCCACGGCCAGTCCCGTTCGGCCAGTGCGGTGCGCAGGACATCGACCGGTTCGTCTTCGACGGCGGTCGGGCATTGGGCGAGTTCGGCATCTTGTACCCGCGTGAGCGTCAACTGTTTCAGTGACGCGTCCGCCCCGACGAAGCCGGCGACCGTCTCGTCGGCGGGGTCGGCCAGAATCGCGGCGGGTGTGTCGTACTGCAGGATGCGCGAGCGGCTGCCGAGCACGGCGATGCGGTCGCCGAGCTTGACCGCCTCGGTGAAATCGTGCGTGACGAAGACGATGGTCTTGCCCAATTCGCCTTGCAGGCGCAGCAATTCGTCTTGCAGCAGGCCGCGGGTGATCGGGTCGACCGCGCCGAACGGCTCGTCCATCAGCAGCACGGGCGGGTCGGCCGCGAGCGCGCGGGCCACGCCGACGCGCTGCTGCTGGCCGCCGGAGAGCTGTCGCGGATAGCGGTGCCGGTAGGTGTCGGGGTCGAGACCGACCAGGTCCAGCATTTCGTCGGTGCGGGCCGCGATCCGCTTGCGATCCCAGCCGATCAGTCCGGGCACCGTGGCAACGTTCTTGGCGACCGTCATATGCGGGAACAGCCCCGCCTGCTGAATCGAATAGCCGATGCCGCGGCGCAACTGGTCGGCGTCGATCGAGGCGGCGTCGCGGCCACCGATCGTGATGGTGCCCGAGGTCGGTTCGATCAACCGGTTGATCATCCGCATGGTGGTGGTCTTGCCGCAGCCGGACGGGCCGACCAGCACGACGATCTCACCGGCGGGGATCGTCATGGACACCCGGTCTACGGCCGGATCACGTTGACCCGGATAGTGTTTGGTGACCGTGTCGAGCACGATCTCCTCACCGGACACCGCCGTCGAGGCGACGCCGGAACGGGTTTCGGTGTCAGTCACGGATTCCCCTCGAGGTGGTGAGACGTCCGAGCAGGACGTAGATCCCGTCCAATACCAGTGCGAGCACGACGATCAGGACGGTGCCGACGAGTGCCTGCGGCACCGCGTTCGGGCTGCCGAGCCGGCCGAGGCCGGAGAAGATCAGGTTGCCCAGCCCGGGACCCTTGGCGTAGGCCGCGATGGCCAGGATGCCCATGGACAACTGGGTGCTGACCCGCATACCCGTCAGGATGGCCGGCCAGGCCAGCGGCAGTTCGATGGCGGCGAGCACGCGCAGCCGATTCATCCCGACCCCGCGCGCCGCGTCGGTGACCGCGGGATCCACCGAGGACAGCCCGATGATGGTGTTGCGCAGGATCGGCAGCAGTGCGTAGAGCACCAGCGCGGTGATGGTCGGGCCGACGCCGAGGCCGAGAATCGGAATCAGCAGGCCGAGCAGGGCGAACGAGGGCACGGTGAGAATCGCGCTCGCCAGAGCCGTGGCCAGCGAGGAGCCAAGTGGACTGCGGTGCACCAGGATTCCGATGAGCACCGCGACGATCGTCGCCAGCAGCACCGATTGCAACACCGCCGACACGTGCAGGTAGGAGTCGATGAGCAGCTGATGTCGCCGGTGTACTACGAAGGTCCACAGCGTGTCCAGGGTCGTACCTCCCCGTCGCCCGGTTTTTCGGACCCTATCGCGGATTCCTGCCCGAGGGAGGGAAACGCGGGCGGCGTGGCGGGTGGTGCGGCGGACCGGGCCGCCGCACCACCGGTTCAACGAGACCTCAGACCGCGGATCTGATGTCGGTGTGCACGAAGTCGTTGCCCTTGTAGAGCAGCGGCTCCTTGGTGACGGTGGCGAGTGCGTAGGCGAAGCAGTCGCCGAGGTTGAGCTGGGCGGGATGCCCGCTGCCCTTGCCGAAGTCGCGGTATGCGGCGCGGGCTACCGCAGCCTGTTCCACGGAGACGGGAGCCAGTTCAATATCTCCCTCGTCGATCAGGTCTGCGAATCGGCGACTCAGGATCGGATCGCGGCTGCGATCGACCTTGATCGCCACTTCGAAATGGTTCACCACCGACATCGAGCGGCTTTCCGCCGCGTCGAGCGCGTCGATGAAGTCCCCTCGCTCGGGCTCACTGCCGATGATGGCGAGTAGGGCGGATGCGTCGACGATCATGCGGGCATCCCCTCGTCGTCGTAGAGATCATCGGTGGTGAGAACCGCCCGGGTCTGGGGTGTCATCCGTGCGTCGATATCGGACACGATCTCCCACAGGCGCTGCCTGCGCGTTTTTCGTGCCGCCTCGCGCTCGGCATCAAGCTCTTTCAGCATGCGTTTCAGTGCCTCCTCGATTACGCCGGTCTGCGTCAACCCCGTCCGCTCCGCTGCTTCACGTACCAAGGCGTGCACCTTCTCGTTTTTGATGTTCAGTCCCATTGTCTACCATTCTGTAGCGGGGTAATAGAAAATCTACCCCGGGTACCCGGGTAGGGCCAAATCGTTTTTCGCCGGGAACCCTTCGGCCCGCCCGTTCGTAGAATTCGGCAAGGGGTCACGAACGACGGGACCGCGACGAACCGGGGGAATTGATGTCCGAACAGCAGGTCGGCGCCGTGGTGCGACGCGGGCGCGCGCGGGTCTGGCTGGTGGCCGCGATGCTCGTCGCCGCGCTGGTCGCCGCGGGGGTGGTCGGGGTGCGGTGGTGGCAGGACCGCACGCATCCGCCGGCGATCGCGGGCGAGCGGCTCACCGCGTTCCCCCCGATCGATCGTTCGGCTCTCGATCCGACGCAAGCTCGGGTGATCGCGGTGGCGGAGCGGGAGTTCCGGTCTCCGGGTGCGGGGGAGAAGTATGCCGAGGGGGTGCGGGAACCGTGGTGTGCCGACTTCGTCAGCTGGGTGATGCGCGAGTCCGGCGTACCGCTGGCCAACCCGAATTCGGGCTCGTGGCGAATCCCCGGCGTCTACACCCTGCAGGAGTTCTACACGGGCGCTGACCGTTTCGTCCGTTTCGGCGACTATCGGCCGCGCACCGGTGACGTGATCCTCTACAGCGATGCCAGTCCGTTCAACCAGCACACCAACATCGTGCTGAAAACCGACGCGGACACCGTGACGACGTTGGGGGGCAACGAGTTCGGCGAAATCGGCCTGCATACGTTCCGGCTCGCGGAGGTGCCGGGGATCGTCGGATTCGGGCGGCTGTGAACGCCGCCGCGGCCACTGCGCGGCAACAGGCATTCCAGCAGGTGCGCAATTAGTTCTACGATAGAAGCGGCGGCGCCCGGCAGCGCCGTCGCCGATCCCCGCCCTGTCTCCCCCTCATCGACAGGACGGGGATCTCGGGTTCAGCCGCGCGCAAGTTCCGGGCAATGTCGGTCGCGTACCGTGTCGGATGTCCATCGAGTGGTGAGGTTCCGGAACAACTGATGCAGCCGACCGACGAAACGAGCAGCGATCCCGACTGGATCGACTACGCCGCCTTCGGCGAGCGCTTCGTCACGCACGCGGTGACGAAGGATCGGGTCGAGGCCGCGGTGGCCGGTGTGACCGGGCGCGGCATGACGATCGGGCCGTTCTCCATCGGCCCGGCCGGGCTCGCCGGATTCGTCGCCGAGGGCAAGGTCGGTACACCGGAGGTATTGCACAGCGGCCCCGATGTCACGTTCGAGGTCACCGTGCCGGTGTCGTTGGCGCTGAAGGTGATGCTGGGCGGCAAGAAGCTGCGGCTCGAGGCGCGCGTCGAGGTCGACCTGACCCTGCACGCGCGCACCGCCGATCCGCTGCTGATCGTCATCGATATCCCGCCGATCACCCAGCGTGACATCAGCTTCGTGCTGCGGGCCCAGGCCGAGGATTCGGCGTTGGAAATGCTGCTCGATCCGATCGCGGGCCTCGTGCAGCGGGAGGTCGCGTCCCGGGTGAACGGCATGCTCGCCGATCCGCAGGCCCGTCGCGCGCGCGTGTTCGACGTGGAAGCGCTGGTGAGCGGCACTCGGTCCGAGCATCGGGAGCAGGCCGAATTCGACTGGATCGGCTACGACGAATTCGGGCACCGCTTCTTCTCCCGCATCGTCACCCGCGATCGAGTGCTGCACGTGGTGGAGAAGATGGCGGGACGGCCGATCGAGGTCGGCCCGCTCAAGACCGGCCCGCGCAACGCGGCGACGGTCACCGTGCGCGGCGCCATCCGGGTGCCGCAGCTGGCCGACAAGGCCGATACGCCACGGGCTTTCGACCTGACCCTGCCGATCGGCCTGGACATCACCGTCGACGTGCTCAAGGCCAACCGTTACCGCGCCGACGTCGAGGTGCCGCTGGTGCTGACGGCGCGCGCCGCGGACCCGTTGCTCGTGATCATCGATGTGCCGCCGCCGGATCGGGACGAGATCCGGCTGGAGTTCAAGGCGCACGGGGTGCGCGCGGCCACGCTCGGCGCCCTGGCCGGCATCAAGAAGCAGGTCATCGCGCAGGTCGCCGGCGTCGTTGGTAAGGAGCTGGCAGACAGCTCCGGCCGGACCATCGATGTCGCGGCCCGCATCGACGGCACCGCGTAGCCCCTGCTCGGCCGACTCGAGCATGTGACCAATGTGAACAGCTGTGTCCCGTGGGTCTGGCGGTTCCCATGTGATTGTGGTGAAATGAGTGCACGTTCGAGGCTCCCGGCGCGCAGGCAAAAGGTATGGGGAAGGTGCGCCGGGTCGGCTGCGACGCCTGCGAAGGGCCGATTGAGCACTGCCATCCATGGTCGGGGTTGCGCGAAGGAGTCCTGCGATGCGTTCGATGTCTCTGTCCCGCCGCCGCCTGCTCGGCTATGCCGCCGCCACGGCCGCGCTCGGGGTGACCGCGGCCGCCGCGCCCGCCACGGCCCGGCAGCAGCTCGGCACGTTGATCGACTATTCAGGCGGGGTGCCCTCGGCGCAGGCGATCAAAGAGGCCGGGCATCTCGGCGTGATCCGCTACGTCTCGGACCGCCGCCCCGGCGCGGAATGGATGGTCGGTAAGCCGTTGCTGGCCAACGAGGTCGACCAGCTGCACAACGCCGGGCTGCACATCGTGTCCTGCTACCAGTTCGGCAAGGGACCGACCGCGGACTGGCGCGGTGGCTTCGACGCCGGGATCAAGCACGCACAGCGCGGACTCGAACTGCACCGCGCCGCAGGCGGTCCCGAGGGCGTGCCGATCTACGCATCGATCGACGACAACCCGGATCCGGTCGAATTCACCACGATGATCGCGCCCTACCTGCTCGGCTGGCAGGAGATACTCGGCCGCGAGAACACCGGCATGTACGCCAACGCGCCGACCATCGAACTGGCCAACGCCGCGGGCCTGGCCACCTATTACTGGCAGCACAATTGGGGCACGCCGAAAGGTTTCGTGCACCCCGCCGCCGACCTGCACCAGTTCGAGATCGATAAGCGCTCGCTGGACGGCATCGGCATCGACCTCAACAACATCCTGCACGACGACTTCGGCCAGTGGTGAGCGCCGCGGCCTAGGCGCCGCTCAGGTCTGGCTGTGAGTGACCGGCGCGACGCGCAGGTCCGGTTCGTCGTCGGGGACGACGCGCAGCGCGGGCCGGGTATCGGGCGCTTCGTGGTCGCCGAGCCAGGAGAACAGCGACCAGCGCGAGAGCCCGGAGAACGCCGAGCCGAGGCTGGTGAACGAGAACGAGGACAGCGCCGACCCGAACGAACCCACCGACCCGATCGAGAGCACCGAGCCGACACTGCCGATCGACAGGATCGAGTAGGCCGAGCCGATGGAGAGAATGGAGCCTTCGGACCGGAAGGACAGGATCGATCGATGGGAGCGCCTGCTCCGAATCGAGTGGCCGGGCCGTATCGAGTGTTCGATCGTCGCCATAGTTAGCGGTCTACCACAACCGGCGAGCACGTATAGGTCATCGCGGCGTTTCGCCACCGGGTTGGCACAGGAACGACAAAGGCGGCGACCCGAATGGGTCGCCGCCTTTGTGCTCGGAAAACCTATGCGACGGTGAAGAAGCCCAGGGTCGGCAGGAACGAGCAGGTGCGCGGTTCCGCGTCGGCGGCCTGGGTGGTCAGCGAACCGGAGATCACCGCGACGATCCGGCCCGCGCCGGTGTCGGCGATCGCGGACAGGGTGGCCGGGCCGCCGGGGTTGATCTTGGCCTCATCGGTCAGCGGCAGGATGCCGGACTGGCGGGTGTCCAGGTTCATCCACTGCACCGACATCGGCGGGTTCTGTTCCGGCGTCGGCGATTTGGTGCCGAGCGCGGTGAACACGAAGCCGGCCTGGCCCGCCTTCGGTCCGGGCGGCGGCAGCTGCGCCGGGCCCGCCACGGCGAGTGCGGTACCGACCGAGTCGGCGGTCGGGCCGATGCAGCCCTTGCCGATGGTCGGGTACAGGAACTGGGCGATGACCGGGCCCTCCTGCGGCAGTTCGGGGCCGCCGCCACCGCTGCCGTCCAGGAAGGTGATGATCCGCTCCAGCGTGGACTTGATCTGCGGAGGCAGGCCCAGCGTCGCCAGCAGCCTGCGGGCCTGATCGAGGATGGCCGACTGCGGACCGGCCGCGATATCGGCGGGCCCGGCGATCGAGCCGACGATGGCGGGGGCCAGGGCGGCGAGCGCGTCGACCGGGACGCCCTCGGGGACCATGGGCACGGCGTTGGGAGTCGCCGCAGGCGCGGGCGCGGGCGCGGCGACTGCTGTCGTCGGCGCGGCAAGCGTGGCGCTCACCGCAATGGCGAGCGCGGACAATGCGATCCGCGATCCTCGGGTGCGAAGCACTGGTCTAGCCGTCCTTACCTCGGGTACATCTGGGCCGATGCTGAAAAGCCATCGTTTCGGGGGTCACTCTAGGGACATCACGGCTATGTGTACAGCGGCAGTGCCCTACAGGTCGTGCGGACGATCAGTGATATCAGACGGTAGCGCGTGAAGGATGTTACTGGTGTGAAAGGTGATGTAAATGTTATCAGTGATTCGAGGTCGGAGCAGCACAGATCGACGCTGCGGTTAATCTAATCCGAGCCATCCGTTCTTGTCGCCGAACACCCGCATCGTGCGAGTGTCGGGCCGACGCACCGCACCCGAGTCGAAAGCCTGCGATTTGAACCGTCACCTTCGATGGGCCGTGCTCGCGCTCGGCCTGTCCGTGTTGGCCAGGCTGTGCTGGATGTTGTTCACCGAGAACGGAAGCAACGTCGTCGACCTGCACGTCTACGTGGACGGTTCGGCCGCGCTGTTGACCGATCGGCTCTATGACTTCACCTACGCGGAGAAGACGCCGGACTTCCCGCTGCCGTTCACCTATCCGCCCTTCGCCGCGCTTGTCTTCTTCCCGCTGCACTTTCTGCCCTTCGGTGTCGTCTCGGTCGGCTGGCTGCTGGCCACCGTCGCCGCGCTCTACGGCGTGGTGCGCATCGCGATCGAGCTGATCCTCGGCGCGGATCGCGCTCGCGAGTGGCAGACCGGCGTGGTCGGCTGGACCGCGGTCGGGGTGTGGATGGAGCCGGTGCGGACCACCATCGACTACGGCCAGGTCAACGTGTTCCTGGTGCTCGGCGCGATGCTCGCGGTGCGCAGTTCGCGCTGGTGGATCTCGGGTGGCCTGGTCGGCATCGTCGCCGGGATCAAGCTGACCCCGGCGATCAGCGGCCTCTACTTCGTCGCGCGCAGGCGCTGGGCCACCGTGGTCTGCTCGGCGCTGGTGTTCGGGGCGACGGTCGGGCTCAGTTTCCTGATCGCGCCGCACGAGGCGCGGCGCTATTTCGGCACCCTGCTCGGCGACGCCGATCGGATCGGGCCGGTCGGCTCGGTGTGGAATCAGTCGCTGCGTGGCGCGATGAGCCGAATCCTCGGCTACGACGTGCAATCCGGGCCGTGGTGGCTGGCGGGGGTGCTGATCGTCGCGGTGCTGGCGTTGCTGGCGTGGCGGGCGCTCGCGCCGGACGATCGCATGGGCACGCTGGTGCTCGTGCAGTTCTTCGGTTTGCTCGTCTCGCCGATTTCCTGGTCGCACCACTGGGTCTGGCTGGTGCCGACGGTGCTGTGGCTGCTGTACGGGCCGCTGCGGGAGGTCCGGGGGGCCAAGCTGATCGCGGGCTACTGGCTGGTGACCACGCTCATCGGCGTGCCGTGGGTGCTGTCGTTCTTCCAGGATTCGATCTGGACCATTCCACGCCCGGCCGTGCTCGCCTGGCTCGGCACGGTGAATGTGTTCGGCGCGTTGGTGTTGTTCGTCTGGGTGATCTGGACAGGACGTGGTCGGACGACGCCGGCGGGGCCGACAGTGACGGCGGCCGAAGGCCAGGCGCGCGCCGCGTAGCCACGGCGCGCGCCCGCGGCCTCAGCCGAGTTCGCCCGCCAGCCGATCGATCTCGCGCGCGAGATCGATGTCCAGCACGGTGAGCCCGCCGGAGTCGTGGGTGGACAGCGCGAAGGTCACCTTGCGCCAGCGGATGTCGATATCGGGATGATGGTTGGCCTCCTCGGCCGCCGTCGCGACCTGCCGGACGAGCTCGATGCCCGCGAGGAAGCTGGGCGCTTGCACGGTACGGCTGATGACGTCACCGTCTCTGGACCATTCGGGGAGCCCGGTCAGGGCCTCGGCGAGTTCGGTCTCGGTCAGCAATGGCTTGCTCATAACCCGGTTCTACTCCTGTGCGCGAAGTGATGTCCGTCATTGCGGGACAGACCGGGTGCGACGCGGTGGACGGGGCGACCGAACCGCGGGCGAGGGTCAGGCGGCGCGCGCCACCTTCAGCGCCTTTTTCAGGTCTTTACCGCAGATGCCTGCGGCTTCGCACTTCTTCATCCGCATAATGACCACAGGGCATTTCAGGCAGCGTGTCTTCTTGCGACAGCACTTCTTCTTGGGTTTCAGGCGCGAAACCTGCTTTGCTTTGACCTTGCCCACGCCGGTTAGCATACCCTAAGTCGAGTGCCTGAAACTCTGCGGCGAGCCGGACACAGGTACTGTATAGACGGCCGCAATGCCCGGTGAGTTTCGATTCTCCACCTGTTTGCAGGGGTCGGCCGGTACCTACACCTAACAGCAGGAGGATTCAGCGTGTCGTCTGCGCGCGATTTTCGCAACGTCGCCATCGTGGCCCACGTCGACCACGGTAAGACGACGCTGGTCGACGCGATGCTCCGGCAATCCGGCGCGTTCGCCGAGCGAGCCGAACTCGTCGACCGTGTGATGGACTCCGGTGACCTGGAACGCGAGAAGGGCATCACCATTCTCGCCAAGAACACCGCAGTGCACCGGCACCACCCGGACGGCTCGGTCACCGTGATCAACGTCATCGACACCCCCGGGCACGCCGACTTCGGCGGCGAGGTCGAGCGCGGCCTGTCCATGGTCGACGGTGTCGTGCTGCTGGTCGACGCCTCCGAGGGCCCGCTGCCGCAGACCCGGTTCGTGCTGCGCAAGGCGCTCGCCGCGTCGCTGCCGGTGATCCTGGTCGTCAACAAGACCGACCGTCCGGACGCGCGGATCGAAGAGGTCGTCGAGGAGAGTCACGACCTGCTGCTCGATCTGGCCTCCGATCTGGACGACGCCGCCGCCGAGGCCGCCGAACTGGCCCTGGACCTGCCGGTGCTCTACGCCTCCGGCCGAGAGGGCAAGGCTTCCAAGGAGCGTCCGGAGAACGGCAACGCGCCCGACGCGGAGAACCTCGACGCGCTGTTCGACGTGCTGATGGAGAACATCCCGGCGCCCAAGGGCGACCCGGCCGCGCCGCTGCAGGCGCACGTCACCAACCTGGACGCCTCCGCGTTCCTCGGCCGCCTCGCGCTGGTCCGGATCTACAGCGGCGAGCTGCGCAAGGGACAGAACGTCGCGTGGATGCACGCCGACGGCGTCAAGCAGGTGAAGATCACCGAGCTGTTGCAGACCATCGGCGTCGAGCGCCAGCCCGGCGAACTCGCCGTGGCGGGCGATATCGTCGCCATCGCGGGCATCCCGGAGATCATGATCGGCGATACCCTCGCCGACCTGGAGAACCCCGTCGCGCTGCCGCGGATCACGGTCGACGAGCCCGCCATCTCGGTGACCATCGGCACCAACACCTCGCCGCTGGTCGGCCGGGTGCAGGGGCACAAGCTCACCGCACGCATGGTGAAGTCGCGCCTGGACCAGGAACTGGTCGGCAACGTGTCGCTGCGCGTGCTCGACATCGGCCGCCCGGATGCCTGGGAGGTGCAGGGCCGTGGTGAGCTGGCGCTGGCCATCCTGGTCGAGCAGATGCGCCGCGAAGGCTTCGAGCTGACCGTCGGCAAGCCGCAGGTGGTCACCAAGCAGGTCGACGGCAAGGTGCACGAGCCCTACGAGGAGCTCACCATCGACTGCCCCGACGAGTACCTCGGCGCGATCACCCAGTTGCTCGCCGCCCGCAAGGGCAAGATGGTCCAGATGACCAACCACAGCGCGGGTTGGGTGCGGATGGAATTCATCGTCCCCTCGCGTGGCCTGATCGGTTTCCGCACCGACTTCCTCACCGAGACCCGCGGCACCGGCATCGCCAACGCGGTCTCGCACGGTTACGCGCCTTGGGCGGGAGAGATCCGGGCCCGGCACACCGGCTCGCTGGTCTCCGACCGCGCGGGCACCGTCACCCCGTTCGCGATGATCCAGCTCGCCGACCGCGGCCAGTTCTTCGTCGAGCCGGGCGCGGACACCTACGAGGGCATGGTCGTGGGCATCAACCCGCGCGCCGAAGACCTGGACATCAACGTCACCCGCGAGAAGAAGCTGACCAATATGCGCAGCTCCACCGCCGACGTGATGGAGACCCTGGCCAAGCCGCTGCAGCTCGATCTGGAAGGCGCGATGGAGTTCTGCGCCGGCGACGAGTGCGTCGAGGTCACCCCCGAGGTGGTCCGGGTGCGCAAGGTGGTGCTCGGCGCGAACGAGCGCGCCCGTGACCTGTCGCGCCGGAAGGCGCGGGACCGCGCCGCGCTGTAATCGTTTCCGGGCCAACGCCGATTCCGGCCGCCGCACACCCTGCGGTCGCCGGAATCCCGCGCCGAATACCCGGCCGGACCGTCGACAGTTTTTCCGGCGATGGTCCGGCCGAGTTGAATTCTCCGGGAATTCTGGGCAGCCGATCGGATCAATTGAGTGGGTGTTGTCCCCGGATTCTTTTCGCTGCGCGGATATTCCGCAGCAACCCGCGTCTCCGGGGTGAACGCGCCGGTCGAATGTTGTCGAGATCTATATGCGAGAGATGCCTATTCGAGCGGCGCCGGCGTTCGTGTTCCGGGAATTACCCGACCGCGGTGGTTTTCGTGGCCGCGGGGATGCGCCGCGGCGGCGAGTCCGTCGCGGTGACGGTGGCTTCCTGGCCTGACGCGGGTTGACGACGGGCCGGGCACGTGCGGCTGCCGCCGTCGAACGGATCGTTCGGGCCCGGCCGCGGTAGCGAATATCGGACGGCCCGCACCGAAGTCGCGGCCGAGTAATGCGAATGCCGAATGTTTGCCCCGGTGCGTCGCTCGGGCAATTACCACGAGTGGTCGTAGATCTTATGCGCGCATTGTCGCTATCGGACCGGGTCGGCGTTGCCGGGATTCCGCCGGACCGGTGCGGTAGAGTCCGCAGGCGTGAAAGCGGGCGTAGAAAAAGGTGCGAAGCGGCTCGGCGCGGTAGCGTGCGCAGCGTGAGCCCGCGGCGGCACCGGAGTACGGCGTGGCGTGTGATGCTGCTGGTCATCACGGCGTCGCTGACGGTGTTCGCCGGGTGTACCGCGAACCCGCCGCCGCCGATCGAGAGCACCGACAGCCCCAAGACCACGCCCGCCAAACCGGGCAAGAGCACCGTGGTCGTCGCGATCGACACCATCGGCATCGGTTTCAATCCGCACCTGCGTTCGGATCAGTCGCCCGCCACCGCGGCGCTGGCCTCGATGGTGCTGCCCAGCCCGTTCCGTCCGGTGCCCAGCCCGGTCGCGCTGGGTGTCACCGACTGGGTGCCCGACACCTCGCTCATCGCCACCGCCGATGTCACCGCGCAGGATCCGTTCACCATTACCTACACGCTGCGCAACGAGGCGAACTGGTCCGACGGCGCGCCGATCGCCGCCGAGGATTTCCAATTCCTCTGGCAGCAGATGATTTCCCAGCCCGGCGTGGTGGATTCCGCGGGCTACCGGCTGATCTCGGACATCGACTCGGCCGACGGCGGCAAATCGGTGACCGTGCGGATGCGCGAGCCGTATCCGGCCTGGCGGCAACTGTTCACCAATCTGCTGCCCTCGCATCTGATGAAGGACTCGCCCGGTGGGTTCCAGGACGGCTGGGTCAAGCGCATCCGGGTGTCCGGCGCGCAGTTCCTGATCAAGAACATCGATCCGCAGCGCGAAGAGATTCTGCTGGAACGCAACGCGCGTTTCTGGGGCACCCCGGTGGCGCCGGACGAGATCCTGCTGCGCCGCGGCGGAACCCCCGCGCAGCTGGCGGAATCGTTGCGCACCAACGACGCTCAGATGAGCCTGGTGCACGGGGGTGTCGCGACCCGGGCGCAGCTGGCCGCCATCCCGTCGGTGCGCACCGCGATCATGCCGCAGTCGCGCGTGCTGCAGTTGGCGCTCAACGGACGAACCGGCCCGGTGAGCGATATCCGGGTCCGCCGGGCCGTGCTCGCGCTGCTCGATCCCGCGCTGCTCGCCACGGTCGGCGCGCAGACCGGCGGTTGGGTGGATCCGATTCGCGCGCAGATCCTTTCGCCCTCCGACCCGGGCTATGGTCCGACCGAGCCGCCGCGCCTGCCCGCCGAGGAGGCGTTCGCGCTGCTGGCCGAGGCGGGTTACGGCCGCGCGCCGGAACCGCCACCGGTCAACTCGCCGACCTCGCCGGCGCCGACGCCGCGGCCGATCGCGAAAAACGGTAAGTCGCTGACCATTCGGATCGGAGCGGTGGAGGGCGACCTCACCGCGATCGCGGTGGCCAACACCGCCGCGGACCAATTGCGCAGCGCCGGAATCGATGCCACGGTGCGCGCCATCGCGGCCGACGAACTGTACGGGCGCGAACTGGTGGAGGGCAGCACCGACGCGATCGTCGGCTGGGAGAGCGCGGGCGGCGATCCGGCCACCGTGCTCGCGTCCCGATATGGTTGCCCGCCACCGGAAGCCACCGCGGGCGGCACCACCACCCCGTCGGCCACCGCGCCGGAACGCCGGGCGCCCGCCAACCTTTCCGGTATCTGCGATCCGAGCCTGCAGGGGCCGATCGACGAGGCGCTGCGCGGAATGGATCCGGGCCGGGTGCTCGCCGAGGCCGAACCGAAGTTGTGGGGCCTGGCCACCGTGCTGCCCATCGTCCAGGACAACGTGGTGGCCGCGGCGGGTCCGCGGGTGGACGGCGCCTCGCTCAACGGCAGCATCCAGGTCGGCATCTTCGGCGACGCCGGACAGTGGCGGAAGATCCAGTGATGGGTGGTCTGCTGCTGGTGCACGCGCATCCGGACGACGAGACCATCACCACCGGCGGCACGATCGCGCACTATCGCCGGCGCGGCGTCCCCGTCACCGTCGTGACCTGCACGCTCGGCGAGGAAGGCGAGGTGATCGGGGACGAGTGGGCCCAGCTCACCGCCGAGCACGCCGATCAGCTCGGCGGCTATCGCGTGCTCGAGCTGAGCCGGGCGCTGGCCGCGCTCGATGCCGGGCCGCCGCGGTTTCTCGGCGGTGCGGGCCACTGGCGTGATTCCGGGATGGCGGGCACGCCCGCGGCGCAGAAGCCGCGCGTGTTCGTGCAGTCGGGCGCCGAGGCGGTGGACGCGCTGACCGAGGTACTGCTGGAACTGCGGCCGCAGGTGGTCGTCGGCTACGACCCGAACGGCGGCTACGGCCATCCGGATCACATTCGCGCACACCAGATCACCACCGCCGCGGTGCACGCGGCCGCCGATCGCGGCTGGGACACACCGAAGTTCTACTGGACCGTCACCGACGCCGACATGCTGCGCCAGCACACCGCCGCCCTGGCCAAACGCACCGTGGACGGACTGCCGGGCCGCTTGCCCGCGGGTTGGCGACTGCCCGCCGAGGGGGAGCTGGCCGCGGTGCCGAGCCATACCGTGACGACCACGATCGACGTGTCGGACGCGCTCGCCGCCAAACGCGCCGCGCTGCGGGCCCACGCCACGCAGGTCACGGTGGCGCCCTCGGGCCGGGAGTTCGCGCTGTCGAACAATGTTGCTCAGCCGGTACTGCCGGAAGAGTGCTTTGTCCTGGTGCGCGGTCGGCGCGGACCGATCGGCTCGGACGGGCGCGAACATGATCTCTTCGCCGGGCTGGATCACTGAACTTCCGTCGATGGCGACGCGCTGTCGCCGTATCTCGTGCCGGATTCGACCGGAAAATCCGAATCGTTCCGGAACCGCCGCTGAGCTGCTGCTATCTGTAGCCTGAGGGTTGCTGTTACCTCGATCTTGTACGCCGGGTACCGTTCCCGTGATCTCAATCATCGATGTGGAGGGCGAAGCGGTTCATGACAGCGGTCGGCGACAGGGCGCACCTCAGCATCGAAGACGACGGCTATCACAAGAGTCTCAAGCCGCGGCAATTGCAGATGATCGCGATCGGCGGCGCGATCGGCACCGGTCTGTTCCTCGGCGCGGGCGGCAGGCTGGCCAACGCCGGACCGGGACTCTTCCTCGTCTACGGTGTCTGCGGATTCTTCGCGTTCCTCATCCTGCGCGCGCTCGGCGAACTCGTGCTGCACCGGCCCTCGTCCGGCTCGTTCGTCTCCTACGCGCGCGAGTTCTTCGGCGAGAAGGCCGCATTCGTGGCCGGCTGGATGTACTTCCTCAACTGGTCGATGACCGGCATCGCCGATACCACCGCGATCGCGCAGTACTTCCACTACTGGTCCAGTTTCAGCAGCATTCCGCAGTGGCTGCTCGCGCTCATCGCGCTGGTCGTGGTGCTCAGCATCAACCTGATCTCGGTGAAGTGGTTCGGCGAGATGGAATTCTGGGCCGCGCTGGTGAAGGTGTTCGCGCTGAGCGCGTTCCTGATCGTCGGCACGATCTTCCTGATCGGGCGTTTCACCGTGCAGGGCCACCCCACCGGACCGAGCGTGATCGCCGACAGCGGCGGCCTGTTCCCCACCGGCATCCTGCCGCTGGTGGTCGTGGTCTCCGGCGTCGTATTCGCCTACGCCGCGGTCGAATTGGTCGGCACGGCGGCGGGCGAGACGGAGAACCCGGCCAAGATCATGCCGCGCGCGATCAACTCGGTGATCGCGCGGATCGCGATCTTCTATGTCGGTTCGCTGGTGCTGCTCGGCCTCTTGCTCCCGTACACGGCCTACACCGCGAAGGAGAGCCCGTTCGTCACCTTCTTCACCATGCTCGGCGTGCCGGGCATCGGCAGCGTGATGAACCTCGTGGTGCTCACCGCCGCGTTCTCCAGTCTCAACGCCGGTCTGTACTCGACCGGGCGCATCCTGCGGTCCATGTCGATGAACGGCAGCGCACCCAAGTTCACCGGTGTGATGGGCCGCAACGGCGTGCCCTACGGCGGCATCCTGTTGACCAGCCTCATCGCCCTCGTCGGCATCGCGCTCAACGGTGTGGTGCCGGACCGGGCATTCGAGATCGTGCTGAACATGGCCTCGCTCGGCATCGTCGCCTCCTGGGCCACCATCGTGCTGTGCCAGTTGCAGCTGTGGCGCTGGTCCAAACAGGGCAAGGTGGAACGGCCGTCGTTCCGGATGTTCGGCGCGCCCTACACCGGACTGCTCACGCTGGTGTTCCTGTTCTTCGTGGTGGTGCTGACCGGATTCGACTATCCGGTGGGCACCTGGACCGTGGCCTCACTGGTGATCATCGTCCCGATGCTGATCGTCGGCTGGTTCGTGGCGCGCAAGCGGGTGCTGTCCATCGCACAGGAGCGGATGGGGTACACCGGTGAGTTCCCGGTGGTCGCCAACATCCCGATGGACGGCGAGAAGTGATCATGCCGGTCCCGCCCGCCGGGCCGCCGGAATAGACTCGCTGCCATGTACAACTGGTCGGTCCAGGACGCGATCGTCGCGTTCGTCGAAAGCATGCGGCCGAACTGGCCCGCGCAACACGAGCTGTATCTGTCCGTGCTGCACGGGTTCGTGGAGATGCAGAGTCATCTGCTGACCCTGCTCGGCTTCCCGCCGGTGCCGTGAGGCCCGCCGTCGACGACCACGCTGCCGTGGCATCCGCGACCGAATCCAGCGGCGCCGCCGCGCTACCCCTGGTCCCGATCATCCTCGTCGTGCTGGTGCTGGACGCCTTCATCACGCTCGCGCTGGAGGTGCTGTACCTGCCCGCGTACCTGGGCACGACCGCCTTCCCGGTGACCGGAGTGCTGGCCGGGTTGGTGAACGTCTTGCTCGTGCTCGGCGCGCGGTCGGTCTCCACCCGGACCGCGGCGATGTTCTTGCCGTTGGGCGCTTGGACTTTCGGGTTCCTCGTCTGCGCGAGCACCGGCCCGGGCGGTGACATCATGCTGACCAGCGATTGGCGCACCGTGCTGCTGCTGTGCTGCGGTTTGGTGCCGCCGCTGGTGTTCGTCTATTTCCGCGTCAATTCGGGGCTGTTCGCCAAGCGTTGACCCGGTCAGCCGAGTTGGCCCGGCGTCACGGCCTCGATCAGCGGCCAGGCTTGCTCGATCGGGATATCGATGACGCGATAACGCTTCTTGCCCGCCGCGGTGGCGGCCACCACGGTGGCCACGCCGCTGCGCCGCTGGAAGAAGCTCTGGCGCACGGTCCAGCCGATCACACCCGGCGCCTCCAGACAGTCGCGGTCCCGGTCCAGGGAGCCGGAGCGGGTGATCAACCAGGTTGGGCTGGTTGCGGTTTCGGGCAGCACGGTGTGGCCGAGGCCGCGATAGCGGTCCTGCGCGAGCGGGACGGCGACCAGGGCCGCCAGCACCGGCACCAGCCACCACCACAGCGAGAACTGGGCGCCGGTCAGCGCTACGGCCGCCATGACGAGCGCGAGCACGGCGACGGGCCCGAGCGTGCGGGTGTATCGCCTGCGCCGCGCGACCGGTCCGTGCGCACGCAGCGGCGCACTGCCCGGATCCGGCGTGCCGACGGCCGAGGGGCCGATCGGCTTGTCCGAGAACGTATCCGGGGCGAGCAGGTGCCCGAGGGTGTGTTCGATGGCCGCCCGCGGCGCCTGCGGCAGGATCTTCTGCCGCGGGTTCTCGCCGACCATGATCGCCTCGAGTTCGGCGGCGCCGGACAGGCGCAGCAGCAGCGGCTCGTTCACCGTCGCGCCGCGGAAGCGGGCCAGGTCCAGGGTGATCTGGCGGGTGGTGAACAGGCCGTGCCGCAGCTGCAGGGTGCGCCCGTCGTCGAGCACCTTCAGGCCGAAATAGGTGGTCAGGTACCGGGCGCAGGCCGCGAGGCTGACCACGGCCACCACCAGCACGATCAATACGAACACACCGAGGGCGAGTACCACCGCGCCGCCGTTCTCGACCCGCTGCACCGTGTCCGAACGGACCAGCAGCTGCCCGATGCCGTACTGGAACGCGATGCCGACGATCGGTGCGATGATCGCGAAACCGGTCAACGACAGCGGCGCGTACCGAACCCACTGCGGCTGCCAATGCGCGATCTCCTGCGCGGGCCGTGCCTGCTGCGGGTCGGTGACCGGTCCGTCGGCGGAAAGCTGTTGTCCCGCATCGTGATACGCCTGCTCGCCAGCGGTGCCACCCGCGGCGGTGTGCGCCAGCAGTGCGGTGCGCAGGTCGGGGACCAGGCGAGCGTCGAGCGCGTCGAGTTTGAACTGCTCGCCCGAATCCGCCTGCTGCCCGGTACCGATGGCCAGCACGGCGAGGCCGAGCAGCCGATGCAGCAGGTCGGCCTCGATGTCCACCGACCGGATCCGCGACCGCGGCACCGAGAGCTTCTTGCGCTGGATCAGTCCGGTGCGCAGCTCGACATGGGTCGGCCCGACCCGGTAGGTGGTGGTGAACCAGCGGGTGAGCGCGAACCCGACGATCGCCGCCAGCGGAATGACGCTCCACACATGGTTGCCGCTGCTGGTGCCGAGGATCACCGAGCCGATCAGCACCGGGATGAACTTCACCACCTCGGTGACGGGGTGTACCAGCAACATTCGCTTGTCGAGCCGCGACCACGGCTGATCCGTCTCCGGTGGGACGGCCGCGACGTCGGTCATGTCGCATCGCCACGGTGCTGCGCGGCGATCCGGGTCAGCCGGGTCACCGTCTCCTCGGCGACCGGGAGATCGAGCGCGGAGATCTGTACCGCACCCGCCGACGACGCGGTGGTCACGGTGACCGTCGCCAGGCCGAGCATGCGCTCGAGCGGGCCGCGTTCGGTGTCGACGGTCTGCACCCGGGAAATCGGCGCGACCCGGCTCTCCTGGCTCAACCACCCGACCCGGGTGTACACCGCCTCCTCGGTGACCTCCCAGCGGTGCACCGCGTACCGCCACCACGGCACCACCACGATGTTCAGCACGGCGAGCGCGAGCGTCACCAGGAGCACCACCAGTTGCCAGCCGCGATGGGCGGAGTCGAGCACCGCCCACACCAGTTGCGCCGCGAACGGCACCACCCAGGCGAGCACGGCCTGAACGGTCCACAGCAGTTTCGCCTTGGGACTGGGACGCCAGGCCGGATCGGCCATGATCGTGCGCGGCAACGACATGGTTGCCATGGTTCCATGCCGGACGCCGGATCGCCGTGCTAGCGGGAGCGGAATTGCCGCGTGGCACAGCCGTTGCCGCCCCCGTGACAGGAACTTGTCGGTGACCGGCAGCGGGTCCGGACGCCGGAATACTGTGAGGCGGGGCGGGGTTGTCTTCGCTCAACGGCTTCGGAAGGAGACAGGTCCGGATGGTTAGCGCATGATCGAAACCGTGACTGAGCGTAGCGAAGGAACCATAGGCACCGCACGACCCGCCGCGGTCGCCTCGAGCGTCAGCGAGGCCAAGCCGTGACGGAACTGCCGAACCCGAGCATCCCCATTCCGGCGCCGTCCGCGTCGGCCATGCGGCGCGCGCTGCGCCGGGCGCGTGACGGCGTCACGCTGAATGTGGACGAGGCCGCGGTGCTGCTGCACGCCACCGGCGACGACCTGAAGGATCTGAGCAAGAGCGCGGCCCGGGTGCGTGACGCGGGGCTGGAATCGGCGGGACGGCCGAAGACGATCAGCTACTCGCGCAACGTCTTCATCCCGCTGACCAAGTTGTGCCGGGACAAGTGTCACTACTGCACCTTCGTCACCGTCCCGGGCAAGCTGCGCGCCGAGGGCAAGGGCATGTTCCTCGAGCCCGACGAGGTGCTCGACATCGCGCGCCGCGGCGCCGCGCTCGGCTGCAAGGAAGCGCTGTTCACGCTGGGCGACCGCCCCGAGGACCGCTGGCCGGAGGCCGCGCAGTGGCTCGACGAGCGTGGCTACGACTCGACGCTGGACTATCTGCGCGCCGTCTCGATCATGGTGCTCGAGGAGACCGGTCTGCTGCCGCACCTGAACCCGGGCGTGATGTCGTGGGAGGAGATCTCCCGGCTCAAGCCGGTCGCGCAGTCGATGGGCATGATGCTCGAGACCACCGCGACGCGCCTGTTCAGCGAGAAGGGCAACTGCCACTACGGCAGCCCGGACAAGGATCCGGCGGTCCGGCTGCGCGCCATCACCGACGCCGGTCGGCTCTCGGTGCCCTACACCACGGGCATCCTGGTCGGCATCGGCGAATCGCTGCTGGAGCGGGCCGAGTCGATCATGGCGATCCGCAAGCAGCACAAGGCTTTCGGGCATATCCAGGAAGTCATCATCCAGAACTTCCGGGCCAAGGACGACACCGCGATGCGCGACGTGCCGGACGCGGGCATCGACGAGTTCCTCGCCACCATCGCGGTGACCAGGCTGCTGCTCGGCCCGGATGTGCCGGTGCAGGCGCCGCCGAACCTGGTGTCGCTCGAAGACTGTCTCGCGCTGATCGACGCGGGCATCGATGACTGGGGCGGCGTCTCGCCGGTCACGGTCGATCACGTGAACCCGGAGCGGCCCTGGCCGAACCTGGACACGCTGCGGGAGATCACCGAGGCGGCCGGATACCAGTTGGTCGAGCGAACCTCCGCGCACCCGAAGTATGTGCGCGCGGGCAGCCCGTGGATCGATCCGCGGATCGGCGTGCACGTCGCGGCGCTGAGCGATCCGAAGACGGGCCTGGCGAACCCGGACGCGATGCCGGTCGGCCTGCCCTGGCAGGAGCCGGACCAGTCCTGGGAGTCCGCGGGCCGGGTGGATCTCAACACCTCGATCGATACCGAGGGCCGCAACACCGAGAGCCGCAGCGATTCGGCACTCGGCCAGGACGTGGTCGGTGCGTTCGGCGACTGGGACACCATCCGCGAACAGGCCCGCGACCTGGCCGTCACGGCACCGGAACGGCTCGACTCCGACGTGCTCACCGCGCTGCGCGCCGCCGAGAACGATCCGGCCGGGCTCAGCGACGCCGACTACCTGGCCTTGGCCACGGCCGACGGCGCGAACCTGGAGGCGGTCGCGGCGCTGGCCGACGAGCTGCGCCGGGCCGCGGTCGGCGACGACGTCACCTACGTGGTGAACCGGAACATCAACTTCACCAACATCTGCTACACCGGCTGCCGGTTCTGCGCGTTCGCCCAGCGCAAGGGCGACGCGGACGCGTTCACGCTGAGCATGGACGAGGTCGCGGACCGGGCCTGGGAGGCGCACGTCGACGGTGCCACCGAGGTCTGTATGCAGGGCGGTATCGATCCCGACCTGCCGGTCACCGGCTACGCCGACATCGTGCGCGCGGTGAAGCAGCGGGTGCCCTCGATGCACGTGCACGCCTTCAGTCCGATGGAGATCGTGAACGGCGCGTCGCGCGGCGGGCAGAGCATCCGGGACTGGCTGGTCGCGTTGAAGGAGGCGGGCCTGGACACCATTCCGGGCACGGCCGCCGAGATCCTCGACGACGAGGTGCGCTGGGTGCTCACCAAGGGCAAGCTGCCCACCTCGGCATGGATCGAAGTGATCACCACCGCGCATCAGATCGGGCTGCGGTCCAGTTCGACGATGATGTACGGGCACGTGGACAACCCGAAGCACTGGGTCGGACATCTGCGGGTGCTGCGCGGAATCCAGGACGAGACAGGCGGTTTCACCGAGTTCGTGCTGCTGCCGTTCGTGCATCAGAGCGCCCCGCTGTACCTGGCCGGCGCGGCCAGGCCCGGGCCGACGAACCGGGACAACCGCGCCGCGCACGCGCTGGCCCGGATCATGCTGCACGGCCGGATCGACAATATCCAGACCAGCTGGGTGAAGCTCGGCACCACCGGAACCCGGGTCATGCTCAACAGCGGCGCCAACGACCTCGGCGGCACGCTGATGGAGGAGACGATCTCCCGGATGGCGGGCTCGCAGCACGGTTCGGCCAAGACCGTCGCGGAGCTGGTCGACATCGCCTCGGGGATCGGCCGTCCGGCCCGCGAGCGGACCACCACGTACGGCGTTCCGCAGCACAAGGTTTCGGCGCTGCCGTTGTCGGTTGGCTCGGCGTAGGCTGTTGCTGACGGGGTCCGCCGGCGATAGCCGAGACCCGGTGTGGCGATCGAAGTCGGATTGTGGCCGATCCGCCGTAACCCGGCGGATCGGCCGGATCCGAGGGGGACGGACCCGCTCCCACGTGGGCTGCCGCGGCGGCCCGGTCCGGCAGGTGGATTCGCGCACCAGCAGTGGCGTGCGGAACATCGGAAGTTAGGCAAGGCTGACCCGGAGTAGCGTGGGGGTGTCCGGATAGTGTTTCGCTGGGCGGACTATCCCCGCAAGGTGAGGACAGACTAGGAGAACGGCAGTGCCGTACATCATCGCTGAACCGTGCGTTGACGTGAAGGACAAGGCATGCATCGAGGAATGCCCCGTGGACTGCATCTACGAGGGTGGCCGCATGCTGTACATCCATCCCGACGAATGCGTGGACTGTGGTGCATGTGAACCGGTGTGCCCGGTGGAGGCGATCTTCTACGAAGACGACACCCCGGACCAGTGGAGCGGATACGTGAACGCCAACGTCGACTTCTTCGACGAGCTCGGTTCGCCGGGCGGCGCCACCAAGGTCGGCAAGGTCGATTACGACCCGCCGTTCATCAAGGAACTCCCGCCGATGGCGAGCGAGTAGCTCTGCCGTGAGCACGCGTACCCGGGTCAGCAGCCTGCTTCCCGATTTTCCCTGGGACACCATCGCTTCGGCGAAGGCGAAGGCCGCGGCGCATCCCGGTGGCATCGTCGACCTGTCGGTCGGCACGCCGGTCGACCCGGTCGATCCGCTGATCCGCACCGCGTTGAACGCGGCTTCGGCGGTGCCCGGCTACCCCGCCACGCACGGCACGCCGGAACTGCGCGCGGCCGTGGTGGACGCGCTGAAACGACGGTTCGGGATCACCGGGCTGGACGCTGCCGCCGTACTGCCCGTGATCGGCACCAAGGAACTGATCGCCGGGCTGCCTCGGCTGCTCGGCCTCGGTGCGGCGGACCTGGTCGTCATTCCCGAGGTCGCGTACCCGACCTACGAGGTCGGCGCGCTGCTGGCCGGCGCGCAGATCGTGCGCGCCGACGGGCTCACCCAGCTCGGTCCGCGCACGCCCGCGCTGCTGTACGTGAATTCCCCGGCCAACCCGACGGGCCGCGTGCTCGGCGTCGAACACCTGCGCAAGGTCGTCGAATTCGCCCGCGAGCGCGACGTGATCGTCGCCTCGGACGAGTGCTATCTCGGCCTCACCTGGGAAGGCCGTGCGGTCTCCATCCTCGACCCCGAGGTTTCCGGTGGCGACCACACGAATCTGCTTGCCGTGCATTCGCTGTCGAAGACCTCGAACCTGGCCAGCTACCGGGCCGGTTTCGTCGCGGGCGATCCCGCGCTGGTCGCCGAGCTGCTCGAGGTGCGCAAGCATTCCGGCCTGATGGTGCCGTACCCGATCCAGAGCGCGATGACCGCGGCACTCGGTGACGACACGCACGAGGCGCAGCAGCGGGAGCGTTACCGCGCCCGGCGCGACGTGCTGCGGAAGGCGTTGGAAGCGGCGGGTTTCCGAGTCGACCACTCCGAGGCGGGCCTTTACCTGTGGTCCACTCGGGGCGAAGCCTGCCGGACGACGCTGGACTGGCTGGCCGACCGCGGCATCCTGGCCGCGCCCGGTGATTTCTACGGCCCGGCCGGTGCGGAGCACGTCCGCATCGCGCTCACCGCCACCGACGAGCGCATCGCCGCCGCCGTCGAGCGACTGAGCTAGGCCCTGTCTCTAAGTCCCATCCGGGGCCTCCACGGTCCAGCTCCGGCCGGACTTCGGCGCAGGGCCTAGACGACACGCAGCCGGGTGCGCTGCGCAAGCGCCGTCGGCGAGCCGGGACAGCGCTAGCCTGAACTATGGACGCTGTCACGGTTGTCCCTACTCCTGCCAACGAGCCGGTGCACTCGTACGCACCCGGCAGCCGCGAGCGTGAGCTGCTGGTCGCCAAGCTGGCCGAAATCGCCGCCGACACCGCCGAGGTGCCGCTGGTGATCGGCGGCAAGTACCGGCCCGGCAGCGGCGAGCGACACGAGATCGTCGCGCCGCATCGGCACCGGCATGTGCTGGGGACCTACACCGACACCACACAATCCGAGGCGCAGGGCGCGATCGACGCCGCGACCGCGGCCGCGCCGGACTGGCGGGCACTGCCGTTCGACGAGCGCGCGGCGATCTTCCTGCGCGCCGCCGATCTGCTCGCCGGGCCGTGGCGGGAGACGGTGGCCGCCGCGACCATGCTCGGGCAATCGAAATCCGCGCAGCAGGCCGAGATCGACGCGCCGTGTGAGCTGGTGGACTTCTGGCGTTTCAATGTGGCTTTCGCGCGCCAGATCATGACCCAGCAGCCGGAGTCGAGTCCCGGGGTGTGGAATCGGCTGGACTACCGGCCGCTGGAGGGATTCGTCTACGCGATCACCCCGTTCAATTTCACCGCGATCGCGGGCAACCTGCCCACCGCGCCCGCGCTGATGGGCAACACCGTGGTGTGGAAGCCGTCGCCGACCCAGACGTTGTCGGCCTTCTACACGATGCGGCTGCTGGAAGCGGCGGGCCTGCCGCCCGGGGTGATCAATATGGTGACCGGCGACGGCCGGGATCTGTCCGAGGTGGCGCTGGCCGACCCGCGGCTCGCCGGTATCCACTTCACCGGCTCCACCAAGACCTTTCAGCATCTCTGGCAGCAGGTCGGGGCGAATCTCGGCCGCTACCACGGGTATCCGCGACTGGTCGGGGAGACCGGCGGCAAGGACTTCGTCGTGGCGCACCCCTCGGCGGACCCGCATGCGTTGCGGGCAGCGCTGATTCGCGGCGCCTTCGAATATCAGGGGCAGAAGTGTTCCGCGGCGTCGCGCGCCTATATCCCGCGCACGATCTGGCAGGCGATGGGGGAGGACTTCCTGCACCAGACCGACGAGCTGACCTACGGGGACGTCGCCGATCTGTCCAATTTCGGTGGCGCGCTGATCGATCGGCGCGCGTTCGACAAGAACGTCGCGGCGATCGAGCGAGCCAGGGCGGCGGGGCTGACCATCCCGGTCGGCGGCAGCTGGGACGACAGCGAAGGCTGGTTCGTCCGCCCCACCGTGCTGCTGGCCGACGACCCGCGTGACGAGTCCTTCGCCACGGAGTATTTCGGCCCGATCCTTTCCGTGCATGTCTACGACGACGCCGAACCCGGTGCGTTCGCGGCGATCCTGGCCGAGGCCGAATCGGCCGCGCCCTACGCGCTGACCGGCGCGGTGTTCGCCCAGGACCGCCAGGCGATCGAACAGGCGGGTGCGGCACTGCGTTTCGCGGCGGGCAATTTCTACATCAACGACAAGCCGACGGGTGCGGTGGTGGGGCAGCAGCCTTTCGGCGGTGCGCGAGCCTCGGGCACCGACGACAAGGCGGGCTCGCCGCTGAATCTGCTGCGCTGGGTGGCGCCGCGCACGATCAAGGAGACCTTCGTGCCGCCTACCGGATACCGCTATCCGCATATGGACTCGGACACAGCGTGAATCCCTTGCGGCCCGTCATCCTCGCGGCGGCGGAATCGTCGCGGTTGCGGCGCGCGGTCACCGGGCTGCCGGTGACCGCGGGTATCGTCCGGCGGTTCGTCGCGGGGGAGACCAGGGCCGAGCTCATCGAGGTGGCGCGAGCGCTGCTCGACAGCGGCCGGATGGTCAGTGTGGACTTTCTCGGGGAGAACACCACCGACCGGGCGCAGGCCGATGCCACGGTGGCCGAGTACCTTTCGTTGATCGCGGAGCTGTCCGCGCTGAAACGTCCTGCGCTGCCCGGGATCACCGCACCACCGGTCGAGGTCTCGGTGAAGTTGTCCGCGCTCGGCCAAGCCCTGCCGGGCGACGGTCCCGCAGTGGCCACCGCGAACCTGCGGATCCTGTGTGCCGCGGCCGCGCGGGCCGAGGTCTGGGTGACCGTCGACGCCGAGGACCACACCACCACCGCGGACACCTTGGCCACCGTGTCGCAGTTGCGGGCGGAATTCCCTTGGCTCGGCGCAGTTCTGCAGGCCTATCTGCATCGGGCCGAGGCGGACTGCCGGTCGCTGTCGGGTCCGGATTCGCGTGTTCGCCTGTGCAAGGGCGCCTATCGCGAGCCCGCCGAGGTCGCCTTCCAGCGCGCCCCCGAGGTGACCGACTCCTACCTGCGCTGTCTCGAGGTGCTGATGCGGGGTGCGGGCTACCCGATGGTCGCCACGCACGATCCGGTGCCGATCGTCGCGGCGGAGCAGCTCGTCCGCGAAACCGGGCGCGGCCCAGCTCGTTTCGAGCATCAGATGCTGTACGGAGTACGCGACGTGGAGCAGCGCAGGCTGGCCGCCGCGGGTACGGCCGTTCGGGTGTACGTCCCCTACGGCAGTCAGTGGTACGGCTATCTGACCCGGCGACTGGCCGAGCGCCCAGCCAACCTCACCTTCTTCCTCCGTGCGTTGGTGAGCAGGTCGTGAAAGGGTCGGTGGGCGCGACATTCGTCCCGCCCACCGATCCGCTGGTGTCCCTTTCCGAAGTCCCTACACCAGTGGCTTTCCGAGGCGCATCCGCCTGCGCAGGTCGAACAGGTAGGCGTTCAACGGAAACAGTCGCGCCTGTTTCGGCAACCGGTTGTGTACGAGCGAGATACCCCGCAGCAGTTGGTCGAATCGGCGTTGATCGCGCTCGGTCCACGTCATCCGCATTTCGTCGCGCACGTGCTGTGGCAGCAGACCGGCCACGACGAAGCGCTGCAGCCGCGCGAAGGCGAACTGCACCGGGCGCGGCATCATCCGGAGATCGATGAGGTCGTCGAAGTAGGCGCGCAGCGCGGGTTCGATCCGGTACTGCACCAGATTCTCCGCCCACCACGCGAGGAAGGTCGCGCGGTCCGCAGGCCACATCTCCGGTCGCATCTGCAGCGTCGTGCCGAGCCGGGCGCAGTACTGATAGAGCGCTTCGGCCTCCGAGGGTGCGAGCGGGCCGTGCATCCTGGTGTAGAGGTCGTCGAGGCCCCAATAGATCGTGCCCGCCACCCAGAGCTGCAACTTCGGATCGAAAGCGTTGTACTTCACCGGGCTGCGGTCACTGGAACGAACCGGTCGATGCGAACGGTTGACCGCCTCGCGATAGGCCGCGCGCTCTTCGTCGGAGCCCATCGTCGCGACGGCGATATAGGTGAGCGTGGTGCGCAGCCGCTTGACCGGATGCAGGGTCACTTTGCCGCTGTCCACCGTGCTCTCCAGCACGCCGCGGCCGACCGGGCGCAGGCTCAGCTGCATGATCACGTTGGCGGTGCCGCCGAGAAAGGCCGCGACGCCGTCCAGGTACGGCTGGACCGTTTCGGGCGTGAGTGGTTCGAAGGGGTGGACCTCGTCCGGCTCGGGCTCGGCGGCGCGTAGCGGTGCGGTCATCGTCGACCTCGTCTTTCTGTGTCCGCCGGCGGCGCGCGCCTGCGTACGATGAGAAGATTCGTATGTCACCTTCTCATTGCCTCGGTGGGGTGTCAACGGTTGCGCGCCGCCAATTGCTTCGCTGCGATGCTTTGTGCATCATCGTTTCATCGGCGGGGCTAGGGTGGAGGAATGGCGAAGTTGACCAAACTCCTGCCGCGGATTCGGAGCGCGGGCCCGGAGGACCGCAACCAAACGCGTGTGCTCGACGCGGCGCTGCTGGCCTTCCTGGACTTCGGCATCAAGCGCACCAGCATGGTCGAGGTGGCGCGGCGCTGCGGCCTCTCGCTCGCCACGCTGTACCGGCGCTTCGCCAGCAAGTCGGACCTGATCGAGGCGGTCGGGTTGCGCCAGACCCGGGAGTTCGTCGAGCAGGTCGACGCGGCGTTGCAGCAACAGGTCGATCGGGACGCGTCGGCGCAGGAGCAGATCGTCGAGCTCTTCGCCGCGTTCATCACGGGGCTGCGCGACAACCAGCTCGTGCATCGGCTGCTGGCCACGGAACCCGAACTGGTCCTGCCGTTTCTGACCGTCAAGGGCGCGCCGATCATCGAACTCGGCCGGGATTACCTGGCCGAGTTCATCACTCGGCTACAGCGCGAGGGCAAGCTGCCCGAATACGATCCCGAACCGCTGGCGGAGATGATCGCGCGCACCGCGCTGTCGTTGGCGCTGACACCGCAAACGGTCATTCCGCTGCACGACGACGCGGCGATCCGGCAGTTCGCCCGCGATCACGTGGTGGTGTCGTTCCGCGTACCGTGATCCGTGCGCGTCATCGAACCTGTTGTCGTGCAGGCTGACTCGGCACGAACATGCCGACCGTGGCCAGCGGCATCGCGGCCATGAGATCGAGGGTCTGCTCGGCGGCGGAGCCGTGCGTGTGCGCGACCACCACGAAACCCGTGCCGTACGAAGCGGATGCGACGTCCGGCGGGCCGAGATCGGACCAACCCCACTTGGTGCCCTGGACGAGCGGCCAGCGGGCGGTGCCCCAATCCTGTTCGGTGCCATCGGCCGCCGTGGCGCCGGCCGCCGCCATCCATTCGAAGATCGGCGAGCCGCGGTCGTCGCGCAATTTGGTGATCAGGAATTCGGCGATGTCGGCGGTGCTCGTCGCGGCCATGCCCCACTCGCCGTAGGGGTGCGTATCGGCCAAATGGTATTCGGCCGCAATGGCTTCGATCGCGCGCGGATACTTGGCCTCCGTCGCGTTCGCGGCGCCGTCGTCGGAGTAGCGGATCATCCGCTCGGCCAGTTCCCGGTCGCTCGGTGCGCCGTCGCCGTGCCGCAGGGCATAGTCCGCGAGATACAGCTTGACCAGTGACAGGGCCGCCCGGGACTCGTGTTCGTTCGCGGTGCTCCAGCCGCCGCCCGCCGCGGCGCGGAACGTGACCGCCGTGCGCGGCGGCACCACGTCGGGGCCGAGCGGCGCCGCGCCCGCCTGGGGTGCGTGGAAGGCGCAGCACAGCGCGATGGCGAACACCGTCAGGGTGCCACGGTTCACGAGTCCTCCTTGCCGTGCCCCCTTTGCGCGGTATGCCCGTCCCTGACGAGGTAACACCGCACACGGCGAAAAGCCGGGCACGACATGCCGACGTCGCGAATTTGTGTCCGTCGCCGGCAGGTCACACCAGGCGCAGGCCGAGTCTGCGGCGCAGACGGAAGTCGGCCAGGTAGGCGTTGAGCGGGAACATGCGCACCGGAGCGGGGAGCAGGGTCTCGGCGGTGCCCAGCGTGCGCAGGATGCGTTCGAGTGCCCGGTCCTGCCGGGCGGACCAGGTGAAGCCCATTTGATCGCGCAGGTGTGCGGGCAGCAGGCCGGTGACGAAGAAACGGTGTGCCCGCGCGAAGGGGAGTCGCAGCGGCAGCGGGAGCATCTTCAGATCGATCAGATCGTTGAAGTAGTCGCGGATCGGCGGGTCGATCGTGGTAGCGCTCAGGTGTCGATCCCAATAGGCGGCAAAGGCTTTGCGGTCGGCGGGCCACATGCCCTCGCGCACCTGCAAGGTGGTGCCGAGCCGGGCGCTGTGCCGGTAGAACGCGTCGGCGGTCGCCTCGTCCATCGGGCCGTGCAGGCGCGTGTAGGTGTCCTGCGCGCCCCAGTACAGGCAGGCGGCCACCCACAATTGCAGGTCGGGGTCGAACGCGTTGTAGCGCACCGGACTCGACGCGGTCGAATGCACGGGTCGGTGCGAGCGGTTGACGGCCGCGCGGTAGTCGGCGCGTTCGTCAGGGGAACCCAGCATGGCCACGGCGAGGTAGGTGACCGTGGTGCGCAAGCGCTTGACCGGATGCAGCATCACGTTCCCGCTGTGCACGGTGCTCTCCAGTACGCCGTAGCCGACCGGCGGAGTGCTGAGCTGCATGATGACGTTCGCCGCGCCGGCGAGCAGTCCCACCATGCCGTCGATGAACTGCGTGATGTCGAGTTCGTCCGCGGGTTCGGATTCGTGCGTCGTTGCGCGAAGTGGCCTGGTCATCGTCGACCTCTGTCCTGGTGAGAAGGATGTACATAAACTTTCTCACCGCCTCATGGGCGTGTCAACCGTCACACCCCCGGTCCCGCCCGGTGCTGCTGCGCCGAGGAATGGCGAAGTAGTTTGGGCGAATGCCGTTCGGTCCGCCGTTGTTGCTCAGTTCCCTGCACCCGCTCGCTGTCGCAGGCGGCGCGGATATCCCCGATGCCGTCACCATCGACGGCGTGACGCTGTCGCGCAGTGATCTGCTCGGCGCCGCGACCTCGGTGGCGGAACGCGTGGCCCGGGCCGACCGGGTCGCCGTGCTGGCCGAGCCGACCGTCGGCACCGTGCTGGCCGTGGTCGGCTGCCTGATCGCGGGCGTGACCGTGGTGCCGGTGCCGCCGGACTCGGGTACCGCGGAACTCGCGCACATCCTGGCCGATTCGGGCGCACAGGCCTGGCTCGGCAAAGCCCCTGCGGGCAGCGAACTTCCGGTGGTTCCGGTGCGCGTGCACGCCCGGTCCTGGCATACCTATCCCGAACCCGATGCGGCGTCGACGGCTTTCGTGCTGTACACGTCCGGTACCACCGGCTTGCCGAAGGGGGTGCTGCTGAGTCGCGGTGCCATCGCGGCCGGGCTCGACGCCCTTGCGGAAGCCTGGGCATGGACCGCGAACGACACACTGGTGCACGGGCTTCCGCTGTTCCACGTGCACGGGCTGATCCTCGGTGTGCTCGGACCGCTGCGGGTGGGCAGTCCGCTCGTGCACACCGGCAAGCCGACCCCGCAGGCGTACGCCGCCGCGCACGGCACCTTGTACTTCGGGGTGCCCACCGTGTGGTCCCGGATCGTCGAAGATCCCGCTGCCGCAAAGGAACTGGCCGCCGCCCGGCTGCTCGTGTCGGGCAGTGCGCCGCTGCCCGTTCCGGTGTTCGAGAAGCTGCGCGAACTCACCGGTCACGCACCCGTCGAGCGCTACGGCATGAGCGAAACCATGATCACCCTGTCCACCCGCGCCGACGGTGAGCGCCGCCCCGGCTGGGTCGGTACCGCGGTGCGCGGCGTGCGGACCCGGCTGCGGGACGAGGCGGGCGGCGAGGTGGCGCACGACGGTGAAAGCATCGGCGCACTACAGGTATCCGGCCCGATGCTGTTCGACGGCTACCTGAACCGCCCGGAGGCGACCGCGGAGAGCTGGACCGAGGATGGCTGGTTCAAGACCGGCGACGTCGCCGCCATCGATCCCGACGGGTTCCATCGCATCGTCGGCCGCGAATCGGTGGACCTGATCAAATCCGGTGGATATCGCATCGGCGCAGGCGAAGTGGAGACCGTGCTCCTCGGCCACCCCGCCGTAGCCGAAGCCGCCGTGGTCGGTCTGCCCGACCCCGACCTGGGACAGCGCATCGTCGCCTTCGTCGTATTGCGCGGCGAGGCACCGCCTTCCCTCGAACAGGACCTGATCGCCTACGTCGCCGAACAACTCTCGGCCCACAAGCGGCCCCGCGAGATCCGCGTGGTCGACACGTTGCCCCGCAACGCCATGGGCAAGGTCCAGAAAAAGCGCCTCACCTGAGCCCCGCGGGCGGGCCTGCCGCACAACAGTTCTGGGGCCGCACAACAGTTCTGGGGCTGTGCGGCCGGCGGCGGCCGGGGTGGGGTCAGTCGTTGGCGTGCAGGGCGGCGTTCAGTTCGACGCCGGTGCCCTTGTGCGGCACCACTTCCACGGCGCCGGTGACGGAGTTGCGGCGGAAGAGCAGGTTGTTCTGGCCGCTGAGGGTGCTGGCCTTGACGACGGTTCCGTCCGGGCCCGTGACCTTGGTGCCCGCGGTGACGTAGAGGCCCGCCTCCACGACGCAGTCGTCGCCGAGCGGGATGCCGACACCGGCGTTCGCGCCGAGCAGGGAGCGCTCGCCGATGGAGATGACGGTGGTGCCACCGCCCGACAGGGTGCCCATGATGGACGCGCCGCCGCCGACGTCGGAGCCGACGCCGACCACCACACCGGCGGAGATGCGGCCCTCGACCATGGAGTTGCCCAGGGTGCCCGCGTTGAAGTTGACGAAGCCCTCGTGCATGACGGTGGTGCCGGAGGCGAGGTGCGCGCCGAGCCGGACCCGGTCGGCGTCGCCGATCCGCACCCCGGAGGGCACCACGTAGTCGACCATGCGCGGGAACTTGTCGACGCTGTACACGGTGACCGGGCCGCGCGCGCGCAGCTTGGCGCGGGTGGTCTCGAAACCTTCCACCGCGGCCGGGCCGTGGTTGGTCCACACCACGTTGCTGAGCAGGCCGAACTGGCCGTCCAGGCTCACCTCGTGCGGGCGGACCAGGCGATGCGAGAGCAGGTGCAGGCGCAGGTAGACGTCGTGCGCGTCGACCGGCGCCGCGGACAGGTCGGCGATCGTGGTGCGCACCGCCACCACGTCGACCCCGCGCGCCTCATCGATCCCGAGCAGCGCCGCGTACTCGGCGGGTGCCTCGTCCAGCCGCTTGGTCCCGGTCTCGGCGAACGCGCCGAGCTCCGGACTCGGGTACCAGGTGTCGAGAACGGTCCCGTCCGCGGTCACGTTGGCGATACCGACTGCTGCTGCTCCCTGAGTGCTCACGTTCGTAGAGGTTACCGACCGCTTGTCCCCGACGGTGACCCTCCTCCTGTGCCGCACCCCACGTCTCGCGCCCCGCCGATCAGATCCACCCACCTACCCGCGGCCGTCCCGCCCACGCTGCGCTGACATCAGCGCCACGCGCACGAAATCGTCGACTGAAACGCGCGCGGCGTGCTGAAACGCACGCGGGCTGCTGAGGTGTGCGCGGGGTGCTGAGGTGTGCGCGGGGTGGGCGGGGTGCTGAGATGTGCGCGGCGTGTGCGTGGTGTGTGCGTGGTGCTGAGGTGTGCGTGGCGGCGTGTGCGCACTGCTCGGCGGCGGGGCGGGGGCGCGGTCGTAGGGTGGGGACGTGACCCTTGATCTGCGGGCGGACCCGATCGCGCTGACCAAAGCTCTGGTGGACATTCCGAGTGTCTCGCGGGACGAGGCGGTGATCACCGATCTCGTGGAGCAGGCGTTGCGCGAGCAGACGACGGGCTTCGAGGTGCGCAGGCACGGCAATGTGGTGCTGGCGCGGACGAACCGGGGTCTGCCGACGCGGGTGGTGCTGGCCGGCCATCTGGACACCGTGCCGATCGCCGACAACGTGCCGAGCCATTTCACGGTGAACGACGCGGGCGAGCGGGTGCTGTTCGGCTGCGGTTCGGTGGACATGAAATCCGGGGACGCGGTGTTCCTGCACCTGGCCGCGACGGTCGCCGAGCCGGTGCACGATCTGACGCTGATCTTCTACGACTGTGAGGAGATCGCCTCGGAATTCAACGGACTCGGGCATATCGAGCGCGACCTGCCGGACTGGCTGGCCGGCGATCTGGCCGTGCTCGGCGAACCCTCGGGCGGCTGGATCGAGGCGGGTTGCCAAGGGACGCTGCGGGTCCGGCTGTCCACCGCCGGGGTGCGCGCGCATTCGGCGCGAGCCTGGTTGGGCGACAACGCGATCCATCGCCTCGCGCCGATCCTGCAGCGGCTGGCCGAGTATCGGGCGCGCGAGGTCGACATCGACGGCTGTGGCTATCGCGAAGGTCTGTCCGCGGTGCGCGTGGCGGGCGGTGTGGCGGGCAATGTGGTGCCCGACGCCGCCGAGGTGGAGGTGAACTTCCGTTTCGCGCCGGACCGCACGGTCGAGCAGGCGATCGAGCACGTGCGCGAGGTCTTCGCCGGTCTCGACGTGACCTTCGAGGTGACCGACTCGGCCCCGGGCGCACTGCCCGGCCTGACCGCACCGGCCGCCGCGGACCTGATCGCCTCGGTGTACAAGCACGGCGGCGGTGTCCGCGCCAAGTACGGCTGGACCGATGTCGCTCGCTTCGCGGCGCGCGGTATTCCCGCGGTGAACTTCGGTCCCGGCGATCCGAACCTCGCGCACAAGCGTGACGAGCACGTCCCGGTCGACCAGATCACCGCCGTCACCGCCATGCTGCGCGGCTACCTCACCGGCGTCCACGCCTGACGAGCGGCGACGCCCGAGGTGAACGGCGGCTGACTTCTCGGCTCAGGTCTGTTGCCGCGACAACCTCCCGGTAGTTTGGATCGCATGTCCACCGACGCCGCTGACCGCGAGGTTGCCAACAAGCCGAAGTCGACAGCCAAGTTCCGCGGGCCGGTCATGTTCCGGCGCGACCGGGCGAACGAGGTCGGCACCGCCGATCGCAACCTGCTCGACCGGCGCGGCGACACCGACTGGGTGCATACCGACCCGTGGCGCGTGCTGCGCATCCAAGCCGAGTTCGTCGAGGGTTTCGGCGCGCTCGCCGAGGTGCCGCGTGCGGTCACCGTGTTCGGTTCGGCACGGACCCAACCCGACCACCCCGAATACCAGGCGGGCCTGGCCATCGGCGCCGCGCTGGCCCGGGCCGGTTTCGCGGTGATCACCGGCGGCGGCCCCGGCGCGATGGAGGCGGTCAACCGCGGCGCGTGCGAGGCGGGCGGCTATTCGATCGGTCTCGGCATCGAGCTGCCGTTCGAGCAGAGCCTCAACGAGTGGGTCGATCTCGGCATCAACTTCCGCTACTTCTTCGTTCGCAAGACGATGTTCGTGAAGTACTCGGAGGCCTTCATCTGCCTGCCCGGTGGTTTCGGCACCCTGGACGAACTGTTCGAGGCGCTCACCCTGGTGCAGACCCGCAAGATCACCCGTTTCCCGATCATCCTGTTCGGCAGCAGGTACTGGGCCGGGCTGGTCGACTGGATGCGGGACTCGCTGGGCGGTTCCGGCAAGATCTCCCCCGGGGACCTCGGCCTGATCCATGTCACCGACAGCGTGGAGGAGGTCGTGCAGATCATCCTCGCCAACGCGGAGTCCGGTGGCGCGGAGGATGCGATCGGCACGGAGGACCAGTGGTGAGCGCAGAGCCCTACGCCGTCTGTGTCTACTGTTCCGCGAGCACCGTCAATCCTGTCTATCTTGATCTGGCCGCCGCGGTCGGCGCCGAGATCGCCCGGCGCGGTTGGCGACTGGTGTCCGGCGGCGGCAACGTGTCGATGATGGGCGCGATCGCGACGGCGGCGCGGGCCGGCGGCGCGAACACCATCGGGGTGATCCCGAAGCACCTGGTGCACCGCGAGGTCGCCGATGTCGACGCCGACGAACTGGTCGTCACCGACACCATGCGGCAGCGCAAGCAGATCATGGAGGACCGCGCGGACGCCTTCCTGACCCTGCCCGGCGGCATCGGCACGCTGGAAGAGTTCTTCGAAACCTGGACCGGAGGCTATCTGGGACAGCACAATAAGCCGGTGGTGGTGCTGGACCCGGACGGCTTCTACCGAGGCCTGTTCCAGTGGCTCGACGAACTCTACGACCGTAAGTTCGTGCCCCAGCCCGCGATGGACCGCGTCACCGTGGTCGCCGATATACCTTCCGCCTTCGCGGCTTTGGCGGTGTGAGCACAAGCTTTTGATTTGAGGAGAGCGGGATAGTGAGTTCCGACGGTCGCTCCACGGTGAGCTTTCTAGATCTGGCCA
This sequence comes from Nocardia brasiliensis IFM 10847, assembly GCF_000710915.1. GTDB lineage: Bacteria > Actinomycetota > Actinomycetes > Mycobacteriales > Mycobacteriaceae > Nocardia > Nocardia brasiliensis_A. Next base: position 50,082 of record NZ_BAUA01000192.1, read on the forward strand.
AACACCTTCCCGCGATGGCGCTCGACGCGCCGGGCATGCTGCGCAGCGCGCCGGGCATGCTGGTGGGGCCGGACGCCAAATCCTCGGTGGGCCTGTACTTCCAGCGGGCCGCGCACCGGCATCCGAACCGCGTCTTCCTGCGCTTCGAAGGGGCGGGCTGCACCTACCGCCAAGCCAACGACGAGGTGAACCGGTATGCCGCGGTGCTCACCGCGCGGGGGGTGCGGCGCGGCGACGTGGTCGGTGTGCTGATGACCAACCGGCCGCAGACGCTGTTCGTGGTACTCGCCGCGGCGAAGCTGGGCGCCACCGTCGGCCTGCTCAATCACCACCAGCGCGACCAGGTGCTCGCGCACAGTTTCGGGTTGTTGAACAGCGTGCTCAACGTGGTCGGCGAGGAATGCGCGCAGGCGCTCGACTCGCTGCCGGAACCGCCGTCGAATGTGTTGTACAGCAACGATTTACAGGTGGCGGCGCAGGACGCGCCCGATGCCGATCCGCCGGTGTGCCAGGAGATCACCGCGAAAGAGCGGGCCTTCCTGATCTTCACCTCCGGCACGACCGGCCTGCCCAAGGCCAGCGTGATGACGCACCTGCGCTGGACCAAGAGCATGGTCGGCCTGGGCGGGCTCGGCATTCGCCTGCGCGGCAACGACACCCTGTACTGCTGCCTGCCGCTCTATCACAACAACGCGCTGACCGTCGCGCTGTCCGCAGTGCTGAGCGCGGGCGGCACATTCGCGCTCGGCAGGCAGTTCTCGGTGTCGCGGTTCTGGGACGAGGTGATCCGCGAAGAGGCGACGGCGTTCATCTACATCGGTGAGCTGTGCCGTTACCTGCTCAACCAGGCGCCGAAGGCGACCGACCGCAGACACAAGGTCCGGCTCGCGGTCGGCAACGGGCTGCGCCCGGAACTGTGGGACGAGTTCAAGCGGCGATTCGGGATCACCCGGATCGTCGAGTTCTACGGGGCCAGCGAAGTCAACATCGCGTTCATCAACGCGTTCGGCGTGGACCGCACCGCGGGGTTCGGGCCGCTGCCCTACGCCGTCGTCGACTACGACGACGAGACCGGAAAAGCCAAGCGCGACAAGAACGGTCGCTTACGCCGGGTCGGTACGGGCGGGGTCGGGCTGCTGCTGTCCAAGATCACCGGCCGGTCGCCGTTCGACGGCTACACCGACAAGGCGGCCTCCGAGGCGAAGCTGGTGCGCGACGGCTTCAAGCAAGGGGATCTCTGGTTCGACACCGGCGATCTGGTACGCGATCAGGGTTGGCATCACATCGCTTTCGTGGATCGGCTCGGCGACACCTTCCGGTGGAAGGGGGAGAACGTCGCGACCACCGAGGTCGAGGGCGCGCTGACCAGGTCCGACGCGATCTCGCAGGCCGTTGTCTACGGTGTAGATATCCCGGGCGCCGACGGTAAGGCGGGCATGGCGGCCGTGACCTTGAGTCCCGACGCCGAACTCGACGGCGTAGCGCTCGCGGAACTGGCGTACCGGCAACTGCCCGCCTACGCGGTCCCGCTGTTCCTGCGCGTGGTCCAAGAACTCGAACAGACCTCCACCTTCAAGAGCCGCAAGGTGGAGTTGCGCAAACAGGGCTACACCCCCGACGACGACCACCGGCTCTACGTCCTCGCGGGCCGCGACAAGGGCTACGTCCCCTTCTATCCCGACTACCCGGACGAGGTAGCCGCAGGCCGCGCCCCCAAGAGCTGACCGAGGCCGCTCGGCACAGGGGTCGGTACAGTCGGGGCATGTTCAGCGCCACCGTTTCACCGCTTCCGACCTTGTGCGGCAAGCCGGTGGCGACGGATCGGGCGCTGGTCATGGCGATCGTGAATCGCACGCCGGACTCCTTCTATGACCGGGGCGCCACGTTCACCGACGCCGCCGCGATGGACGCGGTCGTGCGCGCGGTGGACGAGGGCGCCGACCTGGTCGACATCGGCGGGGTGAAAGCCGGGCCGGGGTCGCTGGTCGATGCCGAGGAGGAGGCCCGGCGGGTGCTCCCGTTCGTCGCCGCGATTCGGGCGAAGTTCCCGGAGCTATTGATCAGCATCGACACCTGGCGCGCCGAGGTGGCGCTGGCCGCCGTGCGCGAGGGCGCGGACCTGATCAACGACACCTGGGCGGGCGCCGATCCGGATCTGGTGCCGGTGGCGGCCGAGCACGGCGTCGGCATCGTGTGCAGCCACACCGGCGGTGCGGTGCCGCGCACCCGGCCGCACCGGGTCCGCTACGCCGATATCGTGGCCGAAGTGACCGGCACCCTGGTTCGGGCGGCCGAGCACGCGGCCGCGGCCGGGGTGCGCGCGGATTCGATCCTGATCGATCCGACCCATGATTTCGGCAAGAACACCTATCACGGCCTGGAGTTGTTGCGCGGAGTAGACGTTCTTGTAAATACCGGGTGGCCGGTCCTGATGGCCCTCAGCAACAAGGACTTCATCGGGGAGACTCTAGGTGTCGATCTTTCCGAGCGGTTGGAGGGCACATTGGCGGCAACGGCCTGGTCGGCTGCCGCGGGCGCCCGCGTCTTCCGCGTTCACGAAGTCGCCGCGACCCGGCGGGTAGTGGACATGATCGCCGCCATCCAGGGCATCCGGCCCCCAGCACGCACCCTGCGAGGTTTGGTATGAACTTTCACCACCCCCACAGCCGCGAGTACAGCCCGCCATGGGCCACGACGAACACCTGGGACACCCCGAGCTGGTCGGTAGACGAGCTCGTCGCCGCCAAGGCGGGCCGCACCGTGTCGGTGGTGCTGCCCGCGCTGAACGAGGAGAACACCGTCGCCGACGTGGTGGCCAGCATCCGGCCGCTGCTCGGCACCCTGGTGGACGAGCTGATCGTGCTCGACTCCGGTTCCACCGACGCCACCGCCGAACGGGCCCGCGCCGCGGGCGCCGAAGTGATCACGCGGGAGCAGGCGGTGCCCGAACTCGACCCGGTGCCGGGCAAGGGCGAGGTGCTGTGGCGTTCGCTGGCGGTGACCAGCGGTGACCTCATCGCCTTCGTCGATTCCGATCTCATCGACCCTGATCCGGCGTTCGTGCCCAAGCTGCTCGGCCCGCTGCTCACCGTCGAGGACATGCACCTGGTCAAGGCCTACTACCGCAGGCCGCTGCGGCAGGGCGCCGCGGTGGACGCGCACGGCGGCGGCCGGGTCACCGAGCTCGTCGCCCGGCCGTTGCTCGCCGCGCTGCGGCCCGAACTCTCGCAGGTGTTGCAGCCGCTGGGCGGCGAGTACGCGGGCACCCGCGAACTGCTCACCGCGGTCCCGTTCGCGCCCGGCTACGGCGTGGAGATCGGGCTGCTGCTCGACACCTACGACCAGGTCGGCCTGTCCGCGATCGGTCAGGTCAACCTGGGGGTGCGCACGCACCGCAACCGGCCGCTGGCCGACCTGGGCGTGATGAGCAGGCAGATCCTCGGTACCGTGCTCGGCCGCAGCGGCGTCGTGGACTCCGGTGCGGCGCTGACCCAGTTCCCGCTGGTCGGTGATGCCTTCACCGCGCACAGCACCGAGGTGTCGCTGGCCGACCGTCCGCCGATGAACACGCTGCGCCCCGCCTGGGCCGCAGCCTGAATCTAGCCTGATCCGCGAACCCGGGTGCCCTCGGCCGCCCGGGTTCGCTGCTGTCGGGACCGCGCGAGTTTTCGGCGAATTCACCGGCTGCCGAGCCGATCTGCGGCGCTGCTGTTGTTCGCGAGCAGGTTTGCTGAACAGACGCTACGATGTTTTCCAGGTCTTACGTTCGCATGCTGTATTTCGAGATACGCGTCCGTCGCGCGCTCATGAGCAGGAGATACGTTTATGACTATTGGTGAGCTACCCAAGCAGGACACGCGTCAGCCGGAGTTTGCCGGTCCCGATTACACGTTGGCCACGCTGCGGGTGAACGGTCACGATTTTCCGGTGGCGCTCGAACCCCGGGTCAGCCTGCTCGATGCCCTGCGTGAATATCTGCGCCTCACCGGCACCAAGAAGGGGTGTGATCAGGGCGCCTGCGGCGCGTGCACGGTGTGGGTCGACGGTAAGCGCGAATTGTCCTGCCTCACTCTGGCATTGAGTGTGCAGGGTCGCGAGGTCACGACAATCGAAGGCGTCGCGCAGGGGGAGGAGCTGCATCCGGTGCAGCGGGCTTTCATCAGCTGCGACGGCTTCCAGTGCGGTTACTGCACGCCCGGTCAGATCATGTCGGCGATCAAATGCATCGAAGAGGGCCATACCGGCAGCGACGAAGAGATCGCCGAATGGATGAGCGGCAATATCTGCCGCTGTGCGGCTTACCAGAACATCCGCGACGCGATAAAGACCGCGGAGGCCGAAATGGGGCAGACCCGATGAAGCCCATCGCCTTCGCGCGCGCCGAGACGGTGGACGAGGCGCTCGTCGCCGTCGCCGCCCGCCCGAACACCGTATTCCTCGCCGGCGGTACGACTCTGGTGGATATGCTGCGCATCGGCGCGATGGAGCCGGACAACGTCGTCGACATCAACCGGCTGCCGCTGACCGAGCTGGCGCACACCCCGGACGGCGGGCTGCGCATCGGCGCGATGGTCCGGATGAGTGAGGTCGCGGCCGATCCCGGTGTGCGGGAACGCTTTCCGTTTCTGTCCATTGCACTCTGGAAGGGCGCGTCCGCGCAGATCCGCAACATGGCCTCGATGGGCGGCAACCTGATGCAGAAGGTGCGCTGCCCGCAGTTCCGCGATATCGCCTACGCCTGCAACAAGCGCGCGCCCGGCAGCGGCTGCGGCGCCCTCGAGGGCCTGCACCGCGGCAATGCCGTATTGGGCACCAGCGAGCACTGTTTCGCGATGCACCCCTCCGATATGGCGAACCCGCTCACCGCGCTCGATGCCGTGGTGCAGGTGCAGGGGCCGCGCGGCATCCGCAGCATCCCTTTCGACGACTTCTTCCTGTTGCCCGGCGATACACCGCATCTGGAGCATCCGATCACCAGCGACGAGCTCATCATCCGGATCGACGTGCCGCCCTTGCCGTTCGCGAAGAACTCGCACTACCTGAAGGTGCGCGACCGCGAATCCTATGAGTTCGCCGCCGCTTCCGTGGCCGTGGCGCTCGACCTGGCGGACGGAGTCGTGCGGGATGTCCGGATCGGCCTGGGCGGCGTGGCGACCAAACCATGGCGGGCCAGAATGGCCGAGGATCTGCTCACCGGCAAGCCCGCGACGAAGGAGAATTTCGCCGCGGCGGCGGCCACCGAACTCGCGGCGGCCGACGACAGCCACCCGATGAACCGGTTCAAAATCGAACTGGCGCAACGCACCCTGGTGCGCGCCCTGGAAACCGTCGCGGCGCGGGGAGCGCGGAAATGAGTGCGCCCGCCGCCGAGCAGCTGATCGGTCAGCCGCGCGACCGCATCGACGGGCACGCCAAGGTCACCGGCGCGGCGCGCTACACCGCCGAGATCCCGATGCCGAACGCCGCGTACGGCGTGCTCGTGGGCGCCGAGATCGGTAACGGCACACTGACTTCCCTCGACATCAGCCGCGCACTGCGGGCCGGCGCGGTGGCCGTGTTCACCCACGAGAACCTGCCGCGGGTCACCACGGTGCCGCTGGTGCCATCGCTGTTCGGCCATCCCGCGCCTGGACAGACTTTCTTTCCCATGCAGGACACCACGATCCACTACTTCGGCCAGCCGATCGCCGTGGTGGTGGCGGACACCTTCGAGGTGGCCCAGCAGGCTGCCCGGTTGATCGAGGCGACCTACGACGAGCAGCCCGCACTGGTGCGCCTGGACGACGGGCGCGACGAACAGTATGTGCCGGAGAAGATCTTCGCCGGGTTCGTCCCGGCCACCCAGTCGCGCGGCGACTTCGCGGGTGCGGCCGCGGCGGCCGCGCACACCGTCGACGCCACCTTCCGGTTCGCCGCCAACCACCACAATCCGATCGAATGCTCGGTCACCGCCGCGATGTGGAACGGGGATTCGGTCACCGTCTACGACGCCACCCAGGGCATCGTGGCCAGCCAGCTGACCATCGCGGCACACCTCGGGATCTCGCCGAGCAAGGTGCGGGTGGTGACGGACTACGTCGGCGGCGGCTTCGGTGCGAAAGCGATGATCTGGCCGCACGTCACGCTCGCGCCGCTGATCGCGCGGGAACTGGGCCGGCCGATCCGGGTGATCCTGAACCGGGAGCAGATGTTCTACGGCACCGGGTTACGGGAAGAGCAGGAGCAGCGCGTCACGCTGGTGAGCGACGCCGAGGGGCGGTTCACCGGACTGCGCCACCACAAGCTCTCTCTCACTTCGCATTTCGACGACTGGGCCGAGCCCTCGCTCGAGGTGGCGAGCAAGGCCTACGGTATCCCGCACTGGGAGGGGCAGTATCGGCTGATCAAGGCCAACATCATGACGCCGACCTTCATGCGCGGCCCCGGCGAGGCCTCGGGCATGGTCGCGCTCGAATGCGCGATCGACGAACTCGCCACCCAGCTCGGCGCCGACCCGGTGGAACTGCGCCTGCGCAATCACGCCGCGGTCGATCCGGAAAGCGGAAACCCGTGGAGCTCCGACGGTTACCTCGACTGCCTGCGGCTGGCCGCGGAGCGGTTCGGCTGGGACGGGCGCAAACAGACGCCGGGTTCGCATGTCGAGGGCAACTGGCTCATCGGCTGGGGCGTCGGCACCGCGGGCTACCCGGTGTACGAACCCGGCCAGCCGCAACGCGCGCACGCGCGGTTGCGCTCGGACGGGTCGCTCGTGGTGCAGGCGGGCACCCAGGAATTCGGCACCGGTGTCGCCACGGCGATGACCCAGGTCGCCGGGGACGCGATGGGAATGCCGTTCGACCGCATCCGATTCGAGATCGGCAACACCGACTATCCGAACGTGGCAGCGACCGTCGGGTCGATCGGTGCGAGCGCGGTGAGTTCCGCGGTGCACAACACCTGCACCGATCTGCTCCGGCAGCTCATCGAGGTCGCGGTCGCCGATATCGATTCCCCGCTGCGTGGTCGCACGCCCGACGAGATCGAGGGCGTCGACGGGAAGCTGCGACTGCGCGACGATCCGTCGGTCAGCGATTCGTACGCCGACGTCCTTGACCGCAACCAACTTTCGGATATCGAGACGACCGGCAGCTGGCGGCCCGCGACGACGCCCGCGCCCTACGGAAAGATGAGCTTCGGCGCGCAGTTCGCCGAGGTTGCCGTCGATCCGGAGCTCGGGTTGGTCCGGGTCCGGCGCATGGTCGGTGCGTTCGCGCCCGGGCGGGTGCTCAATGCGAAACTGGCCCGCAGTCAGGTGCTCGGCGGCATGAATTGGGGCCTGTCCCAAGCACTGATGGAGGGCAGCGTGCCCGATATCCGGGACGGCCGGTGGGCCAACGCCTCCCTGCTGGAATACCTGCTGCCGGTGAACGCCGACGCTCCCGCCGTCGACATCTCGTTCGTCGAGGTCGACGACGCGGTGGTGAACCCCCTGGGCGTCAAGGGCATCGGCGAACTCGGCATGATCGGCGCGGCCGCGGCCATCGTCAACGCCGTGCACCACGCCACCGGAAAACGCCTGCGCGACATCCCCTTGCGCATCGAACACCTGCTCTGAGTGAGGGCTACGCGGATCGGACACCGGCACTTCGGGATCCGTCAGCCCGCGAATATTCCGCCGTGCGTGCGCGCACGGTCGGCGGCGCATGGTGGGCCTGCATGCGTTCGGCCTGCTCACGGCGAGCCTGCGCACGGTGGGGCCTGCGCACGGTAAGCCTGTGTGTGGTGGGGTCTGCGTGTGGTGGACCTGCGCACGGTAAGCCTGTGTGTGGTGGACCTGCGTGCGGTGGGCCTGCGCGCGGTGGGGCCTGCGTGTGGTGGACCTGCGTGCGGTGGCCTGCGCGGTGGGGTCTGCGTGTGGTGGACCTGCGTGCGGTAAGCCTGCGCACGGTGGGGCCTGCGTGCGGTAAGCCTGTGTGTGGTGGGCCTGCGTGCGGGGGTGGGGCAGCGCGCGTCCGTCGTCGGGTCCGGGACGCCATCGGCGATTCCGCGCCGTGCGTCCGGGGTCAGCGGTGGATGGGGCCGTCGAGTCGGTCGAGCGGGCGGGCCGAGGCGGCGTTGCGTTCGGCGAGGATCTGGGCGGCGATGGAGATCGCGGTCTCGTCCGGGGTGCGGGCGTTGAGGTCCAGGCCGAGCGGGCTCTTCAGGCGGGCCAGGCGGCTCTCGGTGACTCCCGCCGCGCGCAGTCGCTCGGTGCGTTCGGCGTGCGTGCGCCGGGAACCGAGGGCGCCGACGAAACCGAGGTCGTCGAGGTCCAGCGCGGCCGCGATGGTCGGCACGTCGAACTTGGTGTCGTGGGTGAGCACGCAGACCACGGTGCGGCCGTCGACCCGCCCGGCCGCGTGCTCGGCACGCAGATAGCGGTGCGGCCAATCGACGACGACCTCGTGCGCGGCCGGGAATCGGGCCGCGGTGGCGAAGGTTTCGCGCGCGTCCACGACGGTGACCCGATAGCCGAGTTGCCGGCCGGTACGGCTGAGCGCCCGGACGAAATCGTTGGCGCCGGCCAGGATCATGCGGGCGGGCGCGGCGAAGACCTGGACGAACACCCGCGGTCGCGGCGAGCTGTGCACTTCGCACTCGTCCGCGCCGACCAATCCGCTGCGTCCCGCGTCGAGCAGCGCGCGGGCGTCCCGGTCGACGCCGTGCCACGGTTCGGTGCTGTCCGAATGCACCAGTTGCCACGCACCGGCCGCGTCCATCCGGGTGGCCAACGCGACCGGCGTGCCCGCCTCGATGTCCTGCCGCAGCCGGGTGAGGATCGGGATCAGGTCGCGACTCACCGGCTCGACGAACACCTCGATCTCGCCACCGCAGGTCAAGCCGACCGCGATCCCGTCACCGTCGGCATAGCCGAACCGGTCGGTCACCGGTTGACCGGTGTCGAGCACCTGCCGGGCGGACTCGACGACGGCCGCCTCCACGCAGCCACCCGAGACGGATCCGAGGACCGCGCCGGCGTCGGTGACGATCATCGCGGCGCCCAGCTCACGCGGTCCGGGACCGGTGGTATCGACCACCCGGGCCAGTGCCACCGGGCCTTGCGTCAGCGAAGCGATGAGTTGCTCGAGCATTGCGCGCATCGGCACGTACCTCCCTCGAGCTGAGCGACGGCAGTGTTGCCGCCGTACTACTCAGGGTAGCTATCCAGAAGCTATGTGGCCGCGTACGCGGTGCGCCCTGCGGTTTGCGCTGCACCGTGGCAAAAATAAAGGCCGCGGCGGCATAGACGAGGACCGCGGCGCGCGATCAGGAGGATTCTTGCAACGCCTCGGGGACCGGCAACTCGACGAGTCGTTCCTCGGCCTCCGGCGAACTCGGCGAGTTCTCTTCGGCGAGTCGCGCCTGCAGGGCGGCGACGGTGAGCTGGCCGTACGGTGCGGTGGGTCTGCGCAGGACGGTCACGGCAAGGACGAGCAGGCCGAACACCAGTACGGTGCCGCCGACGATGATGAGCGGGTTCATCACTGCCTCCTCGGGTGACGCGTCAGTCGGTAGTTTCGCGGAGCACCAGACCGGTCGGGACCGTGCCGGTGCGGAAATAATTCGCGAAGATCGGGGCGGTTTCCTCGGCCGTCCACACTTCGTCCGGATAAATCCACGGTGCGGGCGCACTGTCGGGCACCTGGACGCAGATGCCGGGCTCGCCGTCTCGGCTGCCCGTCCGGCCGACGGTGAACCGCCGGGTGACGGCGTCGACGGTGTGGCAGAGCTCGACGACCACCGCATCGGCGGAGCCGGTGCACAACAGGTAGTTCGCGCCCGGCGCGGCGCTGATCGCCGGGCTGATCTCGGTGGAGCGCATAGCGTCGGGCAGTCGGGTCAGCTGCACCGAGTAGCGGTGGTGACCGTCGAGCCTGCGGAGCGGGCGCAGGTAGCTCTCGATCGTTTCGCCCGCGCCGACGAACAGTTTCAGCCGATCGCTGTAGGTGACCCGATGGGTGGTGATGGTCGGTTCCGTCGCATCGACGGCCGCCGGACTCGTCGGCGCCTGTGGATCGCGCCGCACCGTGCGGACCGTCGGCGCGGAACTGGCTGCAAACGAACCTGGAACACTCATCGGAACTTCACCTATCAACGCTTAGTTATCTTCTAGCTATTCAACCATCGCATCGAGAATTCCCGAATGGAAGAGCAGCGTGACCTGTGCCACATCTGCGGGCGCGCAGGTATCAGGCCACGGTCCCGTGCGGTGTCGGACGGGTTGCGGTCAGCGGCGCAGACCCGGTGCGGGCAAACGGGTTTCGGGATCGTGGCGGTAGACCGGGGTGAGCAGTTCGGCTTCCAGCGGCTCACCGGTCGCGCGGTCGAACCGGCATGCGACGAGCACCGAGAACAAATGGGTCGCGGCGCGTTCGTGCAGCGTGGCCAACCGGGTGGCGAGCAAACGGATGGCACCGAGGGAGCCGGGCGGGTGCATGCCGTCGATCATCAGCAACGTGCCGCGCCCGTCCGGCCGCGGCAATCGGGCCAGGTACGCGATGTCGTGCGGGTCGGGCCCGCCGGGCCGATAGACCCGCCGGGCCGCGCGGTCCTCGATCCCGCGCCGCGCGTCGCCCGCGCGGGCCACGGCCCGCCGCAACCGCGGGTCCGCCGCGATGAGCTGGCGCAGGCTGGGGGACAGCTCCGGCCCGCCGAGCACGATCAAGCCATCGCGACTCAGGTCGACCGGCCTGCCCGGCAGGAAGTGTTCGATCGAAGCGGTGAAACCGAGTTCGCGGAGCAGTTCGACCAGCCGGTGCGGCGCCGCCGGATCGGGCGCGCCGATCACCCGGCCCGCCCGCACCTCCGGCACCAGCACGGTCAGCGTCCCGTGGCCGAAGAACAAACCCTCCGGCGCGGGCCCCTGGGTGCTGACCTGGTGGATTCGCGCGCGGGAAAGCCCGGCTGCCGCACCGATTCTCGCGAACGTCCAGCCTTCGGCGTGCAGTTCGCGGATCACGGCACGGCGAATCCTGGTGAGTTCGTTGATCGTCTGCTGGGCCGCCGCCACCCCATCGGTGGCCGCCTTCAAACGCTCGACCTTGTCTTCGATCGCGAAAACTCGCGCCACGTCATCGGCCGACATGTGCGAAGTCTAGACAGCTGGACACGCCAAGGTGTTTAGCTTTCTTGACACTGAGCCCTACTCGTGACTCGTATGGGCCAGTTCGATGATCTTGTGCGAGTCAGGTGGCGTCGGTATCGATCGGCGGACGCTCGTTGCGCTCCAACGGTTTTTCCAGCTTCGGCATCGGATAGTCGGGCATCGCGCCGCCGGTGCCGTAGATGTCCTTCTTGTCGGGCAGCGCGCTCTCCAGATTCTTCAGGATCGAATCGTCGCCGTTGAGAAGGTGTTTGGTGACCATCGAGCGCGGCGTCATACCGCGCAGTTCGTTCAGGTCGGCCAGCGGCTTGCGCAGGTCTTCGAATTCCGGGCCGAGTTCGTCCTTCAGCTGCGCGGTGGCGCCGCTGGCGTAGTCGCGCACCTGGCGCAGGCTGCGCGTGGTCCAGCGAACCGCGCCGGGCAGTCGCTCCGGTCCGAGGATCACGAGGGCGGCGACGAGCAAGATCATCATCTCGCTCCAGCCGATGTTGCTGAACACGTTTCCAGGCTACCCGGCCACCCCACCAGCGGCTCAGTTGGATTCACAGCTGGGGAGCCCGCGGATCCGGCCGCCGAGACGCCGAACGAACTGCGGGCAGCCGCCGCGACGACGACTGCCCGCACGATGCCCGGAACGACTACGCGTCGATCGACGCCTTGACCGTGATGGTGGCCGCCGAATGGGGGAGACCTATCTCACAGACCGGTGGGTGAACTGGGGAGACTGCTGCGACGGACGCCATGCGGTACTGGAAGATTCACAGTTCCGTGGTCTGGGCCGGCACCGGGGGTGTCAGTCCGACTGCAAGGTGACCGGCACGTCGACCCGCCTGCCGTCGCGGATCAGCTGGACGGTCACGGTGTCGCCGATCTTGTTCAGCTGCACGGCGAGAACCAGCTCGTCGCGCGAGGTCACCTCGCGATCGCCGACCTTGACGATGACATCGCCCTCGACGATGCCGGCCTTTGCCGCCGGGCTGCCCGGCGTGACGTCGGCGACCCGGGCGCCGGACATCACCTCGTTGGCCACGTTCTTGGTCTGCGCGCTGACGCCGAGTTGCGCGTGGTGCATGACGCCGTCGCGGATCAGGGTCTGCGCCACGTTGGTCACCTGATCGATCGGGATGGCGAAGCCGAGGCCGACCGAGCCGCCGGATTCACTGCGGATCGCGGTGTTGATGCCGACCAGCCGGCCCTCCATGTCGACCAGCGCGCCACCGGAGTTGCCGGGGTTGATCGAGGCGTCGGTCTGCACCGCGTCGATCACCGCTTTGGTATCACTGCCCTCGCCCTCGAGGGCGACCGGGCGGTGCAGCGCGCTGACGATGCCGGAGGTGACCGTCTTGCTCAAGCCGAGCGGCGAACCGATGGCCAGCACCTCGTCGCCGACCTGGATGTTGTCGGACTTGCCGAGCTTGGCCACCGTGAGGTTCTTGACGTCGACCTTGAGCACCGCGAGATCGGTCTTCGGATCCCGGCCCACGATCTGCGCGGGCACCTTCGTGCCGTCGGAGAAGGTGACCTGGATGGTGGCCCGGTTGGTCTTGTCCTGGGCGGCCATCGACACCACGTGGTTGTTGGTGGTGATGAAACCTTGGCCGTCGATCACCACGCCGGAACCGGTCGCGCCGTTGTCGCCGACGGTGACCCGGATGGACACCACCGACGGCAGCACCGCGTTGGCCACCTTGGCGATCTGGCTGTGCGGCTGCTCGGTGTCGGCGCTCTGCTCCAGCGTGACCTTGCGTGAGGTGAGCACCGAAGCCTGCTCGGCGGTCAGCCTGCCGATGAGGCCGCCGAGCACACCGACCGCGAGCGCGAGCACGGCGAGCAACGCCAGCGCCTTGGGCGCGACCCGGGAGCCGAAAAGCACCTCACGGGCGCTCAACTGCCGCGCCTGCGGCAACGGCTCGGCGATGGGGGTAGGCACCGCGGGAGCGCCCAGTCGTGCGGCGGCGGCGGGATCACGCCACGGATCGACCGGACCCGCGACGGTCGCCGTGCCCTCGGCCGCGTCGGGGTCGCGCTGCAACAGTTCGGTGGAGCCTGCCGGACGGCCGAAAGCCTCGGCCAGCACCGCGTCCGGCGGACGGTTCTGCAGATCCGTGCCGGCGACCGGAGCGGCGCCCCGGGGCAGCGGTTCGGCGAACGAACCCGACTGCCCGGACGGCCTGCGGAAGGCGCGGGCGGTATGCGTGTCGACATGCGGGCGATAAACCGGCCGCGGACCGAGTACGGGCGCGTCCGGCGGCCGCAGGTTCCCCCTGGGCGCCGAATCCGATTGCCTGCCCTGGACGCGATCCGGGGTCTCGGGCGATCCGGTATTCGTCGATTCCGTCACGACTCCGCCTCGCTAGCGCTCGGCTCCGCCGTGCCGAGGCGTGCTGTGCCTATGGTTCCCTCGCTCCGCTCGGTCACGACTCCGCCTCGCTAGCGCTCGGCTCCGCCGTGCCGAGGCGTGCTGTGCCTATGGTTCCCTCGCTCCGCTCAGTCACGGACCAAACTCTACTTGCGCCACCACGTAGTCCACCGGGTCGCGGTGAACGAATCGGGCAGGAATCCGAAAACTGCCTCGTTGCGCGGAGTCGCGTGGGAACCGTTGGTGGATTGATTCGTCGCGCCGCCCGGCAATTCGGCCAGCGGAATACGGTTCAGGCTGTCGTGCAAGCCGGTCGGCAGCTGGATCGGGCCGGACTGGCGCAGCGCGATCCGGGCCTGCTGTTGCGCGTCGACCTCGGCCGCGCATTCCGGGCACTGGGAAAGATGTTGGGCGGCACGCAGATAGGCATTCATCCGCAACTCGCCGTCCACATAGGCCGCGATCGCCTCGCTGGCCAGATGCTCGGTGGGACGGAATCGAGGCGGACGACGACCGGGCGTACTGGAGTCGCCACTCATTCGGTGTTCACCCTTCCAACCGACATCATCCGATCCGTAGGGCGATGCCGGCGTTGTCCGGCTCACCCGATATTCGCTTCAGCGGCGAACCGCTGCTCACTTCCATTATGCGCAAGGTGGTCACGCAATGCCTGCCGCCCACGATGAATCCGGCTGCGCACGGTGCCGAGTTTCACCCCGAGCGTAGCGCCGATCTCCTCGTAGGACAGCCCTTCGATGTCACACAGCACCACCGCGGCGCGGAATTCCGGGGCCAGCGAATCCAGGGCGGATTGCAGGTCCGGATCGAGACGGGCGTCGTGGTAGGCCTGTTCCGGGTCGGGACCCTCGGAGGGCACCCGATCGTAATCCTCGGGCAGCGCTTCCATCCGGATGCGATTGCGGCGCCGGACCATGTCCAAGAACAGGTTCGTGGTGATGCGGTGCAGCCAGCCCTCGAAGGTGCCCGGCTGGTAATTGGACAGCGAGCGGAACACCCGGATGAACGTTTCCTGGGTGAGGTCCTCGGCGTCCTGCGCGTCGCCGGAAAGACGGTAGGCCAGGCGATAGACCCGGTCGGCGTGTTCGCGGACCAGATCGTCCCAGGACGGCATCGCCGACCGGTCGCCGGTGGCATCGAAAGCAGCGGTCCCGGTCAGGTCGGCGGCCTCGGCGGCCTCGGACTCGATCGGCAGGATCTGCTCGGGCAGGGTGGCGTACTCACGCGCCGCATCGACCATGTGGATGGGGCTACCTCCTACTAGGGACCGGTAAACTCGGAACCACGCTCCGATCCGAAATCTCTTTCGGACCTGGAACCGTTACGTACGGATACAACCGACAACCTGTCTGTCGTTGTTCCCGCGTCCCGCGTCGATCCGGTCAGTGGTCTTGCGTTGCTCCTACTCTTTCCTGTCCTGATATGGCCTGTGTATGGAGATGCTGAGCGCTGCCTGAGAAAAATCGGCCCGCAGATTGCTCGGCGGGGCGTGTTGTTCGGAACGCCGATAACCGGCGGCCAGCACTAACCTCATAGGCGTGGCATCGAATTTGGAGCGAAATCTCGCCTACGTGGAGGAATCCGTCGTGGAAGACGAGATCCTCGTCAGCGCGCGTGAACGGGCCACCGAGCTCGGTGCGGTACCGGTGCCGCCCTCGGTCGGCGCGCTGCTCAGCATGTACGCCCAGCTGCTCGGGGCCAAAGCGGTGGTCGAGGTCGGCACCGGGGCGGGCATCAGCGGCCTGTGGCTGCTCGACGGCATGCGCGAGGACGGCACGCTGACCACCATCGACTCCGAGCCGGAGCATCAGCGCGCGGCCAAGGAGGCCTTCCGGGCCGCGGAGATCCCGCCCGCGCGCACCCGGTTGATCAACGGCCGCGCGCTCGACGTGCTGCCCCGGCTCGCCGACGGCGCCTATGATCTGGTGTTCATCGACGCCGCGCCGCTCGAGCATCCGCAGTACGTCGGTCAGGCGGTGCGGCTGCTGCGTGCAGGCGGCGCCATCCTGCTGCACAACGCGTTGCTCGGCGGCCGGGTACCCGATGCGGCACAGCGTGATCCGGCCACCCAGGCGGTGCGCGCCGCGACCCGGGCGATCGCCGAGGATCCGGAACTCACCAGCGTGCTGATTCCGGTCGGCGACGGATTGCTCTGCGCCTCACGGGGTTAGCATTCGGGCAAGGCCGGCCAGGTATCGCGCACTTCGTGACAGTTGCTGTGCGACTGCGTGATTCGCACTTGTTGATTCCGCCGACCGCCGCTGGGTATACCCCGATCAGCCTGGCGGCGGAGGTAAAGCAATGCGTGGGTACGAATATTTCGAAATCGGCCATGTCGGCCATGTGGTGACCGAACACCGCTCCAGTTGGCTGCGTCCGACACTGCTGATTTTCGGCTTCGTCATAGTGGTCGCGATCCTGGTGATGGTGGTCGTCAGCAATACCGATTTCGATACCGGCCCGACGAAAGTGACGCCACCACCCGGGCCGTGTGAACCGTTCTGCACGGCACCTGCCGCGCCACCTGTCCGGTAGTTCCGCGCTCCGGTCCGCGCGCGCCGCGGCGCCGCGCGCCCCGATGCTGAATTCGGTTGTCGCACTGGGGATTGCCCGACCTACTGTGGCGTGGATCACCAGTCCTGAAGTTCGGTCCCGATGTACGATGTCCGGTTCGCCTTCGGGTGTTCGTGTGCGAGCAGGGAGGCCGGACACGGATGCGCCCCGTCGGCGTTCGGCACCCGTCGGTGACCGACCCGGGAGGGGTGGGCCGGTCACCGACCGCGTCGCCGTCGCGGGTACGCGAAACGGCAGCGGCGCGGCGATCCGAGGCGCATGCTGCTCACAGCACGAGCCGGTACCGCGCCGGTACCGCCTGTTCCGGGCCTGCGGAAGAGGTGCGACCCGAGTGATCTACTACTTCTTGAACAACAACAATGACAACGATCGCCGCCCGATCCACTGGGGCGGCGCGACGATCGCCTTCGCCCTGGTCCTGCTCGGCGCGATCCTGGTGGTCTATCTGGTCAGCACCGCCGACTTCGGCGACCCGTCCAAGAGCACCGTCCCCCGTACTCCCGGCCCCTGCGCACCCTTCTGCACCGCCACCCCGGTCCCACAGTGAGCACCGGGCGACCGGCCCCGTACATCGGACCACAGATTTCTGTCACGTCGCCCTGATCTCGGTGGCGCCGTCGACCAAAGCGCGGGCCCTGGACCATTGGGCGGCGACGGCGGCGAGTTCGGCGGATTCCTCGGCCAGGTTGTTGCCCGCGTTGTGCTGGAGCGAATGGGTTCCGGTCGGCATGTCGCCACGGGTCTTCGCTGCGCAGGCGCGCACCATGCGGACCGCCAGATCGAGGGCCGCACGTTCCGGATCGCTGCGCGTCGCCGCGGCGATCTCGGCGCGCAATGAGGCCGGGGTGGGGGAGGCGTAGCGGGAGAGCAGGAGCAGGCTGTCCCGGATCTCGATCACGGTGCGATGCAGGAAGTAGCGGCTGCGCTGTGGGCCGTCGGGGGTCGAGGCGCGATGCACGATCTCGGGGCAGGCGGCGGTGAGGTCGAACCACAGGGGCAGCAAGCGCTTTCGGCGGCGCGACCACAGGTCCAGCCCGGCCGCGTCGATCAGCCAGGTCAGCACGGGGACGGTGGCGATGCCGAAGAACGGCAGGATCTGCACGAAGACGGCGTTGTGGTCGATGACCAGATGCAGGTCCGTCACCCAGTTCTGGCGGCCGAGGCCGCGCTGGACCGCGGCTATCAGGTTCAGGCTGGTGACGGCGAAAACCGAGCAGGCCGTGCCCAGCACCATGGCGTGAATGGTGCGCTCCCGGCGATCGTGCTGCCGTTTGCGCATCTCGATCGCGCACACCCCGCCCAGGTAGCAGACCATCCAGTAGGTCATCGGCGCGAGTGCGAGCCAGAACCCGAGCTGACCCCAGCCCGGGCGCAGATACATCGCGTCCGGGTCCGGCCCGTGCGCCAGTCCGTCGAACAGCAACGCGACCAGACTGGACACAGCGGCCAGCCCGTAGACCACCGCGGCAGGCTGCGTGTGCCCGAACATCGCGGCCGCCAGCAGCAGGCTCGCCGCGACGGTGAACATGAAGCCGATCGCGCCGAACTGGTAGATCAGGCCGTTGCTCAGTAAGCCGCCGGTCAGATCCGAGAGCAGTTGCCGCAGGGTCGGCTCGTGCGTGGTGGTGATCTCGGCGAGCATCGCGAGGAGGATGTTGTAGCGCCGGTCGACCAGTGTGTCGCGAAATCGAGCGAGCCGCAGCGCCAGCAGGAGCCACGCGAACACGGCGATCGGCAGGGTTACCGCTGTCGGAAAGAGAAAGTCCACGAGCCCCGGCCGTTGCTCAGCGGCGGAAGATCGCTCGGCCGAGGACGGAACTGGAACGTGGCGAATCGGTTTCCGACATCAGCAGGGAGGCGAAGAGTTCGGCCTGGCTTTCCAGCACGTCGTCGTAGTCGGTGCGGGCCAGCACGCGTAGCACGGTGTCGGCGTCCAGCTCGGTGAACAGCTGCTCGACCATGCGGCGTTGCGCGGGCTGTGACACGTAGCCGGTGTGGTCGAGCAGCAGATGCGCGATCTCGTGCAGCACGATGTGGTCGGTGTGATAGCCCGAACTCGTCGCGTCGTAGGCGACCACCACATTGTCGGGGCGTTCGATGACCACGCCGCACGGAAATCCGCTCGCCGTCAGCCCGGGTTGCGGCGAGAGCGTGATCGGTTTGCCGAGCAACTCCTCGATGTGCCGGATGAAGGTCGCCAGATGCCACGGCCGCGGCACTTCGAGCGAGGCCGCCAGCGTTCGGACCCGGTCGAGCGCGGGATCTCGGTCAGCGCGCCTCATCATCGGTACATTTTCGGGTCGGACCGGGCCGGCTGTCCACTACACCCAGACGCCCTTGCCCACCGTGACCACGCCGCCGTTGCTGACAGCAAATCGCTCGCGATCACGCTCCAGGTCGACGCCGATGATCTCGCCCTCGCCGACGACCACGTTCTTGTCCAGAATGGCCCGCCGGACCACTGCGCCTCGCCCGATCCGCACGCCCGGCATCAGCACGCTGCCCTCGACGGTCGCCCCGTCGTCGACCACGACATTGGAACTGAGCACCGAATTGCGCACGGTGGCGGCCGACAGGATGCTGCCCGCGCCGACGATGCACTCCTGGGCCAGCCCGCCCTGCGCGAATTTCGCGGGTGGCAGGTTCTCGGCGGCGCCGCGAATCGGCCAGTGCCGGTTGTAGAGGTTGAACACGGGGTGCACCGACACCAGGTCCATGTGCGCGTCGTAGAACGCGTCGATGGTGCCGACGTCGCGCCAGTAGCCGCGGTCGCGCTCGGTCGCGCCGGGCACCTCGTTGTCGGCGAAGTCGTAGACACTGGCCTGGCCCGAGGCGACCAGCGACGGAATGATGTCGCCGCCCATATCGTGATCGGAGTCGGAGTTGTCGGCGTCGGCTTTGATCGAATCCACCAGCACCTTGGTGGTGAAGACATAATTGCCCATTGACGCAAAAGTGACATTGGGGTCGTCGGGCGTGCCCGGCGGGTGCGCGGGCTTCTCCAGGAACTGGGTGATCCGGCCGGACTCGTCGGAGTCGATGCACCCGAACGCGCTCGCCTCACTGCGCGGCACCCGGATGCCGGCGACCGTGACGCCCGCACCGGATTCGATGTGATGGGCGACCATCTGCTCCGGATCCATCCGATACACGTGGTCGGCGCCGAAAACCACGATGTAGTCGGGGTCCTCGTCGAAGATCAGGTTGAGCGACTGCATGATCGCGTCCGCGCTGCCGGTGTACCAGCGGGGGCCGAGACGCTGCTGGGCGGGCACCGGGGTGATGTATTCGCCGCCGAACCCGGACAATCGCCAGGTCTGCGAGATATGGCGGTCCAGCGAATGCGACTTGTACTGGGTCAGCACGCATAATCGCAGGAAACCGGCGTTGACCAGGTTGCTGAGCACGAAGTCGATCAGTCGATACGCACCACCGAAGGGCACCGCAGGTTTCGCGCGGTCCGCGGTGAGTGGAAAGAGTCGCTTGCCCTCGCCACCGGCGAGCACGATCCCGAGTACGTGCGGCTGGCTCCTCACACCTGCCAAACTACCGGGTAACCGGCGGGCGAGTGGCCCCTGCGGAGTTGAACGTCTACTTTGAAGCGGGTGAGTTTCGGCACGGACACCGGGAGGTCGACCGTGGAACCCGGCGCACCGGACCGGCTTCGGGTCGCGATGCTGACTCGGGAGTACCCGCCGGAGGTGTACGGCGGCGCCGGGGTGCATGTGACGCAGTTGACTGCGCAGTTGCGCCGGCTATGCGATGTGACCGTGCACTGCATGGGCGTCGCGCGCACCGATGCCGTGGTGCACCAACCGGATCCGCAGCTCTACGCCGCCAACGCCGCGTTGCAGATGATGTCGGCACAGTTGCGGATGGCCGACGCCGCCGGCCAGGTCGACGTCGTGCACTCGCACACCTGGTACAGCGGCCTGGCCGGACATCTGGCGGCCACCCTCTACGGCATCCCGCATGTGCTGACCGCGCATTCGCTCGAACCACGGCGGCCGTGGAAGGCCGAGCAACTCGGCGGCGGCTACCGGCTCTCGTCCTGGTCGGAACGCAATGCGGTGGAGCACGCGGACGCGATCATCGCGGTGAGCGAGGGGATGCGCCACGACGTGCTGGACGCCTACCCGTCCGTCGACCCCGATCGGGTGCACGTGGTGCACAACGGGATCGACGCGAGCGTCTGGTACCCCGGACCGGTGGCGGCGGGCGCGCGGCCGGTGCTGGCCGTGCTCGGGGTGCGATCCGACCGGCCGATCGTCGCGTTCGTCGGCCGGATCACCCGGCAGAAGGGCGTCGGGCATCTGCTCGCCGCGGCCCGCGATTTCGATCCGGATATCCAGCTGGTGTTGTGCGCGGGCGCGCCGGACACCAAGGAGCTGGAGGCCGAGACGGCGGCGGCGGTCGAGGAATTGCAGCGGCGGCGCGGCAACGTCTTCTGGGTGCGCGAAATGCTGCCCACCGAGCAGATCCGCCAGATTCTCGCGGCGGCAACGGTGTTCGTCTGCCCGTCGGTGTACGAGCCGCTCGGCATCGTCAACCTGGAGGCGATGGCGTGCGCGACCGCCGTCGTCGCCTCCGATGTCGGCGGCATCCCGGAGGTGGTCGCCGACGGCACGACCGGACGTCTGGTGCACTACGACCCGGCCGCGCCCGAGGCCTACGAACAGGCCCTCGCCGCCGCGATCAACGAGGTCGCCGGCGACCCGGTGCTGGCCGCCGAATTCGGCGCGGCGGGCCGCTCCCGCGCGATCGCCGAATTCGACTGGTCCCATATCGCCACCCGCACCGTCCAGGTCTACGACCAGGTCCGCAAACTCTGACCTGCCACGAACCCCCTTTCGACGGCCCGCGTCGGGCAGCCCGGCGTAACCGAGAACCTCGGCGTGGCGACCGGGCGCAGGTGCGGCGCGGGGCGTCCGCGAGGCACAGGGCCTACAAGCAGGTTGGCTGAAGCCGTCGTGCGGCCGGGAGCCGGAGCCGGGCGTCCGGTAGACCCAGCGGCGGCTGGGGGAGGCGCGGTGCCGGGCGGCCGGTTGACCCAGCGCCGCGGACCTGGGCGGCCGAAATGCCGGGCGTCCGGTAGACCCAGCGGCGGCTGGGGCGAGACGCGGTGCCGGGCGGCCGGTAGACCCACCATGCGGCCGGGGCGAGGCGGCACTGTCAGCCGGGAGCCCCGAGCGTGTGGCCGGGCAATGTCGGGCGGCCGGAGACCCAGCGGCGGCCGGGGCGAGGCGCAGTGCCGGTAAGCGGGAGTGTTGCGGTGCCGGAAGCGCGCGGCGGTGTCTACTGAGGCCGATAGGTGGAGATCAGGACCGAGGCGGTGACTTCGGTGGGGTCGGGGAGGGTGGCGATGTGCTCTTCGGCGGCGTGCTCTGCGGCGGCGTGGTGTGCCGACGGACCCATCCCGACGACGTTCGCTATGTCGGTGTGGCCGAGTTTCATCGGGTACTCGACCAGCTTGCGGTCGGTGGCGGTGAAATAGCCGGACATCGCGGCGTCGAGTTTGCGGTCCTTGTCCGGATCGACGGTCACCATGGCGAGCGGACCGATCAATTCGCCGAGATGACGCTCGGTGGGGGTGACGACGACGAAGACGCCGTCGCGAGCCAGCACCCGCGCAACCTCCGCCGGGTTGCGCGGCGCGAATACCGACAGCACCGCGTGCAGGACGCCGTCGCGGACCGGTAACCCACGCCAGGCGTCGGCCAGCACCGCGGCGGCCCGCGGGTGGGCGCGCGCACAGCGCCGGGCGGCGGGTTTGGCCACGTCCAGCGCGATGCCCCGGGCCGCGGGCATAGCGTCGAGCGCCCCGGCCAGGTAGTAGCCGGTGCCCGCGCCTACCTCCAGCACCGTGGCGAGCGCATCCTCGTTCGGCTCGATCGCCGCTGCGGTCGCGGCAGCAATCGGCGCGAAATGTCCCCGACCTTGAAAGGCGGCACGCGCGTCCAGCATGGTCGCGGTGTCGCCGGTCATTTTGGTCGAGGCGCCCGTCAGCAGGCTGACATAGCCCTGCTTGGCAAGGTCGAAACTGTGCCCGTGTCCGCAACGCAGCGCCCGGCCGTGCGGCTCGAGACCGAGCGCGCATTCCGGGCAGGCCAGCAGATCGGCCACCTCATCGAGTGCCTGCTGGTTAGCTGGTGACACTCTTCAGTTCGTCGCCGAGTGCCGCGGCCTCGTCCGGCGTGAGTTCGACGACCAGACGCCCGCCACCCTCGAGTGGAACCCGCATGACGATTCCACGCCCTTCCTTGGTTGCCTCGAGGGGACCGTCCCCGGTACGGGGCTTCATGGCCGCCATCCTCTGCTCCCTCCAGATCTGCGCGATATGCTGCGCACTTTCTTGGAACTCCAGTTGTCACCAACCAGCGAGCTCGCCGGCATTTGGCGAGCTACACCCGTCCCATTCTTCCCTATCGCGGATGTGGACGGATACCTGAGTTCAAAAAGTGACCGGTCGGCCTGTGTCGGGCACCTCGCTACCGACCCAGCAATCGGCCAGATGATCGTCTACCATCCCGGTCGCCTGCATCAGCGCGTAGGCGGTGGTCGGGCCGACGAAACGGAACCCTTTCCGCTTCAATTCTTTTGCCAGAGCTACGGATTCGGGTGTGGTGGCGGGCACATCGGCACTCGTCGCGGGGCGCGGGCGCGGCGGCGGTGCGAACGACCACAGCAGCTTGTCCAGTCCGTTATCGAGTTCCCTGGCAACCCGGGCGTTGCTGATCGCCGCGTCGATCTTCAACCGGTTGCGGACGATGCCCGGATCGGCGAGCAGCCGGGCCACGTCCGCGTCGCCGAACTCGGCGACGCGCTCGATCGAGAAATCGGCGAACGCCGTCCGGAACGCGGGTCGCTTGCGCAGGATGGTGATCCAGGACAGCCCCGATTGGAACGCCTCGAGGCACAGCCGTTCGAACAGCGCGTCGTCACCGTGCAGCGTCTTGCCCCACTCGTAATCGTGGTAGTCGCGATAGAGCTGGGTTTCCAGCGGCCAGGGGCAGCGGACTCGGCCGTCGTCCTCGGCCGGGGTCAGCTCGGCGGGGCGGGTCATTTCGGCTCGGGCGCGACCGGTGTCTGCCACCGTCCGGTGTTGGCTTGCGCCTCGGCCAGCTGGTGTTGCAATTCATCGATCCGGGCGGCCAGCCGAGCCAGCGCCCAGTCCACCTCGCCCGTCTTGTAGCCGCGCACCACCTGCTGGAAGCGCAGGGAGCGGACGTCGGCACCGCTGATGCCCTCGGCGGGCAGCACGGTCGCGGTGGTCCCCTCCGGCAGCGGGCCCAGCTCCTCGGACCGGCCGAACACCGCACTGGCGAGCAGGAACAGCACCGCGGCCACCAGACCGACGATCAACACGTACAGCAGTAACGTGAGCATGCCGCAAGCTTATTGGCACCCACCGACACCGGGCACGCGTCCTCGCGCGGGAATCGGACTTCGCGCTGCGAAGGTCGGTGCCTACAAATGCCGGGTGGTGTCGATACCCAGGGACATGCCCGCGAGCCCGCGGCGACGGACCGCGAGTTTGTCGGCGACCGCGAGCAGCGCCTTGGCGGCGGGGGTCTCCGGATCGCGCAGCACGATCGGGTTGCCTTCGTCGCCGGCTTCGCGCACGGCCTGCTCGATCGGGATCTGTCCGAGCAGCGGCACCTCGGCGCCGACCGCGCGGGTCAGCCGCTCGGCGACCACCTGCCCGCCGCCCGCGCCGTAGAGCTCCATCCGGCTGCCGTCGGGCAGATCGAGCCAGGACATGTTCTCCACCACGCCGGCGATCCGCTGCCTGGTCTGCAACGCGATCGCGCCCGCGCGCTCGGCCACCTCGGCGGCCGCGATCTGCGGGGTGGTGACCACCAGAATCTCCGCGCCGGGGATCAGCTGGGCGATCGAGATGGCGATATCGCCGGTGCCGGGCGGCAGATCGAGCAGCAGCACGTCCAGATCGCCCCAGAACACGTCGGCGAGGAACTGCTGCAGCGCCCGGTGCAGCATCGGGCCGCGCCACACCACGGGGGTGTTGCCCTTGGTGAATTGCGCGATCGAGATCATCTTCACGCCGTGCGCCTGCGGCGGCATGATCATCTTCTCGACCTGGGTCGGGCGGGCGTCGGTGCCGAGCATGCGCGGGATCGAGTGCCCGTAGATATCGGCGTCGAGCACGCCTACCGAGAGGCCGCGGGCGGCCATGGCGGCGGCGAGATTGACTGTGACGCTCGACTTCCCGACCCCGCCCTTACCGGACGCGACGGCGTACACCCTGGTCAGCGAGCCGGGTTGGGCGAAGGGGATGACCGGGTCGGCCGAATCGCCGCGCAGCTGCTTGCGCAGGTTGGTGCGCTGTTCGTCGTTCATCACGTCGAGCTCGACGGTGACCGCGCCGACCCCGGCGACATCGGCGACCGCCTTGGTGACCCGCTGCGTGATCTCGGTGCGCAGCGGGCAGCCCGCCGTGGTCAGGTAGATCTCGACATGGACGTTGCTGTCGCTGTCGATCGCGATGCTCTTCACCATGCCCAGTTCGGTGATCGGCTTGCGGATCTCCGGATCGTCGACCTTCGCGAGGGCGCCCCGCACATCCGATTCCGTAACTACTGGCATGGCAGGAATTTTAGGCGTGTCAAATTTTGGGCAGATCCCCGGGCCGGGGTGCGACGCCGTTGGCGTAGGAGGTCTCCCAGGCCATGACGTTCGCGACGTAGGCCATCGAGTTGTTGTAGCGCAGGATCGCCTTGGACTGCTGGGACAGGTCGCGCATGTTCAAACCGCCGTCGCACAGGTACTTTCCGGCGGTCAGCGCCGCGTCGAAGAGGTTCTGCGGATCGGCGATGCCGTCGCCGTTGCCGTCGGCCGCGTAGTGCTTCCACGTCTGCGGCAGGAACTGCATCGGCCCGATCGCGCGGTCGTAGCCGGCCAGGCCGTCCAGCTCACCGTCGTCCGAATCGCGAATCACGTTGTTGCCGTAGAGCGATCCGTCGAGCACGGGTCCGTAGACCGGGGTGAGCGAATTGCCGTCGCCGTCGGCCTTGCCGCCGTAGTCGTGGGTGGACTCGACCCGCCCGATGCCGGCCAGCATGGTCCACGGCATATTGCACGTGGGGTTCTCGGCACCGAGCACCCGCTCGGCGTTCTGATAGGCGGCGACCGCGATGCCCGGCACGCCCATCGGGCCGGCGGGCAGGTCCGCCTTCTGCCTACCTTCCGGCAGCGCAACGGTTTTCACGATCGGCGGCGGTGCGACCCGCTGCTGCGCCATGGCGTGCATGACGAATTCGATCGGCTCCTCGCCGGGCTTGGCGCCCAGCGCGTTCTCATCCCCCGGGAGCTGCTGGACCGCCGCGGCGGCATGAGTCCCATTTCCCACATCGGACGCGGCGCCGACGGCCGTGAGGCCAGCGGGAACCAAACCGGTAAGTGCAAGAACCGAACTGCGCCGGATGGTGACAGTCGGTGGTTTTCGGTGACGTCCCACTGTGCGGTGACCCTCCAATGGCTCGTGTGAGCCCTTCGTGATCTGACGAAGAGAAGGCTACCGCATTCGAGACCTGTTTGTTACTCCTTCGTGACCTGTCCCGATGTGTATTTTCAGCCCTGCGGGGCAGGCAACGGGATCACGACCCCGAACGGCAGCGTGATGCCGGGCGGCTGGGTCGGTGCGGCTGCGGGGGCAGGCGCGGGCGGCGGGTCGCCCGCGACCGTGGGTGCGGACTCGACCGCGACCGTGGGCGCCGATTCCGGGCCCGGCTGGGCCTGCTCGGGCGCCTGCGCCTGCTGCTGCGGAGCCTGGGTCTGCTGCTGGGCTTCGGGGCCCACGGGCGGCGTCGTGCAGACCGGTGCGACCGGCGCGACGGCCTGTTCCTGATGCGCCGGGTCCACGGCCGGATCCGGGAGCGCCGGATCCTTGGGCGCCGCCACGCCCGCGCCGAAGGTCTGCTCGGGCGCGCCGGGCACCGCGACGGTCGGAGCCGGGTCGCCCGGGCGCGGCATCGGCGCCGGAACCGTCACCGGGTCACAGGGATTGAGCGGCTTCGGCGGCGGCGGGCAGAAGATGCCGCAGGGGATCGGGGGCAGGCCAGGGATGTTGATCATCACCTCGGTCGGCGTCGGCGCGGCCGGGGTGGTGGCGGTGGTCTCCGGCGCCGAGCGCGGCGACGTGTAGGTCACCTTCGTGGTGTCGACGGCCTGCATGTCCGCCACCTGGATCGGGGCGCTGCCCGGCGGGATGATGTCCGGGGCGATGGTCACCTGGGTCGGCGAGCCGCCGGTGCGGTACGCCGCCGCCCAGCTGAGCACGTTCGCCGCGTAGGCGGTCGAGTTGTTGTAGCGCAGCACGGCGCGCAGTTCCTGCGCCTGGTCGCGCAGGTCGAGCCCGCCGGAGCACAGGTACTTGGCGGCGCCGAGTGCGGCGTCGAAGACATTGTTGGGGTCGGCGACGCCGTCGCCGTTGCCGTCGGCCGCGTACTGGGACCAGGTGCCGGGAAGAAACTGCATGGGTCCGACCGCGCGCACGTAACCGCCGCTGGCGGCCTTGATGATCTCGTTGCCGGGCAGGGTGCCGTCCAGCGCGGGCCCGTAGATCGGGGTGACCGTGGTGCCCGCGGCATCGGTGCGGCCGCCGCCGGCGTGACCCGACTCGATCCGGCCGATGCCCGCCAGCAGGCTCCAGGAAAGCCCGCAACCAGGGGTGGAGGATTCCATCGCGAGCTCGGCGTTGCGGTACGCGGCGAGCACGATCTCCGGGATGCCGAGCGCTCCGCCGACCAGGGGGAGCGAGATCTCCTGTAGTGGGATCGTGCCGGCGAACGGCGCGGTGCCGTTGGCGGATGGTGTCATAGCTCGAAGTTTGCGGGGAACGTCCTGAGTGACCGGAAGGAGGCCGACTGTCCGAGACAGACCGGTCTGGCCCGCGCTGTCCGAGCTACCGGAATTTGCTGGGTTTGTGGACGCGGCCAACAAAGCCTCCGGGGCTTTGGGCGTAGTGCTCGAGGAGGAGAGGTTGGCGGCCGAGCCACTGGCCACGAGACCAGCTACGACCAGGGCCGAGACGGTTATCGGGGTAGAAATTCGCATTCGGCCACACCAATCCTCTACGTCGTGGAAGCGGCTGCGGTGGGGTGCCCGCGAGGGTCGGATTCCCGTCCTCGCCCAGTCCCTGGACTGCCGCCGCTCAGGACAACGCTGTCCAGGTTACCCACCAGTCAGGTAGTTGTTCGCATTTCCAGCAGGTAGTTGTTACGTAATCCCGGTCAATCGTCAGCTACAGGCGGCGAAACCGGGACCGGAGCCTGCTTTCGGGCGGAGTTCTTCTTGCGTCTAGGCTTCTCGGCGCCTGCGCCTTCGATCCGATCGAGTATCTCCTTCAGCTCCTCCAATTCCCTGCGCAGATAGTCGCGAGTCGCCACTTCGCCGACCGCGATCCGCAGTGAGGCGAGTTCGCGGGCGAGAAATTCGGTGTCCGCCTTGGTCTGCGCGGCCCGCATCCGGTCTTCCTCCAGCGAGACCCGATCTCGATTGTCCTGCCGGTTCTGGGCCAGCAGGATCAACGGCGCGGCGTAGGCCGCCTGGGTCGAGAACGCCAGATTCAACAGAATGAAGGGGTACGGATCCCAGCGCAACGCGACGACCGAAACATTTAACGCGATCCAAACAACCACGACGATGGTCTGAATGGCCAGGTAGCGACCGGTGCCGAGGAAGCGGGCGACCCGTTCGCTGCTGCGCGCGAGCGCCTCGGCATCCCAGTCGATCCGGAACCGGCCCTCGACCGGCGTCTCCAGCCGTTGCCGGGCACCGCCGGGTTTCTCACTCATGTCCCGGTACCCCCTCGTGCAGCTCTTGCTGGTCGCGCCAGTCGTCGGGTAGCAGATGGTCCAGCACGTCGTCGACGCTGACCGCGCCGAGCAGATGGTTCTCGTCGTCCACCACCGGCCCACAGACCAGGTTGTAGGTGGCGAAGTAGCGGGTCACCGCGGTCAGCGGGACGTCGGGCCGCAGCGGGGCCAGATCCGCGTCGAGGATGCCGCCGATCAGATGGGCCGGCGGTTCCCGCAGCAGCTGCTGGATATGCACCGAACCCAGATATCTTCCCGTCGGCGTGGCGGTCGGCGGGCGGACCACGAACACCATCGAGGCCAGCGCGGGCGTCAGGTCCGGGTTGCGCACCCGGGCCAGCGCCTCGGCGACCGTGGTGGACGGGGTCAGGATCACCGGCTTGGGCGTCATCAGACCGCCCGCGCTGTACGGGGAATGCTCGAGCAGCCGGCGGACCGGTTCGGACTCCTCCGGGTCCATCAGCGCCAGCAGTGATTCGGCCTCGCCGACGGGCAGTTCGCCGAGCAGGTCGGCCGCGTCGTCGGGGTCCATCGCCTCCAGCACGTCGGCCGCCCGGCGCACCTCCAGCCGGCCGAGCAGCGCGACCTGCTCGTCGTCGGGGAGTTCCTGTACGACATCGGCCAGGCGTTCGTCGTCCAGTGCGACCGCCACCTCCAACCGGCGCTTCTCCGGCAGTTCGCGCAGCAGGTGCGCGACATCGGCGGGCCGCATGCCCTCGAACTGCTCCAGTAGTTGGGTGACGTCCTGGCCCGGCCTGCCGATCTCGTAGGGCGTCAAGCCGGCGACATGAATCCAGTCCACCACGTGCACGGTCCGGCGGCGGCCGAGCCTGCGATGCCCGCGCACCGCGACCCGGTTCACCCGCCAGTCCCTGGTGCGGGTCAGTTCGATGCCGAGATCGACCACGAAGACGTCCACCCCGTGCAGGTCGGGCAGGTCGGGATCTTCCACGCGCACCGACGAATCCACGATCTGCGCGAGGGCGAGCAACTCGCCCGGGCGTTGATTGAACCGGCGCAGGCTCACCGTGCCGGTATTGAGCGTGACCACTCCCGGCTCGATCGCGGTGACCCGCAGCATGGGCACGAAAATGCGGCGCCGGGTTGGCAATTCGACGACGAGGCCGTGCACCCGGGGCTGCTGGCGGTCGTAGCGGATGGCCACGACGACGTCGCGGACCCGGCCGATAGACTCGCCGTCCGGCCCCAACACCACCAGGCCGGCCAGCCTGGCGACGTACACCCTGGTAGCTGCCATGCTTGCCAGGCTAGAGGTTCGGGGCCGGGTGACGTACCCGCGCCACGATCGATGGGAGTGATCTTGAAGCCGCGCCGCTCGGTGCTCGCCTGTCCCGGCAGCAACAAGAAGATGATCGACAAGGCCAAGGGGCTGCCCGTCGACGAGGTTTTCCTCGATCTGGAGGATGCCGTCGCGCCCGCCGCGAAAGCCGAGGCGCGCGCGAATATCGTGGCGGCGCTCAACGATTCCGACTGGGGTACGCAACTGCGCGTGGTCCGGGTCAACGACTGGACGACCGCGTGGACCTACGCGGACGTGATCACGGTGGTGGAGGGAGCGGGCGCGCACCTGGACGCCATCCTGCTGCCCAAGGTGACCGACGCCGGTCAGGTTCGCGCCCTCGATCTGCTGCTCACCCAGTTGGAAAAGGTGTGCGGACTGCAAGAGGGCCGGATCGGCATCGAGCCGCAGCTGGAGAACGCACTCGGCCTGCGCAATATCGACGAGATCGCCACCGCGAGCCCGCGGGTGCAGGCGCTGGTGTTCGGTCCCGCCGACTTCATGGCCAGCCTCAACATGCGCACCCTGGTGGTCGGTGAGCAGCCGGAGGGCTACGACACCGGCGACGCCTATCACCACATCCTGATGACCATCCTGCTCACCGCCCGCGCGCACGGGTTGCAGGCGATCGACGGCCCCTACCTGCAGATCCGCGACGTGGACGGATTCCGGCGGGCCGCCGGGCGCACCGCGGCGCTCGGGTTCGACGGCAAGTGGGTGCTGCATCCCGGGCAGATCGCGGCCGCCAACGAGATCTTCAGCCCGCGCCAATCCGATTACGACCGGGCCGAACTGATCCTGGACGCGTACGCTTATCACACCTCGGCCGAGGGCGGCGCCCGCGGCGCGGTCATGCTCGGCGACGAGATGATCGATGAGGCGAGCGCGAAGATGGCCCGGGTGATCGCCGACAAGGGCCGGGCCGCGGCAATGACACGGACCACGCGTTTCAGTCCACCCGGAAACCGGGCGGAATAGCAGAATAGAGACATGACGAATCCCTTGGGGAACTCGAATCGCGGACGGCAGGGCCTGCCGACGCCGCCGTCCGGCTGGCCGGTCGGCTCCTATCCCACCTATGCCGAGGCACAGAAGGCGGTCGACTTCCTCGCCGACGGTCAGTTCCCGGTGCAGGACGTGACCATCGTCGGCGTCGATCTGATGCAGGTCGAGCGGGTGCTCTATCGGTTGACCTGGGGCAAGGTCATCGGCGGCGGTGTGGTGAGCGGGGCCTGGCTCGGCCTGTTCCTCGGTCTGCTGCTGAGCCTGTTCACCACCAACGGCGCGTTCGGCCCGCTGCTGGTCGGTCTGGTCGGCGGCATCATCTTCGGTGTCATCTCCACCTCGATCCCGTACGCGGCGACCAAGGGGCAGCGCGACTTCGCCTCCACCATGCAGTTGGTGGCCGGGCGCTACGACGTGCTGTGCGATCCGAAGTCGGCCGAGCAGGCGCGGGACATGCTGGCGCGGCTGGCCATCTGACGCATGGGTGTGGTGGAGACGGTCCGCACCGGTGTGCTCGACCATTTCGGTGTGGCGGCGACCGGCGTCGATTCGGCGTCGGTGACATTCCTGGGTTTGGAGCCGATCGAGATCCTGCGGATCGTCGGCGACGATGTGGTGCACTACGCGACGGTGGGCGGGTCTCGTCATCCGATGACCGATCCCGCTGCGCTGCTTGCCGACCCGGTGCGCGGGCCCCGGGCCGAACTGGTGCTCACCTTGCGGGCGGGTACCGGTGCGGCCTCGGGCCTGGCGAAGACGCTCGGCGTGCTCGCCGCCGCGCCCGCGGTGGAAGGCGTTGTGCTGCAAGCGGACGCGCTGATGGACCTGGGCGAACCGATGTGGCACAACGCGCCGTTCACCGCGGTTCTCTTGGGCGACAGCGGGATTCCTGAAGTGGCGCTGCCCGAGCCCGCGGAGCCGGTTCGCTATTTCGCGGTCACGCCCGTGACCGCCACCGAGGCGGCTTGGGTGCGGGTGCGTGGTGCCCAGGCGCTGCGCGAGGCGTGGGCCGAGGCGGGTATCGATGTGCGCGACCCCGGTCGCGGCGCGGCGAGCCTCTGATCCCGCCTCAGAGCCAGTTGTTGCGGTGGAAGGTGAGGTAGAGCCCGCCGCAGATGCCCAGCGTCACCACGATGACGAGCCAAAAGCCCCAGCTCGCTTCCAATCCGGGCATGTGCGTGAAGTTCATGCCGTAGATGCCCGCGATCATCGTCGGCACCGCCGCGATCGCGACCCAGGCCGAAATCTTGCGCATATCGGTGTTCTGCTGCACGCCGACCTTCGCCAGTGCCGCACTGATCAGCGCGCTGAGCGCCTCGTCGAAATCGGTGATCCGCTCGGCCACCCCGGCGTGGTGATCGGCCACATCGCGCATATAGCGCCGAATCTCCTTGGGCAGCGGGATCTCCGGCTTGTGCCCGAGCAGCTGCAGCGGGATCGCGAGCGGGTTCACCGCCCGGCGTAGTTCGACCACCTCCCGCTTGAGCTGGTAGATCGATTCGATCGCGACCCGATTGCCCGGTGTGAAGACCTCTTCCTCCATCGCGTCGATATCGAGCTCGATCGATTGCGTCACCTCGATATACGAATCCACCACGTGGTCGGCGATCGCGTGCAGCACCGCGCCGGTGCCGAGCATCAGCTTGGCCGAATCGGCCTCCAGTTCCTTACGCAGCGTGGCGAGTTCGGAATGTTCGCCGTGCCGGACCGTCACCACGAAGTCGGGTGCGACGAAGGCCATGATCTCGCCGGTCTCCACGATCTCGCTGACGCTGTGCAGTTCGTGCTCGACGTAGGCGACCGTGCGCATCACCAGAATCAGGGTGTCGTCGTAGCGTTCCAGCTTCGGGCGCTGATGCGCCGAGACCGCGTCCTCGGCGGCCAGCGTGTGCAACTCGAAAGCCTCGGCGATATCGGCCATCTGGGCCTCGTCCGGATCGCGCAGGCCCACCCAGACGAAGCCCGTGCCGCGGTTGCGCACCTCGGCCAGCGCGTCTCGATGGGTGAATCTGCCTGGCAGCCGTCGACCTTCGACATAGACGCCGCAGTCGACGATGGCCCGCGCGGTCGGAATCGGGATGCGCGGCAGCTTGCGCTCCGCGCGACCGGTACCGCGGAAGGACGGGAGCGGCGGAATGGACGGCACATCGGCGATGCTACGTCGCCTGCGGCGTGCGAGGCCGGTCGGCGGCACTGTAAGACTGGAGGGCGTGCGCATCGACCTGCATACCCACTCGACCGCGTCCGACGGCACCGACTCTCCGGCCGAACTGGTCCGGAACGCGGCCGCAGCCGGCTTGGACGTTCTCGCGATCACCGACCACGACACCACGGCGGGCTGGGCCGAAGCGGTCGACGCGCTACCGAAGGGGCTCACGCTGGTTCGGGGGATGGAGATGTCGTGCATCGGGCTCGGCGAGGACGGCTGGCCGGTGCCGGTGCACCTGCTGGCCTACCTGTTCGATCCGGCCGATCGCTGTTTCGCCGACGAACGCGAACGGTTACGCGGCGAGCGGGTCGAGCGGGTGCGCGCGATGGCCGACCGCATGGTTGCCGACGGTTTGCCGATCGACCCCGACGCGGTGCTTGCCTCGGCGGGTCCGTCGGCGGGTCGCCCGCATCTGGCCCGGGCGCTGGTCGCGGCGGGCGTGGTGCCCAGCGTCGACGCGGCGTTCGAGGAGCTGCTCGCGCCGCACGGTCCCTACTACGCCGAAAAGGCCGACACGCCGTTGGCCCGGGCGGTCGAGATGATCGCCGCCGCGGGCGGGGTGAGCGTGCTCGCGCACGCGCGCGCCCGCAAACGCGGCCGGATGCTGGCGCTGGACGCCATCCGGGAACTCGCCCCGCTCGGGCTCGGCGGCCTCGAAGTGGACCACATCGATCACTCGGCCGCCGACCGGGCGATTCTCGGCGACCTCGCCGCCGAGCTCGGCCTGCTGACCACGGGCTCGTCGGACTATCACGGCGCGAACAAGACCATCCGGCTCGGCGAGTTCACCACCGACCCCGAGCAGCTCGAGCTGATCGTGGGGAAGGCCACGGGCGTGCCGGTGATCGCCTCGTGAAGGTGTGGCGCGGGCTCAGCGGCCTCGTGGCCGCGGGCACCTTCGCACTGATGCTCGTCGTCGTCGGCACCGCGGTCATCGCGGCGCGGCGCGACTTTCCCGGCCCCGGCGCCGAATCGGTCACCTGGCATGTGGCGGCGGCGGTGATTGCCCTTGCGGCGCAAATTTATTCGGATAAGCGTCGGGGTTTAGCCGCATTTTCTGGATCGGCGGTTGTTTTTGTTGCGGCCGGATTGCTGCTTTGGACACAATGGTGGAGTTGAAATTGCGGTAATGGTTGCGGCTTCGTGAATTGTGGCCGAATATTTCTCATTGTGACGCAACTCGAGACGGACGTACTGGTTCTGGGTGGAGGTCCCGCCGGAACCTGGGCCGCCGTCTCCGCCGCGGCGAACGGCGCCCGAGTAGTACTCGCCGACAAAGCGCGCTGCGGCACCAGCGGGCCGACCGCGCACGGCACCACCTCGCTGTGGAACATTCCGCCCGGACCGGCCCGCGACGAAGCCGTCGATCGCGGTTACGCCCACGGCGGCGGGCTCGGCGACCCGGCGTGGATGCACCGGGTGCTGGACGAGACGCACCACCGCGTCGAGCAATTGGCCGGTTGGGGATATCGCTTTCCCGGCCCGGGCCCCGGCTCCTCGCTGCGGGTCTACCTGGACGGTGCGAGTTATCTGCGCCGGATGCGGCGCAGCGTGCTGGCCGCGGGCGTGCGCGTGCTCGATCACCATCCGGCGCTGCAACTGCTCGTCGACCAGGACGGCCGGGTCGCGGGCGCGGTCGGGGTGCGGCAACTCGATCGGTACCGGACGTGGACCGTCCGCGCCGGCGCCGTGGTGGTGGCGACCGGCGGGTGCGCGTTCCTGTCCGGCGGCGCGGGCACCGATGTCGACACCGGCGACGGCCTGCTGTTCGCGGCGGAGGCGGGTGCCGAACTCTCCGGCATGGAGTTCTCCAGCGCGTACGGCCTGGCACCCGCGCCGCAGGTGCCACTGCCCGCCGGGGCGGGGCATTCCAGTGGTCTCGCACTGCATTTCGCCACCTATTACGACGAGTCGGGGGCGGTCCTGGAGGGTCATCGCGCCGCGGCGTTCGCCGCGATCGCCGACGGCAGACGCGTTTTCGCGGCGCTCGACGAGGTGCCCGCGCTGTTGCGCGGCGGGCTCGCGAAACTGGGCCTGGTCGATCACGCCGGGCGGGTGCCGCTGCGGGCCGTGCTGGAGGGCACCGTGCGTGGCACCGGCGGACTGCGGATCACCGGCCGCGACTGCGCGACCACGGTCGACGGACTGTTCGCCGCGGGCGACGTGACCACGCGGGAACCGATCACCGGCGCGGTCAGCGGGTTCGGCGGGCAGGGCGGCGCGTGGGCCATCGCCTCCGGTGTGTGGGCCGGTGCGGGCGCGGCCGCCTACGCGCGCACGGCCGAACGCGACGCTCCGGTGCGCGAGGTCCCGGGCGCCGGGCTCAACGCCGTGGCACGGATCGATCCGCGCGCGGTCGTCGGCCTCGTCCAGGAGCACACGCTGCCGCTGCGGCGCAGCTACTGGCGCAGCGCGGGCAGCCTGCGCGACAGCATCGGCGAACTCGACTCGATGTGGCCCGGCGCCGAATTCGATCTCGGCGGCACCGGCCTGGACCGGCTGCGGGCCCGGCAGGCGGCAGCGCTGCTCGCGGTTGCGCGCTGGACCAAATACAGCGCCCTCGCGCGCACCGAAACCCGCGGTATGCACCGCCGCACGGATCATCCCGGGGCCGAGGCGGACTGGCGGGTGCGTTTGACGTCCGGCGGCCTGGACACAGTGTGGGTCCGTCCCTACGCACCCGAGCCGTCCGCAGCACCCGAGTCTGTTCCGTCCACCGCACGCGGGCCCGTGCTGTCCACCACGCATGAGTCCGCAGCGTCCACTGCGCACGGCCCTGCGCCGTCCGTCGCGCCTGAGCCCATGCCGGTGCCCTCCGGACGCGAGCCCCTCGCTCAGGTCGGGCGAAAGGTCGCCGTGCTCAGCACCCAGCAGAACGGCCTGGCCCTGCCCTACCCCCACGAGCCCAGCGTGCTCCCCGCCCGTTCCGCCGCGATCCCGGACGCCCCGGAGATCCTGCCCGAGCCAACCCCAGCCCCGCTCGCCGCCACCTGACGACCGCGCCCCGCCGAAACCCCGCCCGCCCCGGCAACACCGCACAGGCGCGACGTGCTCACACCATCCGGCTCGGTCGGGTTGGGACAACTCACTGGGTGGGCGCGGGGAGGTGCGAGTTTTCGCTTACGGCTCGGTAATTCCGGGTCGCTAGCCTCGAGACAGGCGCGCGACACGACGCAGACCCGACCGGTTTGGCAAGTCGCGGATCATGCTGGCAGAATGTGTCGGATTCCTTACCCAAGCCACCGCCGGGTACTGGGATTACGGAGATCTCCGCCTCGCGACGCACCGTCGTGACCCGAGGATCACGCCGCATGTTCTGTCCGGACCCACCCGTCCGGCTCTCGCTCCGCGGATCAGTGCCGCGCCACGTCAGCGAAATCGGCAACGAGTTTTCGTGACTCGCCGATCGCCGCGAAACGTACCGGTCAGCGCACTCGATGAGCGAAATGAATCCCTAATACCTATATACCCGGCGGTAACCGTCCACCGGTTTGTCCGATCCGAGCAGGAGTGAAATCGTGTCACCTGTGACTGACGCACCGAATGCCACCACGGCCCCCCGCGCAGACGACGCAGCGAGCCTTTCCGCTATTACGCACGACGAGATTTTCGCGGGACACCTTGGCGGCAAGCTCTCGGTGGAACTCAGCTCGCCGTTGGAAACCCAGCGCGACCTTTCGATCGCGTACACCCCGGGCGTCGCCCAGGTGAGCCGGGCCATCGCGCAGGACGAGGAACTGTCCAAGCGCTACACCTGGACCGAGCGGCTGGTCGTCGTGGTCAGCGACGGCACCGCGGTGCTCGGTCTCGGCGATATCGGCCCGCGCGCCTCGCTGCCGGTGATGGAGGGCAAGGCGGCGCTGTTCAAGAAGTTCGCGGGCCTGAACTCGATCCCGCTCGTGGTGGACACCAAGGACGTCGACGAGATCGTCGACCTGCTGGTGAAGCTGCGGCCGAGCTTCGGCGCGGTGAACCTGGAAGACATCTCGGCGCCGCGCTGCTTCGAGATCGAGAAGCGCGTGATCGAGGCGCTGGACTGCCCGGTCATGCACGACGACCAGCACGGCACCGCCATCGTGGTGCTCGCCGCCCTCAACGGCGCGGCCAAGGTGCAGGGCCGCGGCATCGAGGGCCTGAAGGTCGTCGTGTCCGGCGCGGGCGCGGCCGGTGTGGCGTGCACGAACATCTTGCTCGCCGCAGGTGTGCGGGACGTGACTGTGCTCGACTCGAAGGGCATCGTCAGCCGCGAGCGCACCGATCTCAACGAGGTGAAGGCCGAACTGGCCACCCGCACCAATCCGCGCGGTCTCAACGGCGGCGCCGCCGAAGCGCTCAACGGCGCCGACGTGTTCCTGGGTCTGTCCGCGGGCCTGATCGCCGAAGAGCTCATCGCCTCGATGGCGCCGGAGTCGATCGTGTTCGCCATGTCCAACCCGGACCCGGAGATCCACCCCGAGGTCGCGCGTAAGTACGCCGCGATCGTGGCCACCGGCCGCAGCGATTTCCCGAACCAGATCAACAACGTGCTCGCGTTCCCGGGTGTCTTCAAGGGCGCGTTGGACGCGGGCGCCCGCCGGATCACCGAGGGCATGAAGATCGCCGCCGCCGACGCCATCCTCAGCGTCGTCGCCGACGAGCTGGGCCCGGACAAGATCGTGCCGAGCCCGCTCGACCCGCGCGTGGCCCCGGCCGTCGCCGAGGCCGTCGCGGCCGCCGCGCGCGCCGAAGGTGTTGCGTAACAGTAGCTGTCACAGATAAAAGAACGCCTCGTTCAACGGCGAACGAGGCGTTCTTCTGTGTGTGGCCGAGGAGTTGCTCGGGCGCTATTCGCCGGATGGCACCGGTTTCCGGTCGGCGTGTGCCGCCTTGCGCGCCTGCTCTTGGCGGCGCGCGGAGATCCGGATCCAGAGGTTCAGCGCGATCATCGCGCAGAGCGCGACCAGCAGCGCCACCGCGAACAGCGGATTCTTGTCGGGCAGGGTGGACCAGACGTAGAGCAACAACGCCACGATCGCCACATAGCCGCCGATGAACCTGATACTCACCGATCAGACGTTATCCGCAACCGCCCTGGCGCGGACGAATTCACAGCGCGTGGTCGTCCAGCCAGGCCCGCGCCACGGCGCCGGGGTCGCGATGCTCGTCGCGGACGCGGCGGATCAGCTCGGCGAGGTCTTCGGTGGTGAGTTCACCCGCAACGTAATTCAGCTTCTTGATCTGCGCCTGGTCGAGCGTGCCCTTGCGGAACAGGGGCAGCACGTTCTCGGCGCGCACGGCGTAGTCGTCGTCGGACAGAATGGTCAGCCCGTCCGTCGAGCCCGCGCCCGCGGCGGGCGGCCCCAGCAGCAGCCCGGCTTGGATCTGCCCGTCCAACAGGGCTTTTCGCAGGGCGGCCAGGTCGGGGAACGGGATCGTCGCGGCGAAGGCGCAGCCGGTCACGGTGTTCGCGGCGGGCGGCGCGGTCAGCAGGCCGGCGGCGGGCGCCACTCCCGCGGTACGGGTGCCGCAGCTGGGTCCGAGGTCGCGCACGGACCGCACGGCGTCGTGCGTGGCCGCCTCCGTGCTGAGCAGCACCCGCGCGCGCAGGTCGGTGCCGTCGGCGATATCGGAGACCACCAGCCCCTCGGGCAATGACTTACTCAGTGCGTCGGCCACGTTCTTCGGGGTGCGGTCGGCGGCGTGCGCGTCGAGATGAGTCAGCAGCGCGCCGCTGTGCTCGCCCAGCAGGGTGATCCGTCCGGCGTCGAGCGCGGCCAGATAGTCGGCGCGCCCGCCCAACCCGGTGGCGACCGTGGTTCGCGCACCGGTGCGTGCCAGCGCGCCCGCGTAGATTTCGGCGAGCACCATCGACTCGACAGCGTCGCCCGCGCCGACCGTGATCCGCGCGCCCTGGTCATCGTTACCGCAGGACACGGCCGTTACGGCGGTCGCGACGAGCACTATTCGAGCCAGCATCCGCAGCGACGCGGCCAGCATCATCCGGCGACACCAACTCTCCGAGAGATCGACAGAGCCAACAGGAACACCCTGAAGCGGGCAGTATGGACACCCAGAATGTACCGGTGGCTCGGTTGCGCCGGGACCTCGCATTGCTCGTCATGCCGGAAGGACTCCAGTGAACACCTCGATCACCCCCGATGCCGCGCGGCACGGTCGGTCGGCGCTGCGGCTGGCGCTGCGCGCCACCCGGTTCATCTTCGCCGCCGCCGCGTTGGCCGTCGCCATGATCCTGTCCGCCTGCGGCAACTCCGATCCATTGGCGAGCAAGGGCGACTGCGCCGGCGACGGGCTCGTCGTCGGTTCCGCGAACTTCCCGGAGTCGGAGACGGTCGCGGAAATCTACGCGGAGGTGTTGCGCGTCAACGGGTTCAAGGTCGACACCAAACTCAACATCGGCAGCCGGGAGGCCTACGTCCCGGCTGTGCGCCAGTGCGCGATCTCGGTGATCCCGGAGTACAACGGCAACCTGCTGCAGTACCTGGACAAGAACGCCACCGCGACCAGCGCCGCGGACGTGAACAGCGCGCTCACCGCGGCGCTCGGCAGCGAACTCGCGGTCGGCACCCCCGCGCCCGGTGAGGATTCCGACGCCGTGGTCGTGACCAAGGCGACCGCCGAACGCTGGAACCTGCGCTCCATCGCGGATCTGGCCGCGCACTCGGCCGAGGTGAAATTCGGTGCGCCCGCGGAATTCCAGGAGCGGGCGGGCGGGTTGCCCGGCTTGAAGAAGAACTACAACCTCGACATCGCCGCGAACAACTTCGTGCCGATCGCCGACGGCGGTGGCCCCGCGACCGTGCGCGCGCTGGTCGAGGGCCAGGTGACCGCCGCCGACATCTTCACCACCTCGCCCGCCATCACGCAGAACAACCTGGTGGTGCTGGAGGATCCGAAGCACAACTTCCCCGCGCAGAACGTGGTGCCGCTGTTCAACGCGGCGAAGAAGACGGACAAGGCGCTCGCCGCGTTGAACGCCGCCTCGGCGAAGCTGACCACCGCGGAGCTGATCAAGCTGAACGAGGCGGTCTCCGGCACGGCCAAAACCGAACCGAAGGCCGCGGCCGTGGCCTGGGTGGCGGCCCAGGGGCTGAACACACCGGCCGGATAAGAGGTAACACGTTGTCCGATATCGAGTTCCGCGGTATCAGCAAGACCTATCCGGACGGCACGCACGCCGTCACCGATCTCGATCTGCGGATCGAGTCCGGTTCGTTCACCGTGTTCGTCGGCCCGTCCGGCTGCGGCAAGACCACGTCGATGCGGATGATCAACCGGATGATCACGCCCAGTTCGGGCACGATCACCATTGCCGGGCAGGATATTTCGCAGGTCGACCCGGTAAAGCTCCGGCTCGGTATCGGCTACGTGATCCAGAGCGGCGGCCTGCTGCCGCACCGCACGGTCGTGGACAACGTCGCGACCGTGCCGGTGCTGCGCGGTGATTCGCGCAAGGCGGCCCGCGCCGCGGCGTTGGAGGTGCTGGACCGGGTCGGCCTGGACCGCTCGCTGGCGGGCCGGTATCCGGCCCAGCTGTCCGGCGGGCAGCAGCAGCGGGTCGGGGTGGCCCGGGCGCTGGCCGCCGACCCGCCGGTGCTGCTGATGGACGAGCCGTTCAGCGCCGTCGATCCGGTGGTGCGGGCCGAGTTACAGGTCGAAATGCAAAGGCTGCAAGCCGAATTGCGGAAGACCATCGTGTTCGTCACCCACGACATCGACGAGGCGATCACCCTCGGCGACCGGGTCGCGGTCTTCGGCCGGGGCGGGGTGCTGCAACAGTACGATCCACCCGACCACGTACTCGCCCAGCCCGCCACCGATTTCGTCGCCGATTTCGTCGGCCGGGACCGCGGCTATCGCGGCCTGTCCTTCCGCACGGCGAAAGAGGTTCCGCTGCACGAGGTTCGGATGGCGACCGCCGCGGAGGTGCCCGCCCTGCGGTTGGATCGCGGGGACTGGGTGCTGATCGTCGACGCGCAGCGCAAGCCCGCGGGCTGGATCGATGTCACCGGGGTGGAGTCGGTGCGTGCCGGACATGCCTTGGTGGACAGCACATCCGCGGGCGGTTCGCTGTTCACGCCGACCGGCGACCTGCGCCAGGCGCTGGACGCCGCGATCTCCTCGCCCTCCGGTATCGGGGTGGCCGTGGACGAGGCGGGCGCGGTGCGCGGCGGTGTGCTCGCCACCGAGGTGCTGCAACAGCTGGCCGGCCAGCGCGCCACCGAGGACGCCGAACGTAACCGGCACTTCTTCGAACAGGAAGAAGCGCGGTGACCCGCGGGAGGCCTGCGTGCGATACCTGATCGACAACTTCGCCGAGATCTGGGGGTTCACCAAGACTCACCTGTACTTGGCGCTGGTGCCTCTGCTGCTCGGCCTGGTGATCGCGATTCCGTTGGGCGCGTTGGTGCGTCGGGTGACCTGGCTGCGCCGGGTGACGGTGACCGTGGCCAGCCTGGCGTACACGATTCCGTCGCTGGCGCTGTTCGTGATCATCCCGCCGCTGGTCGGGATCTCCACGATCGACCCGTTGAACGTGATCATCGCACTGACCATGTACTCGACCGCGCTGCTCGTGATCGCCGTGCCTGCGGCGCTGGATTCGGTGCCCGCCGACGTGGTCGACGCCGCCGACGCGGTCGGGTTCAGTTCGCTGCGGCGCACGCTGACCGTCGACATGCCGTTGGCCATCCCGGTTTTCGTGTCCAGCCTGCGGGTCGTCGTGGTGACCAATATCGCGATGGTGTCGGTGGGCGCGCTGATCGGCGTCGGCGGCGTCGGCAAACTGTTCACGCAGGGCTACCAGCGTGATTACCCCGACGAGATCGTCGCGGGCATCATCGTGATCCTGGCGCTGGCCTTGATCTTCGACCGCCTGATCTACGTGCTCGGCCGCTGGTCGACGCCGTGGGTGCGGACCGACGTCCGGACCGCGCAGGCGAAAGGCCGGCGCTCGTGACGGCGAAAGGCGCAGCCTCGTGAACCTTTTCCTCGACGCGTGGCACTACTTCACCGACGGTGCGAACTGGAGTGGCCCCGCGGCCATCGAAACCCGTATCGCGCAACACCTCTGGTACAGCTTCCTCACCATCGCGTTGTCCGCGGCGATCGCGCTTCCGCTCGGCCTGGTGATCGGGCACACCGGCCGCGGCTCCGCGCTGCTCGTCGGCTTCGCCAACGCCATGCGCGCGCTGCCGACCCTGGGTCTGCTCACCTTTCTGGTGCTGCTGCTCGGCCTCGGCCTGATCCCACCGCTGCTCGCCCTGATCACCGTGGGCATTCCGCCGCTGCTGGCCGGCGCCTACGCGGGCATCGCCAACGTGCCCGCCGACGTGGTGGACGCGTCCCGGGCGATGGGCATGACCGAGCGCCAGATCCTGTTCCGGGTCGAGGTGCCCAACGCGCTGCCCATCCTGCTCACCGGCCTGCGCGGCGCGACGTTGCAGGTGGTCGCCACCGCGACCATCGCGGCCTATGTCAACCTCGGCGGGCTCGGCCGCTACATCTTCGACGGCATCAGCCTGTACCGCTACGACCGTGTCCTGGTGGGCGCGCTGCTGGTGGCGGTGCTGGCCATGGTCCTGGACGGCTTGCTCGCCTTCGTCGTCTGGGTGAGCACGCCGGGGACCGGCCGGTTGCGCCGGACCGGTGCGTTGCCCGCCGCCACCGATCTGAGCTTGCGCTCCGCGAACTGATCTGTCGCGCACCGCGCTGAGCTGCCGATTCGCGCCTCGGTGCGGGTCGGTTGTGCCTGCGATCACCTATTTCGCCGTACCGCGCGCCTTGCGGTCGCCATGTTCCGCGCCGTATATTCCGAGTGGAATATACGAAACGGGGCATAGCGCCCTCGGTTCCGGCGGTGACGCCGTGAGCGTTCGACGGGGAAGGCGAAGGACATGGGGCAGCAGGCGCGTCCGGCGGTGACGCCGCTGGGGATCGCCGTGCTGGCGCTGCTCGAGGAGCGGCCCATGCATCCGTACGAGATGTATCAGCTGCTGATCGCGCGCCGGGAAGACGTGCTGGTCAAGGTGCGGCCCGGCTCGCTGTATCACACGGTGGCGCGGCTGGCCGAGCAGCACATGGTGCAGTCCGAAGGCGTCGACCGGGAGGGCAACCGGCCCGAACGCACCACCTACCGGATCACCGAGGGCGGCCGAACGGCCTTGCGCGCCAGGATCGCCGAGATCGTGCGGTACCCGGCGCCGGAGTATCCGATGTTCCCGGTCGCGCTGGCCGAGGCGCACAATCTGCCCAAGGACGACGTGCTCGCGCTGCTGCGCGAGCGGGTCGGACATCTGGAGGCCGATCGCGCCGATATCGCGACGATGATCACCTGGGCCGACGAACGCCGCGTGCCCCGCCGCTACACCGTCACCCTGCCGTATCTGCACGCCATGCTCGGCGCCGAGATCGATTGGGTGAACCGCTTTCTCGACGAATTGGCAAGTGGCGCAATGGAATGGGAGACCTTCGACGCGCATACCGGCGCGCGCGAGGCCGACCACGAGCACCACTACATCTGGTCGTCCGGCGCCGAGGCCGAAGTGCCTGCGGCGCGGCGCGGCGCGGTCGGTACGCCACCGCCTTGATACCGGCCGCGGGCCGCACCGAACTCCGGTTCCCGCCCGATCGGGAGCCTCGCACGACAGGAACTTCGAATCCCATGACCACTCGACGCAATCCGTGGCTGGCGCTGACCGCGCTGGTCGTCGGCTTCTTCATGATCCTGCTGGACATGACGATCGTCGCGGTCGCCAACCCGGCGATCATGACCGATCTGCACGCCGACATCTCGAAGGTGATCTGGGTGACCAGCGCCTACCTGCTCGCCTACGCGGTGCCGCTGCTGGTCACCGGCCGGCTCGGTGATCGCTTCGGCCCCAAGAACATCTATCTTTTCGGCCTCGCGATCTTCACCGTCGCCTCGGCCTGGTGCGGACTGTCCGGCAGCATCGAGATGCTGATCGCCGCGCGGGCGGTGCAGGGGCTCGGCGCCGCGCTGATGACGCCGCAGACCATGGCGGTGATCACCCGGACCTTCCCGCCGGACAAGCGCGGCGCCGCCATGGGCCTGTGGGGCGGGGTGGCCGGACTCGCGACGCTGGTCGGGCCGATTCTCGGCGGCGTGCTCGTGGACGGGCTCGGCTGGGAGTGGATCTTCTTCGTCAACATCCCGATCGGCGTGCTCGCCTTCGCGTTGGCGATGTGGCTGGTGCCCGCGCTGCCGACGCACGAGCACAAGTTCGACATCCCCGGTGTGCTGCTCAGCGGTGTCGGACTGTTCCTGCTGGTCTTCGGCATCCAGGAGGGCAACACCTACGACTGGTCGCTGCGCATCTGGCTGATGATCGCCGCCGGTCTCGCGGTGCTCGCCGTGTTCCTGGTGAACCAGTCGCGCAGCCGCGGTGAGCCGCTGCTGCCGTTGAGCCTGTTCCGTGATCGCAACTTCTCGCTGTCCAATATCGCCATCGCGGCGATGGGCGCGACGGTCACCGCGTTCATGGTGCCCGGGTACTTCTATCTGCAAGCGGTGCGCGAGCTTTCGCCCACCGAGTCTGCGCTGGTGTTCGCGCCGATGGCGATCGTCACCGGCGTCTGCGCGCCGTTCGTCGGCAAATTCGCCGACCGGTTGCATCCGCGGATCGTGCCCGCCTTGGGGTTCGCGCTCTACTCGGTGTCGGTGTTCTGGTTCGCCGCGCTGATGAAGCCGGACTCGTCGCTGACTTGGATCGTGGTGTCGGCGGTGTTCGCCGGTTTCGCGAACTCCTGCATCTGGGCGCCGCTGGCCTCGACCGCCACGCACAACCTGCCGGTCCAGCTGGCCGGTGCGGGCGCCGGTGTCTACAACACCACCCGGCAGGTCGGATCGGTGCTCGGCAGCGCGGCGATCAGCGCCCTCATCGCCGCCCGCATGTCCGCGCAGGGCCTCGGCGGCGGCCAGGTCGGCGAGGGCGGAGCGGGCCAGGGGCCCATCCCGGAGTTCGTCAAGGACGGCTTCAGCACCGCGCTGAGCCAATCCATCCTGCTCCCCGCCGGCATCCTGCTGATCGGCTTCGTGGCTTCCGCCCTCTTCGTCCGCCACGGCCGCAGCGCCGCGTCCGCACCCCAGGCTGAACCCCGTAAAGCCGATTCGCTCGCCTGAACACTCGTGCCCCGCAAGCGAGTGCCCTTGCGGGGCAAAGGATTTTATGGGATCAATTGATCGAGTTCGTCCCAGTCGATCTTTATTCGAATCGGCATATCGAATATCGCTGGATCGCCGTGCTCCAATTCGCGGTGCGGCTTGTATTGGCCGAATACGTG
This sequence comes from Nocardia brasiliensis IFM 10847, assembly GCF_000710915.1. Taxonomy (GTDB): domain Bacteria; phylum Actinomycetota; class Actinomycetes; order Mycobacteriales; family Mycobacteriaceae; genus Nocardia; species Nocardia brasiliensis_A. The sequence continues at coordinate 94,803 of NZ_BAUA01000192.1, forward strand.
GTCGAGGACGTAGGTTTCGATGCGCGTCACACGATTGTCGTCGATCCACACAATCCAGTACCACGGGATACCTGCCAGCGCGTACTCGGCCTTCTTCTCCGCGATGTCTACCTTCTCGGTCCCCGGCGAGACCACTTCGACAATCAGCTTGACCAGCGAAGCTGGCAGCGGACGCAACTCCTCGGGGGCGCAGTCGAACAATGCGGCATCAGGACGGCGGATCGTCGCCCGAGGAAATTCCCACAGTACGACGTCGAAATCGAGATTCGCCTCCAGGCATCCATCCTGGTGCAGGCGTACGTGCCTTCTCGCAGATGCCTCCAGCAAGTTCGTCAGACGTCGAGCCGCCGCCTGGTGGGCTCTCGTCGGCGATTCGGCTCGGACCGCCTCGCCGTTCACGATCTCGACTCGGCGGCAGAAATCTTCGGGGAGTTCGCGCCAGATCTTGACGGTGATCGGTTCCGGCTGCAAATTGTCGGGCCTCGCCCAGTCGAAGATTGCAGACACGCGCGCTCCTTGAGGTGGCAGGGCGACCGTAAGTACGCCGCTACCGTGAATCCTAGCGCCGGGTTCAGTTCACCTGGAGGGTGACGGTGGGATGGCCGGTGGCGCCGTCGGGGACGACGTCGCGGCGCTCGGCGGTCTGGATCTCGCCGGTGGCGTCGGTGGCGCGGGCGCGCAGGGTGTGGGTGCCGGGGGTGGCGTCCCAGTCGTAGACCCACTGGCGCCAGGTGTCGATGGACTGCTCCTCGGCGAGGCGGGCGGGTTGCCAAGGGCCGTTGTCGATTTGGACTTCGACGCCGCGGATGCCGCGATGCTGGGCCCAGGCGACACCGGCAACGGCGATGCGGCCCTGCTTGATTCGGCTGCGCGGGCGCGGCGTGTCGATCCGGGTGCCGGTCTTGATCGGGCCGAGCGCCGACCAGCCGCGGCGGGTCCAGTAGGCGGTGGCGCGGTCGAAACGGGTGACCTCCAGTTCGGTGACCCATTTGGTGGCGGAGACATAACCGTAGAGGCCGGGCACCACCAGCCGCGCGGGATAACCGTGCACTACGGGCAGCGGTTCGCCGTTCATGCCGACTGCGAGCAACGCGTCGCGGCCGTCGGTGAGCACCGACAGCGGGGTGCCCGCGGTCCAGCCGTCGGTGCTGTGCGAGAGCACCATGTCCGCGTCCGGATGCGGGCCCGCCTCGGCCAATAGTTCGTCCAGCCGGTAGCCGAGCCAGCGCGCGTTGCCGATCAGGTCGCCACCGACCGGGTTCGACACGCACGCCAGTGTCACCATGCGCTCCACTGCGGGACGGTTCGCCAAATCGGCCCAGGTGAGCCGGATTTCGCGGTCCACCATCCCGTGGATGCGCAGCGACCAGTCGTCCTTGGACACCTGCGGCACGATCAACGCGGTGTCGATGCGATAGAAGTCGCTGTTCGAGGTGAGATACGGGGTCAGCCCGGGCACCCGCAGATCTGCGCCGGGTGCGACCGGCGCCTCCGGCGCGCTCGGCTGCGGTAGTTCGACCGCCGCCCGCTCGCCGGACACGTCGCGGCGTCCCGTGCCGAGCAGCCGCCCGCCGACGCCGGTGACCACGGCCAATCCGCCGACGAGCGCCAGGCCTTGCAGCAACCGGCGGCGTTCCGGGGCTGCCGTACCCGACGGCTCGACCGGTGCGCTGGGTGGCGAGGTGATGGGTCTGCTTGCGGCGCTGGGTGTTTCGCTCGCCTGCCGGGCGGAGGCGGCGGTCTCGATCCGCTCCGTCAGCAGGCGCAGCGCATAGATGCCGACCGCGACTCCGACGATGGTCGGCAACGCACCGGACGCACTGGTGCGCGCGACGGCGGCGACCGCGGCCAGCACACCGAAGACCGCCAGCAGCGCCGAACCCACTGGGCGCGCGGTCCGTTCGAGTGCGCCCGCGAGCCCGGCGACCAGCACCGCGACCACACCCATGCAGAGGTACAGCACCGTCTTGTCATCGGTGCCGAAGGTGTCGATCGCCCACTCCCGCAAACCGTCGGGCGTGTGATCGACGACGGTCCCACCGAGGGCCGCGAGCGGGGCGCTCTGCGCCTCGAAAAAGGCCGCGAGCAGTTCCGCGACACCTAGCGCCGCACCCGCCGAGACGATCCCAGCCAGCACTCGCAGTCGCAGATCGGCCATGAATCCGAGCGTACTGCCGGGCAGGCCGCAGAATATGACCATTCGCTGACGCCTGGCCCCGGACACAGCAAAGCGGGCCCGGCGTACCGGGCCCGCCTGTGCGGAGCAGCCTGCTAGTTGTAGATCTTCGCGACGTCGTCCGCGTACTGCTTCATCACGACGGCTCGCTTGAGCGACATCTTCGGGGTCAGCTCGCCCGTCTCCTGGGTCCAGTCCACCGGCAGGATGCGGATCTTCTTGATCTGCTCGGCGTGGGAGACCTTCTTGTTGGTCTCGGCCACCGCCGCGTCGATCTCGCCGACCAGTTCCTGGTTCTCGATGAGCTTTTCGATCGGGGTGTCCGCGGGCACGTTGTGGTTCTTCTGCCAGCCCGGCAGCGCCTCGGGGTCGAGGGTGATCAGCGCGCCGATGAACGGCTGGCCGTCACCGACCACCATCACCTGGCTGATCAGCGGGTGCGCCCGCAACGAATCCTCGAGCAGCGCGGGGGAGACGTTCTTGCCGCCCGCGGTGACGATGAGTTCCTTCTTGCGGCCGGTGATCGTGATGAAGCCGTCCGCGTCGATGGCGCCGAGGTCGCCGGTCTTGAACCAGCCGTCCACGAAGGCGTCCTCGGTGGCCTCGGCGTTGCCCCAGTACCCGTCGAACACGACCGAGCCGCGCAGCAGCAGCTCGCCGTCCTCGGCGATCTTGGCGCTGTGGCCCTCGATCGGCCTGCCCACCGTGCCGACCCGGATCTTCTCGGGGGTGTTCACGGTGACGGCCGCGGTGGTCTCGGTGAGCCCGTAGCCCTCGTAGATGGTGACCCCGACGCCGCGGAAGAAGTGGCCCAGGCGCGCGCCGAGCGGACCGCCGCCGGAGACCGCCGCGTCGCACTGGCCGCCGAGCGCGACCCGCAGCTTGCTGTAGACGAGCTTGTCGAACAGCGCGTGCTTGAGCTTGAGCACCAGACCGGCGCCGCCGTTGTCGAGCGCCTCGCTGTAGGCGATGGCGGTCTCGGCGGCCGCGTCGAAGATCTTGCCCTTGCCGCCGTCGTGCGCCTTCTGCTTGGCGCCGTTGAACACCTTCTCGAACACGCGCGGCACCGAGAGGATGAAGTGCGGTTTGTAGCTGCCGAACTGGTCGACCAGGGTGGACCAGTCGGAGGTGTGCGCGACGATCACCTTGGCGTCGAACGCGACCAGCGCGACGGCCCGCGCGAACACGTGCGCCAACGGCAGGAACATCAGCGTCTTCTTGCCCGGCTGGATGAACTTGGCGAGCGCGATCCGGTCGGACCGGGATTCGGCGTACAGGTTGGCGTGCGAGAGCATGACGCCCTTGGGTCGCCCGGTGGTGCCGGAGGTGTAGATCAGGGTGGCGGGGGAGTTCGCGTTGACCTGCTTGCGCCGGTCGTGCACCACCTGGTCGTCCAGGTCGGTGCCGCGGCTGGTGAGCTCGTCGACCGCGCCCTTGTCGATCTGCAGGGTTTCCTTCAGATCGGGCAGCGAACCCGCCTCGATCTCGTCGATGGTGGCGCGGTGCTTGTCACTGTCGACGATCAGCAGCTTGGTGGCCGAGTCCTGCAGGATCCACTTGGCCTGCTCGGCCGCGGAGCTGTCGTAGATCGCGACGGTGCAGCCGCCGACGGCCCAGATGGCGAAGTCCAGCAGTGCCCACTCGTAGCGGGTGGGCGCCATGATGGCGACGCGGTCGCCGAGTTCGATGCCCGAGGCGATCAGGCCCTTGGCGACACCGGTGACCTCGGTCGCGAACTCCGCGGCCCGCACATCCAGCCAGCCGCCGTTGCCGTCCGGCTTGTTGAACAGCACCGCGTCGGGTGACTGCTCGGCATGACGGAAGACGTTGTCGGAATTGTTCGCGTCTTCCGGGATGGTGTAGGAAGCCGGGACTTCGAACTCTCGCATCAGTGCCCTTCCACGTGGGTTTACTCGTCAGTAATCTACGACACCTTGGTCAGGGCCGTGAGGTCGACCACCAGAAACGGACCCGTGCGTGACTGCCCGGCGCGGATCCGCTTCGTGGCTATCCTAAATCGCGCAGTGCGGCAGGTTGAATCGCTTCGCGCAGGAACTCGGCCAGCTCGCTGAGCACCGCGGCGGCCGGTGCGACCAGCCCCGCCTGCAACTGGGCGACATGCCAGAGATTCCGGGTTTCGGTGTACCGGACCGACACGCCCGCGGTCTGCAAGGCGGCCACCAGATCCACGCATTGCGGGTGCAGCAGCTCGCTGACGTCGACCTGCACGTAGGTCGGCGGCAGACCGGTCAATTCGCCGGTGAGCGGGGCGTAACCCGGATCACTCGCATCGCCGTCGCCGAGGTAGGCGGCCGCACAGGCGCGCGACCACGGGCGGTTGATCACCAGGTCGGCGGCGCGCTCGGGAATCTGGTTGGGGTCGGTCCACGGCGCGATCAGTCCCAGCGCGGCCGGGGCGTGCCCGTGGCGCGCGATCAAACGCTGCGCGGTCGCCATCGACAGGCCGCCACCGGCCGAATCGCCGGACAGCGCGATCTCGTCCGGGCGATAGCCCGCGCTCTGCACAAGCTCCAGGAACGCGGCCTCGGCGTCGTCGAGCGCGGCCGGGAACGGATGCTCGGGTGCCAGGCGGTAGTCGAGAACGTAGACGGCGCAACCGGTTTCATGTGCGAGCCGGGCGGCGAGGGAGCGGTGCGTGGCCGGCGAGCCGATGGTGTAGCCGCCGCCGTGCAGATAGAGCACCGCACCCGTGGGATTCGCGGTGGCCGTGAGCTTTTCGGCCGGACGGCCGCCCAGGCGCAGCCGATGCACGGTGGTGCCCGCGGGCACCAGTTGGGCTTTCGCGCCCGCATCCAGCAGCAGACGCTGCAGTGGCCACGGTGTCCGGACATTCATCGAGACACGAAAAATGGGCCACAGCAGCGTCCGTGCGACGGGCAGCGGAAGGTTGACATCCCGCATGGGTGATTCTCGAATCAGGGTAGGATCTGGCGGTTTACGACGGTCGCGAGGCGCTGATAGCCGGACGCGGTGACGCGCACGAACAGGTCGAGCAACTTGGCCTCGAAGCCGATCAGCACCCGGCCGTGGCCCTTGCGCACGCCCTCGGTGATGGTCTGCGCGGCCATCTCCGGGGTGTGGATGGCCATCTTCGAATCGAACAGCGAGGCGGCCTGCTTGCCATCGATGCCCTCGGCGTAGCCGGCGTTGCGCGCGACCGCGGTCTTGATGCCGCCGGGATGCACACAGGTGACCTTGACCGGCTGCCTGCCGACCAGCATCTCCTGGCGCAGCGCCTCGGTGAAGCCGCGCACCGCGAATTTCGCCGAGTTGTAGGCACTTTGGCCGGGCACCGCGATCAGACCGAACAGGCTGGACACGTTCACGACATGGCCGTCACCGGACTCGATCAGGAACGGCAGGAATGCCTTGGTGCCGTTCACGACGCCCCAGAAATCGACGTCCATGACCCGGTCGAAGTCCTTGAACTCGGTCTTGACCACGTCACCGTGGTAGGCGATGCCCGCGTTGTTGTAAACCTGGTGCACCACACCGAAATGCGCCTTCACGGCGTCGGCGTAGAGCAGGACCGCTTCGCGCTCGGCGACGTTGATCCGATCGGATTTCACCTCGGCGCCCAGCTTCTCGCAGCGGGCCACGGTCTCGGCGAGACCATCGGTGTCGATATCGGAGAGCGCGAGCTTGGCGCCGCGCTTGGCGAGATTCTCGGCGAGTGCGCGTCCGATGCCGGAACCGGCACCGGTGATCACACAGACTTTGCCTCGGAAGTAAGCGTCATTGCTCACCGCTGCACCTCGCTGGCGCTCGGTTCCGCGGTGCGCAAGGCGCGCTGGCACACGGTTCGTTCGCTTCGCTCATTCACTGTGCAGCTCCCACTTTCAGATCGGCTCGGGCGGAGGTCGTTTCATAGGCGGACAGGTCGAAATTGCGGGTCAGCCTACGGAATTCAAAGGTGAAATCCGGCCACAGCGTGGTGTTGTTGCCGTGCTTGTCCAGGTACCAGCTGGCGCAGCCGCCGTTGAGCCAGACGCTCTTGCTGAGCTTCTTCTGCAGATCGACGTTGTATTCCTGCTGGGCGTCGCGGCGGACCTCGACCGTGCGCAACTTCAGCCGGTCGATCGTGGCCAGCGCGTCGGCGACGTAGTTGAGCTGCGACTCGATCATGAACACCATCGAGGTGTGGCCGAGACCGACATTGGGGCCGAGCAGGGTGAACATGTTCGGGAAGTTCGCGGTGGCCGCGCCCTTGTAGCCCTGCTGGCCGACCTCGTCGTACACCTCGCTGAGCGTGCGACCGTCCCGGCCGACGATGGTGTTGAACGCGGGGGAGTCGGTGACGTGGAAGCCGGTCGCCACGATCAGGACGTCGATCTCGCGCTCGGTGCCGTCCTCGGTGACGATCGAGTTGGCGCGGACCTCGGCGATGCCGTCGGTCACCACATCCACGTTGTCCCTGCTCAGCGCGGGGTAGTAGTTGTTCGAGATCAGCATGCGCTTGCAGCCGATCCGGAAGTTCGGGGTGACCTTGGCGCGCAATTGCGGATCGCGCACCTCGTACTGCAGCTTGGCCCTGGCGATCAGCTCGAACGCCTGCATCAGCGCGGGGAACTTCGCCAGGCCGACGACCTGGGTCTCGCGAGCGGCGTAGATCGCGGCCCTGGACAGGCGCTGGAAGCCGGGCACGTGTTTGAAGGCCAGTCGCTCGATCTTGGTGTACGGGCGGTCCATGCGGGGGAGCAGCCACGGGGCCGTGCGCTGGTAGACGTCCAGGTGCGCGACCTTCGGCGCGATCTCCGGGACGATCTGGATCGACGAGGCGCCGGTGCCGATAATCGCGACCCGCTTGCCGGTCAGGTCGAGCTCGTGGTTCCACCGCGCGGAGTGGCAGACCTCGCCCTGGAAGTCGTTGATGCCCTTGATATCCGGCAGCGCGGGTTCACACAGCGCGCCGATCGCGGAGACCACGGTGTCGGCCACGAAGCGGCCCTGCGAAGATTCGATCTCCCACTGCGCGTCGTCGTTGTTCCAGCGCGCGCTGGTTACGTCGCAGTCGAAGATGTGCTTGTCCAGTACGTCGTACTTTTCCGCGACACCCCGGATGTACTGCTGGATTTCGCCCTGCCGGGAAAAAGAGCGCGACCAATCCGGGTTCAGCGCGAAGGAATACGAGTACAGGTGCGAGGGGACGTCGCAGGCCGCGCCCGGGTAGGTGTTGTCCCGCCAGGTGCCGCCCACATCGTGGCCGCGCTCCAGCACCAGGTAGTCGTTGCTGCCCTGCTGACTCAGCCGGATCGCTAGACCGAGGCCCGAGAACCCGCTGCCGATGATGATCGTCTTGACTCGGCGGACGGACCGGTCGCCGACAGCTTTGTCTGTAACCTTGCGACTCATGTAACCGAGCGTAGATGCTTATTGAGCAGCAGTCAACAGTATTGAATCACGTTCAGTAGGATGTCGATGTGAGTTCCAGTAGTTCAGGAGAGACCAAGCGCGTCCGGCTCAGTCCGGACGAGCGCCGACTGCAACTGATCACCCTGGGCGCCGAAATGCTTGCCGAACGAGCGCTCGAAGACATCTCCGTCGACGACATCGCCAAGCAGGCCGGCATCTCCCGCGGCCTGCTGTTCCACTACTTCACCTCGAAGAACGAATTCCACGAGGCCATCGCCCGGCAGGTCAGCGCCGAATTTCTCACCGCCACCGCGCCCGACCGCAGCCTCGGCCTGTTCGACATGCTGCGCGACTCCGTCGAACGCTACGTCGACTACGTCGAAGAAAACCGCGCCGCCTACCACGCCATCCTGCGCGGACCCTCCAGCTACAACCCCGGCGTGATGACCTACGTCAACGAATCCCGTTCCGCCATCGCCGAAATCGTGCTCACCGAAATCCCGATCCCGCTCGACGACCCCGATCGCCCCCGCCTGGCCCTCGCCGTCCGCGGCTGGATCGCGTTCGTAGAAGAAACGATTCTCACCTGGATGAGCGACAAACCCGTCTCCCGAGAGCAGCTCGTCGAATTGATCGTCGACTCCCTGCCCGCCCTCGCCCTGAGCCCGGAGCTGTCCGCGGCGTTGCGCGACAGTCAGGTCGACTCCACGCGCTGAGCGCGGGGCCGGGGTGAAGTTCCGGCTCGGAAGGCGAGGGTGCGCTCGGTAAGCGAAGGCGTTCCCAGGGCGCGGGCTTGCTCGGGCCTTGCCTGCGGGCGGCGTGCTCAGGAAGCCGGGCTTGCTCTGGACTTGATTGCGCGAGGGCGCTCTCGGGCGGCGGCCGCTCAGGGGGATAGTGCCCGGTCAGCGAATGAGGCTCCGGGACTCGCTCAGTCGTTGACCGCGTTCTCGCTTACCGGGGGCCTGCTCGGGCGTCGGATAGGCGCGGGGCGCTCTCATGGCCCAAGTGTGCTCAGGCGTCGAAGGTTCGGCGGGCGGATTCGATGTGGGACAGGTGTTTCTGGGTCCAGTCGCACATGCGGTGCACCGTTTCGCGTAGGTCCTGGCCCGGTGCGGTGAGGGTGTATTCGACCCGCGGCGGCACCGTCGGATAGACGCGGCGCGCGAGCAGTCCGTTGCGCTCGAGCATGCGCAGATTCTGGGTGAGCATCTTGTGGCTGATGCCCTCGACCTCGTTGCGCAACTCGCTGAAACGGAGCGTGCCCTCACCCACCGCCTCGATGATCAGCAGCGCCCACTTGTTCGCCACATCGGAGAAGATCTCGCGGGCCAGCGAATCCGCGCGCCGCAGATCCGCCGCGTCCGGCCCGCTGTACTGCTTGGTCACCATCAGGTTCTCCAGTCACCGAAAAGTGCGTTCTTCCACGTCGGACGACACTCTCCTACGGTTTCCGAGTAACCACAAGAGACCACGAGAGGTATCGAGCATGACCATCACCCTGGTGAACCCCGGCGGCCTCCCTGCCGTCGACGCCTACCACCACGTGTCGATCGCGACCGGATCGAAGCTGATCTTCCTCGCCGGGCAGGTGGCCTGGGACGCCGACGGCACGACAGTCGGCGCGGGGGACCTCGCCGCCCAGGTCGAACGGTGCTACCTCAACGTGGCCACCGCGCTCGCCGGAGTCGGCGCCGGCTTCGCCGATATCGCCAAACTGACTGTCTACGTTGTGGACTGGACGCCGGCGAAAATGCCCCAGTTCCTCGAAGGCGTCACCCGCGCGGCCGCGAAACTCGGCGGCACCCCCGCGCCGCCCGGCACGCTGATCGGTGTCGCCGCCTTGGACATCCCAGAACACCTCGTGGAGGTGGAGGCCGTCGCGGTCCTCGCATGATTCCGGGCAGGTCCCTCGATCACCAGGTAATCCTCGGTGGGCTCACGGCGGATGCCGCCACCATTACCTGGTGAGCAGCTGACCAGATGTTTCCGAGTACCTTTGATCCGATGCGGACCGTCTACGTCGTGCAGCACCCCGAGTCCCGGCATCACCTCGACGGTGTGGTCGGCGGCTGGTTCGACTCCCCGCTCACCGAGGCGGGAAGCCAAGCGGCACAGTCGATCGCGCGAGCGCTACGCCAGCAGATCCCCGAAGACGTTGCCCCGGAACTGTTCTCCTCCGACCTGAGGCGCTGCACCCAGGTCGCCGACGCAATCGGCGAATCCTTCTCCGTGCCAACGGTACTCGACCAGCGACTGCGCGAGAAGTCTTACGGCGAAGCCGAAGGAAAACCCCAATCCTGGCTCCGCGAACGCTTCATCCCGCCACCCGCCACCGGTCCCCGCCTACACCACGACGAAGGCATCCCCGGAGCCGAAACCATGCACACCTTCGGCGAACGCGTCTACGCCGCAATGCATTCGATCCTGCAACACGACCACACTCATCAAATCATCGTCACCCACGGCGGCACCCTCACCTTCGTCCTAGCCGCCTGGGCCGACCTCCCCCTCGACTCCCTCGCCTACGCCCGCTTCCAAGCCA